>JBMYRW010000007.1:0-68446 GCA_049602735.1 Thermoplasmatota archaeon
AATGATCCCCGCCACCGCGAACGCCCCGGCCGCCGCTGCGGAAACTGAGTACACGGATGCGCCAAGCCCAACAATTGAGGTGGCGACTGCAATCTTGCTCGTTGCATCCCTCAACTTTCGGGCCGGGCGTAGAATGGCGAACTCGTCGGTGGACGAAGCCAAGAGGTATCCCGCGAGTAGCGGCAATGAAATGCACAGTGCAACCAGAGCTAATTCGTCGGCGAAGGAATCTTTCGGATTCGAAATCCGCGCCGTTAGCATTGTGAGGCTGACTGCAAGGAAACCTGTGTGAAAGTGGCGGTCTATCCGCAGAAAGGCTTGATTGCGGCGTTCGACGACATCTTCATCCATGCGGAAAGAACTGTAAGGCATGTTGAAATATCTTGCACTTCTGGATTTTTACCCGGGTTCCGGCAATCGCGGACAGCGGTCTAGCGATTACGAGCTAACCCGCCGCTCGCGGAGCGAGCCCGTGAGCGCAGCGAACGGTCGGGTTGAGTGAGTTGTTAGGCCGCCTACCGCCACCAATGGGTTCCTGCCACATACCCGGAAACCTCCAGAGTCAACCGGCGCTGGAGGCCATCGACGGACCCCGTAAGGGCGGCCTAAGTTTTCAGGCAAAGGTCCGTGCGGGGTTCGTGATTGCGGGCGTGACCCACGGAACGACGAGCCATGAGTGTCGAGATTGGGCTCTGGCGTCGATGCGTAAGCTGTGGAATCCACGGGGCTTGCCGGACCAGCTTTGGCATTTCACGACGGTGGAGGGAAAGGAGTCAATAGAGGCCAACCGAGAGCTTTGGGCGACCAGACTTCAGAAGCTTCACAATAGCGATCGGTTGGAGTGGCGTCTGGGCTGGAGCACACTCCGGAACGTTATGGAAGGAATCGTGGAAACTGAAGACTCGGAGATAGGGCGGATTGCCCTCACCAAACTTTCCGACGATGCAGGGCCATTTGCGGACAAATTACAGGCACACGTAGCCTGTTTCACAGAGGAAGGGCCGCTGGAAACCACCCGCCACCATTTTGAGCGGATGGAGAAGGGGGAATTTGTCGATATTTCTGTTGAGCGCGAGCTAAGCGGATACCTTTCTCCGAGGGCAATGCACAAAATTGGCATGCATATGATTCCTGTTCGGTACGACTTGGATGCATTCATTGATATTGCAGACTACGTGATTCGTGGCGTCTTATCCAAGCAGGAGAATCGAATGCAGGACAACCAAAACCTTGAGACTTCGGCCGCCGGCACCGCCTCTTACTGGGCTCTGCGGACCCCGTTCACCCTGATGAGTCTAGGATTCAAACGCCCTCGCTATCGCGTCGAAGCAGAGTGGCGGCTAGTAGCTGTTCATCAGCCGGAAAATGCTCAAGAAGACGTGCAGGACATTCTGCCAATTGAAATGGCGGATATCGGAAAACCGCTGGACCAGATCTAGTCGGATGGCAGTCTGGCCCCGGTAGGTCGTCTAACTCGTTATTGACCCGCTTTCCACCCATTGGGTGATGTCGCCTTCCTGTTACTGCTTGCTATGCCGCCGCGCCCCATCGACGCATGTTACCAAATCGGCCGCTTGCGCGTTTGCGCAACCAGCTAGCGGCGTAGAGGCGAAGCGTCGCAATGGCGGCTCGGAAACGTTCAGGAACAGCGAATCGTGCCTTTGCCGGGGGCTTCCGCTAAAGGGCCGCCGCGAGCTCTTCGACCGCCGCCACCAGGGCGTCCACGTCCTGCTCCGTGTTGTAGAGGTAGAGGCTGCTGCGCACGGCGCCGTCCTGGCCGAGCTTGGCGAAGGTGGCGTGGTTGCAGTGGTGGCCGCTGCGCACGGCGATGCCGGCCACCTCGTCCAGGTACAACGCCACCTCGTGGGGCGTCAGGCCAGGGAGGTTGAACGCTGTGAGGCCGCCGCGCGCCGCCGGGTCCAAGGGGCCCAGGATCGCCTCTTCGGGCACGCCGGCCGCCAGCAGCCCTTCGTGGAGCCGGGCGTTCAGCTTCCGTTCGTGGGCGGCCACCTCGTCGCGACCGACGGCGGTCAGGTAGTCGCAGGCGGCGCCGGCGCCGATCTGTCCGCCGTAGTCCTGCAGGCCGCCTTCGAAGCGGTCGGGCACCCGTGAAAGGTCGTAGCCGCCCAGGTTGGACCGGTCGACCGTGTGGCCACCGACCGTGAGGGGCTCCAGCTCTTCCAGGGCCTCCAGGCTGCCTCCGGCCAAGGCGCCGACGCCGCTGGGGCCGAGCATCTTGTGCAGGCTCCAACAGGTGTAGTCGGCGCCGAGGTCGTCCACGCGGACCTCCTGGTGGGGCATCGCCTGCGCCGCATCGAGGAGCACCCGGGCGCCCAGGTCCTGCGCGAGCCGCACGGCTTCGCGGGCCGGGATGGAGGTGCCGTCCACGTTGCTCGCCTGGCCGAGCGCCACCAGGCGGGGCTTGTGTTCCTCCAGGAGGGCGTGCCAGTGGTCCAGGTCCACCTCGCCCCGGTCGCCCGTCGGCAGCACGGCGTGGCGGGCGCGCCCGGTGGTGTGCAGGCGCAGCCATGGGACCAGGTTGCTGTTGTGCTCCCGGTCGGTGGTCATCACCACGTCGGAGCCGTCCTTGGCCCAGGCGGTGCCGCTGGCGACGAGGTTGATCGCGGTGGTCGTGTTGGGCTGCCAGACGAGCCGCTCCGGCGCGACGCCGGCCAGGGCGGCCACCTTGGCGCGGGCTTCGGTGGTCGCTTCCGCCACTTCGCCAGCCAGGCGGTGGACGCTGCGACCGGCGCAGGCGCCCAGCTCGTCCATGTAGTGCGCGACGGCGGCCGTGACCTGGCGCGGCTTGAGCGTCATGCACGCCGAATCGAGGTAGACGGGGGCATCGTCGCCCGCCAGCACGGGGAAGTCCTGCCGCAGTCGGGCCACGTCCACGCGCCGCGCACGCGGGCCCGGCCAAGAAGTTACTCGGGTCGTCTTACCATAACCCTTAAGCGAAAAAGCCAGGCATCGAAAGCACATGAAGACCAGCCGAAGCTGGGCTGTGCCCGTTCTTCTTGTCGCCGTCGCCCTTGCGGGATGTACCGACAGCGGCGACAGCGGCAGCGAGCCCATCAAGGTCAGCGGTGGCAAGGACCCCGTCACCGACGCGTTCACGTTCAAGGCGACCATGGGCGCCGATACCTACACCTGGAACTTCGGCGACGGTACGCCTCCGGCGACCGGCAAGACCGTCGAGCACACGTTCGGGTTCACGGACGGCACCGTGACCGTCCGCCTGGTGGCCGACAAGGCCGGCGAGACCACAGACTACGAGAAGCAGATCACGCTCGGCAGCGGCACCAACACGCCGCCGGAACTGGTCCTCGAGGCCAACACCGACTGGCTCCTGGTGGGCGAAGAGGGCATCTTCAGCGGCGCCTCCAGCACGGACGCCGACGGCGACCCTCTCGTGTTCTCCTGGATCTGCTTCCGCAAGGGCGACCTTTCCCCGGCGCACGGCGGCCACGCCCACGGCGGCGGCTTCGAAGGCGGCGTCGAGTTCGGTTCCGGCAGCGCCGCCACGGTCCCCTCCCGCATCGCCAACGGCACCCTTCCGACGCCCGACCGCATGGCGGACGGCGACTTCTGCGACAGCTTCGGCACCGGCAGCCAACCCGGCCGCGACGCCACCGTCGGTGGCAGCTTCACGCAGTCCGGCGTCTACCAGGTGACCATGCTGGCCGGTGACCCCAAGATGCCCGCGGTGGCCGGTGAGTTCACCGTCTACGTCAGTGACGAGCGCCCCCCGGAGCGCATCGAGGCGAGCTTCGCCGGCACCTTCGCGGGTGGCGACAACGGCCAGGTCCAGGACCTCATGGACCAGCTGGGCGATCCGGCTGGCCAGTCGCCCTATGACCGTGTGGAGCACAGTTTCGCGCTCAGCCTGCCCAACAAGGCGACGTACTTCAACGTCACCGGGGAGGGCGTCACGTACACGATCTACCAGGACGGGAGCCCGAAGCTCGTGGACCTGGAGGGCAACCAGGTCATCCAGGGGCTGGCCGCCGGCAACTACCGCATCGTGCTGAAGCTGGCCCAGGGTCTCCAGGTCGACTACACCGTCGACGTGGTGGGCATCCAGGATGTCCGCCCCGCCAACGCGTTCGAGCCCCTGTAGGTCCGTCGAGGCCCGCGGGCTATGCTGGCCAAGGGCCTCTGTGGCCCACTTTTGCACCCCTTCTGCCCCCTTCCCATCCCTTTTACGATCCTGGAACAAGCCCGGGGATAAGCGACCACAAACCCTTTGACGAACCGGCCTGCATCGAAACCTATCCTCCCTGTTGAGGGACGAGGTCCAACATGGTCGGTACTTCTTCGCGCAAGGCTCTCTGGCTCGCCTCCCTGATGCTCACGTTCAGCCTCGCAGGCTGCCTGGGTGGGGACGAAGGCTTCGACTTCAAGCCCGGCGAGGGCTTCAAGGAGACCGGCCGCGAGGTCAAGCTCCGCATGTGGGTCGAGGACCTCATCGAGATGGAGGTCTACCCTGGCTTCAAGGCCAACCTATGGGCGTTCTGCGCCGAGGCGAAGGACCCCAACGACCAGTACTCCGTGGACGCCATCGAGTACCGCCACCAGGAAGGGACGCTGATGACGACGGCCGGTGCTGCCCGCGATGCCCTTGGCGACAAGTGCAGCGTGCCCGGCCCGCAGCTGCGCGTCAAGCAGGGCGACCGTGTCATCGTGGAGTTCCAGAACGAGCACTTCCACCCCCACACGATCCACTGGCACGGCCAGTACGTGCCCTGGGAGAGTGACGGCGTGCCCGGCAACACCCAGGACTCCGTCACCCCCGGCACCAGCTTCACCTACGACTTCATCGCTCGCCGCGCCGGCACCCTGTGGTACCACTGCCACGTGGACACCCAGTTCCACGTCATGCAGGGGCTCTTCGGCGTCATTATCGTGGAGCCGCAGGACGAGACCTACGAGCCCAAGGACATCGATCGGGAATACACGTTCGTCTACCACACGCTCGTGCGTGACCAGGTGGAGGCGATCCCCCTCAAGCCGGGCGAGGTCTTGGATCCTCACGCCAAGCACCGCCACGGTGCCACCTGCGGCGCCAGCGGCATCCAAGGCTGCCAGAACCCACCCGTCGATGTCTCACCCGATACCTGGATGCTCAATGGCGTGAGCCTACCAAATACGCTCGAGGATCCGGATAGCCTCATCAAGATCGATGTGGGCGAACGGGTCCGGGTCCGCTTCCTGAACGCTGGCGAGACGGTGGAGACGATCCACACCCACGGCCACGACATGCTCGTGACGCACCGCGACGGCAACCCCCTGCCGCCGGCGGCCCGCTTCTACGTCGACACCCTGCTCATCGGCCCCGCCGAGCGCTACGACGTGGTCATCGAAGGCCACACGCCGGGCGCCTGGATGATGCACACGCACGTCGATGGCCATGTCACCAACGACCACATGGCCCCCGGCGGCGGCATGAGCATGATCGTCTACCCTGGGTTCGAAGACAAGCTAATGAGCAAGAAGGGCGAGCTTGCGGGCGGCCTACCGTACCAGGAGCCGCTCAACATCCCGGCCGACCTGTTCGACAGCGCCCTGTTCCGCTTCCTGGGCCCCGACAGCCCCAGCCCCACTTTGGAGGACTCCTGGACGTTCCCCGTCTCGTTCCCCTGTGCCTCCCGCAGCGCCACGTTCACGGCCGCACTTGACCCCAACCACCTCTTGGCAGGGCAGGCGCAGCCGGTGACGGTCACCTTGACGGCGCCGGATGGCACCCTGGTCAAGGAGTTCGCGCTCGACTCAGGCAACCGCACCGCGTCCTGGAGCGAAGTGGCCGAGAACCTCCAGATGGGCGACTACACGGCCAGCGTCAGCGGCACGCTCGTCGACGGCAACCTGGAACTCTCTGTCCACGTGGACTACTACGAGACGGAAGACCAGCTCTCGGCGCTTGGTCGCAGTTGCGTCAACCCGGCGTAGGTCCGCAGCGGCCCGCGGCGCACACCCTGCGCCGGCCCTGGGGCCCCCTCAGCGCCTTCTCTCCCCCCTCTTCGCCCGCCCTTCTCCTCCTTGGGGTGACCAAAACCCTCAAAAGTCGGTCCGAGTGGCCACCGCCGTCAGGGAGCGCCCGCTATGTATCGCGTCGTACAGATGGAGGACACGGTCCGGATTCCCCCGGAGATGATGGTGGAGGACCTGCAGTTCAGCCTGGAGATCCTGGTGCAGCAGGCCTTCGAGGGCCGCCTCACCAAGAACCACGGCGTGACGGTGCTCACGACCAACGTGCAGCCCGAGGGTGACGGCAAGATCATCCACGGCGACGGCGCCATCTTCCAGAAGGTCGTCTTCGACGCCCTCACCTTCAAGCCGGACAACCAAGAGGTCGTCGACGGCATCGTGGCGGAGGTCGTCGAGTTCGGCGCCTTCGTGCACATCGGTCCTCTGGACGCCCTGGTCCACATGAGCCAGGTGATGAACGACTTCGTGTCCGCCGACGTGGGCAACGAGCGCATCACCGGCAAGGAGTCCGGCCGCTTCCTCGACGTGGGCGACAACGTGCGCGCCCGCATCGTGACCGCCAGCCTCAACGAACTGTCGCCCCGTGAATCGAAGATCGGTCTGACCATGCGCCAGCCCGGCCTCGGGCGCTTCGAGTGGATCGACGAGGACCGCCACAAGCAGCGCGAACAGGCTGCCGCCGGCGGCGCGGGGGCGGCGTAGATGATCCGCGCCTGCAAGCAGGACCACTTCCTGTCCGAAGAGGCGATCTGCCCCCTGTGCGGCGGTCCCACGAGCAAGCAGTGGAGCGGGTTCCTGGCGGTGCTCGACCCGGCCAAGAGCGACCTGGCGGAGGCGATGAACATCTCCAAATCCGGCAACTACGCTCTGAAGGTCCGGTAGCATGATCGCCGACGTCACGGGACTCCCTAAGCCGGCCAAGGCGCTCCCCGAGGACGCCCAACAGCTCTTCGTGGACACGTACAACAAGGACTTCGGCTGGCGCCACAGTGAGGCCCACGCTGAGAAGGCCGCCTGGCGCATCGTCCTGCAGCGCTTCGAGGAGCGCGAGGACGGCACCTGGGCCAAGCTCTGAACATGGCCGACTTGCGGCCGCCCGCCGACCGGCCTCACCTGCTGCCGGATGAGCTGCGGCCCCGCTTGGCCACCCCTTGGGCCATTGCGCTGTCCACGGACGAGTTGGCCGAACACCTGGCCGAGTGCCCAGCGGCGCCCCTGGTGGCCGTGGGCGACGTGGTGAGCCTGACGCTCAAGGAGCTGGGCCTCACCCCGCGGCTCTTCATTTGTGACTACAAGACCCAGCGGGGCGAGGACGACGAGCGCTTCCGCCGCGAACTGGGCTCCTGGGGTGACCACGAGATCCGGGTGAGCAACCCGCCCGCCGTGGTGACCCGCGAGGGTTGGGACGCTGTGGCCGACGCCCTGGCGCGGCCGCCGCCGGCGTGCACCCGCGTCGTCGTCGAGGGGGAAGAGGACCTCCTGGCGCTCCCTTGTTTCCTCCTGGCTCCCCTGGGCGCCATCGTGCTCTACGGCGCGCCCGGACGCGGCGTGGTCCCGGTCGATGTTGACGCGGCTTTGAAGGAGCGCGTGACCGGCATCGTCGAGGCGATGGCGGAGGCAGCCGCACAAGGGGCGCCTGGCAAACCCCTATAAGAGTCCACTCCTGGCGGCGCCTGCCCAGCTGACCGTTGGGCACCCTGTGACGCCCGGTCCTCCGCCTCGGCGGAGTGCCCGGCCAAGGAGACACCATGACCGTTGAGATCAAGCAGACGGTGGACAACGCCCTCTTCGCCCGCAAGGACGTCGAGTTCGTCATCCACCACGTCGGCAAGAACACGCCCAGCCGCGTCGAGGCGCGCCAGATGCTGTCCACCGAAGTGGGCACCAAGACCGAGAACGTCGTCATCGACCACATGGAGAGCGCCTACGGCATGCCCGCCACCAAGGGCACCGCCCGCGTCTACCAGTCCGCTGACGCCGCCCGCGCCACGGAGCGCAAGCACCTCCTGAAGCGCAACAATCTCTTCCAGGAGAAGAAGGAGGCCTCCGAATGAGCTCCCTGTACAAGGTCGATGGCGACACCCTCACCCGCCTGAAGAAGGAGTGCCCCAAGTGCGGCCCTGGTACCTTCATGGGCGACCACAAGGACCGCCACGCCTGCGGTAAGTGCGGCTACATGGAAGCCAAGGAGTAACCTCCTTGCCTAGGCGCTTGGCGCCTGTGCTTCCCTCTTCCCTTCCTTCTCCTCGATCGTTTTTGGACCCCCTTCCGCCAACGCCTTCTCCAGGAGCCGCAGCTGCTTCTTGAGCTGGTAGCGGACGAGCAGGGGTGCCAGCAGCTGGAGCCACTTGGGCATCGCCTTCCAGGATTCCCGGTTCGTCTGGACCACGCGTGTGGCGGCGCCGCCCTGCACGGGCTCGAACGCCATGGTCGCCTGGTAGTCCAGCAGCCGGTGCTCGATGCTCCAAGCCAAGCGGCTGGGGCGATCGTACACGGTCATCGTGCTCTCCAATTCCTTCGAGCGCTTGCCGATCGCCTGCTGGAACGCCCAACGGGCCCCTTCGCCAGGCCCGTCACCTTCAATCTGGGTCACGTCGCTCACCATGGGGGCCCAGTGCGGGTCGTTGGCCATGTCGGCCACGAAGTCGAACACCTGCTGCGGCGGGAACGGGAGGGTGCGGCGCACGGTCACGACGGTCATGGTCCGCCAGCCGGCCATGGCGGCAAGAAGGTGCCGGCTGCTTCCCGCCTGCCAGGTTCAGATCCAACCGGCCAGCACTGCGGCCATCAGCAGGAGGGACAACAGGAGGCCGAGGCCCCACAGGCTGACGCTCCAGATCCAGGTGGGCAAATGGGACCTGCCGGATTTGAACCGACGACCAGCGGGTTATGAGCCCGCCGCTCCACCAGGCTAAGCTAAGGTCCCGCAGGCCGCCGCGACGCCCGCGCCGTTTTTAGGCGGTTGCAGGCGCGCAGTCCTCTGGGGGACCGATCCACGCGGCGCGTCGGCCAGCGTTCCTGGTCGTTGTGGATGGAACGTTTGAACGTCCATGCGGCCGCCTGGGGACTTCAAGAAGCGGGTCCGCAACATTATGAAGCGGACACCAATGGGCGCCTGTCCCATGTCGTCCGTGTGCCCCCAGTGTCAGGCGGTCAACGAATACGCCGAAGGCCAGGTGCACGCCTGCCCTGAATGCGGCCACCTTGACTGGCGCGCCGGCACCGGCGGCCACGGCGAGCGCGGTCACGAAGGGCACGAACACCACGGCCATGCCCACGGCGCGCCCGAAGGCACGGTGCAGATGCACACGGACCTGGAACAGGCGCCTTGGGACGACGAGGAGGCCTGGGGCGACGCCGATGACGGCTGGAGCCCCGAAGAGACGGAACGTGGCGGCACCGACGGCCTCGCCGTCACCTCCATGATCCTGGGCATCCTCGGCTTCCTGAACCCCCTCAACATCCTGGCGATCATCCTCGGCTTCGTCGCCCTGGGTCGCCTGCGCCGCGACGAGCACAAGCGTGGCCGTGGCATGGCTGCTGCCGGCGTCATCCTGGGCGCTCTCTGGCTCCTGGCCGCCGCCCTGGCGCTCATCGCCTACGTCTCCTTCGACTGGGACCCGCCCTACTTCGACCCGTACAACGGATAGTCCATGCGCGTCGTCTTCGTCGGTCGCGACCGCAAGGTGCCGAAGCGCCTTGTCTTCTACCTACTCACGTTCGGTATCAGCCGCCGCATCTGGCTGCACCGCATCAACAAGGAAGTGGACGGCCACGAGTACCTCAGCCTCAACACGCGGCTGATCGCCCTGTTGCTCGCGTTGCCGATCATCGGCCCCACCATCGTCACCAGGCAGTCGGCCAGGCGCGTCGGCGAGATGCTGGACGGCAGCCCCATCAAGTACGGCCCGCCGCTCCTGCTATGGCTGGCCACCTGGATCCCCCTCCTGGGCAATCTCTTCTTCATCGCATGGACGCAGAGCCGCCTCAACCGGTTCTGGGTCCACCAGCGCCAACACCCGGAGCACGGCGTCGAAGTGGACCTCAACTTCAACGAGGACCGCAAGTTCCTCATCGAGTTGGAGAACGCCCGCCGCCAGAGCTACTACGCCGGCAGCCAGTACGACCGTCGCCGGGAGCGCCGCCGGGAGATCTGGGCGGAGCGCCGGGAACGCTGGGACGACGTACAGTCGGACCGCGTCGCCGTGCGCGAGGCGGGCGGCAGCACGCCGGTCCTGCCATGGAAGCGGCCGGAGCGTCCGGCCAAGCAGCGCCTGAAGGTGACCTGCGGCACCTGCGAGACGGCGTTCTCCTTGGTGCGGGACCCCTTGGCGGAGACCTCCATCGTCTGCCCCAAGTGTGCTACGACCGAGGTCCTTCCCTCCCTGCGCGGCGACACGCTGCGCAAGCCGGAGAAGGTCAACGTGCCCCGCGTCGCCGTCGACTGCCCCCGCTGCCAGCACCACTTCACCACGGGCCGCAAGCTGCGCGAGGCGACGCCGATCACGTGCCCCAACTGTGGCCTGGAGGACTCGATCCCGCCCTCCGCCGCCGCTGCGCCGCCAGCTTAGGACGCGAACAGGGTGCGGCCGCGCCAGATGGACATGGTCGCGACCACCATGAGCGTCGCTGCGGCCACCAGGAAGAGTGTTGCGGCCATGGGGAGCGCGCCGAGGGTCGCCAGTGCCATCAGCACGGCCGGGATGGAGCCCATGAACGCGCCGGAGACGGCGAGGCGGCGTCCCTTGAGGCGCAGCGCGGCAATACCACCGCCCACCACGAAGAGGGTCATGGCGAGCAGGACCACCATGTAGATGCGGAGGCCGGTGACCAGCGCACCGTCGGAGATCCAAGCGTCATCGGGCGTGGCGGTCGCATCCAGGGTGACCGGCAGTGTCTGGCCGCCGAGGGCGAACGCCCGCTGCCAGGTGTCCAGGGCGGTCACGTTGACGCCCGCCTGGGGGGCCGTCGTGTTCCACCAGCCGCCTGCACCCGTGGTGCCGTTGGCCAGTGCCGAGCCCTCCATGTCCAGAAGGGTCACGTTGACGCCGACGGCGGGGTCGCCGGCTGGGCCCAGCACCTGGATCTCCAGGTCTCCGCCGGCTTGCGTGGCAAGCGCGTCGAGGCTGGCATCCAGCTGGGTCTCCACGAGGAAGAGGCTGGCGATGAGCATGGCAGCCGTGGCGGCCCCCATGGCGACCAGGATGATGCCGCCGCGCTGGACCCGCCGACGGGCCACGCTGCGCTGGATGTCCATCATGGTCGGGGCCGCCCCCACACCGCCGGCGGTCGTCGGCTTGGCGCCGGCGGGTCGGGCACCGGTGCCGCCACAACGGGGGCAGAACGTGAACTCGGCGGAGTCGTATCGCTCGCCACACTCGGCACAGTCCACCCGGTCTTCGCTCACGCGCCGCCGACCTGGGGGGCCGGCATAGCGCTTGCGCCGCCCGGCCGCCCGCCACCCAGGCCCCCGTCACGCTCATGAGGGCCGCCCGGCTCGCGCGGCCCGTGCCTGGAGTGACCGCTGCCCTACTAGGGAACCTGGACGTGCGCCGCGAGTTCGGCAAGGTGGGGACGCAGAGCGACATCCACCTGCACGACTTCAAGACCGGCGACCTCGACGTGACCGTCATCGTGCCGGACCGCTACCCGGACAAGCTCCAGTCGCTCAGTTACGCGCTGACCGGCAGCGACGCAGCGATCCTCGTCGTGCCGGAACTGAACGCCCGGGTGGGCGAGCAGATCCTGGCCGCCGACGCCGCTGGCATCGCCCACGGTGCCATCGTCCTCCAGAATTACCTGCAACCGGAGCAGATCCAACCGCTCCTGGCCGGCACGAGCCTGGAAGGCTGGAAGCTCTTCACGGAGGAGGACTGGCCCGCCGTCCGCGAACACATGGCGACCATCCCGTCGACGCCGAAGGAAGGTGCCGCCATGGTGCCGGTGGACCACCACTTCAACGTCAAGGGCGTCGGTGCCGTGGTGCTCGGCGTCGTGAAGCAGGGCGAGGTGAAGAAGAACGACAGCCTCGTCGCCCACCCCGCCGGCGTGCTGTGCCCGGTGCGCTCCATCCAGGTGCATGACGTGGACGTGCCGACGGCCGTCACTGGCGACCGCGTCGGCCTGGCGCTTCGCAACACGGATGCCGACAAGCTCGACCGGGGCATGGTCCTGGCCCTCGCGGATGCGCCGTTGGAAAGCCTCGCCGTGGGCGCCCAAGTGACCTTCAAGCTGCGCCGCAGCCCCTTCAGCAAGCAACCCCTGGCCGCCGGCAGCGTCGTCCACCTCGGCCTCGGCATGCAGCTCGTGCCCTTGCGTCTGGAAGCGGACGCGCCCGGCGCTGGCCAGGAGGGCACCGTGACGGGCACCTTGGAGAAGGGCCTCGTCCACGCGCCTGGCGACCAAGGCATTCTGTGGCACATGGACAGTGCTCCGCAACGGGTCGTTGGACGCGTAGCTTTCAACGAGTAGTTGTGGAGCGGATGCCAGCACACAGTGCCGGCGGAGGCGCCGCAGCGCGTGGTCGGGCGCGCAGCGTTCGAGTAGCGCTATGGCGTTGATGCCGGGCACGAAGTGCCGGCTGATGCACCACAGCGCGTGGTCGGACGCGCGTCGTTCGCCTGAGAAGAAACGCCGCACCGGGCCGAAGGTGTAGCCAACCAGCCAGGTGTAGGAAGGCCCAGTGCGGCGGAGGAGAGGGTGCCCCCGCGGGTGGCGAGCAGGGGCGTCATCCAGAGGATGAGGACGCGCGATGCGTTCGGCTTCTGCCACCGTACGCGGCCCGACAATACCTTGGTCGTCCTCCACTCAGCTTTTGGCTTTGCAAAAAGGAATGCAGACGAAAGAAAAGGCCGAAGCGCCAGCCTAACAGTTAGGAATTCAAACAAAAAGGAGGCTCCGGGGCCATGCGGTCCCATTGAGGCGGCCCCGGAGCACGGGTCGAAGGTGGTGGCATGACCCGGCCGCGGGCGGCTGGTCAAAGCGCCCGTCGGCAACCCCCATGACACGGCCAAAGGCAGAAGCGTTGGCTCTGCACAGAACCCGCACACCCGCACCCGCCACTCGGCCCCTGTTGCGGCGCCTTCTTGAGGGGCACCCGCCTGCGCGGCTTGATGCAGTTCGAGCTGACCGACGACCAGCGCATGATCCGCGACATGGTGCGCGAGTTCGCCGAGAAGGAGATCATGCCCGTGGCCTCCAAGCACGACCACGAGCACACCTTCCCTGAAGCGACCGCCAAGCGCATGGGCGAACTGGGCCTCCTGGGCATCACGGTGCCTGAACAGTACGGCGGCCCCGGAGCCGACTACATCAGTTTCGCCGTCGTCGCCGAAGAGATCGCACGCGCCTGTGCGAGCCATTCGGTCATCTTCGGCGCCTGCGCCAGTCTCACCGTGAGCCCCATCCTCAACTGGGGCAACGAGGAGCAGAAGCAGGAATGGCTGCCGAAGCTCGCCAGCGGCGGCGCCATGGGCTGCTACGCCCTCACCGAGCCCACCGCGGGCAGCGACGCCGGCAGTCTCCTCACGAAGGCCACCCGCGACGGCGACGAATACGTCCTGAGCGGCCAGAAGGTCTACATCTCCAACGGCGCCGTGGCCGATGTCTGCATCGCCTTCGCCCGCACCGACCCCGACTCCAAGGACGCCCGCGGCGTCTCGGCCTTCATCGTCCCCACGGACACGGAAGGCTTCCGCGTCGGCAAGAACGAAGAGAAGATGGGCCTCAACGCCTCCTACACGAACCAGATCTTCTTCGAGGATGTCCGCATCCCTGCCGAGAACATCCTTGGCAAGGAAGGCGACGGCTTCAAGGTCGCCATGAGCACCCTTGACGTCGGCCGCATCATGGCCGCCAGCGGCTCCACCGGCATCGCCCGCGCCGCCATGGAGGACTCCATCGCCTACGCCAAGGAGCGCGTCCAGTTCGGCGTGCCCATCGCGTCCCATCAGGCGATCCAGTGGAAGCTGGCCAACATGGACGTCAACATCGCCGCGGCGCGCCAGCTCTACCTGAAGGCCGCCTGGCTCAAGGACCAGGGCAAGCCGTTCACGGTGGAAGCCAGCCGCGCCAAGCTGTTCGCCAGTGAGATGGCCATGGATGCCACCCTGGATGGCGTGCAGATCCACGGCGGCAACGGCTACACCAAGGACTACAACGTGGAGCGCTACGTCCGCGACATCAAGATCTTCGAGATCTTCGAAGGCACCAGCGAAGTACAGCGGATGGTCATCGCGCGTTCGCTGCTCTCCTGAGCGTGGCTGCCGCCAGCGGGACCAGGCCGCGCGTGGCCCTCTCGCCTTCCGTGGTGATGATGCGGTCTGGCATCACGCTGGTCACTCTGGCGTTGTTCTGGCCGGCATCTGGCTCTTGTTCTCGGACCCTACGGCGATCGATCACCCTGCGGTGATCATCTTCTGGTTGACGCCGCTGGGTACCGGACTGGCGCTCATCGTGGCTCCGGCTGCTTGCCTGGTGGGGCTCGTCCTTCATGCCCTGGGCCGTGGGCGCGTCCGCCTCGTCACGGCGGGGCTGGCCGCGTGCACGGTCCTGCTGCCCGGGTCATGGTGGATCTGGGCGCTCAACAGTCCACCTCCGGGCATCTGATCGTGGCCTGGCGGCCCTCATCGCAGCCGCCATCGGGGGTGGTTGGCCCGGTGCCGGAGCCGGACCTCCAACATGTTCATCTGGAATGGACAGGTCCATGGTCTGAGCTTCTGCTCGTGATGACCATGAAACGCGTCACCCTCCTGGTTGCTGCCAGTCTTCTGACCGCCCTCCTTCTCGTTCCCGCCCCCGCGGCCGCCACCGCGCCCGTGACGGTCGAGCCCTGTCACGGCCCCAGTGGCTCCCAAAGCCATGGGGTCTACCTGAACGGGGTGCTCTTGGTTTGCGCGGCGCTCTTCACGTACGTCGGTGAATGTGAGGGCTTCCATGGCTCCGGCGTGGGGCTCTACGTCAACGGCCGCGAGGTCTTCTGCATCCATTAGAGGTGGACCATGAAGGCTCTCCTCTACGCGACGACGCTCGCCTGCGCCCTTCTGCTGCTACCTGCGGCCCCTACTTCGGCCGCTCCCCTGGAGGTCAAGGACTGTCCGGCGCCGCCGGGCATGTACGGGACCGGCGTCTATTGGCAAGGGTTCATGCTGGTCTGCGTGCCCTCGCCGGCCAAGGTCGACGAATGCCGCGGCTTCCATGGTCCCGGCATCGGCCTGTACGCCAACGGCCGCGAGGTCTTCTGCATCCATTGAGGTGAACATGAAGGGACGAATCCTCGCCACGTGCATGGCACTCTTCATCGTGGGTCTTGCCCCTGCAACCCATGCCTCTGCACCGGTGGAAGTCCGTGAATGTCCGGCCCCTCTGGGCTCGTATGGCATCGGCGTCTACTGGAACGGCAACCAGATGGCCTGCGTTCCGCTGGATGTCTATGTTCGCCAATGTGCCGGCCATCCCAGTGCTGGCTACGAACTGGTGGTGTTCGGTCGCGGCATGGGCTGCATCCACTGAACCGAGCCTCCTCGATGTCCCTCCTCCCCCTTCTGTTTTGAACGCCATCCGGCTCGCCGAGGCGTGCACGCCGGCGTACCCCTGGCCACCGAATCCCGCAGCGGTCGCATCGAGGCGGTCCATCAGGGTCACGCGGTCCTGTTGGCGCCGGATGGCACGGTGGCTGCATCGTGGGGCGACCCGGAGCTGGCGACGTACTGGCGTAGCAGCGCCAAGCCGATCCAGGTGCTCACGTTCCTCGCGGCCGGCGGCCCGGGCGCGATCGGGCTCCCGGACGATGAGGTGGTTGCCCTCGCCTGCGCCAGCCATTCGACGCAGCAGCGCCACCTGGACCTGAGCCGTCGTTTCCTTGCGGCGGCGGGGCTGGTGGAGGCCGACTACGGTTGCGGCGGCCACGAACCGATCGGGCCGGGCGGGGTCCCGGGCCCGTGGTCGGCGGTCCATAACAACTGCTCCGGCAAGCACGCGGCCATGCTGGCGGCGTGTCGGTTGCGTGGATGGCCGACTGAAGGATACCTGGACCCGCACCACCCGATCCAGCAGGCCATCCTGGCCGACGTGGCACGTCTCACCGGCCGCGACGCGGCGTCCATCGAGGTGGGCGTGGACGGTTGCCGGGCGCCGACGTTCTGGTTGTCGCCCTTGGACCTGGCGCGGGCGTTCCAGCGCCTCGACCAGGAGCCAGTCGGGCAGCGCGTCTTCGATGCCATGGCCCTGTGGCCGGTGCTGGTCGGCGGCGAGGGGCGTTTCTGCACGGCGTTGCCCCGCGCGACCCGCGGTGATGTGGTGGGCAAGGTGGGGGCCATGGGGCTCTACGTCGCCCTCCACCGACCCACGGGAGCTGCGCTGGCGGTCAAGGTCACCTCCGGGCCCCGCATGCCGGTGCAGGAATCGGTGGCGTGCGCGCTGGCGGAGGCGGCGGGGTGGCTGGACGACGACGCACGCTCGGCGCTGGCACCGTTCCAGCGGCAGGTCCTGATGGATACGCGCGGCTGTCCAGTTGGGGAGCTGGAGCCATCGCTACCGGGCGGCAACCACGTTTCCGGGCCCTGATCAAATGAATTCCGTGCACGTGCGTCGATAACCAAACGGTTGCGAATCCAACCAACCCCCTGATGGCTCCCTATAACCGATCGGACCTCGTCAGAGGTCGCCGCACGAGCGGCATGAGGACCACCAATGAAGACGAAGGCACTCCTGGCTATTGCACTACTTGCGACAACGGCGATCACCGTCGCTCCCCCGGCGGCTGCCCACCATCACTGCGACTCTCCGTTCAGTGACGTGCGCTACCTCTGCTACTACCTCGTCCACGACCCGTGGCGCGTCGTCTGCGACCAGATCAAGAAATACGTCGGGCCGGATCTTTGCTGGCTCGTCCCAAGCTTGACGGATGGAGCCCATCTCGCGGAATTGGAGCTGATCCAAAGCCCCATTGAAGGGTCGTCTCCTCAAGGGTAGCACGAACATCATCTCTTTTCCTTCCTTTCTTTTTTATCAATCGTGCAGGCAGCTAGATCTGCACCACGCCTCACGGCCTCTTCGACTCGACGCCAGGGCTCGCGGAATCGGAGCAACGGTTCGGAACCGCCTGGTTTTCGTACAAACCGAAGCTAGTATGGTATCTCAAATGTTGGATGGACTAGGTCGGATCGCTGCGGAAACGTAGCAGGATCGAACACCATGAAATCCACCATGATTCTCGTATTGGGTCTGCTCTTGGCCACCCTAGGGCCCGCGAACCTAGGCTCCGCAGGCCACAACTGCGATCTGGAGAACCGGGACTTGGACTACGTCTGCGACAACTACCATTCTCCTGGAGGAATGACCTGCATCTGGATCAAGCACTACGTAGGGCCGGACCTGTGTTGGTTGCTCCATGAATGGTTCTTTGCCATTGGAGCCGATCTTGAGCCTACGCAACAGATTGCTGCCGGCCAACTTGACTGAGTCGGCTGCACCCGGCCCCCACGTCGCTTCTCGTTTTCCCCTCCATCGCCCTCGTTTCTTCGACCTCTTCTGGAGGTTTCCGGCGATCGTCTGATCCGATGCTTATGAGCTGGTCCCGAACCCACGGTTCTGCTGATGTTTCTCAGTAGAGCGATGGCTCCTACACTGATCAGAAACGGTTCGGTTGTTCCACGAACCAGCCATTGGACAGTGGCTTAACCCTGGAACAGATTTCCGTCTCCTTGTCCCCCATTGGACAGGAACGAACCATGAAGACGATGATGATCCTGATGACACTGATCGCGGCCTCCGCGATGATCCCGACCGCGCAGGCGGACCACGCGTGCCCCGACCCCGGCACCGACCGTGAATACATCTGTGAGAACATGCACACTCCTTGGAGGATCGTGTGCGATCAGATCAAGAAGTACGTCGGTCCGAGCCTGTGCTGGATCTTCGGGGATCTCGAACATGAGGCCCAGACGGCGCTGTTCTCCGCGGCCGCTGGCGCCGAGTTCATCGATTTCCTGGGCGCCTCCGATTCGGATTCGTTCGAATCTCAAGCCTAGGCCTTGTAGGTAGGGGCTTCCCGATGCCGACGTAGCGCGGCTTCGGGGGCCTCTTCCCTTGCGGGTTAAGTGGCCTGCGGGTCTGGCCGCATCATGGCCCTGGCAGACCTCGGCATGGACCCCCGCGTGGCGGCTGTGCTGGAAGACCAGGGCATCCAGGAGTTGTACCCGCCCCAGGTGGAGGCGTGGCAGGCGCTGCGTGGAGGCGGCAACGTCCTGGTGGCGGTGCCGACGGCGTCCGGCAAGAGCCTCGTGGCGTACCTGGCGATCCTGCACCGTTGGCTGGCGACGGGGAAGAAGGCGCTCTACATCGTGCCCTTGCGGGCGCTGGCGTCGGAGAAGCACGAAGAGCTGCAGGCGTTCAAGGAGCTCGGCCTCAAGGTGGGCCTCGCGACGGGCGACCTGGACGAGCGGGACCCGCGCCTCGGTCGCTTCGATGTCATCGTCTGCACCTCCGAGAAGGCGGACAGCCTGCTGCGCCACCGCACGTCGTGGGTGGATGACATCGGCTGCGTGGTGGCGGACGAGCTCCACCTCATCCATGAGCCCAAGCGCGGCCCGACGCTGGAGGTGATCCTCAGCCGCTTCCGTGGCCTGCTGCCGGATGCCCAGATCGTCGGCCTTTCTGCCACGGTCACCAACGCGGCGCAGGTGGCCCGCTGGCTCGGCGCCGACCTCGTCCATTCCACGTGGCGCCCCGTCGACCTGCGCCTGGCGACGTACCACGGCAACGCCCTGGAGTTCTGGCAGCCCCACGGCGAGAAACGGGAGCTGGAAGCGGGCGGCGACCCCGTGGTGGGACTCGTGGAGGACGCCATCGACCAAGGCGGCCAGGCCCTGGTGTTCGTGAGCACCCGGCGATCGGCCGAGGCCCAGGCGAAGCGCCTTGCCGGCCCGGTCGCCGCCAAGCTCAACGCCGAAGAACTGGCGGCGCTGGAAGAGGCCGTCGGGGAGCTGGCCAAGGGCAGCGGCGACGACGTGCCGTCCAACGTCAAGGCCCTCCAACTCCTGGTCAAGCGCGGCGCCAGCTACCACACGGCGGGACTCGACTCGGCGCAACGACGCTTCATCGAGGACGCCTTCCGCCGCGGCCTGATCAAGGTCCTGTGCGCCACGCCGACCCTGGCGGCCGGCGTCAACACCCCCGCCCGGCGGGTCATCATCCGCGACCTGCGGCGCTTCGAGGCCGGCTATGGCAACGTGCCGCTGCCGGTGATGGAGGTGCAGCAGATGATGGGGCGCGCCGGCCGGCCCCGTTACGACCCCTACGGCGAAGCGGTCCTCTTGGCCAAGAGCGCCGAAGAGCGCGACGCCATCGTCGAGACGTACCTCCTGGGGGAATCGGAGCCGGTCACGAGCAAGCTGGCCGGCGAAGGGCCCCTGCGCATCCACACGCTGGCCAGCATCGCCGGCGGCTACTGCGCCACCTTCGCCGAGCTGCGCGCCTGGCTGGAGTCCACCTTCTGGGCCGCCGAGACCGACACGTGGATCCTCGAAGAACGCCTGGAGGACGTGCTCTGGTTCCTGGAGGACAACGGCTTCGTGGAGCGGGACGGCGGCCAGCTGCGCGCGACGCTGTTCGGCAAGCGCACCAGCGACCTCTACATCGACCCCGCCTCCGCGCTCCGTCTGCGGGAAGCCCTCGGCTCCGCCCGGCCCAAGGCGACGGACATGGGCCTGCTGACCGCTGTGGCCGGCTGCCCCGAAGTGTTCCCGCTCTACCTGCGCAAGGCGGACGACTGGGTGCAGGAACGCTACTGGGAACTGGAAGGGGAATGGCTCGTGGACGACCGCGACATGGAGGCGGCCATGAGCTTCGCGAAGACCGCGCTGCTGCTGCGGGACTGGATGAACGAGGTGCCGCAGCGGGACATGGAGGAACGGTACCAGATCGGCCCCGGCGACGTCCGGCTGCGCCTCGATACCGCGCGCTGGCTCGTCCACGCGTTCCGTGAACTGGCCCGCGCCTTCCGCGCCGACTGGCAGGCCCACCTGGCCGAGATCGGCGTCCGTCTCGAATCCGGCGTCAAGAAGGAGCTCCTCCCGCTCCTGAAGCTCCGCAACGTGGGCCGCGTCCGCGCCCGCACCCTCCACGCCGCCGGCTTCCACACGCCGGACGCCCTCAAGGGAGCCCCCGTCGCGCGGCTGGCTGCCCTCGCTGGGGTCGGCGACCGCATCGCCCGCGACCTCCTGCGCCAAGTGGGCGACGACCCGGATGTGGCGCCCAAGGAGCAGCCCCCCGCTCCGAAGGCGAACCCGGACGAGGACGACGGGGCCCCGCCCACGCCGGACAACGGTCAAGCCAGTCTGGCACAATGGGGGGGCGCGTGAACGACGACCCCGACAACCAGGTCGCATGGGCGGCCGCCCGCGGCCCCGCCAAGCTGGCGGACGTGCTCTTCACCGCCAAGAAGGTCAACCGCCTGGCGCCAACGCAGGTGGTCCGCGCCGATCGGGTGCTGGGGGATGCCCACGTCCGCAGCGCCGCGCTCCACGCCCACCGCGCCTTCGCCGAGGGCCGCAACCAGGCGGACCGGTTGGAGGTGGAGTTCACCCGTTACCTGGCCGGGGAACGGCAGATCAAACGCGCCATCGCCAAGATGGGGCTCCCCGACGTCGCCGATGCCCTCGTGGTCGTGGCCCTCGGGGAGAAGCGGACCGATGCCGTGCAGTTGTTCCTCCATCAGCTGGGGCTCGTGGAGGACGACGCTTTGGCGGACGCGACGCCAGAGAAGCTGGCAGACTGGGGCTTCACGTCGGAGCAGTTCGCCGCCACGACGCCCAAGGTCCACGGCGATCTGGTGCTCGAGGCGGTGGCCGCCGTCGACCTCATGAAATGAGGGGGCGCGGGCGGCGGTCAGTCACGTTGATATAGGGCACCGGGGTCGGCGGCTCCTACCGGGCCCGCGGGGCCCGCAGTACGCCCACAGAAGGCGTGCGTGACCTGGTCCCATGGGGTAGCTTGGATATCCTGAAAGCTTGCGGAGCTTTTGACCCGTGTTCGAATCGCGGTGGGACCGCTTCATCCGGAACGGTCCATCCGTTTCCGGTCCTTCGCCTGCGGCGCGAGCCGCCCTGGCTTCCACTCCAGGTATAGTGCTTTCTCCTAGCTCTGGCGAAAGGGTTTACCCCACCAGGCACCAAGTAGAGTGCATGAGCGAGCGGGACATGGATTCCTACTGTGAGGTCTGCACCGAGGTCACCACGCATCACGTCAGCGCCGACGACCCCGGCTCCTGCGTCTGCACGGTCTGCGACCACAGGCAGTTGCTCATGGTCCCGATGGACGACTGACGGGGCTACCAGACCCTGTCCAGGTCCAGGTCGTCCCCTTCGTCGTCCGCCTCTTCGGCGGCCGGTTCGGGGGCCTCTTTGGCCTTCTTGCGGCGGCGTTCCAGCTCATCGAACTGGTCCAGCAGGCCTCGAGGACGCTTGTCGTCCTCGCCCCGGCGCCGCTTCATACCCCTTCGAGTCCGGCCGCGAGCATAACCATGCCGGAACGGCCAAGCCCACCAGGCCTTTGGCTGGTGCGTGAAGGCGGCGGTCCTCGATTTTGACGGCGTGGTGGCCCAGAGCATGGAACAGCACGCCGAAGCGTACCGCCTGGCCCTTGCGCCCCTTGGCGTCGACGTGAGCCAGCAGGCGGTCTTCGAACGTGAAGGGGCGCGCAGCGAGACGATCATCGCGGACCTCCTTGCGGCGGCGGGTCGCCCAATCCCGGACGAACAAGAGATCGGGCGCCTGGCGGACACGAAGCAACGGCACTTCCGTGAACTGGGCGAGGTGCGGCTCTATCCCGGGGCCCAGCAGATGGTCGAAGCCCTGGCCGCCAGCCCTCTGAAGCTGGCCCTGGTGACCGGCACGCGCCGCAGCAACCTGGAACGCCTCATCCCGGACCTCCTGCCCCTGTTCGATGCGGTGGCGGCGCAGGAGGACTACACGCACGACAAGCCCCACCCTGAGCCGTACGCCAACGCCGCGAGCGCGCTGGGCCTCGCTCGAGCGGACTGCATGGCCTTGGAGAACGCGGTGCGGGGCGTCGAGAGTGCCCGAGCTGCAGGCTACGGCCAGGTCTTCGGCATCGCGACCACCATGCCCGCCGAGCGCCTCCTTGATGCCGGGGCCGCGCGCGTCGTGGCCGACCAGGCTGAAGCGACCGCCCTCTTGCTGGATCAGGCCGCGTGACCCGCGCGCCGGTGGTGGGCGTCATGGGTGGCGGGAAGGCTGCACCGGCGGTCACGCAGCTCGCCGAAGCACTAGGCGCCGCCGTCGCCCGCCGGGGCTGGTGGCTGCTGACGGGTGGCCGCGATGCCGGCGTCATGGCGGCGGCGACCCGAGGGGCCAAGCACGAGGGCGGCCGCGTGGTCGGCGTCCTTCCTGGTCGCCGGGGCGACGGCGGCGAGGCTCCGGGCCTGGACCTGGCGATCTACACCGGTATGGGGGATGCGCGCAACGTGGTCAACGTGCTCTCCAGCGACGTCGTCCTGGCCCTGCCGGGCGGCGCGGGGACGCTCTCGGAGGTGGCGTTGGCGGTGAAGTCCGGCATCCCCGTGGCCCTTGTCGTGCCCGATGGCGCACCCGCATGGGCGGCCGAGCTTGGCGTGCCGTGCCTTCCCGACGTGGCTGGCGCCGTCGCGTGGGTCGACGAGCGGCTTCAGGCGAAGAGCTGACGCGCGGCGGCCACATCGGCGGGTCGCTCGTTGGGGTCGTCGCGGCATAGGGCGCTCACGATCTTCTGGTCCTCCTCCGGTACACCCGCGTCCTTCAGGGCTGCCAGGAGTTCGTCGTGTTCCCAGCCCCGCTGCGGCCGTTGGCCCATGCAGAGGAACGCGTACAGCCGGCCGAAATTGCACAGGTCGCTGCGCACGGTGCCACGGGCACCAAGACCGTCGTCCTCCTTGCGCCGCATCTCAGGGGCGATGTACCCCGGCGTGCCGAGTGCCGCCCGACTGCGCACACAGCCATCCACAAGGGGTCGCGCGACGCCGACATCGATGACCTCCAAGTGGCCGTCGTCGCGGGCGATGAAGTTGCCCGGCGCCTGATCGAGGAGCAGGAAGCCCTGCTCGTGGCAGTGGCCAAGGATGTCGAGGATCTGCGTGGCCCAAGCGAGCCGCTTCGACCGGTCATCGGTCACGGGCGGGGCCGCCTTGTTGAGCGGCTCGCCGACGGCGTAGCTGCGCACCATGTGCAGAAGGCCGCGATGGGTGAAGCCGTCCACCAGGCGCGGGATGAGGGGATGGTCGAGGCGGCCCAGGATCGCCATCTCGATCGCCGTCGCCTTCTGGCCGGTGCGGATGGAGTTGAGGACGCCCCAGGCATGCTTGACGATCACTTCCTGCCCGGTCTGTCGGTCCTTGCACAGGTGGGCGATGCCCATGGAGCCACGCCCAATCTCCCGGATGCGCTCGTAGCGGCCGGCGAAGACCTCGGGCGGCTCCTCCAGGGGAAGCTCGAGGTAGCCCAGGTTGCGCAGGCGCCAGATGTACTTCCGGGCGAGCTTGCGCTTGTCGCGGCTGCGCAGGATGCGCTCTGTGGGGTAGTCCGGCATCGCTTTGCCCATCTCTTCCAGCGTGGCGCCTTGGGCCAGGCCATCGATGACGTCGAGGCAACTGGCGTGGACGCGTTGCCAGGTGTCCGAGCCGTCCCAGTAGACCTCGCCCCAGGAAGGTTCGCCTTCGAGGCGGCGCGTCGGGGGGAGGCGGTCGATCACGGGCGGCGGGAAGAAGCGCTCCGGCTCCTCCACGTCGGGGACCTCCAGGCCGAGTTGCTCCGTCAGGCTGCGCACGACACCCCTCCCCCCGAGAGCGCCGTGAAGGTTCCGCTTCGCGCCTCCACCTGTTCGCGCCCCACGCCGTGCAGGTCCCGCATCAGGTCGTGGACGTTGCCGCCGATCGTCGTATGGGGCAGCGCGTGGACCACTTCGCCCTTCTCGATGAGGAAGCCGAACGGTGCCACGACGCTGAAGTCGCCCGTCGTCCGGTTGCTGCTGAAGAAGCCGGCCAGAGGATCGGTGACCAGGACGGCGCGGTCTTCGGCCGCGATGAGCTCCTCCAGGCTCTTGTCGCCACCACCCACCACGGGATGGACGGGTGCCACGCCGACGCCGCTGCTCCAGCCGCCGGCGCGCAGGCCCCGGCCGTTGCTGCCGGTCCCCGCTGCGGCCCCAGACCGGGTGTCATGGAGCACGTTCCGCAGGAGGCCATCCGTGACGAGGTCCAACGGATCGCACGGTGTCCCTTCATGGTCGAACCGCCGGACGCGGTGGCCAGCGGGGGCGTCGCGGATGTCCAGAAGCGGCGAAGCCACCTGTTCGCCCAAGCGCCCCGCGAAGGGGCCCTTGCCCGTCTCGACGAGCCGCCCGGAAAGGGGGTGGAGGAACATGGAGACGAACTGGCCGGCCGCTTGAGGTGCCAGCACCACGTCCGTGACGGGGCGACCAAGGGGTTTGTGCTGGAGGGCATCTGCGGTGCGACGGGCCAGGGCGCCACCCACGCGTTCGATCTCCGACATCTGGAGTCCTTCGCGGGCGGCCAGCAGGTCCATGCCGGTCCGCTGGGCCTGCGTGCCCACCTCGCCGGCGCGCGTGTCCAGCAGCATCCATTCCAAGGACGTCTCGTCCCACGCCTGGTGCCCCGTGTCGTTGGCGACCGCGAAGCGACTGCGGCTGGAGGCGACCGTGACCGCCCGGTAGGTGCAGGCCTCCTGGTCAAGCGCCGCCATCGCCGCCGCGCCAAGCGCCTCCAAGCGCGCTGGGTCAGGGTCCCGGAACACTTCCGGCGTCGCCGAGGGCGTGTCACTCGACCTTGTGGCCGGTGCGGCGAAGCCGGCAAACGCCACATCCACCGGGGCCTGACGGGCGGCCAGGCACGCCTCATCCACCAGTTCCGCGATGCGGCCGGAGCCAGAACTGGACGCCTGGCCGGGCCGGCCGTCCACCACGACGCGCAGGGCCATCCCCAGGCTGTGGCTTGCCTTCGGCGCCGTGAAGCCCTCCCGGCACACCCAGTTGAGCGACCGCCCCTCCTGGATGAACGCCTCGGCGTGGTCGGCGCCCGCGGCCAGCGCCCCCTCGACGCTCCGTTCGGCGTGGTCCTGCAGCTCTTCGATGGGCCTCATGCCACCTGCCCACCGACCAGGGCCTCCGAGACGAGGACCTGCGGGCCGCCCGTGCCCACGTGGATGAGCGACTGGTCCCATTTGCCACATCCACCGAAGAACGTGGTGCGCAACCGGAAGTCGTCGGTGATCGCTTCGATGTTGCCGAAGAAGTCGAGGATGTTGCCGTTGATGGTGGCCATCTTGATGGGGTGGGACAATTCGCCGTCCTCCACCCAGTAGCCGCCTTCGGACGTGAACGTGAAGGAGCCGTCGGAGCGGGGCGCCCCGCCGCGTCCCCCTTGCAGGTAGACGCCGGTGCCCAGGGCCTCCAGTGCCTCCTCTTGGCTGTGGTCGCCGGGCTCCATGAACGTGTTGCGCATGCGGACGATGGGCGCGTGGCTGACGTTGAGCGCCCTGGCGCTCCCCGTGGCCGCCACGTCCTGGTCGGAAGCCGAGTCCCGGCCGTGCAGGTACGCCGTCAGGGCGCCTTGGTCCACCAGGGTCACGTCGCGGCCCGGCGTCCCCTCCTGGTCGAACGGCACCACCACGCCATGCTTGACCGGCCCAGGCATCCGTGGCACATCCCGGATCGTCACGTCACGGGGGGCCAGTCGTTCACCCAGCCGGTCCTGGAGGACGCTCCAGCCGGGGGCGACCACGTCGTACTCCGTCAAATGGCCGAAGCTCTCGTGCACCATGATGCCGGTGAGCTTGTTGTCGCAGAGGGTCCGGTAGCGGCCGGCCGTGATAGGCTTCGCCTCCAGGTCGACCTTCGCGGCGCGCCCGGCCGCCCTGCCGAGCGCCTCGGGGCCCCCTTCGTCCTCGTAGTCGCCGAAGCCCAGCTCGCCGCCGCGCCATTCGTTGCCGCTGCCATGGCGCGCACCATCACGGGCGAGCGTCTGGACGAGCAATGTGGAGAGCAGGTTCTCGGAGACCACGTGGCCTCCCGTCGAGTTGGCCACGACGGTCAGACCGCGCCGGGCACCGAAGCCCACCTGGGCCACCTGCCCAGGGACCTCTTCAAGCGCCGCCTCCTCCGCGCGCCGAAGCAGCCCGTAGGCCGCTTCGTCGGGGACGTCGTGGGGGTGTTCGCGGACATCTGGTGTGTGACGCCCCTTGTGGTCATGGAGGTCAGGAGCAAAGCCGTCCCATCCCTGCCTGGCGTTCGCCTGGGCCAAGCGGCCGGCCTGGTCGACCAGGTCCCGGAGCGCATGGTGGGTCAGTTCGTTCGTGTAAGCGTACGCCGACGCGGCGCCCTCGAAGGCGCGGATGCCGATGCCGCCCACGTGGCTACGCCCCGCCGATCGGAGTTGGCCGTTGCGCAGCACCCATCGCCGGTCCTCTTGGATGTCGAGCCGTACCTCGAAGGCGGAGAGTCGTTGCTGCGCCAGTTCGACGGCTCGCTCGGTCCAGGATTCAGCGTCAGTGGGCTCCACGGCAGGCTCCTTGGAACGGAAGGTTGTGGGTTCAAAAGTGGGGGGTAGAGAGAGGGTAGAGGGAAAGTTTGGGGTCAAAACGGCAACGTGCCGAGGCTTAGATAGCCTCGTCAGCGGTGGTACCGTTCGTGTCGTCCGCGCCCGTGGAGGCACCGGACGTGTCCAGGTCACCCAGCTCGGGCAGTTCGGGGATGTCGACCAGCAGCATTTGTTGTTCACCTCCTTGAGGAGTTCCGGGGGCAGCAGCCAGCTGCTCCCGCGGCAAACCGGACCATTGCCCTACAGTAGATAAAGAGTCTCAAGCGTTACCGGTTTATCGAACTTTGAACAATCCTGTTCATTGGAAACAAGTCCGTGGGGAGAGGAGCCGGCGAGGGGGCTCATGCAGCGCCTGCCTGGACCGTCTCCTGACGGAACGCCACCGGCGTCGCACCCTGTTCGTGCAGCCACCCATCGAGCCGCTCTAGGTTGTCCACGGGGTCCTCCAGCAGGATGTGCAGGGCCCGGCCCCTTCCGGTGGCCGCCTTGACGCCGGGCGCCGCGCGGAGAGCAGCCACCAGGCCGGCCAGGGGTTTGGCGAGGGTGACGTGGATCCAATCCGCTTCGGTGTCGACATCCGCTGGTTCTGGTTCGGCCGCCGTCGCATCATGCCCGAGGTCCTGCAGGCGGACGTAGCGGGCGTAGGCGCCGCCCTTGGCCAACAGGGCAGCGTGGCGCCCCTGTTCCACGATGCGCCCCTTCTCCAGGACGACGATCATGTCGGCGTCGCGGACGGTGGAGAGCCGGTGGGCGACGGCGACCACGGTGCGGTCGCGGCTCACACGGTCGATCGCTTCCTGCACGAGCCGCTCGGTGGCCGTGTCGAGGGCGCTGGTCGCCTCGTCGAGGATGAGCAGGTCAGGGTCGGCCAGGATGGCGCGGGCGATGGCGAGGCGCTGGGCCTGCCCGCCGGACAAACGGACGCCGCGGTCGCCGATGACCGTGTCGTAGCCGTCAGGGAGCTCCTGGATGAAGGCGTGGGCGTTGGCCTGCTTGGCCGCCTCCATCACTTGGGCGTCCGTGGCCTCCGGGTTGCCGAAGCGCAGGTTGTCCGCCACGGAGGCGTGGAAGAGGAAGGTGTCCTGGGAGACCACGGCGACGCGGCGACGCCAGTCCTTGATGCGGAAGCGTCGCAGGTCGGTGCCGTCCACGGTGACGCGCCCTTCGGTGGGGTCGAAGAGGCGGGTGAGCAGGTCGATGATCGTGGACTTGCCGGCGCCGCTGCCGCCTACCAGGGCGACCTTCTGACCCTTGTTGATGGTGAGGTCGATGCCGTCGAGGACCGCCGGTTCGTCCGCCTCGTAGTGGAACCGGATGCCCTCCAGTCGCACGGCCTGCCGGAGCCCAGGGAACGCCTGGTCGCCGTCGGCGAGGTAGCTCTTGTCCTTCCGTTCCATGAAGTGGACGATCGCTTCCAGGTACGGCAGCTCCGATTCCAGCGTGGCCCGCAGGCGGGCATAGTCGCCGCTACGGCTGAGCAGGGGAAGCAGCAGCACGCTGAAGAGACCCAGGATGACGAGCCAGTCCCCGTCGGAGCGGTCCAGCAGCAACGTGGCACCCACCAGCACCGTGGCCACGAGGGCGTTGCTGGCGATGAGGTACAAAGCAGGCACAAGGGCGCTGATGCGGGCGCGGCGGAACTGGTCCCGCTGCATCTGCGTCAGTTCACCCATGAACCGCGTCCGGGCCTCCTCTTCGCGGCCGAACTGATGGATGAGCTTCATGCCCTGCAGGGACTCCAGGCTGACCTGGTGGAGGCGCAGGCGGCTTTCGCGGATGCGGTGGCTGAGCGCCCGGATGAACACCTGCAATTTGCCGAGGCTCAGGTTGACGATGATCGCCAGTCCCACGGCCAACAGGGTGAGCTGCCAGCTCGTGAGCGCCATGGTGACAAAGACCGCCAGGAAGCTCGTGGAGGTGCGTACGGCGTTGAGCAGCTCGTTGACGATGCGGGTGGAATGGCTGGGGAACGAGTGCATCAACGTGAACAGGTTCGCCTGCTTCTCCTTGTTGATGAAGCGCTGCTCCACGCCCACCACGTCATCGAAGACCATGGCGCGCAGGTCGCGGCCCACCTGGATGCGGATGAGGTGGGCGACGCGGCCGTACCCGTAGCTGACGGCGGCCTTCAGGAGCGCGATCGCGAAGAACAGGAGCGCCACCAATTGCACCCGCTCCACCACGGTGAGGCCTTCGAAGAGGGGCAGCAACGCGGCGATGGGGGTGTCCTGCGCGAGGCTGCCGTCGCTGCCGCGCAACGTGGCCAAGAGCGGCACGAACACCATGAAGTTGGCCACCTCGAGGGCGGTCAACAGGAGGATCAACGCGAAGGCGGCCGCCAAGAGTAGAGGGTGGCGCAGCACCACCCGCATCAGGAAACCAAGGCTCTGGCGACGGGGCAGCGGCTGATCGGTTCCCATGTGTTCTTCGCGGACCTTCTTCATGTCGCCGACGGGCGTACGGGGTGCCGTTGATAGGTGTTGGCGGGGCGGTACCATCGAGGACGGTACACCGCGCCCGACCGGCCTCGCCGGTCGCCCTAGCCTTGAAAGCCGCCGCCGCGTCCGCCGCCGCGTGACCCTCCGGACCGCCCTCTACGAAGCCCACCAGGAGCTCGGCGCCACCTTCACGCCGTTCGCCGGCTACGACATGCCGGTCCATTACGGCTCCATCAAGGAGGAGCACCACGCGGTCCGACAGCACGCCGGCCTCTTCGACGTGAGCCACATGAGCAACCTCCTCCTGTCCGGGCCCGGCGCTGCGGCGGCCCTGTCGGCCGTCTGCCCGTTCGACGCGGCGGCCCTCGAGGTCGGACGTGGCAAGTACACGGTCGTCCTGCGTGACGACGGCACCATCCTCGACGATGCCTTCTGCTTCCGCACGGGGGAGGAGAGCTTCGAGTTCATCCCCAACGCCGGCATGAACGAAGCCGTCGCAGACCACCTGACACGCCACGCGCCTCGGGGCGCCGGCATGTTCCTGCTCGACGATGCCAGCGAGCACCGTGCCATCCTGGCGTTCCAAGGCCCGGCCGCCCGCGACCTGCTGGCCACCGTGATCAAGGAGGGCGAGCTGCCAAGGTTCCACCGGGCCACCACGTGCACGGTCGCCGGCCAGGAGTGCCTGGTCACCGGCACCGGCTACACGGGCGAGAAGGGCGTGGAACTCTACCTGCCCGCCACGGGCGCCCGGGCCGTCTGGGACGCGCTTGCGGGACTCGAGGGGGTACGACCGATCGGCCTAGGCGCCCGCGACACGCTGCGCCTGGAGAAGGGGTACTGCCTCGCCGGGCACGAGTTCGAAGGCGGCCGCACCCCGTTGGAGGCCGGCCTCGGGTTCGTTGTCGACTGGGACCAGGAGTTCCTGGGCAAGGCAGCCCTTCAGGCCCAACGCGCCAGCCGGGACCACGACCGCCTCGTGGCGCTCACGGTGGCCAGGGGTGTCCCCCGCCAAGGCATGGATGTCGTCCCCACAGGTGGCGGCGACCCCGTCGGCACCGTCACCAGTGGCACCATGAGCCCCAGTCTCGGCCACGGCATCGCCCTCGCCTACGTCGCCGCCGACGCCCCCGACGAGTTGGCGCTCCAGGTGCGCCAGAAGGTGGTCCCGGCCCAGCGCGCGAAGCTCCCGTTCGTCCCGTCCTCCTCCTGATGCGGGGACTTCCCGCCCCCGTGTGAGGGGCTTGGGTCACGTGACCGAACGCCTCTAAAGCGGACGCCGGACTGGCCGACGCTACCCATGCGCATCGTCGTGGGAGGTGCCGGGGAGGTGGGCTACAACGTGGCCCGCGCCCTCTACGAAGAAGGCCACGATCTGGCCGTCATCGAGTCCGATCAGGACCGCATCGAGCGGTTGCAGGACCTCGACGTCATCGTCATCGAAGGCAACGCCGCAAGCCGCAGCTGTCTACGCGACGCCGGCATCGAGGACGCCGAGCTCTACATCGGCTGCACCGGCGACGACGAGGTCAACATGGTAGGCTGCGCGCTCGCCAAGACCTACGGCTGCCGCACCTTGGCCCGCATCAACAGCATCGACTACCTCGACCAGCCCTACAGCGACCAGTATGCGTCCATGGGCATCGACATGGCGGTCTGCCCCGAGCTCGTGGCCGCCATCCGCATCGGGCGCCTCTTGGCCCAGCCGAACCTGGTGGCCGCCGAGGTCTTCAGCCACGGCAAGGTGTTCGTGGCGGAGGGCCGCGTCGCCGACGACGCCTTCGTCGTGGGCAAGAAAGTGGCCGACGTGGAACCCCCGGCCGGCTTCAACCTGGTCGCCATCTACCGTGGCGACGACATCCTTATCCCAGGCGGGAGCACCAAGTTCGAGGCGAAGGACCGCCTGCTGATGGTCCTCACCTCCATGGACGTGCTGAAGGAAGTGGAACCCTACATCGGCCAGGCGAAGGAGCTGGAGCCGGAGAAGGAGATCCGCCGCATCATGATCGGCGGCGCCACACGCGTCGGGCTCCACCTGGCCCGGTTACTGCAAGGGCGCCGCGACGTGGTCCTCGTGGAGAAGGACCCGGCCCTTTGTGAACTGGCGGGCGAGCAGCTGCACAAGGCGCTCGTCGTCCACGGCGACGTGACGGACCGCAACCTGCTCATCCAGGAGAACGTCGACACGTTCGATGCCTTCATCGGCACGGAGAAGGCGGAGGAGTACAACGTCATGAGCTGTCTGATCGCCAAGCAGCTCGGCGTGCGCAAGACGGTGGCGCTGATCACCCAGCCGGAGCTCAAGCCCCTCGTGGAGACCCTCGGCATCGACCTCGCCGTCGCTCCCCGGCTGTCGACCGTCGGCGCGCTCCTGAAGGCGAGCCACAGCGACGCCGAGAACCTGAGCCTCCTCCACCAGGGCGAAGCGCAGGTGCTGGAGGTCCGCGTCGGCATCAACTCCCCCGTGGCGGGCAAGAAGATCAAGCGCGCCCACTTCCCTGCCAACAGCCTTGTCGGCGCCATCGTGCGCCAGGATACGGTGCTGATCCCCCGCGGCGACGACCGCATCGAAGAGGGCGACACCCTCATCGTCTTCGCGCTCACGGAAGAGGTGAGCCGGTTGGAGCGTCTGTTCTGATGCGCATCCCGGAGGTGCTTGGCCGACTGCTGCGATGGCAGGGCCTGGCCCTCCTGGCCCTGGCGGTGCTCTCCCTCTGGATCGACCGGGGCCACGCAGGCTACAGCGTCGGCGCCCTGGACGTGCCGCGCACGGTGCTCGTGCACGCCACCAGCGGCGCCTTGGCCATGGGGCTGGGTCAGTCCCTGGTGATCCTCGCGGCGGTCCGTCCTCGCCCTGGGGACCTGGACGACCGTGAAGCGGTGCTGGCCGCATCCCTGGGTTGGCTTGTGGCCGCCGCTGCCGCCACGCTGCCGTTCCTCCTCTCGGGTAGCTTCCCGAGCCTCGCCGCGGCGTGGTTCGAGGCCACCAGTGGCGTCACGGCGACAGGTGCCACCGCCTTGACCGGGCCGTTCGCTGACCATCCGCCGTCACTACTCGTCTGGCGGGGCGTCCTCCAGATGGGGGGTGCGGTCCTCTTCATCCTGGTCACGATCACGTTCCTTGCTCGCGTGACGCAGGGGCCGCAGACCCTGCTGCCGCCGTCCGCGCGGGCCCATAGCCACCGGTTGGCGCATCGTGGCCGTGACACCGCCCGGATGGTCCTGCCCTTGATGGCGGGCCTGTTCGCCGTGCTCGCGGCGCTCGCCACGGTCGTACTGGGTCTGGGCGGCATGGGGTGGGGCGATGCGGCGCTGCACGGCGCCCTGCTGTCGGCCGGGACCGTCTCCACGGGCGGCTTCGTCGGCCTGGAAGGCAGCCTGGCCGCCTACGGTTCGCCGTGGCTGGACGCACTCCTGGTGCCGTTCATGTTGCTGGCAGGCGCCAGCGTGCTCCTGCTGCGCCCAGGGCCCGGGCGGGGCGGTGGTGGCGGTCGCGGTCGAGGCCTGGCCCGTTTTGCCGGGTTGTACAAGGACGTCGAGGCCAGACTGTACGCGGCCATCTTCGTGGCGGCCTCCCTCGTGTTGGCGGGGACCTTGTGGCGTCACGGGGAGGGTGTCGGCCTGGCGGTCGGGCACGCCGCCTTCATGGTCGCCTCCCTGCTTTCCACGACGGGTCACGCCAACGCCGAGGTCGCCTCCTGGACCGCCGGCGCACGCTTCCTCCTGTTGGGCCTGCTGTTCACCGGCGGCATGGCGGGCTCCGCTGCGGGCGGCCTGAAGCTGGTGCGCGTCGTCGTGCTGGCCCGTGTGGTGCGGCGGGAGTTGGTGCGCCTGCGCCATCCCCGCGCCGTGGTGCCCGTGCGGCTGCGTGGTAAGCCCCTGAAGGAGCCGACGCTCATGGCCGCCGTGGCGGTGCTCTTCGCGTATCTGACTACGTGGCTCGTGGGCACCCAGGCGCTCCTGGTGGCACAGCCGGGCCTCGGCGTGGTCAATGGCGGCATCCTGGCCGCCAGCAGCCTCGGCAACGTGGGCTTCAGCTTCGGCATTCTGGACGCAGACGGAGGCTACGACCGGCTCGGCGCGGCGGGCAAGACGGTGCTGTCGCTTCTCATGTGGGCAGGGCGACTGGAGATCTTCGGCGCCCTGGCGCTCTTCACCCGGTCGGCGTGGCGGCGCGGCACGTAGTCCAGCTTGCCGCCTGAGCGTCCTTTCAAGAGGGGCGCGGGGCTCGCGGCGCCGTGGCCGGCCAACAGGTGACGGACGAGCAAGCGGAAGCGGCCCGAGTCGCCCTGGCCGCCATCGCCGCAGACGTCGCCGTCGCGCTGGAAGCCGGCAAGGTCCACCACAAGGACGGCCTGCACAAGGTCAAGCAGCAGGCGGCCCGGCGCCACCGTGCGCCCCGCATGCCCAGCGACCCCGACCTGGTGCCCTTCCTGCCCGAGGCCCTGGTGGAGCGGTTCGCGCACCTGCTGCGCAAGAAGCCGACGCGCAGCCTGGCCGGCGTCGCCGTGGTCGCCGTCATGAGCAGCCCCGCCCGTTGCCCCCACGGCACCTGCATCTACTGCCCCGGTGGCCCCGACGTGGACGCGCCGCAGAGCTACACCGGCTTCGAGCCGTCCACCATGCGGGCCAAGCGGTTCGACTACGACCCGTACCGCATCGTCCAGCATCGCCTGGCGACCCTGGAGCACAACGGCCACGCCATCGACAAGGTCGACCTGGTCGTCCAGGGGGGCACGTTCCCCAGCCGCGACGCTGCCTACCGGGACTGGTTCATCGCAGGGCTCTACGCCGCCCTCAACGATGGCCCCGCCGAGGCGCCGGACGCCGACGTGGCCACCCCGCTGCCGCTCACGGAGGCCGCTTGGCGACTCCTGGATGACGACGCCCGCGCTGCACGGCTGCGGGCCCTCCAACAGGAGAACGAGGGTGCCCGGTGCCGCGCCATCGGACTCACCATCGAGACGAAACCGGACTGGTGCCTGGAAGCACACGTGGACGAGATGCTGCGCTACGGCGCCACCCGCGTCGAACTCGGGCTGCAATGCCTCGACGACGACACGCTGCGCTTCGTCCACCGCGGCCACACCCTGGAAGAGAGCAGGCGGGCCATGCAGATCGCTCGCGACGCCGGCCTCAAGCTCTGCGTCCACATGATGCCGGGCCTGCCCCGCGGCCGGCGGGACGCGCCCGACGGCGGCAAATGGGCCACCGACGAGGCGGAGGACATCCGGGACATGGAGCGCCTCTTCGCCGAGGAGGACTGGCGCCCGGACCTGCTCAAGATCTACCCGACGCTGGTCGTCCAGGAGGGCGAGACGGGCCTCAAGGCGGCCTGGGCCCGCGGCGACTACGTCCCCTACGATACCGCTGCCGCCACCCGCGTCGTGGCAGCCTCGAAGCCCCTCGTGCCGGAATGGTGCCGCATCCAACGCATCGACCGGGACATCCCGACCACCCACGTGGAGGCCGGTGTGCTCAACAGCAACCTGCGCCAACTGGCCCAACTGGAGCTGCAACGCAAGGGCAAGGCGTGCCGCTGCCTGCGCTGCCGGGAAGTGGGCCACCGCCAACTCGCCGGCGGCCCCGCCGCCGACCCGGACCGGTTGGTGCTCGTCCGGCGCGACTTCGATGCCTCCGGTGGCAAGGAGGCCTTCCTCTCCTTCGAGGACCCGGAAGCCGACGCCGTCGCCGGTTACCTGCGCCTGCGGCTCGTGGGGCCCGACGCGCACCGCTCAGAGGCCCGTGCCGACGCGGGTCCCGTTGCCATCGTGCGCGAGGTGAAGGTCCCCGGCGTGGCGCAGGCCCTCGGTGCGGACGCGGAGGGCGGCGGCGAAGGGGGCTGGCAACACCGAGGCCTTGGCGCCAAACTGCTGGCGGCCGCCGAAGAGGTGGCGTTCACCGAATGGGGCGCGGCGCGCGTGCTGGTCATCGCCGGCGTAGGCGTGCGGGCGTACTACCGCAAGCACGGCTACCAGGACCTGGGTCCCTACGTCGCCAAGGACGCCCACGAGGCCGACTCGACGGGCGCACAAGCATAGCGTCTTAGGCACCCCGTCGCTTGTCCACGGGCGCATGAGCTCCAAGAGCATCTTCCACCTGGAGAAGTACCCGTTCTTCCTGTCCCGCGTCGTCGAGCTCAACAAGCTCTACAGCCCTGACAGCGACCTCCACGACCTGCTCGCCATGGACCCCGAGGCGTGGCAGGAAGCGGCCCAGGGCGTCGACCCCGACCCCAAGACCAAGATGGGTCGGGCGCTCATCGTGCGCCGCTGCCTGCACGCCCTGCATGCCAACTTCCCTTCCGGCGCCCCGGTGCATGAACAGGTCGCCTACTTGGTGCGTGGCTTTGCCGGCATGCGGCTCTTCGATGAGGCCAACTTCCGCACCGGCTGGGACTACGCCGGCGAACTCCTACAGCACAACGACCTCGCCCTGACGGAAGCGGACCACGGCGTGCTGGGCAACGACCTCTTCGAGCGCGTCGAAGCGGCCTACGGACCCTTCATGGACAAGAAGGCGCTCCTCGACCGCGACGACGTCTTCGACTTCCTGGCCGCCTGGTTCCAGGACCGCATCGCCTGAGCGCCCGGGCCTCCGTGCGCTGGGGCGCCCGCGGGCCCCTGACGCCAAACCTATACCACCGGAGAACTCCGGACCGTCGTGCCCCCGACCGTGTTCGACGCCATCGTCGCCGGTGACATCCCGTGCGACAAGCTGTACGAGGACGACCGTGTCCTGGCTTTCCTGGACATCAACCCCCTGCGTGAGGGCCACGCCCTGGTCATCCCCAAGAAGGGCGCCCCCAAGATCGAGGAGCTGGACCCGGCCGACGCAGCGGCGATCATGACCGCCGCCCAGCAGATCGTCCCCCGCCTGGTGGCCGCCACGGGTGCCCAGGATGCCACCCTCGCCATCCACGACGGCCCGGCCGCCGGCCAGGAGGTCCCCCATGTCCACCTGCACATCATCCCCCGCAAGCCCGGTGACGGCGGTGGCCCCATCCACGCTCTCTTCCTGGAGGACCGGCCCGTGGTGAGCGGCGAGGAGCGCGCGGCCCTGGCGGCCAAGGTGCGAAGCGAACTGGTGGCGGAGGCGGCCTGATGGCGGTCTTCACGGTCCCCGTCGAGGTGCGCTTCAACGACATCGACGGCATGGGCCACGTCAACAACGCCCTCTACCTCACCTTCCTCGAACAGGCCCGCATGAAGTTCTTCACCGAACAGGCCGGCGCCACCAGCGAGAAGGACTTCCCGTTCATCCTCGCCCACGCGGCGCTGGACTACAAGTTCCCCATGACCATGGATGCCCAGCCGGAGGTCCGCATGTGGACCAGTCGCATCGGCGGCAAGTCCTGGGACTTCGACTACGAGATCCGCGGCGGCCGCACGGGGCGCATCTATGCCACCGGCAAGACGGTCCAGGTCGCCTACGACTACCAGTTGGACAAGAGCGACCGGCTGGAAGGGGACCTGCGCAAGCTGGTCAAGGCCCTGGAGCCGTGATGGGGCCCGACGACACGGACGAGGCACCCCGCAAAGGCATCCCTGCTTCCTGGTTCGTGGCCCCGGTGGGCGTGCTGTTCGTCGTGCTCGTCGTGGTAGGGGCCGTCGACCTCTATCAGAACGTCACCAACGACCACGGCGCCTGGGAGGTCTGGACCGAGGATCCGCTACGCGACGACGAGCGGGACATCCTGCACCACCACGCGGAACGCACGTTCTCCTTCGAGGCGATCATGAGCAGCCGGGACATCCTGGTGGGCGGCGGGTATGCCGGGACTTTGCCGCCAGGGCAGTACACGCTGGAGGTCCAGGGGGATCCTGGTGGCAACGTGACGTACGAGACCGTCACCGGCAACACCGGCCGCTGCGAGATGGACGGCGGCGCCTGCACGTTCACGTTCAACGTCACTGAGCCCTGGAAGCCGGCCAAGGAGCAGTACGCCATCCGGTGGCTGCATGAGGCCCCCACGGACACCGAAGGCTACCGTCTGGTGGCCCGCGTCACCGTCGCCACGGACTAGGGCCAGGGCGCCAGCGGATAACGGTCGAGTACCTCACTGTTGTAGAGGCGCCCCTGACCATCGCGTACCACGGGGCCGTAGGGCGAATCGGCGAAGCCGTCGCTGTCGCGGTCCGTGTGGTCGTGGCGGCTCCAGAAGTTGCCACCGATCTGCGGGCCGCCCAGGACGTTGGGGCCCGGCTGCGGCTCCACGTACCAGTCGTGGGGCAACGGATGCGCGCCCCCCGTCGGTTGGAACGGCAGACGCTCCAGGGACGGGAAGGTCTCGCGCAGCATGTCCAACACGGCGCCCAGGTCGCATTCCCGCTCCGAGAACGCATCGCGGAGGTGGTTGTCGAACACGTTGTCGTAGATGATGCCCTGGGCGCTGCACCCGAGGCGCATGCCGTCGATGTTGCCCAGGAAATGGTTCCGGGTCACCACGTGGTCGCCGGCCGCGTAGGTGAGGTACCCCACGTCGTTGTCAAGGATCTGGTTGTCGGCGATCAGGAACTGCACGAAGATGCCGCTGATGCCGGCGATGAACACGCCCACCTCGTGGTCACGCACCGTGTTGTGCTGGACGAGCACCGCACGTTCAGGGGCACTGTCGATCCAGATCCCATACTGGAAAGGCTCCACGCGGGCCGAGCGGTTGGAGTCGATCGTGTTGTGTTCGATGAGCAGGACATCCGGCTGGGAGGCGCGCACCGCGCCGCGGATCGTGTTGTTGGAGATCTCGGCGTCGCCACAGCCCCGCATGCCGACCTCCGCGCGTAGGATGTTGTGCTCGAAGACGCCCTCGAGGCACCGGTCCATGAGGAACGCTCCGTTGAGGATCGTATTGTGGTGGACGTGCCAGCCGTCCAGGTCGATGATCTGGGCACTGAAGACCGTCCGTCGGATGAAGTTGTGGCGTACTTCCAGATCGACCAGATCGTCCCCGACGATGCCGAAGGCGCACGAGGCGAAGTCGTTGCGGATGATGTGCAGGTCGATGCTCGTCTCCGCCTCGATGCACTGGTGCAGGAGGGCGAACCGGTTGTGTTGGATCGTCACGTTATGGGTGCTGGCCAGGTGGATACCGGTCTGGCCGTCGTGGATGTGGTTGAGCCGGATCAGCAGACTCGACACGGTCCCGGTCACGGAGATGCCGGTGCCGCCGCTTCCGGCCGTGATGTCGTACCCTTCGATGATGTAGGGATCGGCCGGCACCCCGCTGCCCGGCCAGCCTTCCAAGGCCGCCTGGGCTGCCAGGTCGGCGTCGCTGGTGATCACAATGGGGGCGTGGGGTGTCGCTGCCGGGGCGCTGGGCAGGCCCACCAGGACCAGGAGCACCAGCGCGGCCCAGGCGCCGGAGCGTGGGGCGAGCATGAGTTTGAGCCGGCATCCGCTATGTTAATGCTTGGCAGGCGAGGGGCTGCGGAGGCAGGCCCAACCCTGAAGAGCCCCCTCAGGGTCGCCGCCGCGTGAGCGAGCCCCGCGATGGCGACCGCGTCCGTGTGACCACCCAGGACGGCCGTGAGCATGAAGGGGTGCTGATGCCCCGCCATGCCTTCAGCAGCCCCGACACGTTGGTCCTGAAGCTGGACAACGGCTACAACCTGGGCCTCCCCGCCCAAGGGGCCACCGTAGAGCTCGTGGCGGCTGCCAAAGCGCGCCCGAAGATGGCCGGTCTGCCCGAGGAAGACCCGTCGAAGCCGACCGTGGCGATCCTGGGCACCGGTGGCACCATCGCCAGCTTCGTCGACTACCGCACCGGCGGCGTCTACCCGGCCACGCGGCCGGAGGAGCTGGCCGCCGCGGCGCCGGAGATCTTCGATACCGCTAACGTGCGCGCCGAGGTGGTCTTCAACCAGTTCAGCGAGGACCTGCAACCGGACGACTGGACCAAGATCGCCGAGCGGGCCGCCTGGCACCTCAACAACGGCGCCCGCGGCGTCGTCATCCCCCACGGTACGGACACGCTCGCCTACACGGCCGCCGCCCTGGCGTTCTGTCTCAAGGACCTGACCGGGCCCGTGGTGCTGGTCGGCGCCCAACGCAGCAGCGACCGTCCCTCCAGTGACGCCGGGCTCAACCTGACCGCCGCGGTGCAGGCCGCAGCGCAGGCCGAAGCCGGCGAGGTCTTGGTCGCCATGCACGGCTCCAGCGACGACGACGCCGTTGCCCTTCACCGGGCCACGCGGGTGCGCAAGATGCACACGAGTCGCCGCGACGCCTTCCAGTCCGTCAATGTCCCCCCGATGGGTGAGGTCCGCGACGGCAAGGTCCACCTCATCGGCGCCCGCCCCACCGCTTCCGGCCCCGTCCAGGTGGATGCTGTCTGGGACGAGGACGTCTCCATGATCACCTCGTACCCTGGCCTGTGGCCGGACCACATCGAGGACGTGGTGCGCAAGGCAACGGTGATCGTCGGCACTGGCCTGGGCCACATCGCCCGCCGCTGCTTGCCGGGCATCGAGGCGGTCATCGGCCGTGGCGCCCACGTGGTGATGGCGAGCCAATGCATCCATGGCCGCACGAACCTCAACGTCTACGCCACGGGGCGCGACCTGCTCCAGCTTGGCGTCCTTCCCGCCGAGGACATGTTGCCCGAAGTGGCGTACATCAAGATGATGTGGATCCTCGGGCACACCCAGGACCCGGACGAGGTCCGCCGTCTCTTCCTGACACCGCTGGCCGGCGAGATCGCCGCCCCCACGGCCCCGGAATCCTACGGGCATCTCGCCGATGCGGTGGTCCCGGAGGCCAAGGCATGAGCGGCGCGAGCGGCATGAGTGGCGACGAGGCGCGCCGTCTCGCCGTCGAGGCCGACGCGGGTGAGCTGGACTACGAAGCGCTCGGCTTCAAGTGCGGCCTGGAGATCCACCAGCAGCTCGACACCACCAAGCTCCACTGCCCTTGCCCCAGCCAGGTCGTGGACCCGGACGAAGTGGCCCGCCGTGCGACCGTGCAGGTGGACCGCCGCCTGCGCGCCACGCAGTCCGAGCTGGGTGACACGGACGCCGCCGCCCTCGCCGAGGCACGCCGTCGCCGCAGCTTCCGTTACCTGGCCCTCCAGGACGCCACGTGCCTGGTGGAGCTGGACGAAGAGCCGCCCCATCCGCTCAACCCCGACGCACTCGACGTGACGCTCCAGCTCGCCGGCCTGGTGGGCGCCACGCCCGCTGCCGAGGTGCACGTCATGCGCAAGACCGTCATCGACGGCAGCAACACGAGCGGCTTCCAACGCACCGCCCTCGTGGCCACCGGAGGCAGCATCGACGCCTCCGTGGAGGACCCGGCCTACCCGGACGTGCCCGTCTGGACGATCGCCGTCGAGGAGGACTCGGCCCGCAAGCTCGCCGAAGGGCCGGGTGGCCTGGTCACCTACACGCTCGACCGCCTCGGCATCCCCCTCATCGAACTGGCGACCGGCCCCGGCATCGTCGATCCGTTCCACGCCCAGGCGACGGCCCGCCGCATCGGAGGCCTCCTGCGCGCCACCGGCCGCGTCAAGCGTGGCCTGGGCACCATCCGTCAGGACCTCAACGTCAGCATCGGCGTGGGTGACCGCGTGGAGATCAAGGGATGCCAGGACCTGCGCGCCGTGCCCAAGGTGATCGAGAACGAAGTGCGCCGCCAGCTCTGGCTGCACCACATCCGTGAGAGCCTCGCCGAGCGCGGCTTCGACCCCGACGTGGTGCCGGAGCCCGTGGACGTCACCGAGGCGTTCGCGGCGTCCCAGTCCAAGGTCGTCAAGGGCGCCCTGAAGCGTAAGGGCAAGGTCCTCGCGCTGGGACTCCCCAAGTGGAACGGCCTCATCCAGGGCGGCGCCAAGGACGGCCCCCGCATGGGCCGCGAATTCGCCGACCACGCCAAGGTCGCCGCCGGCGTCCGGGGGGTCTTCCACAGCGACGAACTGCCCGCGTACGGCATCGAACTACCGGAGGTCGAGGGGGTCCACAAGAGCCTCGGACTCGGCCCCGACGATGCCTTCGTGCTGTGCGTCGAACAGGAACCGGTCGCCCGTCGGGCCCTCGAAGCGGTCGCCGAGCGTGCCCGCGCCGCCACCGGGCCCAGCCCCAAAGAGGTGCGCGCCGCTCAGCCGGACGACTCCACCCGTTACCTGCGCCCGCTGCCCGGCGCCGCCCGTATGTACCCTGAGACCGACATCCCGCCCAGCCCCGTCGGAGCCGACGTCTGGAACGATGTCCTCGCCCGGCTGCCGGCACGGCCCGAAGAGGTGGTCGCCAGGCTCACCACAGGTGGCCTCTCGGAGGACCTGGCCGGCCAGATGGTCCGCGATGGACGCGTGGCCGCCTACGACGACCTGCTTGCCGCCGGCGGCGAACCGGCCCTCGTGGCCCGCATCCTGCTCCAGTTGCTCCCCGAACGCACGAACCAGGAGGCCCTTCTGGCCCGCGTACCGGAGCTCCTGTCCGCTCTGGCCGACGGCGCCTTCGCCAAGGAGGCCCTTCCCGAACTGTTGGTGGCCCTCGACGACGAGCCCACCATGGGCATCGAAGCGGCCATCCAAGCCGCAGGGGTCGCCGCCGCTGATGCATCGCTTGTGGACGACATCGTCGCCAAGGTGATCGCCGACCGCATGGACTTCGTCAAGGAGCGCGGCATGGGCGCCATGGGTCCCCTGATGGGACCGGTCATGGCCGAACTGCGCGGCAAGGCGGACGGCAAGGCGGTCTCAGATGCCCTCAAGAAGCACCTGGGGGCCGCGCTCGCCTAGGTCGCCGCCGCCCACAGCAGGCAGGCAGACTCCTGCGGGCCGACAGCCACGGCACCGAATCAGCTAAGTGTAGCGCCATCTCTGTTCGAGAGACCATACGTGGTCGGAGTCACGATCATGAAGCACGTTCTTCTCGTGGCTGCGCTGACGGCCCTTGCCTTCGCGCTGCCCCTCGACGCCCAGGCGACCTGCGACGCCAACGACGAATACACGACCGCTGGTCTGCTGTACATCGACGACCACCTGACCAACCCGTCGGACCACCCGACGGCCACGCCGCTTCCGGTCCCCTACGTGTACCTGGAGACCAACGGCCAGGCGGGCCTGCAGCGCGAAGTCCCTGACGACGACGGCTTCAGCATGGACGCCTCGGGTCACTGCGGCTCCAACAACCCCGACCAGTGGCTCTTCTGAAGCCCTGATCCTTCCTCTTCCTTCCCTTCCTCGCTTTTCATGATGATCCTTGCCTCAGCGTCGCCCCGACGCCAGAGCTTGTTGGCCGACCTTGTACCATCGTTTGCGGTCGAGCCCGCCGGCATCGATGAGTCGCTTCCTCCCGGCATCAAGGCAGAGGCGGCGGTCGTCCGGCTTGCTCGTGCCAAGGCGGAGGCGGTGGCCCAGCGGCATCCCGGACGGCCGGTCCTGGCGGCCGACACGCTGGTGGAGGCCAACGATGGCGCGATCCTCGGGCAACCGACCGACGAGAGCGAGGCGATCGCCTCCATGCGCCGCCTGAGCAGCGGGGAGCACCGCGTCTGGACCGGATGGTGCCTCATCGACGCGGATGGCCGCGTGCAGCACGGACGTGAAGCGACGGTGATCCGGCTGGACCCGCCGCCTGGGCTGCTGGAGGCCTACGTGGCCCAAGGCACGTGGCAGGGCCGGGCAGGCGGCTATGACATCGAGGATGCACTGCTGGCGCCCCATCTTCTCCTCGTAGAGGGCACGCGGGAGAACGCCATGGGTCTCCCGATCGGCACCTTGGCACCGCTGCTCGCCAGTCTTGGGCCTGTCAGACCGTGACACGAAATGGGGGAAACGGTTAAGGGCGATCCAGGCGCCTCACGGAAAACCGTCCGAAAGGGCGGTGCTGGTCTAAGGAGAGTAACCATGATTCGACATACCCTGGTCCTGGCAGCCTTGACGGTCCCGCTGCTGGCCACCATCCCCGCCACGTCCGCCGCTTGCACCACCGACGACGGTGCCACCGGCTTCGGCCTCAACGCCGCCGTGGTGCCCGATGCTGTCTTCGATGCCATGCCGTTCTACGGCGAGTCCCCGCAGCGCTACCTCGGTGGCGACCTGTACTACTACTACGGCTCTGACGGCATCTTCTACAAGGAGAGCAACGGCGAGCCTGGTCTGCAGACCGGCTGCGCCAACTCGGACACCTACGTCCTGTAGGTCCCCCGACGTCCCTTGGACGCCCTTTCTCTCCCCCTTCGGCCCCTTATTTTTCCCTGATTCTGATGTGAGTCCATGCGCCAGCGTGCGCGCCGCGTCGTTCCCCTTTTGACGGGGCTCCTCGTCGCCGCTGTGTGGAGGAGACCATCGCCGTCATCGGCGCCGGGACCATGGGTGCACAGATCGCTCTGGCGTTCGCTCAGGCTGGCCATACGGTGAACCTGGCGGACCGTGACGAAGCGACCGCCGAGGCGGGCAAGCAACGCATCGCGGAGGGCCTGGAGCGCCGGGTCGCCAAGGGACGCCTCGCGGCAGACGGCATCCTGGCCAGGATGCGCCCCGTGGGCAGCGTGGAGGCCGCCGTCGAAGGGGTCGCCATGGTCGTCGAAGCGGTCTTCGAGGACCTGGCGATCAAGCAGGACCTGTTCCGCCGTCTTGGCCAGATGTGCGGCCCGGAGGTCCTGCTGGGCACGAACACTTCGAGCTTCCGCGTCCGGGACCTGGCGGCCGCAAGCGCCCATCCGGAGCGCGTCGTCGGCCTCCACTTCTTCCTGCCTGCCTCCGTGAACCTCCTCGTGGAGGTGGTCCAGGCGCCCGACACCTCCGACGAGGCTTTCGCCCGCACCTGGGACCTCGTGGAGGGCATCGGCAAGACGGTGATCCGCACCGGCGATGCTCCCGGCTTCGCGGTCAACCGATTCCTGCTGCCGTGGATGAACGAAGCGTGCCGCGTGCTGGCGGCCGGCGAGGTCCCCATGGGCACGTTGGAGGTCGCGGCGCGACAGGTCTTCGGCATCGGGATGGGCCCTTTCGCCCTCATGAACGCCACGGGGCTCCCCGTGGACCATCACGCCGTGCGCACGCTCTTCGATCACCTGGGTGACTACTACGAACCTGATGCTGAACTGGCCCGCCGGGGCGACGCGAATGAGCCCTGGGTGCTGCCCACCAGCGACGAAGAGCCAGCGGACCTGACGGCCGAGGAAGCCCTGGAGGCGGTGTGGCCTCTGACCGCGGCGGCGCTCGGCGTCGCGTGCCACCTCGTGGAGGAAGGCGTGGCGACACCCCGCGACGTCGACCTGGGTGCCACAGTGGGCCTCCGTTGGCGCCGTGGCCCGTTCGCGCTCATCCGTCACCTGGGCCCGGAGCGTGTGCTCGGCTGGGTCAAGCGCCTGAACGACCGGTGGGGCGACGCCTTCCCGGTCCCCGCCCTGCTGGCGGATTGGGCCAGCGGCGTGGCCGAAGTCGAGGTGCCTGCGGTGGCCGTCGAGCGCTTCCGCGACGTGGCCCGGTTGACCCTCGATACCCCTCACCGACTCAACGCCTTGTCCCCGCGTCTGCTGGCCGACCTGGAGGCGGGGCTCACCTCCATTGAAGGGGACCCTTCGGTGCGCGCGGTGATCCTCACGGGCCAAGGCAAGGCGTTCGCCGCCGGCGCGGACGTGCCGGGCATGATGGCCATGAGCCAGGAGGAGATGACCGAGTACGCGGCGTACGGCAACAGGCTCTTCGACCGCCTGGCGCGGCTGCGTTGCCCGGTCGTCGTGGCCCTCAACGGCCTCGCCCTGGGCGGCGGGTTGGAGCTGGCGCTCTGCGGGGACATCCTGGTCGCCTCCGACAAGGCACAAGTGGGCCTCCCGGAGGTCAAGCTGGGTCTGCATCCGGGCTGGGGTGGCACCCAGCGGTTGCCCCGCCGCATCGGCGTCGGGCGGGCCAAGGACCTGATCCTCACGGGGCGCAACGTCCCGGCCGCCGAAGCCCATGCGATGGGGCTCGTCGACCGCGTGGTGCCCCACGTCCGTCTGCAACGGGAGGCCCTCGAACTAGCCCGCAACCTCACGACCAACGGCCCGCTGGCCATGGCGGCCGCCAAGTGCGCCATCGATGACGGCTTCGGCCTACCCTTCGAGGACGCCATGGCCGTGGAGGCAGCATCGCTTGCGACGCTGAATGCCAGCAAGGACCGTGCCGAAGGGCTCGCGGCCTTCGTGGAACGCCGACCGGCACGGTTCGAGGGTGCCTGATGGACCGACAAGGGCTCCTGTGGGTCATCGTGGCCGACCTGGCACTCGTGGCGGCCGGCGCGCTCGCGTACGTCACCACATGGCGCCTCCTGTTGGCCGCTTTCGTGGCCGGCGTCGTGGCCCTACCGGGCGTGCTGGACCTCCGCAAGGCGGCCCGGGAAGCCCACGGCACGGATGCCGAAGCCGCAGCGCTATGGCTGGACAAGGCGCTCAGCTACCTCATCGGGCTTCTGACGACGGCCGTGGTGCTCATCGTTCTGCCGTACCTGACCACGGGCGAGGACGGCAGCCTCTGGCAGTACCGCAGCTACGCCGGGCTCGGCCTGGCTGTCGTGGGCGGCGGCTGGCTCCTCTGGCACGCCGCCCTGCTGCAGGCCCTGCGTCCCACAGAGCGCCCCTTCGCCACGCCCCCGGCGCTCCTCACCCTCGTGCTCACCGGCGTCGCCCTCGTACTGCTGGTCCAGGGCTACGACGACGTGGTGCTCATGGACCGCGTGGACGGCGTCGACGTGCCCACGGTGGACCTGACCCTCACGGCGCTGGTCGTCGGTGCCGCCGGACTCCCGTGGGCCCTGGCCGCCCTGCGTGAACGGGCTCCTGCCGGAGGCGCCCCGACGTGAGCAGGAAGCCCACTGCCCCAAGGCTACCCGTTGCGCGCCTGCGTGAGGCGTTCGCCACGATGCTGCTTGTCCGGACGCTCGACGACAAGCTCAGCCTCTTGCAACGCCAGGGACGCATCGGCTTCTACGGCGCCTGCACCGGCCAGGAGGCGACACCCATCGCGACCGCCATGGCGTTGCGGCCCGAGGACTGGATCTTCCCGGCCCTGCGCGAAGGGGCCGCCGCGCTCCACCGGGGCCTCAGCCTCGAGCATTACGTGGCACAGTGCTTCGGCAACGCAGCGGACCTCCAGAAGGGCCGCCAGATGCCCTGCCATTACATGTCCCGCGCCGTCAACCACGTCAGCTGGAGCAGCTGCATCGCCACCCAGCTCACCCACGCCGCCGGCGCGGCCTACGCGGCCAAGGTGCGCGGCGACGACGTGGTCACCGTCGGGTTCATGGGCGACGGCGCCACCAGTGAAGGAGAGTTCCACAGCGCCCTCAACTTTGCTAGCGTGCAGCAGGTGCCGTGCGTCTTTGTCTGCCAGAACAACCAGTTCGCCATCAGTGTCCGCCATGACCGTCAGACGGCCACCAAGACCTACGCCGAGAAGGCGGCGGCCTACGGGATGCCGGGCGTGCGCGTCGATGGCAACGACGTGGAGGCGGTCCACGCCGCCGTCACCGAAGCCGTGGAGCGCGCGCGCAGCGGAGACGGCCCCACCCTCATCGAGGCGGTCACGTACCGCATGACGCCCCATTCCAGCAGCGACGACCCCAGCCGCTACCGCGATGACGCGGAAGTGGAGGAATGGGCCAAGCGCGACCCGTTGCTGCTCCTGCGCAAGCGGCTGCAACAGGAGAAGGACGGCTGGAGCCAAGCATGGGAAGACGAGCTTGCGGCGCGCTTCTCGGCGGAGGTAGCCGAAGCGATCGCCGCCGCTGAAGCGGCTGCGCCCGTGGCACCGGAGAGTCTCATGGACGACGTCTACGCCGAACCACCCGAGCTGCTGTCCACCCAGCGCCAACGGCTCCTGCAAGCCGTCGCCGACGGTGAAGTGACCTGGCCGCCGCAGGCCGACTAGGGCGACCGCACCCTGAACGGTGCAACGCGACCCACTTGGCTGCGCAACCTACTTGGGCGGCGGGGCGGCTCGAAGGGCAGGTCCGCTTGGACCCGAGGTCACCATGGACATCCGTACCCTCTTCGTCGCCTTGTTCAGCATCCTGCTGCTCTCGTCGCCCCCGGTCGTCGCCGGCCCGGGCAACACCTGCATCCTCACCGTCGATGGGGCACCCCCGACGGCCGTCTCGTCGGGTGGCAACACGGCCAGCCAGATCGTCACCCTGAACTGCCCCGATGGCACCGAACGCATCGGCGAGCCGCGCGTGACGTACGCCGTCAACGCCAACGGCCAGGGCGGCACCGGTGTCGGCGGGCTCGGGAACGCCCCGCCCACCGTGGATTATCTGGGACGCAACCAAGCGCCTGATACGAGCGCCCTACCGGCGAGCATCCGCACCCTCCTGGACGTGCTGGAATCCGCCAGTCCTGAGATCGACAGCCCCGGCTTCCCCAACATCGCTCGGGGCCTGGGCATCGAGAACCTGGAGGACCTCGCCGACCTCGTGCTGGTGGGGGAAGGACGCTGGCAGGACCAATGGCTCGTCATGGTGCCCAACCTGAGCACCTACGGCATCACGTTCTGCGTCGACCTGGACGTGGACGGCGATGGCGTGATCGACTGCGACCTGTGCGTCTCCTGGGGCCAGTGGCACTAGGCTTCGGCGCGTAGGGCAGCGACCACGGCGTCCGCGGCGGCGGTCGTCGTGGCCGAGCCACCCAGGTCCGGCGTGAGCGCGCCGCCTTGGATGGCCGAGCGCAGCGCCGCTTCGACGTCTGCGGCGGCATCCGCGTAACGGGCCCCATGGGTGGGGGCCAGGTGATTGAGCATCATCTGGATGCACTGCACCATGGCGTACGGGTTGGCGGCGTTCTGGCCGGCGATGTCGGGGGCGCTGCCGTGGACCGGCTCGAAGACCGCGTGGTGGTCACCGATGTTGCCGCTGGCCGCCATGCCCATGCCACCCTGGAGGACGGCGGCCAGGTCGGTGACGATGTCGCCCAGCATGTTGGGTGCCACGCCGACGTCGAAGGCGGCCGGGTCCCGCATGAGCGCCTGGGTGAAGGCGTCCACGTACTGGGTCCCGGTGGGGATGTCCGGGTGGTTGGCTGCGACCTCGTTGAAGCAGGCGCGGAACAGCCGGCAGCCGGCGCGGACGTTCGCCTTGTCGATGCAGGTGACGCTGCTGTCGGGTCGGCCGGCGGCGATCTCGAACGCCTTCTCGTGGATGCGGAGGCTGCCCTTGCGGGTGATCACACGGGTGTCGATCGCCATCTCGTCCACGTCGGCCCGGCTGAGGGTCCCCCGTGTCGGCGTGTAGCTACCCTCTGTGTTCTCCCGCAGCAGCACCAGGTCGACCTCGTCGGGGCGCCAGATCTGCGTGAACCGGTCGCCGATGCGGTGGGGCACGCCTTCGTAGAGCTTGCAGGGGCGCACGTTGGCGTAGAGGTCGAGGCCGAAGCGCAGGCCGAAGACCACGCCGGCCCCCGCGATGTCGCCGTTGGGCAGGCTGACGCCGGGCCAACCGACGGCGCCGAGCAGGCTCGCATCGGCCTCCCGGCACGCCTCCAGGCCGCCCTCCTCCCATTCGGCGCCATGTCGCTGGTAGTGCTGGGCGCCGCAACCGACCGTCTGGACATCTACGCCCAGCCCGTAGGCTTCGGCGGCGGCATCGAGGACCTTCAGGCCTGCGGCGAGCACGTCGGGGCCGACGCCGTCACCTGGCAGGGCGACGATCTTGGCGGTCTGGGGCATGCGGCGGCGACCGAAGGGCCGCTTAAGAGGTCAGGTGACCGGCGCCCGGCAGTTCGTCATGGGGCAGGGGAACGCCGCCCGGGTCCAGGGGCAGGTGCAGCACGGCGCCGCCGTCGCCCAGGTGGACGAGGCTGCGGGCGAACGTGGGGTCCTGCGTGATGTCAGGCGTGTTGTTGCTGAGGGTCAGACGCAGTGTGGCGCCGGCGGGGATGACGTCGTACTGAGGGTAGAAGTCGATGCGCAGCGGGTACCGTTCGTCCGGGGTCAGGTCGCTGGGGCTGCCTTCGCCGTCGCGGTGGCGGGTGTCCTGGTAGCCGGCGTTGGTGCAGACCGCCTGGCCGCCGCCGTTCAGTTGGCACGCGTGGCCATCGACGGAGAGTACCGCTGCCCAGTGGGTGCTCGTGGTGTCCGTGGTCAGGTTCAACTCCAGGTACGGGCGGCCAAGGAGGCGCAGCTCCTGGTCGGTCTTCCAGGTGAACGTGAGGCTGTCGGGGGCGTCGAGGACGACGCCGTCGCCTTCCACGTTGGTGAGGCCCAGGTTGCTCAGGACCTCCTCGGGGTAGTCCACGATCTCCAGGTCGCCGGCCGCCGCTGCGGCGTCGCCGGGCGCGGAGAGGACGCCGTCAGCACCCAGTTCCAGGGGTAGCCAGGGCTGGTCGAGGGGCGGGAACGCTTCGTGGCCCCACCACTGTTCCGTGTCGTCCTCCACCAGCACCGGGGGCAGGATGTCCAGGATGCCGTTGTCGCGGCCGAGCAGGAAGTGGTCGTACCACGCATTGAGAAGGCCGTCCCAGTCCTCCCGGTCGGGGTAGGCGTGGCGCCATTGTCCGAACAGGCCCCGCTTCTCGCTCTGGATGTCGTTGAAGAGGGGGTCGATGTGGATGGGGCGGACGTTCCAGTCGGCAAAGCCGTGCACGTGCAGGACGCTGGCGGTGATGTTGGCCGCCATGGGGCGGTAGTCCCGTTCGGCCCAGAAGTCCGTGCGGTCGCCGCTGTGATCGAGCCCCGCCGCCATCGCCTCCTGTTGGCACTCCAGTTTCTCGGGGTAAAGGAGCGCGTTCTCCGGGTCCGTCGAGGGGACCACGCTGCCGGCCAGGTAGCTCACCATGCCGAGGGTGGGCTGCAGTTCGTAAGGGACGCCACGGTAGAAGCTCCAGTCGTATTGGTTGCTCACCGAAGCGACCGGGACGATCGTCTTGAGGCCCGGCGGGTCCATCATGGCGGTGGTGAACTGGGTCTCGCCGTCGTAGCTGGCGCCGTGCATGCCGACGTTGCCGTTGCTCCAGTCCTGGGCCGCCAGCCATTCCACGTAGTCGTAGCCGTCCTGCCACTGTTCGGGGCCGGTCTGGTCGATGCAGCCGCCGGCGTTGTGGTTGCCGCGCACGTCCGCGAACGCCACCGCGTAGCCGCGGGGCACGAAGTACTCCACGAGCGAGGCGCTGTAAGGGGGGTCCTCCAAGGGAAGGGGCCCTTCACCCTCGCCGCCGTCGCCCTCGGGCAGATCCGGGTCCTGGTACGGGGTGAACTTGAGGATGGTCGGCACGCCGTCTTCGTGGACGCCGGTGGGCAGGTAGTAGTCGACGTAGAGCTGGGTGCCCAGGGTGCCGTCGAAGGTCGCTTCAAAGTGGCCGAGGACCTCGTAGATCGGTTGGGTGAGCCCCTCGCGGAGCCCGGCCGCGAGGTCGCTGGCGGCACCGTCGCCTCCGTCATCGTCGCTCAGGCAACCGGCCAGGCCGACCGCGAGGAGCAGCAACGGCAACGCGAGCGGTGCGACCGGGAAGGTGCGCGGCGCCTTCAGCATGCGAAGCACCTCATGGGGGTGGGCTGGACCGGCATCAGATCCTCGTCGCCCATGACGAGCGGCAGGTGGATGGTGGCGCTCTCCAGGTCGTACGTGACGCCGGTGGGGGCCAGGGGCGCGAAGGTCCTGGTCGGCGCGTCGCCGACGCTCACGATCCAGATGTGCCCCGGCGGCAACACGTCCTCCTGGGGGTAGAAGGTCAGGCTGTACTCCACGGGCACGCCGGGCAGCACCGGAGAAGGAGGGCCTTCGAGGCCGTCGCGCAAGGTGGCGCGCAGCACCGCCTCATTCATCCAGACCAGCTCGCCGGTGCCGGGGTTGATGCTCCACAGGGTGGCGGAGATCACCGGGTCGGGGTTGAGGCTCGTGGCCGTGATGTTGAGGATGGGGGAGCCGCTGTAGCGCAGCGTCTCGTTGAAGGAGAACAAGGGGATCGCGAAGCCGCCCCGGTCGTTGTCCGTGTCAGGGTCGAGGGTGACCCATTGGTCGGCGGGCAGGGGCCAGGTCTCCGTGGCGCGCCAGAGGCCGTCGGTGCCCTGGACCTCGTAACGCGGCTCGCCCAGGAGGCCGGTGTCGATGCCCTTGAGCCAGTGGTCCAGCCAGCGCAGCATGGTGAGGTTCCAGTCGGTGCGCATGGGGTAGACGTGGCCGGTGCCGGACTCCTGCCACTGATGCAGCCAACCGGTCACCTCGATGCCGTCCGGCAGCCGCTCCACCCAGTCGGTGATGTGGTCGGGCTTGACGTTCCAGTCCTGCAGGCCGTGGACGAAGAACAGGCCGCCCTCCCAGTCGGAGTCGGCGATGGAGCGCTTCCAGTCCCGTTCGATCCAGTAGGCGTCCTTCATGCCGTGCAGCGCCGAGCCGGTGCCGCTGGCCACGTGGCCCACCGCTTCAGGGCAGGCGACGTCCTCGACCAGCCGCAGGAGGCTGGCGGCGTCCTCGTCCTGGGGCTCCATGTATTCGTCGAGGGTGAAGCTGGCGTAGTAGCGCGGCGTGAAGGCGAGGCCGTTGACAGACGGCACACCGTGGTAGTAATTGTAGGCGTACATGTCCGTGATGCCACTGACATGGAAGACCGCCTTCAGGGCCGGGTGGGGGTTCTTGGCGATGAGGCCGTTCTGGGTGGTGGAGTCGTAGGACTTGCCACCGACACCGATGTTGCCGTTCGACCAGTCCACGTTGGCGTAGTGGTCGATCACCTCGTACAGGTCCTGCACCTCGCGGTCGCCGGCGATCTCGAAGCAGCCGCCCGAATGGCCGGTGCCGCGGATGGCCGCCAGCACCACCGCGTAGCCGCGGGGGACGTACTCGCTCACCATGTAGCGGGCGAAGGGGTCGCCGCCTTCTTCCGCCGTGTCACCCCAGTAGGGGCTGAAGTTGATGAACACAGGCACCGGCTCGTCCGTGTCCGGGCGGTACACGGCGTGGTGCAGCTGGACGCCATCGCTGGCAGGCAGCAGCTCTTCGACGACGGGAAGGATGTCGAACCGGACCGCCGACAGGGCATCGAGGCCGAACGGCGCTGCAAGGTCCTGGCCGTCGCCGGTGCCCTCGTCGCCACCGTCAAGGCAGCCAGCAAGGGGGATCATCAACAGGAGGGCCGCGAGGCTCCGCCACTTCATACGGGCCACGACCCGCCGCGCGTCTTGACCGTTGCCGTGGCAGGGTGCCCGCTCGAGGCCCCGGTGGCCTTCTCAGGCCTGTCCGCGCAGCCGCTTGACGCGCTCCTGGATCGGCGGGTGGGTGGCCCAGACGCTCTCCTTACGCACCCGCTTGAACGGATTGGCGAAGTAGAGGCTCGCCACCGTGCGGTCGCTGCGGTGCGACTCCTTGGGCTCCTCGCCGCCGATCTTCTCCAACGCCCGCGCCAAGGCCTCCGGGTTCCGGGTCATGTGGGCGCCGCTGGCGTCCGCTAGGTACTCCCGTTTGCGGCTGATGGCCATCGAGGCCATGCGGGCAAAGAGCGGCGCCAGCATGATGAACACGATGGCGACTATGAACAGGACGATCATGATGCGGGGGTCCATGCGGTCGTTGCCGCCGCCGCGCCCACGGCCTCCGAAGATGAAGCCCCACCAGAGCATCTCGCCGATCATCGCGATGATGCCGATGAGCGCGATCGTGTAGGTCTGGATCTTGATGTCCTGGTTGAGGATGTGGCTCATCTCATGCGCCAGCACCCCTTCCAGCTCCTCCGCGTCGAGGCGTTTCATGGCCCCCTTGGTCACCGCGATGACGCCCTCTTCCGGCTTGCGACCGGTGGCGAAGGCGTTGATGTCCTGCGAGGGGGTCACGTAGACCTTCGGCATGGGCAGCCCGGCGGCCAGGCTCAGCTCTTCCACCTTGTACAGCAGGAGCTTCTCCGCGCGAATCTTGGGGTCCGCCGGCTTGGCGCGGGCCGCGCGCAGGATGGCGTCTACGCTGAAGCTGCTGGCCGATGCGAGGTAGACGAGGCCGAAGACCAGGGCGAAGCCGGCGGTCAGGATGGGCGGGTAGCCCAGGATGATGCCGATGGAGAGGGCCATGCCCCAGAGGATCAGGAACATCACCACGAACAGGCGCACCGTGGCGCGCTTGTTGCGACGGATCTGCTCGTCGAGCAGGAGGGGGCCGCGTGCCATCTTCTGGTCGCCGAGGCTGGCCTGATGGAAAACCCCGCGCTCCTAACCTGCCGATGCACCGGTTTTTTTAGCGTCGGAAGAATGGGCCCTGGTGGCGCCTGCTGGCCCTGCTCTGCTGACCTTCGTTCTCCTGGCGGCTGCAACGGCTGGGTGCCTGGGCGCAGGGACGGTCGATTCCTGTGGCCAAGAGATGGAGTGGCTGCTATGGCACCAGCCCGGCCTCTACGGCTCCCTGGAGCCGACGCAAAGGGATGACTGGCAGAACTTCACAGCCGACGGGCGCGACGCCGTGACCTTGGACACCCAGTATCGGATCACGGACCATGCAGTCTTCTTCAGCCAATCCGTCGACAGGGACGAGAGCTGGCCCTTCTGGGTGCAACACCCGACCCTGGCCGCCTTCGGGACGCTCTGGTACGAAGACCTTCGTTGGAACCCCGTCGACGATGTCGAGTTGCGGTTCAATCTGGATGCTCCCGCGTACCGTCAGGAACCGGTGGGTGACGATGACTTCACCCTCTCTCTTGACGCCGTTGTCCATCGATCCGGCTTGGATGAGGTGGCCTATGGCGACCTGAGGTCCATGTTCTTGGACCAGATGCTGGAACACGATGCCCCTCGGCCGCCGATGCCTGAAAGGCATTGGTCATTCTTGCAGTTCCAAGCCCAGCGGGAACCTCCCTTGGAGGGACCCTTCAGGGTCCAGGCGATCGTGGACGACGTGGAGGGTCACCTAGCAAAGGCCCGCCTGGAACCGTCGATCCACCCGTTCTCACCTGATTGGCTCGATGGCATCGGCCAGGTCGGGTTCGCCGTCGAAGGTTGGCTTGACGAGCCCGGCTCGGCGTGGTTCCAGTTGGGTCACGCATTCCGGGGCGCCGCGGCGCTTGGAGAGGGGCCCGTGCTGATGCTCCAGGTCCTCCCCGGTGATGTGGCCCTTCTCATGCATCGGCTGGCGAGGGAATCCTGGTCGGGGCCGCAGTCCCATGATCCCCCTGTGGAAGGCCCGATCCCGAAGCCTTCGTCGGTGGGCAACGAACCCTGCCTGCTGGGTCCGCGTGCCCTTCAAAAGGTCGCCCTGGCGCGCTTCGGGCAAGCCGGACTCGACCTCGCCCCAACGGACGTCCACGGCGGCCGAGGGAGCGAAGTGAAGGTCGATGACGTACTCAAGGTGCTCTGAGCCGTCGATGCGAAGGCAGCTGGAACCCTAGAAGCTCACTTGGGGGACCGCCTTGGTCGCCTCGGGGACCTCCAGCATGGGCTTCTCTTCGCCTTTGCCGACCATGTTGGCGATGAGGTTGGCGGGGAACACCTCGATGGCGTTGTTGAAGGCCAGCACGGCGTCGTTGTAGAACTGGCGCGCGGCGGCGACCTTGTTCTCCGTGTGCGCCAGTTCGTCCTGGAGCTGCAGGAAGTTGGTGTTCGCCTTCAGGTCCGGGTAGGCTTCGGCGACGGCGAAGAGCTTGCCCAGCGCCTGCTCCAGGAACCCTTCGGCGGCCATCGCTTCTTGCCGGTTGCCGGCGGAGAGGAGGGCGGCGCGGGCCTGGGTGACGCTGTCGAGGGTCTCCCGTTCGTGGCTGGCGTACCCCTTGACGGTCTCCACCAGATTGGGGATCAGCTCGCCGCGCCGTTGCAGCTGCACGTCGATCTGCGCCCAGGCGTTGTCGATGCGGTTCTCGGCGCGCACGAACGAGTTGTAGAGGCTGATGATCCAGGCGACCAGGATGACCGCCACGACCACGAGGCCGATGGTGATCCAAAGGGAGACCATGGCTTCGCACCCGGCGGCGCGCGTATAAGGGCCCGGTCTGGCACTTCTTGCCAGACGCCGCTGTCTCCAGAAGAGAAGAAGGAGGGGATCGGGCCAGGCACGGCCCGCGGGGGGTCTATCCGGCGCGGCAGTCGAGACCGGCACGGATGGACGTCCGCCAGCAGTCGTCCTCGACGTATACCTCACCCTTCCAGGGGCCGATGGTGAGGCTCACGCCCGCTGCTTCGAGTTCCACTTCCCCGGCGAAGCCATAGCAGTGGCCGGGTCCGAAGAGTGCGCAGAGCGCGGCCTGGATGGCGTGCTGGGGGCAGTCCAGGGCTGCCAGGGCGTCCTGGACCTGCTCAGGCGTCAGCCCCACCAGGTGGTTCAGGGCGATGGTGACGGCGTCGCTGCTGGTGATGCACTTCTGTACGGCCGCGGCCTGTGGCGTCGCCACCAGGGCCGTGCTGGCGATCAAGAGCAGGGCCGCGAGGGTCGTCGTGGTCTTCATGTCGTTCTTCCTGCCCACGAAGGGCGGAGCGTCATCCACCACGCATGCTACTTAAGCCGAGCAAGGCAAAGGCCTGCGACCTGCGCCAAGGCCGGATGTCGAAGAAGGCGGCCACCTGCCGCTGCACCGGGGAAGGTGCAAGCGGGGTCGGATGGGGCCTGATCCTAGGCGACCGGTAGCAGGGGTGCCTCGATGGTCAGGACGTCCATGCCGCGTTGGATGTCGCCGGTGAACAGGTAACCCTGGTAGTACCAGACGTCCCAGGTGATGCCGGGCCCGGCGGCGTCGAGGCCGATGGGGCGCCATTGGTCCACGATGCGGGGGTTGGCCACGTCGTTGAAGTCCACGAGGATGACGCCCGCGCCGTAGAAGCTCATGGCGAGGTGGTTCGTCTGTTCGATGATGCGGCCGAAGTGGCTCGTGCAGGTGGCGTGGCTGTGGTAGGCGGCGACGCTCAGGCGGCTGACGTACTGGGGCGCGGTCTCGTCGGCGAGGTCGTAGAACCACAGGTTGCCGCTGGGCCCGCTCTGGGTCTCGCCGGTGACCGGGTTCTCTAGGTAGTAGTCGCAGGCGGGGGCACCGCCGCCTCCCGTCTCGTCGCCCACCACGAGCACGGTGGCATCATGGTTGACCATGGCCAGGTGACTGATGGAGAGGGGCGTGGAGTCGGGCAGTCCGATCTCCGAGATCACCTTGGGGTCCAGGGCGTCGGTGATGTCCCAGACCTGGGTGACGCCGATGCCGGCGCAGTAGCCCCGGAACTTGCCTTCGGTGGCGTTCAGGTACCACATGATGTCGTGGCAGCCCGCACCGTTCTCCCAGTCGAGGGCCAGGATGGGCTGCTCGGGGTCGCTCAGGTCCCAGATGTCGGTCGCAACACCGCTGGAGGGGCTGTTGTAGAGGATCGGCGTGCCGGGCAAAACGGCGAGGTTGTGGCTCGTGTAGGCCATCTCGATCTCCACCAGGAGGGCCGGGGCGGTCGGGTCGGTGACGTCGGTGACGTAGACCGTGCCGCCGCCCGCCGTGGAGACCAGGATGAGGCGGCCGTCGGGGTAGGCGATCGTCTCAGCGTCGCGCATGGGGACATCCAGGCTGCCGACGACCTCCGGGTCGGCCGGGTCGCTGATGTCGACGACGTTGAGGGGGCCGCCCGTAGCACCCACGTAGGCATGGTGGCCGAAGACGGCGATGCCGGCACCGCCACCGCCGCCGCCACTGTCGGACTGGCCCACGAGGCCGGCCGCCAGACCGAGGCCGGGGACGTGGGTCAAGTGGGCGAGGGCACCCAGTTCATCGGGTAGGCCGCGGTGGGCGGGGGGCAGCCAGGCGTCCGGCAGCCCTTCGCCGTCGGCGCCGTAGGTGGCGTAGCCGAACTCGGGGTGACTGTCCCAGTACGGGAGGTCGAGGTCGTCCGCCGCGCGGGGCGCAGGGAGTTCATCGGCGTCGGCATCATCGTCGCCGATGCAGCCGGCCAGGCCGACCACGGTGAGGAGGCCGACGGCAAGAAGGAAGCGCATGGGCGCCCAGGGGCGGCGTGGCTTAAGGAGCATCTGGCGCCGAGTGCAGCACCAGGGGCGCCGACGTGGCGGGGACGACCAGCACGGGCAGCGGGCTCTGGCGGACCACCGACTCGGCCACCGAGCCCAGCATGGCCCGCTTGAGCCCCGTGCGACCGTGCGTCCCGATGACGATGGCGCTGCAGCCGTTCTCTTCGGCCACCGTGATGAGGGCCTTGGCGGGGGGATCGGCGACCCGTTGGACCGTCGCCACCAGCACGCCGTGGGCTCGCGCCTCTTCGGCCCAGACGGTCAGCAGGCGAAGCCCTTCCTCGGCGGCCAGGTTGTCGCCGGCCTGGGGAGACGGCGCACCGCCGGGCACGATGTGGCAGAGGACCAGTTCGCGGCGTCGGCCGCCCGACCAGACGATCGCCTGGTCCAGGGCCTTGCGGGACGCGTCGCCGAAGTCGACCGCGACGAGGAGGGCGCCCCTCATGCCTTCCGACCAGGGTCTGGTCGGGGCACGACAAGCACCGGCCGGTCGCTGCGGCGGACAACCTCTTCAGCGGTGGAGCCCAGGATCATGCGCTTGAAGCCCTTGTGGCCATGCGTACCGACCACGATGACTGGGGCATCAAGGCGCCTCGCCGTATCAAGGAGCAGCCGGGCAGCCGGGGCATCCTCTACGATGGTCTCCACGTCGATACCTTCGGCGCGGGCCATGTCGGCCGCCTTGGTCAATACAACAAGTTCCTCCTGTTGTTGTATTCGTGCGACGCGGGAGTCGTCGCTCGCCGTCGGTGAACTGGCCAGCCCCTCGAAAGGAGGCGGCGGCGAGAAAGCATGGACCAAGGCCAGATCGGCGTCAAGGTCCTTGGCCAGGCGGACGGCCGCCGCGAACGCGATATCCCCCTGTGGACTTTCATCATGACCGACAACGATTCGAGGGCGGGCAGGTGTCATGGGATTCCCTGCTAAGATGCCCCGTCCTGCTAGAAGGCATCTGCGCTGGTTCCCAGCTACGGTTCTACGTTTCCCGGGCGGCGAGGCGGCGCCGGACCAACGGCACCAGTCCACCCGCGTCGAGGATCTCGAACGCCTTGTCGGACAGGGGGATGCCCTGCTGTTCGATGCCGGTCGACGCGTTCCGGATGAAGCCTTGCTGAAGGTCCACGGTGACGTAGTCGCCGTCCTGGGCGAAGTCGGCTTCCAGGCTCGGCACCTCCAGGACCGGTAGGCCGACGTTGAGGGCGTTGCGGTAGAAGATGCGGGCGAAGCTGCGGGCGACGACGACGGGGACGCCAGCACCCAGCATGGCCAGGGGGGCGTGTTCACGGCTGCTGCCGCATCCGAAGTTGTCGCCGGCCACGAGCACGTCGCCTCGGCGCACCTTCTTGGGGAACTCCTCGTCGTAGCCCTCCAGCACGTGCTTGCCCAGCCCTTCGGGATCGAGGATCGTGAGGTACTTGCCCGGCGTGATCATGTCCGTGTCGATGGAGTCGGGCAGGCTCCAGCAACGCCCGCTGAAGCGGGTCTTGGCCATAGGGGTCATGCGGCCACCCTCCCGGCATCGAGGTGCTCGCGGGGGTCCGTCAGCCGGCCTTCCAGTGCCGTCACGGCCGCCGTGGCGGGGCTCACGAGGTAACTCTTGGACTCCGCGTGGCCCATGCGGCCGCGGTAGTTGCGGTTCGACGTGGAGACGCAGACCTCGTCCTTGGCCAGGACACCGCCCATGCCGCCGAAGCAGGCGCCGCAGCTGGCTGGGTTGAAGACGCCGCCCGCCTCTGTGATCGTGCTGATGATGCCGTCCTCGAGGCAGCGCTTGTAGATGCTCGTGGAGGCCGGGTAGACGATGAGCCGGGTGCCGCGCTTGACCTCGCCGCCCCGCAGGATGTCTGCCACTTCCTTCAGGTCCTCGTAGCGGGCGTTGGTGCAGCTGCCCACGAACACCTGGTCGACGTGGCCCACGTCCGGCGCCGCCTCGCGCACGGGCACCACGTTCTCCGGCGACGGCGGCAAGGCAACCATGGGCTCCAGGCCGTCGCAGTCCACGTCGTAGCGGGCCGCATAATGGGCCTCCGTGTCGGGGGCCAGGTCTGCGTGGCGTTCTACTTCGTCACCGCGGCCGTTGGCCAACGGGGAGGCGCGCAGGTAGTCGATGGTCGCCTGGTCGGGGGCCATCATGCCGGCTTTGGCGCCCATCTCCGTGCTCATGTTGGTGAGGGTGAACCGTTGGTACATGGGCATGGCGTCCAGGGCGTCGCCGCCGAACTCCACGGCCTGGTAGCGGGCGCCGTCGTCCCCCATGCGGCCGATGAGGCTGAGCACCACGTCCTTGCTGCTGACGGGGGCGGCGAGGCTGCCGTGCAGGTCGATACGGATGGAGGGCGGCACCCGCATCCAGAGGCTCCCCAGGGCGAAGACGGCGGCCATCTCCGTCGGGCCGATGCCGCACGCGAAGGCACCCAGGGCGCCGGCCATGTTGGTGTGGCTGTCGGTGCCCACCACCAGGTCGCCAGGAAGGCAGAACCCTTCCTCCGCGAGGATCTGGTGGCAGATCCCCTGACGCCCCACATCGTAGATATGGTGCAGGCCGAACCGCTCGCAGTACTCCCGGATCGTCTTGTGCATGGCGGCGCTGGAGGCGCTGGAGGCCGGCACCCAATGGTCGATGGGGACCACGATGCGGTTGGGGTCCCAGACCTTGGTTGCACCCATCTCCTCGAACGGTTTGACCAGTTGCGCCAAGGCCTCATGGGCCATGGCCGTGTCCACCTGGCAGTCCACGACCTCGCCGACGCTGACCTTCTCTTGGCCGCCCTTGAGGGCGAGCACCTTCTCCGCCAGGGTGGCCGACACGCGGGCCGCACAGTCGGGCGGCTATAGCGGATTTGGTTCCACGCCTTGTGCGCGATGTTCGCAGCTGTGCAGGCTCTCGCCTGCGTCGCCGTGGTCTCGGCGGGAAACCAGTTAAGTAGCCAACACGGGGCTCCACCGCCTTGAAGGTGGTATCATGCAACGAACCATGCTCTTGTTCGCAACGCTTGCCCTCGTGACGGCAGCCCTGCCGGCCGCGGCCGACGACATCGACTCCGACCAGATCGCGGCCGACTGCCGCGACGTGACCGTCCACCTCGGCGGCGAAGACCACAGCCCGGAACTACCTGATCCCCTCGGCAGTACCGCTGCGACGGACGAAGCCCACGCGGCCGCCAAGGCGACCGCCTGCCCCCACGCGGGTGCCTCCTGTCATCAGGACTTCGGCCCCTTGGATGCGGGCGAGGACTTCACGTTCATCAACTGCTCCGTCGGCGGCGGCCACGAAGGCGAGACCGACTCCCGGTTCTGCGTGCCGTTCCGCCACGTCGACCTCCGCGACGCCTGCAACGACAACATGACGCCCATCGAGGAGGCCCAAGCGACCGGCCCCTGCGGTGAAGGCTACCCCCGCACCGACGCCGGTCAGGGCGTGCGCGTCCGCGTCTTCGCCGATGGCGCCGCCGTGCTGGTCACCAACACGGACTGTGGCCTGGACCACGTGCGTTGCCAGGTGGACACGGTCCCGGCCGGCTCCCTGCCCAGTGGGCCGTACTGCACTGGCATCTGAGCCAGCGCGTACCGCGCCTCTTCTCCCTCATTCCCCCGCCCATCCTGTTCTCGTCGCCCGCGCGCCTGTCGTTGACCCCGTCTTCGAGTGGCTACGCTGGCGGTCCTTCACATCGACACCAGAACAGAGGGAGGCATAAGGCAAGGGAAGGTGGAAAGAGGGAGGGGGGAGAGGAAAAGGGAAGTGGACGGAGAGCCGCCCTAGGTCAGCTTGAACACGTCGAGGCCACGGGACAGGTCACCGGTGAAGATGTACCCTTGCCAGTACCAGGCGTCCCAGGTGTCCGTGCCTTCCTCGAAGCTGGCCGCGAAGAACGGCGCCGCGGGGTCGCTGAAGTCGACGATCTGGACGCCGCGGCCGTAGAAGGCCACAGCGACCTGGTCGCGGTCCTCGATGAGACGACCGAAGTGGGCGGTGCAGGTGGCCAGCACCTCTCCTTCGGTCAGGAGGGAGGAGGGGCTGATCCAGCCCACGAGCAGGGGGCTGGTCTCGTCGCTGATGTCGTAGAACCAGAGGTTGCCCAGGGGGCCGCTGAGCCCCGCCGCGTTGACGTCGCAGCCCGGGGGCACAGCGCCGCCACCGGTCTCGTCACCGACGATCAGCACGGTGCCGTCGTGGTTGGTCATGGCCAGGTGGCTGAACAGCACCAGGGGGACGGAGCCGCTGGGAAGAGCGGGGACGCCGTGGTGGGCCGGCACGGTGGTGATGACCGTGGGGTTGGCCGGGTCGGCGATGTCCCAGATCTGGCTGGCCTCGATGCCGGCGCAGTAGGCGCGGTAGCGCTCCGTCTCGGCGTCGATGAAGGTGGTGATGTCGTGGCAGCCGTAGCCGTTGGCGAAGTCGTCCAGGCGGACCGGGTTCTCGGGGTCGGTCAGATCGAAGATCTCCGTGACGCCGGTGGCCAAGGCGGGGATGTGGCCTTCGCCGCCGAGGCCGCTGGTGCTACCGCCGCTGCTGCCGGCGTTGTACACGATGGGCGTACCGGGCACGACGACCGCGTTGTGGCTGCTGACTTCCAGGGAAGGCAGCTGGATCGGGTTGCGGGGGTCCGTGATGTCGAACGTGTGGATGGGGCCATTGGAGGCCATCACAGCGACCAGGCGACCATCGGGGTAGGCGATGACGTCGGCGTCGCGCACGCTGATGTCGAGGTCGGCGACCTTGACGGGGTTGAGCGGGTCGGCGATGTCGACGATGCTGCCAGGGCCGTTGCCACTCACGATGGCGTAGTGGCCAAAGACGGCGATGCCGGCACCGGCAGCGACACCTTCAGCGGAGCCGAGCAGCTCCAGGCCGGTGATGGTCTCAGGGACCTCGACCGGCTGCGGGGGCAGCCAGGTGGCCGGCAGGCGGTCGCCGGTGAAGCCCGTGTAGTCGGTCGCCGTGGGGAAACCGAAGGCGGGGTGACTGGCGGTCTGCCGGTCGATGTAGTCGATGGGCTGGAACAGGTCCACGGCCGGCAAAGCGTCGCCGTCCGTGGCGTCGGAGTCGCCGTCGAGGCAGCCCGCGAGGGCCATCATGGCGAGCGTCCCAGTGATGAGCAAGGTGCGCATGGGTCGCTCTCGACCTGAAGCCCTATTTGAGGTTTATCGTGCCTTCCAGTAGAGCGGCCGTTGCCGGTTCAAGGCTCCAAAAGGGTAGGGAAAGGACAGAGAAAGGAAGAGAGGGAAGGAAAAGGGGGAGCCGCGCAGGCTACGCGGTCGCCTCGATCACTCGTACGGCGCGGCGGTCTTGAGGACGTCCGCGTGGGCGATGATCATGCGGCGGCAGCAGAACCGGGACAGGCCAGTGGCGTCGAGCGCCTCCTTGCCGTCCTTGCCGGCAGCCAGTTCCGCCTGGAACACCTCGTAGGCCGAGCCCACGACGGTGCCACAGGTGAAGCAGCGCACAGGGATGATCAAACGATCACCTGTACGACTTCTGGCGCTTGGCGCGAGCACCACGACCCAAGGGCTTCTTCGTCTCCTTGGTACGGGTGTCGTTGACCAGCAGGGTGCGGTCGTAGGCCAGGTACTGCGTCTTGAGCTCGTCGTCGCCGGTGTACTCGATGATACCACGGGCGATGGCGGTGCGCACAGCGTCCGCCTGACCCATGACACCGCCGCCTTCGACGCTGACCTTGATGTCCAGCTTGTCGGCCTTCTTGCCGGCGATGAAGAGGGGTTCCTCCATCTTCAGGCGGGCCAGCTCGGGCTCGATGATGGCGAGGGGGACCTTGTTGACGCGGACCTTGCCGCTTCCCTTCATGACGGCGGCGCGGGCCACGGCCGTCTTGCGCTTGCCGCTCGTGTTGATGACTTTCTTGGGCATGTCTTAGGCCTCCTTCATGCGCTCGGGGGCGCCGAGGTACGTTGCCAGCTGCCCGACGGTCAGGAACGCGCGGGCGTCGCGCTGGGCGGCTTCCAGGGTGACGGCGGTCTCGCCGGCCAGCTCCTTGGGGACGCCGATGTGGGCCTTGACACGCTTGTAGGCGGCACGGCCACTGGACTTCTGGTAGGGGATCATGCCGCGCACGGTGCGCTTCACGATCAGGTGAGGTTCACGGGGGAAGTAGGGACCCTTACGCATGGTGCCCACTTCGCGCTTGAACTTGTAGCGCTCCTGGATGGCGGTCTTGGAAGCACCCACGATGATCGCCTTCTCGGCGTTCACGATGTGCACCTCTTCGCCCTCCAGGGCCTTCTTGGCGACGTGCGTGGCCATGCGGCCCAGCACCAATCCGCTTGCATCGATGACGGTCACCATCTCAATCACCCGAGGATCCTGCACTTCTCACCCTTGGGGAAGGCGGCGACACCCTCCTGCATGGTGAGGACCTTGCCACCCGCCGCGGCGATCTTGGCCTTGGCGGAGGAGCTGGCGTTGTACGCGATGACCGTCACGGGCTTCGTGAGGTCGCCGGCGCCCAGCAACTTGCCGGGCACCACGGCGTTCTCGCCGTCGCGCAGGTAGGCTTCCAGCTTGCTGACGTTGACCTGTGCCCAGTTGCGAGACGGCTTCTCCAAGCGAAGCGCGATGTCTCGCCAGATGGGGGCTTCATTCTCGCGACCAGCGTTCTTGAGGTCGCCGATGAGGCCCACGAGCACAGGATTCGACTTCCGGTCGATTCCTTTTGCCATGGTTCTGACTCCTTCGACACCGGACAGCCAGTACGGCTGCCGATGCGGCGGCGAGAAGGGGGTGGTATATGAAGTGTGCCTCACCCTTCAGAGGGGACGGGCGGCTCCAACGGCACCCAAAACCAGAACGTGGCGCCTTGGTCGGGGCCGTCGCTGTCGACGCCGAGGCTGCCGCCGTGTTGCTCGATGATGCCTTTGCAGATGTAAAGCCCGAGGCCGGTGCCGCTGGGGGCGTCGGGTTGGTGGGCGTGGGCCTGGCTGAACGGCTGGAACAGCTTCGCCTTCTGTTCGGGGCTCAGTCCGCGTCCTTCGTCGGTGAAGGTGACGCGAAGGCCGTCCTCCTCCTGGTGGCGTTCAGGCGCTGCTTCGATGGTGATGGTGCCACCGGGGGGGCTGAACTTGATGGCGTTGCTCAGGAGGTTGTCGAGCACTTGGCTCAGCCGCTCGGGGTCGGCCGTGAGTCCCAGGTCCTCGGGGGCGGTGAGGGTGACGGTCACGTCCTGGCGTTCGGCCTGCACTTCGAAGCTCTGGATCGACGTCCGCGCCAGGCTGCCCAGGTCGGTGGGGCCGGGGCGCAATAGGAGGCGGTGGCTCTCCAGGCGGGCGACGTCGAGGAAGTCCCGGACGAGGTGGGCGAGGCGGTCGACGTTGCGGCCGACGATGGCCAGCGCGTGCTCTTGGCGGTCGTCCAGGTCGCCGAGGCGGCCGGAGCGCAGCAGGTGCAACTGCAGTTGCAAGGGCGTGAGGGGCGTGTTGAGTTCGTGGCTGGCCGTGTTGAGCAGGGCCGTCTTGAACCGGTCCATCTCCTGGAGCTTCTGGATCTCCAGGAGGCGCTCGAAGGCGATGCGGTCGGCCTCGGCGGCGGCGGCCCGTTCCGTGATGTCGCGGACGGCCGCCATCACTTGGGTGCCGCCGTCGGTCTTGATGGGGCTGAGGCTGATCTCCACGGGGAACTCGCTGCCGTCCTTGCGGCGGGCGCGCAGGTCGCTGCCGGCGCCCATGGGGCGCTTGCGGGGCTGGTCGCCGTAGCGCTTGCGGTGGCCCTTGTGGGCCGCGTGGTAGCGTTGCGGGATGATCGCCTCCACCTTCTGGCCCAGGAGCTCCTGGCGGTCGTAGCCAAAGAGCTGTTCCGCCTGTTCGTTGACGAGAACGATGGTCCCTTCTGGGTCGGCGAGCAGGAAGGCGTCGGGGGCGGACTCCAGGAGCGCCTCGAAGCGGAGTTCGGCGGTCTTCTGGTCGGTGACGTCCTGGGCGGTGCCCAGGAGGCGCGTGGGTCGTCCTTGGTCGTCCACTTCGACGCGGCCGACGCTGTGCACCCAGCGCACCTCGCCGTCGGGGCGACGGATGCGGTGGTCAAGGGTGTAGGGGAGGTGGTCCTGCATCGCTTGCCCCACGGTCGCTTCCACGCGCTCCCGGTCGTCCGGGTGCAGCCGCTCCACGTAGGCTTCGTAGGTGGCGGCGAAGGCGTCGGGGGCCAGGCCGAAGAGGCGGTACAGTTCGTCGCTCCAACGGATGCTGTTGGCGCCAACGTCCCATTCCCAGCTGCCCACGCGGGCCACGGCCTGGGCTTCGGCGAGGCGTGTCTTGCTCTGCCGGAGTTCCTGGGTCATACGGTCGGCCATGTGGCGGGCCCGTTGCCCGGTGGTGGACGCCGTGGCGACGACGACGGTGAGCAGGATGGAGACGGCGCCGCCGGCGGCCAGGATGCCCCAGTGGACCAGGGATTCGGTGTCGCTGAGCAGGCCTGGCGGACGTTGCAGGGTGATGAGCCACGTGGTGCCGAACACGTCGGCCTGGAACGTGCGTGACGCGGCGGCGTCCGTGGTGGCTCCTGGGCCTTCGCTGCCGTACAGGAGGGCGCCGTCGTGGTGCACCTCGAGTTCCGGGCGAAGCGTCGTGCCTTCGAGGCGGTCCAGCATCGCCGCCATGAGGTCCGGGACCCGCAGGACGACCACGGCGTACCCCATCACGTCGAGCTGGCTGGTGCTGTGGGTGTGCACGGGCTGGACCAGGAGAAGGCCGGCGGCATCCTCCTGTTCCTGCACCAGGATGATGGGCCGGGTGGCGGCGATCTCGCCGGTCGCTGCGGCGCGTGTGAGGGCCTGGGCGCGGCGCTCCTCGAAGTAGAGGTCCAGCCCAAGGGCCGCCTCATTGCCTTCGAGAGGGGAGATGTAGGTGACCACGGCGTGCCGCGCAGCGCCGGGGCGCTCTGGGTGGACGGGGTGCCCCGTGCTGGCCACGTGATCGGCCAGTCCGTCGGGTCCAAGGTCGGTGGAATAGGAGATCGCCTGGATGCCGCTGTGCCGCTCGAGGATATGGGCATCCCGGACGTAGGCTTCGAAGGTGGCCGCATCGGCGCCGTCCGTGGCTGCCAGGAAACCAGCGGTCTGGGCTAGAAGGTCCTCGTAGGCCGCTAGTTCGCCGGCCAGACCCTCCTGTACGGCGGCGATATGCTGGTCGAAGCGCTCCTGGGCCAGCTCTTCCTCCAGGTCCTGGGCAAGGCCGCTGCCCAGCACCGTGGCGCCCGCCAGCGGCAGCAAGGTCACCAGGGCAATGGCGGAGGTGGTCCAGCCGTGGCGCCCTTGGACGCGGTCTTGGGCGGCGTGGCCGGACGTGGCCAACAGGGTGATCGCCGCCGTGGCCAGGAAGCCTTGCAACAGGAGAAGGCTCTCGTTAGGATCCAGGCGGACGAAGAGCCCGCGCCCTATGACGGTCCCGGCGATCGCGATGCCGGCCGTCGCCAACAACGAGGCCGAGCTGCCGGCCGGACCCAACCGCAGGGCAGGCCAGATGAGGCCCGGCAACAGGACGAGGAGCCACGCCGGGTCCCGCTCGCCGGGCGGCAGGAAGAGTGCCGCTGCGACCAGGCCGTTGACCAGCATGGCGAAGGCGCCCCAGCCCCGTTGTTGGCAGCGGCTGTAGGACAACAGGAGCGGCGTCAACAGGAGGGCGCCGGCCGTGTCGCCCAGGGCCCACGTGAACCAGATGGACGAGGCGGCCGACGCGGGTGCCAGGCCCCAGAACAGGAGGCTTGCGGTGCCGATGGACGCGCTGGCCACCGGTCCCAGGATGCCGGCTGCCGCCACGAACCGCAGGGCCTTGCCACCCGTCTCGAACGGCGTGGGCCCCGACCACCGACGCGCCAGGAGGCCACCCAGGAGCGCTTCCAGGGTGTTGCCGGCGGCGATCGCGAGACTGGACGGGATGTGGCCGGACGTGGTGAAGTTGACCAGGAACGCGCCCGCAAGGACGGCCGGCGCGACCCGGCGGCCCCACAGGAAGACCGCCGCGATGGCAAAACCGGTGGGCGCCCACACGGGGGAGGCCTGGACGTGGCTGGTGGCCAACAGGAGGCTGGCCCTACCGAGGCCCCAGTAACCCAGGGCCAGGAGAAGGAGCCCCAAAGGCCGCACGGGCCAAGGGGTCCTGCTGCGGGCATCGCGCCCGTCCCCGTCCATGCCTGTTGCTGCACGTACCACCTGAAGAGGCCCAGCAGGAAGGCCGGGGTCCGCTGGGGACAAAGGGGACAAGGGGGCATGCCCCCCGCCACGGTGGTTGAAGACCCGGAGGACTCCAGCAAGGTGCATGTCCCTCACCCAAGCCGGCCAGCCAACGCGCCGCCTTCTGGTGGTGGATGATGAGCCGGACATCCTGGAATCCCTGCGCGACCTGTTGCAGGCGGGCCTCGACCACGTCACCGTGGAGACGGCCGCCTCTGGCGCCCAGGCTCTGGAACTCCTGGAGCATCAACACTTCGCACTCCTGGTGAGCGACTTCAAGATGCCCGGCATGGACGGGTTGGAGCTGCTGCGCCGGGCCAAGGACATGGCGCCCAAGGTGCCGCGGGTCCTCATGACGGCGTTCCCTGACCTCCAGATCGCCATCCGGGCGATCAACGAGGCGGCCATCGAGAACTTCTTCACGAAGCCCTTGGACGCCGAGGAGGTCCTCAACAAGACCGCGGCGATCCTGGACCGCCGGCAGGCCGAGATGCACCGTGACCGGGCGTTCGCCCGTGCCATGGAGCTCGCCAGCCACGGCGTCCACCATGACGACGACGGAGCCGACGAGAACGCCTCCAGCAAGGGAGGTGCCGCTTGACCACGACCGTGGAACTGCGGCGCGCCTGCCAGGACGTCCTGGACGACCTCGTGGCGGGCCGCGACGGCCTGCCTGCGTTGGAGGCCTGGCCCAGCAGCGCTGACGTGGACACCGTGGCCGCCATGTCGGCCGCCCTCTTTGGTGCCGCAGCCGCTTCCCTGGCCGAGTTCTCCGAGAACGGCGTCGAAGCGATCCTGGTGACGGCCGCCGGCCGGCGCCTCTCCGTGCTCGGCGTGGACGAAGAGCACGTGCTCTCCGTCGTGCTGCAACGGGAGGCGGAACTGGACCACCTGGACCATTTGCTCGCCGATGGCCTGGACCGTCTGCGCCGCGAACTCGGAGCCGCCGAGGACTAAGATGTTCGACGTGCCGGTGCTCGACCGCGACCTCGGGTCCCAGAAGGGCCCTGTCCTGCTGCGCCATGAACTGGGTGTGCGCGCCACGCCCTTCCTGGTCTCAGCGGCCGCGCGGCACCTGCAACGTGGCGGCCAGGTGGCCTGGTTGGCCACCGACCGACCCCCCACCCGGTTCCGCGACGAGGTGGCCGAAGCCGGCGCCGACGTGGAGCACCTTCTCCTGTTGGACGGCCATGGCCCCCGCCACCATTGGCCGGACCCTGAGGCGACCCCGGTGCCCCTGGATGACGGAGCGCGCATGCTGCGGACCCTCGACGAGGTCCCCGGCGACGCCCTGCTGCTGGTGGAGGACCTGGCGACCGTGCTGGAGCACCTGGATGCCAAGACCGCCTCCGAGCTCCTGGACCGCTT
>JBMYRW010000008.1:0-35684 GCA_049602735.1 Thermoplasmatota archaeon
CCGAGACCCGGCGGAACCGCCCGCAGGTCGTCGTGCATCCCGATCACGCCGACGACCGGCGTGGGGGCGATGTTCTCGCCGTTGGTCTCGTTGTAGAGGCTGACGTTGCCGCTGCTGAAGGGGGCATCGAGGGCGCGGGCCATGTCGCCCAGGCCGCGGCAGGACTCTTCCAGTTCCCGCATGCGTTCGGGCTTCTGGGGGTTGCCGAAGTTGAGGTTGTCGCAGACGCTCGACAGGCGGGCGCCGACGGCGGCCAGGTTGCGCACCACTTCGTCGTAGGCGCTGGCGGCGCCCCAGTAGGGGTCGCGTTCGCAGTAGCGAGGGTTGACGTCCGTGGTCAGGGCGAGGCCCTTGTCGGATTCGGGGACCGGCTTGAGTACCGTGGCGTCGCCGGGGCCCTCGGAGCCCAGGACGCCTTGCAGGGGCTTCAGGACGGTGTTGGCGCGGACCTCGTGGTCGTACTGGCGCACCACCCATTCCTTGGACATGGCGGCGGGGCTCGCCATCATCTTCAGCAAGAGTGCCGCGTAGTCGTCCGGTTCATCGAAGACGGCCGGCTCGCTGGGCCAGGCGGCTTCACCGGGGGCGGCGGGGCGCTCGTAGACGGGGCCGCCCGTGCTGAACTCCAGGTCGAGCTTGAGGACGGTGTGCCCGTCAAAGGTGACGTGGTTGACCTTCTCTTCCATCACGGTGCCGACGGCGAAGGCGGGCACATCCCACTTCTTGGCCACGGCGAGCACCGCGTCCACCTGGTCCGGCTTGCAGGTGACCATCATGCGTTCCTGGGATTCGCTCACCCAGATCTCCCACGGCGCCATGCCGGGGACCTTGGTCGGGATCTTCTCCAGTTCGATGTGGCAGCCGTAGCCGGCGTCGTACGCCAGTTCGCCCGCCACGCAGGAGAGGCCGCCGCCGCCGAAGTCCTTGCAGCCGGTGACAAGGCCCTTCTCGATGACCTCGAGGGTCACGTGCATGAGGGGCTCTTTGAGGATCGCGTCGCCCACCTGCACGGCGGAGCGGCTGGCGTCCTCGGATTCCTCCGACAGCTCCTCACTGGCAAAACTCACGCCGTGGATGCCGTCGCGGCCGGTGGCGTTGCCGATGTAGACGAACACGTCGCCGGGGCCGCCGGCCTTGGAGTGGACGAGGCCGTCCTTGTGGACGACACCGATGCAGCCGACGTTCACCAGGCAGTTGCCGGTGTAGCCAGGGTGGAAGGTGACGCCGCCGGCGACGGTGGGGATGCCGCAGCGGTTGCCGTAGTCGCGGATGCCGGAGACCACGCCGTCCATGATGAAGCGGGGGTGCTTGACGCCCGGCGGCAGGTCCCGGTGGGCCATGTCGAGGGGGCCGAAGAACAGCGGGTCGACGAGGGCGACGGGCTGGGCGCCCATGCAGACCACGTCGCGCAGGATACCGCCAACACCGGTGGCAGCCCCGCCGTAGGGCTCGATGGCGGAGGGGTGGTTGTGAGATTCCAGGCCGACGGCGTAGTACCAGTCGTCGTCGAATTCGACGATGCCGGCGTCCTCGCGGGCGGCGATCTTGTCCTCCGCGATGCCGTACACGTGGCGCATCAGCACCGGCTTGCTCGTCTTGTAGCAGCAGTGCTCCGACCAGGCCTGGCCGAGCGCCTCCAGCTCCACGTCGGTGACGAGGGCGGGGCCGCCGGCAGCGTGGCGCTGGGCGAAGTGGTCGCGGGCAGCCTGCATCTCCGCCAGGTCGAGGCCGATGGAGAGCGCCTGGCTGCACGCGAGCAGCTGCGCGTCATCCATGGCGGACAGGTCGAAGAGGCGCAACTGGAAGTCGGTCTCGGCGCGCTGGACGTGCTGTTCCCAGGAGGGAGCCGCGACGGTTTCTGCCATCCTGGGCGGCGCGATGAAGGGGTCCGATATGAAGGGCGCTACCGGCCAGACCCGCCCGGCGGGTCGTCCTTCTCTTCCGCCCGCCGCCGGGCCGCTTCCAACTTGGCGCCCCAGGGGCTGCGCCGGGCGTTGCCGGCGGCCTTGCTGCGGCCACTGGGGGCGGTGCGGCGCGCGGCGTCCACGTCGGCCTTCAGTTTGGCGTTGCCCTTGCGGTTCTTGTTGGCCGGAGAGGTCATGCCGAGGGGCCCATGGGGCTCACTTGTCTTCGAACTTCCTGGCCCAGCGCACCGCGGTGGTGCGGCGGAAGCCCTTGAGGCCGGCGTTGGCGCGTTGCTGCTTGCGGGCCTCGGTCTTGATCTTCTTGACGTCCTGGGGGTTGTCCAGGCTGAGGTCCTCGTCGTCCTTGCCGGGGATCGTCTGGGGCTTCTCATCGGCCGCGGCTTCGTCGGCGCTCATGCGATGGTCACCTCGTAGTCGTGGATGACCGGGTTGGTGAGCAGCCGGCGGCACATGCGGTCCGCCTGGTCGCGGGCTTCGTCCTGGCTGACGTCGCCCAGGTCGATCTCCCAGATCTTCGTGGTGTGCACCTCGCGCACGCCGTCGAAGCCCAGTAGGTGCAGGGCCTTGGTGGTGTTGGCACCCTCGGGGTCGCTGATGCCGGGCTTCAGGTGGACGGTGACGTGCGCCTTCGTCAAGGGGGTCCCTCAAGCGCCGCCACCCGGCCCCGATTTATGAACGCCCCGCCGTGGCCTGGTCGTGATCACCCGCCGTGACGTGGAGGAGGCCGCCCGCCGCTTGGAGGGCCGCGTACGCCGCACGCCCCTCCTTGCGGACGGTCCCTGCGACATCGGCCTGAAGCTGGAGAACCTGCAACGCACGGGCTCCTTCAAGCTCCGCGGCGCCACCAACGCGGTCCTCTGGGCCCTCGAAGCGGAGCCGGACTCCCTCCGCGCTGGGGTTTCCACCATGAGCGCCGGCAACCATGGCCGCGCCCTGGCAACGGCCGCACGCGACGCCGGCATCCCTTGCACGGTCTACGTCCCGCCCAACCCCGTGCAGGCCAAGGTGGACGCCATGCGGACCCTGGGCGCACAGGTGGTGGAGCGGCCACACGAGGTCCTAGCGGAGGCGCTGCGCACGGACGACGCCGGCGACGGGCGCCTGTTCATCGGCCCCTTCGCGCACCCCATGGTGGCGGCCGGACAGGGCACCGTCGGCCTGGAGATCTCCGAGCAGGCCCCCGGCGCGGAGGTGGTCTACGTCCCCATCGGTGGCGGCGGCCTGTCCAGCGGCCTTGTCACGGCGCTGGCGGACCACCCGTGCCGTATCATCGGTGTCACGGCCGAGAAGAGTCCGGCCCTGCGGCGGGCGCTTCGGGACGGCACCTTCGAGTGGGTGACGCCGACCAGCATCGCGGACGGCCTCGGGTCGCCCATCGCCCGCCAGGAGAACGTCGCTCTCCTTGCCAAGGGGCTGGACGAGGTGGTCGTGGTGACCGATGATGAGATCCGCGCCGCCATGCGACGCCTGGCCTTGGAAGCGAAGGTGGTGGCGGAGCCGGCGGGGGCCGCTGCTTCCGCCGCCGCGTGGCGGGACGGGCCAGAAGGAGCCGTCGCCGTGGTGTCAGGAGGCAATGTGGATTCGTCGCTGTTGGCTTCTGTCGTCGAGGGTACGTCAACTTGAAAGTCCGGCCCCTACAGAGCGGCGACCTCTTAATCGGGGCGGCAATCGACTTCTGTGGCTCGATGGCTTCTTGCATTGCTACTTGGAATGACGATAGGTGGCTGCATGGGGCCCGATGAGACAAACCCTGGCTCCATAGACACAACAGAAGATGGTCCAGAGACGCTCGAACCGATGCAAGAATGGTTTGACGAAAATCCGAATTCTTCCTGGGATGTGCTCCTGCTACGAGACTATGCGACCGGCAACGAGGGGACGAACGGTGGCGAATGGGATGAACTCATTCGGGGCTACAAAGACTGGGGTTGGACGGGCAATCTGAGGATCGTGGCTCTTCACCAATGTGACAACGCATTCAATGTCCTCGATTTGCATTCCCATGGTAGTCATTCAGTCCTATCAGACTCGGTTCGTTACCACGCCGACGAAAGCGCTGCTTGTGGGAAAGCTGGGCACACCCGAGACACGGACATCCGACATCTTGCGTACCATCTCGCCGAGGCCATCCATACCGAGTATGGGTCTGGAAAACGATGCGTGGTTGCCATCGGCCATGGGATGGGGGGCATCATTTTGCGCACAATGGCTACTATGATCGAGCAAGCCGTGGATGGACTGCCATCTGAAGTCTGTCTCAAAGTGGTCGTACTCATGGGAACACCAAATGAGGGAACAGATGTCCTCAATTACTGCGAATCATGGAAGTTCTCCTGTGAACAATTGAGGCCTCGTTCTCGCTTGATGGATTGGCTGGAGGAAGAAGGTCAAAACCCGCAGACCTTGGGTGGGACCAGGTGGATCGCTGTGGCCTCCCATCGAGACGAAAAAGTCGACTTTGAAAGCGTGTTTTCTATGCAAGGGGCCGAGAGGGTCCTGTATCATGAGGAAAACAAACTGAGTCATGACCTAGAACCAAACTACATCACTGCAATTCGCCCCATTCGTGATGCAGTGGTGACCTTTGCTCAATCCGGCGGCAGCCAGGATTATTCGACGGCTTCACCGTGGTCTGTAGAGTGGAGCTTCCTGGCGTTCCAAAACGATATGATGGATTGGATTCGTCCTGATGTAAACCTTGGTCCCGACCTTGAGTTGGTGGAACCGACCGCAGGCACCTACGTCCGCGAGGATCAAGTCGAATTCCAAGTGAAGGTCAGCTGCGGCGCCGATCCTGAAGGGGATGCCACGACGATTGAATTCCTACACGATGGCCAAGTCGTCCATTCCGAACGGGACCTCGTCGCGGCCGCAAACCGTTTCGCGTTTCAGGTTGAAGCGCCTGGATACTACAGGTTCGCGGCTCGTTGTCTAGATCCGCACGGCGCCAGCGGCGAGCACGGCGTTGCCCAATGGGATGTCGAATTCCGCTAGAGACCAATCCGCCAACTGAATTAGAAAACCAAGAGATAGGTCATATACCCGAGGTAACCGAGCACCAGCACGGCGCCCTCCCACCGGAGGATGATCTTCTGGTTGCGCGCCATGAGCCACAACAGCACGGCTGCGCCCACCATGACCGGCAGGTCCACGAGCAGCGCCGCCTCGGGCACATGGATGGGGCGGATGAGGGCGGCGCCACCCAGGACGAGGGCGATGTTGAGCAGGTTGGAGCCCACCAGGTTGCCCATCACGAGGTCCACCTGCTTCCGCCAGGCGCCCGCGAGCCCCACGGCCAGTTCTGGGAGGCTCGTACCGAGGGCCACGACGGTGATGGCGATCACACGGTCGGAAAGCCCGGCCGCTTCGGCGAGTCGCAGGGCGCCGTCGAGGACGTTGTTGCCGCCGAAGATGAGCGCCGTGAGGCCGCCGCCGAGCACCGCGAGCTGGATGGCGATCGACTGCTCCGCCAGCCCGGGCACCTCGGCCACGTGTTCCGGTTGGTCCTTCTCCCGGTGGTACAGCCAGGCCAGGTAGCCGAGCCCCGCCAACAGGAGGAACAGCCCTTCGATGCGGCCCAGGACGCCGCTCCAGGCCATGGCGGCCACGGCGAGGCTGAGCAGCACCACGAGGGGGATGTCCTGGCGGATCGATTCCCTGTGGACGGCCACCGGGAACACGATGGCGATGAGTCCCAGCACCAGGAGGATGTTGAGGACGTTGGAGCCGACCACGTTGCCGAACGCCACGGCGCCCTCTCCGGACCACGCAGCGTTGCCGCTCACCACGATCTCCGGGGTACTTGTGCCAATGGCGACCACGGTGAGCCCGATGAGCAGCGGCGACAGGCCCAGGCGATGGGCGAGGCTGCTGCCGGCGCGGACGATCGCTTCCGCACCGAGGACCAGGAGCAGGGTGCCGCCGGCGAGCAGCCCGATGGCCGCGAGGGTCGACATGGCGCAGCTACGCCAGCGACGGCGCTTTTAAGCCGGTTTCGTGACGGTCAGGTCGGACCGAATCCGGGTCCCTCCGTTCGCGCCCATCAACGTTCATATACCACCCCTCTGTCGGCGGCTCATCCCTTTCAGGTGACACCATGGCGCTATGGCAAGGAGGATCCCGACGCAAGAACACTGGCGGCCGTCTGATCAAGGCTCGTGGCAAGCGCCGCAGCGAGATCGCCCGCGAACGCCTTGAGACCAACATCGCGCCCCACGCCCAGAAGCTGGTGCGCGCCAAGGCCGGCGCCCAGAAGATCAAGCTGCTGCGCACGGACCGCATCAACGTCACCGACACCAAGAGCGGCAAGACGACCCCGGCCCAGTTGACCAACGTGGTCGAGAACCCGGCCAACATCCACTACGTCCGCCGTAACATCATCACTAAGGGTGCCATCGTGGAGACCTCCGCTGGCAAGGCCCGCGTGACGAGCCGCCCCGGTCAGCACGGCGTGCTCTCCGGCGTCCTCGTCGAGTAGGCGCCTCATGGTGTCCAAGGGCGGCGACCGTTTCGTCCTGTGGCCCCGTTACTTCGACGCGGCCTTGAGCCGTGGCCAGGGCCGCCGCGTGCCCAAGCACCTGGCCGTCGAGAAGCCGGATGCGGCCTGGATCGCCAGCGCCGCCAAGAAGGCGAAGGTGGCCCCTGAGCTGGAAGAGGGCGCCAAGGATCCTTTGGTGCCATGGAAGAGCTGCGACCGGGTCCTGGTGGCCAAGGTCGGCTCCAAGGAAGAGGTCATCAAGAAGGTCGCCGAGCAGCTGCAGGGCGGTTCGCCCAAGGCGTAGACGCCCGCGCAATCGTTTGGATACAGCAAAACGTTTAACGAACGCCGAACGATAGTCACTTGTCGGCCCAGCCGACGGTGAACCGCTTGGCACGTCAAGACCCGCTCGACCATCCGCTCCGCGACCTGCTCCACCGCTACCTGGTGAGCCGCCCAGGGACCTACCTCCAAGAACTGGTGGATGCCTTCGGCCTCCAGGCCAGCAGTGTCACCTGGCACCTACGCAAGCTGCAAAGGGCCGGCCTGGTACGCACCTGCCGCGAACGGGGCCTGCGCCTCTGGTACCCCACGCAAGGCGGCAAGGTGGCCCGCGAGCGCTCTGAAGCGGCCGCGGCCCTCCACGGCGACAACGCCCGCCTGCTGCTGGAACGTTTTGCTAAAGGCGAACGGACGGTGGCCGCTGCGGCCCGCGACCTGGACATCCAGTACAGCACCGCGCTGTGGCACGCCCGACGGCTGCGCGACGCCGGCTTCTTGGCCGAACCGGACGACGGCGGCAAGGGGCTTGCCGCGACCCCAGAAGGGTTGCAGGCGCTCGACTACGCCATCCGAGACGTGGAGCCCGAAGTGCAGCGCGTGGACGACCTGGAGGCGCGCCTGGCTGAACTGGCAGGGCGCCACCCGGACGCCTGCGTCGCCCGCCATCCGAAGGGCAACGCCGCCTGGTTCGAGTTGCAGGGTCGGGTCATCGCCCTCCTGTCGGCCGATCTGGGCACGGGTCGCGCCTCTGCCCGGGCCGTCTGAGGAGCCCAATACTTCACCCATCGGTTAGCTTTAGAACCGGCGGCGTCTCCGGGCCTCTATGCAGAGACTCGTGGTGGGGCTGCTCCTGGCCGCCCTCCTGGCCGGATGCACGACCGACGACGCGGCGGACCCCGCCCCCGCCGAAGACGGACCGGAGCTGCTCCTGGGTGAACGGCCCGACACCACCTTCGGCGACGTCTCCACCGGCCCCGCCGTCGGCCCCGACCTGAACGCCACGACCGCCGCCGCGCCGCGCCTGGTGCCCGGTGAATGGTGGCGCATCCAGTATGAGGCGTTCCTGGGCGAAGAGCTCGTGGAAGTGGTCCGCGTCGTGGCCGACGTCAACGACGACGGCTACATCTTCGGCATGCCCCACGAAGGCTGGCTCAAGGAGGCCGTCAGCTTCCACGCCCCCGCCTTCGGCGACGTCAACTTCGACCTCAGCTACAACACCCACAACCAGCTGTTCAGCCCCGTCCAGTTCCCCCTCGAACAGGGGGCCACCTGGGAGACCGCCTTCGCCGCCGTCCCGTACCAGGCGACCGTCGAATCGGCCGATGAGACCACCGCCGTCATCGTCTTCGACGCCATCCCGGCCGAGCCGCAGCCCACTGACCCGGTCATGGCCGCCCTCGGCCTCCTGCCCGGCGGCGCCCAGATGCGCATGGTCTACGACGCACAGCAGCACGAGATCGTCGAGATGACCTCCGAGATCGGCACCTGGCGCGTCATCGAACACGGCTACGACTACCAGGGCTGGGTGACCGTGCCCCGCGGCCACGACACCGCCATCGATTACGGCACCTTCGGCCCTGCCAGCGAATCCCACACGCCGGCCCCGGACAGCCGCACCGTCGCGGAGGGCTTCAACCGGATGACCATGATGCACTTCGTCGGCACCCTGGGCGACGCCCCGGCGCACCTGGAAGCCCGCGACGTCACCCCCGACGGCACCGAGTTCAAGACCACCATGACCGGCAGCGGCTTCGCGCTCCAGTTCTACGAGACCAACGCCCCCAGCGGCACCTGGACCGTCCAGGACACCACCCTCGGCGCCGGCTTCACCTACCACATGGGCATCGCCTATTTCCAGTACGACATCCGGCTCCCTGACGGCGCCCGCCGCGCCGACCACAGCCACGAGGTCATCCGCTGAAACAGGCCGCAAGCCTTCGCAACCATCATCCCCCTCGCCCCACTGCCTGGCCCGATGAAGGGCCGCATCGTCGCCGGCGCGCTGGCACCCCACCCGCCGCACCTGGTGTACGCCGACAACCCCGACCAGAACGAACCCACCTCCGAAGGGGGCTGGGAGCCCGTGCGGTGGGGCTACGAACGCCTCCGCCACAGCCTGTCCAGGCCGGGCCGCGAGTTCGACGTCGTCATCGTCCACAGCCCCCATTGGCGCACCCGGGTCGGCCACCACTTCCTCGGCGTCCCCCACTTCAAGTCCCTGTCCGTGGACCCGATCTTCCCCAACCTGTTCCGTTACCACTTCGACTTCGACTGCGACGTGGACCTCGCGCGCGACATCGCCGGCCGCGCCGCCGACAAGGGACTCGTCACGAAGATGATGGAGAACCCGGACTTCCGCGTCGATTACGGCACCATCGCCGCCTGCCACCTCGCCCACCCGGCATGGGACGTGCCGATCGTCGGCATCAGCAGCTGCAACGTCTACAACGACTACAGCAACGAGGTCGGCCAGGCGCAACAGGCCGCCCTCGGCGAAGCGACCCGCGAGGCCGTCGAGGCCAGCGGCAAACGCGCCCTGCTCCTGGCCAGCAACAGCCTCAGCCACCGCCACTTCACCAGGGAAGCCGCCGTGCCCGAGGACATGACCGTGGAGCACATCTACCATCACGGCCAGCACCTCTGGGACATGCACGCCATCCGGCTCATGCGGGACGGCAAGGGCAAGCAGCTCTTCGACGAGATGCCCGATTTGATCGACAATGCCACGTCAGAAGCGGATGCCGGTTGCTTGAGCTGGTTGCTGTCGGCTTTGGGGTACCCGGACTACCCGGCCGAACTGCATGGCTATGGAACCGTGATTGGCACGGGAAATGCGGTTGTGGAGTGGGATCCCAACCCTGAGACCAGGCAGGTCACGCCGAGGGTGATGGTCTAGTCTCGCCCATAACAACCCTTAACCACCATAACTACGAAGGTCATGCTATGGCCACCACGATCGCGTTGGCCCCCGCGACCCGCGACCGCCTCCAGACGTTCGGCCACGCCGGCGCCACCTACGACGATATCCTCCAGGCACTCATGGACCAGGTGGAGAAGGATCGGTTCGTCGCCCAGATGCACGCCATCGCCGACGACCCGGCCACGGTCTGGATCGACGAAGAGGACGTGGACTGGGACTGATGCCCTACCGACTGACCCAGGAGGCACAGGCCGCCGTGCGGCGGATGCCACCGGTTGGGCGCAAGCGGCTACGGGAAGCGCTGACCGCCCTTGGGGAAGGGCGACGGCGCGGCATCGACATCAAGCGCCTGGAACCCTTGGACCGGTTCCCGCCGCTGTACCGGGTGCGCATCGGTTCCTGGCGCGCCGTTTACCGCCATGAAGACCAACGCATCTCTGTCCTCCGCGTGTTCCCGCGCGACGAGGGGTACGGTTGGCTGGAGCGTCTTGATGGACGTCGCCCCAAGTCCTGATTGGCTGGGCACCTCCTCCGCTGCCCCCTTAACGTCCCCTTCCGTTGCTGCGGCGTGGACCGCGCCAAGCCGCTGGGCCTGACGGAGACGAGCACGCTGATCATCGGGGCCATGATCGGCTCAGGGATCCTGGTTCTTCCTGGCCTCATGATCGCCCAGGTGAAGGCGCCGATCCTCGTGGTGGCCGCTCTGGTGCTCGGCGGATTGCTGTCCTGGCTGGGGGCCCTCGTCTTTGCCGAACTGGGCGCCATGTTCCCTCGCGGCGGCGGCCAGGTCCACTACTTGCGTGAAGGGCTGGGTCCTGTCTGGGGCCACCTGTATGGTTGGGCCATGTTCTGGATCGTCCTTTCCGGTGTCCTGGCCGGCATCGTGGCGGCGTTGGGCAACTTCGTGGGCGTGCTGCTGCCGCTTGGTGGCCAGGCCACGCCGCTGGTGCTGGGTGGCTGGGAGACGGGGCTCACCTTGCCCGCGTGGGGTCCGGCGTTCGTCGCCATCGCGGCCATCTGGGCCCTGGTCCTCCTGAACCTGCTGGGCGCCAAGGCGGGAGGGATCATGAGCAACGTCTCCACGGTCGCCAAGTACCTGGGCCTCCTCGCCGTGGCGGTCGTCCTCTACCTGGCAGAACCGGCCCCTGACGCGTTCCAGCCGGGCGGATCTGGGTGGGATGGGGCACTCCAGGGAGCAACCTTCGCCGGCTTCGCCGCTGCGCTGGCGTTCGGCCTGTTCTCTTATGATGGCTGGGTGACCGCGACGTTCGTCGCCGGGGAGGTCCGCGAACCTCGGCGGACGTTGCCGCGAGCGCTGTTTCTTGGACCGTTGGTCGTCACGGCGATCTACATCGTCATCACGGTCGCTTATTTCCTCGTGCTCTCGCCGGCGGCCGGCGTTGCCGTCGGGGAAGACCCGGAGGGCCTGGTGGCCGTCAGCGCCGTCGAGGCTGCTCTAGGCGCGGATGCGGGCAAGATCATCGCCATCGTCGCCGTGGTCTCCCTTCTGGGCACCACCAATGCGTTCGTGCTCGCGGCGCCACGGGTCTTCCACGCCATGGGCAGGACGGATCGTCCGGACGAGCCGGGCCTCGGCCGCCTGACCAGGAAGGAGGTGCCCGTCACCGCGATGGTGTACGTCTGTCTCTGGTCGAGCGTCCTGGTGATGACGGGGCTGTTCGCCAGCCTCGTGTACATGGTGGTCTTTGCCCAATGGGCGTTCTACGGCTTGACGGCCATCGCTCACATGCGGCTCCGTCGCAAGGCCGCCGACGCCGATCGCCCGTTCCGCACGCCCCTGTACCCGCTGGTGCCGTTGCTGTTCATCTTCGCCTGCGCCTTTGTCGTGATGGCGATGGTCGGTCAGGCCGAACAGCGGCCCTATGCGCTCTTGGCGACCCTCCTCGTGGCGGCGGGCCTGCCCGTGTATGCCGCCCAACGGCGCCGGCGGACCGACCGATCCTCAACGGAAGTCTCCGCCGCGTCTTGACGGGCCCGTCGCAGCCCTCATCAGCGCCACGGACCATCATTCACCATGGCTTGGGTCCAGGTGATCGATGAAGACGAGGCGACAGGGGAGCTCGCTTCGGCCTACGAACGCATCCGGGAGGCTCGTGGCCGCATCGGCAACGTGGTCAAGATCACCAGCCTCCTGCCGGCGGTCATGGAGGCCAACATCGAGTTCTACAAGGCCCTCATGTTCGGTGACCACGCGTTGCCGCGGGCCGACCGCGAGATGGTCGCCGTTGAAGTGAGCCGCGCCAACTGCACGGACTATTGCATGGCCCACCACAGCGCCGCGCTCGCTGTGGCGATGGAGGACGACGGGGCCGCCCGGGCGTTCATGCGGGGCGAGGCCCGCGATCTGACGCCGCGACAAGAAGCGATGCTCACCTATGCCCGCAAGCTCGCCGCTGCACCCCAAGAGATCACCAAGGGCGACATCGAGGCGCTTCAGGTGGCCGGTCTGGCCGACCAGGAGATCGTGGCGGTCAACCATATCGTGGGCTATTTCTCCCTCATGAACCGCGTGGCGGCCGGCCTCGGGGTCGAACTGGAGCCCGACGCGGGCGCCCACGCTGACTACAAGTATTGAGCAAGAGGCGCCTAGGCCGGCGCTGCATCCAGGCCAGCCGCGGCTGCCCTTGAGGTCTGCTCGGGCTCCAGTTCCAGGCCGAGGACCGTGACGAACGTGTTGTACAGCATGAAGCTCCCGATGACCGCCACCAGTTCCACGATCTCCTCGCTGCTGTAATGCTCGCGCAGCGCCGCCATGTCCTCGTCTGTGATGGCGTGCATGTCGGCCGCTGCTTTGCGCGCAAACGAGAGCGCCGTCCGCTCGGCGTCGTCGAACGATTCGAAATCGAAGCGGATGCAGCCGTCGATCGCTGAAGCGGGCACACCCTCACGTTCCGCCTGCATGGCGTGGCTCGTGAAGCAGTAGGTGGTCTTGTTGCTCGAGCTGACCACGGTCGCCACGCCCTCCTTGAGCCCCCGGGGCAAGATGCCACCGTACATCACCGCGCTCGACCAGACGTCCTCGGCGGCCAAGATCTCCGGGCGCAGCGCCAAGGCCCGCACGATGTTGGGTTCGAAGCCCCACCGGGACGTGGCCTCTTCGAGGACACCCCGTGCCGACCCGGTGGCGTCGGTCGCTGTGGGCAATCGGATGCGTGCCATGGAGTGGCAGGGCCAAGGTGCCGCTTGGCGTTTGCGCCCTAGGTCAGGACCGTCTCCGACGGCGGCGGACGACCGTGTGGTCCTGGGCGTTCAGCCGAGATCGATGACCACCAATTGATCAGAGGCGGCCGTAGCACGCGCGTCGCGGAGGGTTTCCGTCGGAGTGGGCACCAGCCCAAGCAATCCGTTCGGGGGGCTGGGCAGGATGGCCGGCGTGGAGGTGAGGGTCCCACTTGTCAGGGTCACCACCTCCGAATCGCCATCGCCGTCCAGGTCCCCGAACGCGGGAGCACCGCTTGGCGTCTGACGGAGGTCCACTCGCCACTCTTCAACGAGTTGTCCCTGACTCCAGCCGAGACTGATCCATTCGCCCTCTCGTCCGACGCCGATGCTCATGATGCCGTCCTGATCCCAGTCCACGAGCGCGGGATCGCCCACGCCCGCTGCGAGCCGCGCAGGACGTTCCAGGTCTGCGTCGGGCTCCCACGAATCCACGAGCGTCAGAACACTGCCATCGTAGTCCCAGACCGTGAGGCCGCCGCCATCTCCGAAGACCAGGTCGGCCTCGCCGTCCCCGGTCACGTCCCCTAGCAGCACGGGCGTCGTGGGCCCGTCACGGTCATCGACCGTGAACGCATAGCCGAAGAACGGCCCGGGTGAATCCGCTAGGAGCAGGCCGGAAGCACCTGTCAGGACGATCTCGATGACACCGTCGCCATCCAGATCCGCTGCCGCGGGGTAGTCGTAATCGTCCGCGTCAAAGCCGCCCGGGTAGTCGATCAAATGGTTCGGAGCGCCGAACCGCTGCATCCACAGAGAAGGCAGAATGAGGTTCTCCGGCGCACGGAACGGCGTCAGCAGCGTCGCCTTTGCGCCGATCTCCACGGCGGCGGACGTCGTATCGGGCCGTGTGAAGCCGAACGAATCGATCGCCTGGGCCTTCAGTTGCGTCCCCCGCGCCTCGAGGACGAAGCGCTGTCCGACATCGTAACCATCGGTTCCGGTGCCGCCCAAGACCAGCTCGGCGTACGGGTCACCATCCACGTCGGCCACCAGCAGATGGTCATCAGATCGGACCTCAGGCGCTTCGGATGCGTCCTGGTCCCCGAAGTGGTCATACAACGTCGCCGTATCCCCATCGAGCAGGTAGACCCGGTCACCGCGCCAGACGGCCACCTCGAGGCCAGCATCGCCATCGCCGGATTCAAGGAGGACCGGGGTCGCCACTTGCGGCGGCAGGATGCCTGCGCCGACCAGGAGGGAACCGCCCTGGAATTGGACGATGCCATCCTGGACGCTCTGGAATTCGAAGCGCCAAAGCGGCTGTAGTGTTCCAGCATTGTCGAAGGCCTGGACGGCCAGACCATCTGCGATGATGATCTCGTCGTCACCGTCGCCATCTAGATCGCCAACGACCGGATCGGTCGAGGAGCTGGCGGCCGTGCGATGGATGCCAGGCGGGCCACTGGCCATGCCCTGCCAGTCAGCAGCACCCGTGCGGGCCGCGTCGCCACGGAACTGGACCCACGTGGCAGGCTGGCCGGTGGGGGCAGGACCGCCGCTGGCACCGATGGCCACCGTATCCGAGCTTTCCGTCTCCGGCTGGATGAACAGCCGCGTGCAATCCGGGTAGAGGGCGAGGTATTCGTCCGTAGAACAAGCTGCGCTGACGACCTCCAGTCCGATGTAGAGCCCGTCCCCTTCGCGGGGAGGCTCGAAGGCCAGCGCTCCGCGGGGCACCGAGACGATGAGGGTGTCGCCCTGCCAAGAGGCGCCGGTTGCGGCGCCGCTGGTCGTGAGCGCCGTGCCATCCCAGGTGGCCGCGGCAGAATCGTCTGTCCGAGAGCCGAATGTGCCGACCAACGTGAAGTCATAGGTGGTCGGGCTGAGTTGATCGAAACGGTCCGTCACTTCGATGGCCAAAAGGACCTCATCGAGGACGGGGTCGTGAACGCCGCCGATGCAGGCCACTTGGCGCGCTCCTTGGGTATCACTGATCGACGTGGCGTTCAGATCAGGCAACCCTCCACAGGTCGGGTTGGCTTGAACGCCAACATGGGCATGGCCGAGGGCGGATAGCATCAGAAGCAACGTCATGGGTAGGGTTGAAGCTCGTGTCATGGGGAGGCGTCCTTGCATCAATGCGGTCAAGCATCGAGGCACGGTAGTTAAGAGACAAGGAAGCACCAGCACCGCTAGGCAGGCAAATCACTGCCCATCCTTGGCGGGGCCACTTGGCAACGATGAAAGCAGCCGGCTCCGTCGGGGGCGCCGTGCCTCCCGGTCCTTTCACCGCCGGCTTCATCGTCCCTGGCCTGCCCCATCCGCTCCTGGTGCCGGAGGCGAACGAGGGGTACCAACGCATCCGTGACGCTTACGGGGCGCTGCGGAAGGAGTTGGAGCGCCTGGACCCCGACGTCCTGCTGCTCTACAGTACGCAGTGGCTCTCTGTGGTGGGCCATCAGGTGCAGACGGACCCTGAGCCGGAGTGGGTGCACGTGGATCAGGAGTGGCATGAACTGGGTTCCATTCCCTACAAGCTGCGCATGGACGCCGACTTCGGTGACGCCTACGTGGCGGCGGGCCAGGCGCGTGGGCTGGAGATGCGCGGCGTCGCGTACCACGGTTTCCCCATCGACACGGGCACCGTCGTTGCGCTCAAGCTGCTCAACGGCGACAACCGGTGGCCCGCCTCTGTCGTGTCGTGCAACATGTACGCCGACCGGGCGGAGACGCTCGTCTTGGGCAAGGCGGCGGCGGACGCGGCGCGGGCCGGGGGCAAGCGCGTGGTCGCCATCGCCGTGACGGCGTTCAGCAACCGCCTGCACGCCCAGCCGATCCCCTTCGCCGAGGACCGCATCCATTCCCAGAAGGACGACGAATGGAACCGTAAGTACCTGGAGATTCTCGAAGGAGGACGCCTGGAGGACGCCAGTCAGTTGGCGCGGTCGTTCACCCAGCAGGCCGGCGGCGACCAGCGTATGAAGGCGATCTGGTGGCTCGCTGCGGCGATGGGCCAGAACAACGACTACGACGGCACGCTTCACGCCTACGAGGCCCTCTACGGCACCGGCGCGGCAGTGCTGAGCCTCACGCCCACGGTCAAGGAGGCGGAGGAGGCGGAGTTCGACGAGGCGGACGTGGAGGTCTACCAAGGGGACCGGAACGTCCTGGGTGGTGTGTCGGCCTTCGAGAGCGGCCAAGGCGGTAACCGCCCGGCGCCGCCTTCTCCTGCTGCGACCCCCACGCCCCCTGCGCCGGTCGCTGCCAACGGCCAGACCGGCGTCGTGCAAGCCAGCGCCGCGCCCGCCCCCGTGGGTGCCTACCCCCATGCCCGTCGCGTCGGCGACCTGCTGTTCCTCTCCGGGCTCGGCAGCCGCGTCCCAGGGACCAACGAGGTGCCCGGCGGCCCCGTCCGCGACGCCGACGGCAAACCCCTCGACTACGACATCCGCGCCCAGACGGAACAGGTGGTCGCCAACCTGAAGACGGTGCTGGCGGAGGCCGGCGCCTCCATGGAGGACGTGCTCGACGTGACGTGCTTCCTCATCGACATGGACCGGGACTTCGCGGGCTTCAACGAGGTCTACGCCAAGCACTTCGCTGAGGTCGGCGCGACGCGGACGACACTGGCCATCAACGCCTTGCCGACGCCCATCGCAGTGGAGTTCAAGGTGCTGGCCAAAGCCCCTTCCTCCTGAGCGGGCGGGCCATCCGGCCCTTGGAAGTGGTTATGACCGCGCTTCTGGTCGCTGGGATGCTCCATGCGTATCCTCTCCCACCGTGCCCTGCGCGGCCCCAACTTCTACGCCCGCTTCCCGGTGACGTACATGCTCCTCGATATCGGGGAGCTGGAGGAGAAGCCCAGCGACCTCATCCCGGGCCTGCCGGACCGCATCAAGGCGTTCCTGCCCACCATGGAGGAGCACCGTTGCAGCCCCGGCGTGCGCGGTGGCTTCTTCCAGCGCCTCGACCGCGGCACCTGGATGGGCCACATCGTGGAGCACATCGCCATCGAGCTGCAATGCCTGGCCGGCATGGAGGTCGGCTTCGGCAAGACCCGTGAGACCACGGAGTACGGCATCTACTCGGTGGTGTACAAGCACAAGGACGAGGAGTGCGGCATCTACGCCGGCGAGCAGGCCGTCAAGATCCTCCAGCGGCTCATCGACGGCGACGGCGACCTGGAACTGGAGCCCATCGTCCAGCGCCTCCGCGAGATCCGCGAGCGCAACCTGTTCGGCCCCAGCACCAAGGGCATCATCGACGAGGCCCGGCGACGCGGCATCCCTGTCCAGCGCCTCAACAGCGCCAGCCACGTGATGCTCGGCCAAGGCCACCTGCAGGAGCACATCCAGGCCAGCATGACCGGCCGCACGACGGGCCTTGGCGTCGAGATCGCCGCCGACAAGGAGCGCACCAAGCGCATCCTCGACGAAGCCGGCATCGCGGTCCCCCGTGGTCGCGGCGTGGAGCGCCTCGTGGACGCCCGCAAGCTGGCGGAGCGCATCGGCTACCCTGTCGTCGTCAAGCCCCTGGACGGCAACCATGGCCGCGGCATCACCACCAACATCCGCGACGAGGCGGAGTTGGAGACGGCGTACAAGGCGGCCAAGAAGGTCCATGACACCGTCATCATCGAACGGTTCCTGGTGGGCAAGGACCACCGCATCCTGCTCATCAACGGCAAGCTCATCGCCGCCGCGCGCCGCGACCCCGCCCATGTGGTCGGCGACGGCACCCGCACCGTGCAGCAGCTCATCGACCGCGTCAACAGCGACCCCCGCCGCGGCTTCGGCCACGAGAAGGTCCTGACGCGCATCGAAGTGGACGGCGACTCGGAGCGCATGCTGGCGGAGCAGGGCCTGGCCGTGGACGGCGTGCCCGAGAAGGGCCAGGAAGTGGTCCTCAAGTCGACCGCCAACCTCTCCACCGGCGGCACCGCCACGGACGTCACCGACGAACTCCATCCGTCCATCGTCTTCATGGCCGAGCGCGTCGCCGCGCTTGTCGGCCTCGACATCATGGGCATCGACGTGGTCGCCCCTCACCTGCGGCTCCCCATGGAGGAGACCGGCGGCGGCATCGTCGAGGTGAACGCGGGCCCCGGCCTGCGCATGCACCTGGAGCCGACCCACGGCGAACCCCGCAACGTGGGCAAGCCGATCATCGACATGCTGTTCCCGGACGGCAGCGACGGCCGCATCCCCATCGTCGCCGTCACCGGCACCAACGGCAAGACGACGACCGTGCGCCTCATCGCCCACTGCATGAAGTACGCCGGCGGCCGCGTCGGCCTCGCCTGCACCGGCTTCGTGGAAGTGGAGAACCAGGTGATCCTTCGCGGCGACTGGTCCGGACCCCAAGCAGCCCAGACCGTCCTGCGTGACCCCGGCGTCACCCACGCTGCCATCGAAGTGGCCCGTGGTGGCATCCTGCGACGTGGCCTCGGCTTCGACCGCTGCGACGTCGGCGTGCTGCTCAACGTGGGCAAGGACCACCTGGGCGAAGGGGACATCCACGACCTGGAGGACCTCACGCGCCTCAAGATGACCGTCCCCGACGCGGCGGCCAACGCGGTGCTCAACGCCGACGATGACCTGGTCTGGGAGGCCCGCCACAAGATGCGCGGCCGTGTCATCCCGTTCAGCATGGACCCCGACCACCCGGACTTCCGCGCCCACCTGGCCGCGGACCCGGAGAACGTGGTCGTCACCGTCCATGACGGCGCCATCGTGCTGCGTCGCGGCCACGCCGAGTTCCGCGTCGCCGAAGTGCTCGACATCCCCATGACCCTGGGTGGCCGGGCCCGCTTCAACATCGCCAACGCGCTCGCCGCTGTCGGGGCTTGCTACGCTGCCGGCCTCAAGGAGGAGGACGTGCGCGCCGGTCTCGTCACCTTCGACTCCACGGAAGGCCAGAACCCCGGCCGCATGAACCTCTTCGATGTGGGCGGCATCCGCATCCTGCTCGACTTCGGCCACAACGTCCCGGCCCTCCAGGCCCTCGACGACGTGCTGCCGCACCTGGCCCATGGCGGCCGTATCCTGCGCGTCGGCTACCTGGCCGGCAACCGCCGCACGGAGGACCTGATGGAAGTGGGCGCCGCCATGACGACCCATTGCGACCATCTGTTCATCAGCGACCCGGACCCCCGGGGCCGCGAGGAAGGCGAGACGAGCCAGATCCTACGCGAAGGCGCCCAGAAGGCGGGCTTCCCGGGCGACAAGATCACCACCGCCGTGGACGAATGGGACAACATCGACGCGGCGCTCAAGATGGCCGAGCCGGGCGACCTGGTGGTCATCCAATGCGAGGACCACGCCGGCCTGATCGCCCGCATCCGTGAGATGGAGGCCAAAGCGAAGGAGGCCTCGGACGCGGCGGCCGAGGCGAAGGCGGAGGTGACCGCATGATGCGCATCGTGGGCCATCGGTTCCTGCGCGGCGCCAACCTGTACCGCGACGCCCCCGTCGCCTACCTGGTCGTGCGGCCCCGGCAGGGCGTGGACCTCGCCAAGCTGAAGGCCGACCTGGCTGCCCTCGACGACGGGCTCGCCGGCAGTGCCACCGACCTGGGGTACCTGGTGGGCGAGACCGCCTGCGCCCTGCAACGGCTCATCGGCATGGCCTCCGACTGGTGCCAGGCCTGGCTCGACGAAGACGACGACTGGGTCATCGTCCACACGTACGAAGACGAACACGTGGCCGACGCGGCTGGCGAAGCCGCCGTCAGCCTCCTGAAGGACCTGGCCGCCGGCGAGGAGGTCCACTTCGACGCCGTCCTGCAGGCCCTGCGCGAGGTCCGCGAGGCCCACCGCCTCGGACCCAGCACCCAAGCACTCGTCGATGAGGCCCGCCGGCGCGGCATCCCCGTCCTCCGCCGTGAATCAAGCCACGTCCAACTGGGCCACGGCGCCGCCCAGCAGCACATCCAGGCGACCATGACCGGGCGCACGAGCGGCCTCGGCCTGGAGATCGCCGACGACAAGGAACGCACGAAGGAGGTCCTGGAAGAATGGGGCATCCCGCTGCCGCCTGGCGCCTCCTACCGCACCTTCCGCGGCGTCCTCGAAGAGGTCGATGACCTCGGGTACCCCGTCGCCGTCAAGCCGGAAGTGGGCAGCCAAGGCCGCGGCGTCACCGTGGATGTCCGCGGTGAAGAGGAGCTGGAGGCGGCCTACGACGCGGCCAAGGCGCGCTACCCCCGCGTGTTGGTGGAGCGCCACGTGGAAGGCGTCGAACACCGGCTCCTGGTGGTGGGCGGCCGTCTGGTCGCTGCCGTGCGCCGCGACCCCCCTGCCTTGATGGGGGACGGTCAGCGCAGTGTGGCCCGATTGATCGCGGCGTTCAATGACGATCCTCGCCGCGGCTTCGGCACGGAGAACGAACTCACCGAGGTCGCCATCGACCAACAGACCCTCCGCCTCCTGGAGAAGCAGGGACTCGCCGTGGACAGCGTGCCGGAAGCCGGGAAGCGTGTGGTGCTCAAGAGCACCGCCAGCCCCGCCAGCGGCGGCACGGCCGTGGACGTCACGGACCGCGTGCATCCCAGCGTGAAGGCGGTCGCTGAGCGCGCCACGCGCCTGGCCGGCCTGGACGTCTGTGGCGTCGACATCGTCGCGCCCCACATCGAGGCGCCCCTTGAGGAGACAGGCGGTGCCCTCATCGAACTCAACGGTGCGCCTGACCTGCGCATGCATCTCCACCCGACGGAGGGGCAGCCCCGCGACGTGGCCCGCCCCATCCTGGACCTGCTGTTCCCGGCGAGCCAGGACGGCCGCATCCCCATCGTGGCGGTGACGGGCACCAACGGCAAGACGACGACGGTGCGCCTCATCGACCACCTGGTCAAGTACAGCGGCGGCCGCCCCGGCCTCTCCTGCACCGGTAGCGTCGAGGTGGCCAACCAGGTGATCCTACGCGGCGACTACAGCGGCCCCGGCGGCGCCCAGGCGGTCCTCAAGGAGCCCGGCGTCACCCACGCCATCCTGGAAGTGGCCCGCGGCGGCATCCTGCGCCGTGGCCTCGGCTTCGAGAGCTGCGACGTGGGCGTCTTCCTGAACGTCGGCGTCGACCACCTTGGCCAAGGCGGCATCGAGAGCGTGGACGACCTGGCGCGCCTGAAGGGCGTCGTCATCGAATCCGTCAAGCCCAGCGGCACGGCGGTCCTCAACGCCGACGACGAACGGGTGCTGGCCACCCGCTCCCGCTGCAAGGGCAAGGTGATCCTCTTCAGCATGGACCCGGCCCATCCTGCCCTCGCCGAACACCTCGCCGCAGACCCCGAGAACGTCGTCGTCACCCACGAAGCGGGGACGATCGTGCTGAAGCGGGGCACCACGGCAGCCTTCCGCGTCGTGGACGCCGCGGCGGTGCCGATCACGCTCGCTGGCCGCGCGCTCTTCAACATCCAGAACGCCATGGCCGCCGTGGCCGCCACCTACGCCATCGGCATGACCGAAGAGGACACCCGCGCCGGCCTCGTCACCTTCAACCCGACCGTGACCCAGCTGCCGGGCCGCATGAACCTCATGGAAGTGGGCGACGTCAAGGTGCTGCTCGACTACGGCCACAACGTCCCCGCCCTGCAGGCGCTGGCACAGGTGCTGCCTGGACTCACGCGGGGGCGCTGCCTCAACGTCGCCAACGCCAGCGGCAACCGCCGCGACGAGGACCTGCAAGGCTTCGGTGCCCAGATCGCTACCATGTACGACCGCATCCTCCTCTCCGACGCCGACCCCCGCGGCCGCCCCGCCGGCGAGACGCCCGACGTCATCCGGAAGGGCATCCTCTCCACGGGGTACGACGAGGCCGCGGTCACGATCATGGACTCGGAGATGGACGCCATCGACACGGCCCTCGACGAGGCCCAGGCGGGCGATCTCATCGTCTTCCAAGTGGACGACGTGCAGGGCGCCATCGAGAAGGTGCGGGGCCTGCAACGGCGCCTGCTTGAGGTCTGAACGTGGACGACCTGGACCGTCGCCTCATCGCCCTGTTGCGCCGCGACGGCCGCGCCAGTTACACGGAGCTCGCCCAGGAGTTGGACCGCAGCGAAGGGACCGTGCGTGCGCGGGTCAAACGCATGCAGGAAGAGGGGACGATCACGGGCTTCACCGTGCGGACCAAGGGTGCCACCGGGCTCGCCATCATCGATGTCACCTTGCAGGGCAACAGCCTGGCCGGCGAACTGGCAAGAGCACTCCTGGAATGGGAGCACGTCGCCTTCGTCTGGGAGGTGACCGGCGAGACCGACCTTGTGGTGGTCGCTTCGGCGAGCACCCTGGACGACCTCAACCGCACGATCGACAAGATCCGCAGCCAACCGGGCGTGACCGGCACCCGCAGCCGCCTCGTCCTCCACGAGCATTGAACGTCAGAAGGCTCAAGTGGTGGCGCGTCACGGCCGCATCGTGGACGCACGGGAACAGTGGCGCCGCCGCATGGCGTGCTGTGACAGTCGCCCCCGCTGCCAGGCCTGCCCGGTACGCCCTGAGAACGCGCACCGGAGCCTGAAAGAGCTCACCGAAGCGCTGCTGCTCGGTGAGGCCCCTGGCGACCGCGACCCCTAGGTGCTACGAAATCCGTAGCCTACCTGTTCTCCCTTGAACGAACCCCTTTTGAAGGGGTGCCCGTCCACCACATCACGGAATCCGGAGGAGCATCATGATCACTGGCAACGAGTCTGTACCACGCATCGTCAAGAAGATCCCAGGCCCCGAGGCCAAGAAGATCGTCAAGAAGGACACGCGCTTCCTCACGACGACCACGAAGACCGCCCCCGTGGCGGCCCTGCGCGGCCGCGGCCCCGTCGTCGAGGACGTCGACGGCAACGTGCTGCTCGACTTCGCCGCCGGCATCGGTGTGCTCAACACGGGCCACTGCCACCCCAAGGTCGTCAAGGCGATCCAGGACCAGGCGGGCGAGATGATGCATTTCGCCGGCACTGACTACTACTACTCCCAGCAGTCCGACCTGGCTGAGCGCCTGGACGGGATCGTCCCCATCAAGGGCCCCACCAAGACGTTCTTCTGCAACAGCGGTGCCGAGGCCAACGAGGCCGCCTTCAAGTTCGCCCGCAACCACGAAGGCCGCCGCCAGTTCGTCGCCTTCCAGGGCGCCTTCCACGGGCGCACCATGGGTGCCCTCAGCCTGACGGCCTCCAAGGCGATCCAGCAGAGCCTCAGCGGCCCCACCATGCCCGGCGTCCACCACACGCCGTTCCCGGCGCCGTTCCGCAATATGTGGGGCATCAACGGCTACGACGAGCCCGAAGAGCTGTCCAACCGCGCCATCGACGCGCTCAACTTCCTCTTCCAGACGAAGCTGCCCGTGGAGGACACGGCGGCCCTCTTCTGGGAGCCGATCCAGGGTGAAGGTGGCTACCACGTGCCGCCGCCCATGTTCCCCAAGATGCTCCAGGAGCTGTGCAACGAGCACGGCATCCTCCTGGTGGCCGACGAGGTGCAGACCGGCTTCGGCCGCACGGGCAAGTGGTTCGGCAGCGACCACTTCGGCGTCGAACCGGACATCCTCTCGATCGCCAAGGCGATGGGCAGCGGCATGCCGATCGGCGCCAGCGTCGTCAAGGCCGACCTGGACTTCGAGAGCCAAGGCGTCCACTCCAACACCTACGGCGGCAACCTGGTCGCCTGCGCCGGCAGCCTCGCCTCGATCGATGTCATCGAAGAGGAGAAGCTGGTGGAGAACAGCGCCGCCCGCGGCGACCAGATGCACGCCCGCCTCACGGAGATGATGGATGACCACGCGAGCATCGGCGACAGCCGCGGCCTCGGCCTCATGCGTGCCATCGACTTCGTGGACGCCAAGGGTGGCCACCACCCCAAGATGGCCGACAAGGTCGAGGAGCTGTGCTGGAAGAACGGCCTCGTGGTGCTCGGCTGCGGCAAGAGCGGCATCCGGTTCATCCCGCCGCTCAACACCAGCGCCGAGCAGATCGACGGCGCCATGGACGTTCTCGCTCTGGCGCTGAAGAAGGCGAAGGCGTAGGACCACCCCACGTGGCGGGGCCCTCCCAGGGGCCTCCGTCCTTGACGTGGTCCCTAAGCGGACGTGGGCCGAACGTCGCCCATGCGTGTGTCGCGTCGCATCGCGAGCACACTCGCCCTGGCCTTCCTTGCAGGCTCCGTCGGCATCATGGGTGCCGCCGGGGCCTTCCTGGTCGACGACCTGCGCACAGCGGAGGCGATGGACGCCGAGCGGCGCCTCGACCGCGTCGAAGACCTGTTGGCGGCCGATCAACGGGACCTGACCGCCACCGCCCAACAGGTCACCGGCCTCATGGCGGCGCTCTTTGGCGACGGCGCCCAACAAGGCGGCAGCACGACGGCGGACGACGGCAACGGCACCGCGGAGACCCAGCAGGTCAACACCACCGCGATCTTCCAGCAGCTCTTCGTGCGCAACCGGGTCGACCTCATCGGCCTCGCGTTCGCCAACGAGACCGGCGGACCCCAGTTCTTCTCCATCCTCCTCGACCCCCGAGGCGGCGGCTTCACGGAGGCCGGCGAGGTCCTCAACGCCAGCCTGGCCGGCTCCTCCTTCCGTGACCCGGTCCCCGTGGGCGGCGCCCATGAGGGGATTCTGGTGCTCAACGGCACCCCGTACATGTTGGCCGCCGTGGCCTTCAACATCACCGCCGCCAGCGAGTTCACGGAAGGTGGCATGATCCTCGGTCGGGCCCTTTCCGGCTCCTACGCGCAGCACCTGGGCGAGGGCCTGGATGCGCCGTTGCGCTTCGATCCGCCCGGCGAGCCGGCGCTGCGGCGGCTGTCGCTGGCGGACATGGAGGCCTCCCGGACGGTGCGGGACGTCAACGGTGACGCGGCCGCTTCGTTGACCCTCGTGCTGCAACGGGAGGCGTTCCAGGCCGGCGTGCGCTCCTTCGGGGCCTTCGCCTTGGTGAGCCTCGGCCTGGGCGGCATGCTCACGGCCGCTTCGTGGTGGACCGTTCGTGGCACGGTGACATCGCGGCTGGAGAAGGTGCGCCAGGACATGCAGGAGATCCAGCAGCAGGCGCTCCTGGACCGCCGCATTGCGCTGGAAGGCGACGATGAGCTCTCCGACATGGCGGATGCCTTCGACGGTGTCATGGAGATGGTGCAGGAGAACGTCCGCAAACTGGACGGCTTCGCGGCGGTGGTGAGCCACGACCTGCAAGGCCCCCTCTCCAGTTTCCGCCTCAACCTCGCGGTCCTCAAGATGAAGGCCCAGAAGGCCGGCGACGACGAGCAGACGGCGCGCCTGGAAGCGTTGGACCGGCTCGCCGTCCGCATGGGTGACCGCATCGCCTCGGTGCTCGCCTGGTCCCGGCGCGCCCCGCCCGCCCCCACCCAGACCAGCATGGACCTCCTTTGGACCAGCGTCGCCCACGACCTGCAGGAACGCTTGGAGGCAAGCGGCGCCCAGGTCGACTGCCAGGCCCCCGACGACCTGTTGGCCGACCCGGAGCAGCTCATGCGCGTGCTGCAGAACCTGGTCGCCAACGGCATCAAGTACGGCCGCCCCGGCGTAACACCCCGCATCCAGGTGCGCAGCCGCCGGAAGGGCGACCGCGTCGAGGTCTGCGTCCGCGACAACGGCATGGGCTTCAATGACCAGGATGCCTTGGTGATGCTGCGGCCGTTCCAGCGCCTCGACAACGCGGCCGGCATCGAAGGCCACGGCCTGGGTCTGGCGGCCGTGGACCAGATCGTCCAGGCCCATGGGGGCACGGTGCGGCTCTACGGCGAGCCCGGCCGCGGCGCGCGGGTGATCTTCGACCTGCCGGCTGCCCCCCAAGCGGCCTCGTCGTGACCTAGGTGAACGCCTGGACGGCTTTCACGGCACGCTTCCAGTCCTTCTCCTTGCCCTTGACCCAGCTGCGTTTCGCCTTCGGTTTGAACGTGGTGACACCGGTGGGCGCGCGGGCATCATCGAGGCTCCACAGGCCGACGGCGATGCCCGCCAGGAGCGCCGCGCCCTTGGCGGTCGCCTCCACGTCGTCCGGGCGCTCCACGGAAGCCCCCAAGAGGTCCGCCTGGAGCTGCATGAGCAGGTCGCTCTTGGTGGCGCCACCGTCCACCCGCAGGACGGGCACCTTGTTCTTGGAGTCCTTCTCCATGGCGCGCAGTACCTCGTGGGCCTGAAGGGCGATGCCTTCCAAGGTGGCGCGGGCGAGATGGGCGGCCGTGGTGCCGCGCGTGACGCCCATGATGGCACCCCTGGCTTCGGCGTCCCAGTGGGGGGCCCCGAGACCGGCGAACGCAGGCACCACGACCACGCCCCCGGCATCCTCCACTTCCTGGGCGGCGGTGCTGATGGCCGGCGCGTCGGGGATCGTGCCGAGGCCGTCGCGCAGCCACTGGATCGCCGCGCCGGCGACGAAGACGCTCCCTTCGAGGGCGTATTGGGGCGTCTCGTCGAGGCTGGCGGCGCGGGTGGTGAGCAGGCCGTTCTTGGAGGCGACCGGCTTGTCGCCGGTGTGCTGGAGCAGGAAGCAGCCGGTGCCGTACGTGTTCTTCGTCTCGCCGGGCCGGGTGCAGCCTTGGCCGAACAGGGCCGCTTGCTGGTCGCCCACGAGGCTGGCGACGGGGGCTCCGCCAAGCGCGGTGGCAGCGCCGTAAAGGTGGCCGCTGGGGCGCACGTCCGGCAGGCAGGCTCGGGGCACCGACCAGAGCTCCATCAGTTCGTCGTCCCAGTCGCCGACGTGGATGTTCCACAGGTTGGTGCGGCTGGCGTTGGTGTGGTCGGTGGCGTGGACAGCGCCGGCCTCCGCCGTCCCGCCGGTGAGCTTCCAGAGGAGCCAGGAGTCGATGGTGCCGAACGCCAGCTTGCCGCTCTTGGCCCGCTCCCGCGCAGCGGGGACGTTCGTGAGCAGCCAGGCGAGCTTGCTGGCGGAGAAGTACGGGTCGAGGACGAGGCCGGTCTTCGCCTGGACCTTCTTGGCCCACTTGCGGCGCAGCTTGGCGCATTGGGGCTCGGTCCGGTTGTCCTGCCAGACGATGGCCCGGTGGACGGGCTCGCCCGTGGCGCGGTCCCACAGCACCGTCGTCTCCCGTTGGTTCGTGATGCCGATGCCGGCCAGCGCCTCCGCTTCGATGTCGGCGTCCACCAGGGCGTGGCGGGCGACGGCGAGGGTGACGTCCCAGATCTCGGCGGCATCATGCTCCACCCAGCCGGGTTCCGGGTAATGCTGGGTGAACTCCTGGTAGGCGCGGCCGACGACGACGCGGTCCTGGTCGAAGACGAGCGCGGTGACACCGGTGGTGCCGGCGTCCAGAGCAAGGATGTGGTGGCCCGTAGCGGTCACACAAAAGGATGGAGGAAGGAGGGGAAAGAGGCAGCGGCGTGCGGTCGTCAGCGGGGGAGGCCGGTGGTCAGGACGTCGACCCGGATCGTGCCTTCCCAGGCGGTGAACTCGTAGTCGATGCGCCAGTCGCCGGTCTCCGGGCCCCAGGTCATGCTGGTCCAACTCACATCCTGATTGGTGAACGTCTGTTCGAATCGGACGTCGCCGCTCGGGTCCGTCACCGTCATCTTGACGCTGGAGAGGAGCGTGTTGTCCGGATGTTCGCGGAGGTCGTAGCTGAACTCCACTTCACGGACGTCCTCGTGGACGAAGAACGTCCCGCCGGAGGAGCTGCCCTGGCAGGGGTCGCTGCAGGTCCGGCTGTCGTAGTAGGCCCGCTCTTGGCCATGCACTTGCGCCTGCTCTTGGATGTCATCCCCGTAGGCCAGCAGCAGCACGACGGCCGCGGTCATGGCGATGGCGATGAGCGCCAGGGCGGCGATCGCCGTGAACTTCAGCACCTTGCCCGTGCCACGGGCGACGTCCTGGGTGATGCGGAGGGCGACCTCGCCGCCGCTGCGCCGGATGACCGTCTGGTTGGGCTCGTAACTGAGTGCCAGTTCTCTTGGGTCACCGAAGTCCCGCAGGACACGTCGTTGCAGTTCGCGGCGGTCGGTGGCGGGCTCTTCGCGGGCCAACTCCTCCACCTGGTCGGTGAGGTGGCTCTGCAGTTCGTCCAGGATGCGGCGGCGTTCGGTGCCTCCGATGTTCAGGTGGCGGGCGACTTCGTTCAGGTAATCTTTGATGGCACTCATGGTTGTTCCTCCAGCTGGTCGAGGGTATGGGTGACGGCGCCGACCAGGTCGCCCCAGTCGTCGAGGGCTGCGGCGAGGGCGTCCTTGCCGAGGCTGGTGGCCTGGTAGTAGCGGCGGGGCGGGCCCGATTCGTTGGTGCCCCAGTAGCTGCTCACCAGGCCGGCCTTCTCCAGGCGTTGCAGGAGCGGGTAGGCGGTGCCTTCCTTGAAGTGGAGGCGGCCGTCCGAGGCTTCCTTGACGCTGGCGAGGAGCCGGTAGCCGTATTCTGGGCCGCGGCGTTCGACGGCGGCCAGGAGCACGAGGCCGATGAGGCCGCTCTTGAGCTCCTTGGCCAGCTTCTCCCTGAAGCGGATCAGTTCGACGTTACCTTGAGGTCCCATACACTTTGACCTTCGAGGTACCTCGAACCGCGAGGTAGTCTTAACCTTTGACCGCGCCGGCCCGCAAGCCCCATCCCCCCGCGCGGGCTGCCGCGGCCGTGCCTCTGTTCGCTGGCCGCATCCTCCTGTCCGACCGCACCATCGAGGGGTACCTCCAGGTGGAAGGGGGACGCATCACAGCGATGGGCGAAGGGGAACCGGAGGAGCGACCCGACGCCCGGGGGTGGATCGTCCCGTTCCCCGTCAACGGCCACACCCATGCCGCCGACACGTTCCTCCGATCGCGGCGGCCCAAGGGGGCGTCCGTCAAGGAATTGGTGGGGCCCGGCGGTTGGAAGCACCAGATGCTTGCCGCCGCCTCAGACGACGACCACACGGCCAGCTTCCAAGCCCTCGCCGGTGAGATGGCGGGCCTCGGCACGAGCCACTTCATCGATTTCCGGGAAGGCGGTGTTCCTGGCGCTCGCCTGTTGCGCGACGTGGCCGACGACCTTCCGGTGCGACCGGTCATCCTGGGCCGTGGCGCCGCCCACGGGGGTCGCTTCGACGAGGACGAGGCCCGTGAGCTGCTCCAGGTGGCGGACGGCATCGGGCTCTCCGGCCTGCGGGACCTACCTCGCCGCGACCTGGAAGCCTGGGCAGAAGCGGCGCGCGACGCCCGCAAGCCCCTGGCGATCCACGTCAGCGAGGACCAACGGGACGACATCGACCTGGCCCTCAGCCTGGAACCGACCTTCGTCGTCCACATGGTCCAGGGCACCCGCAGCGACTTCGAGGAGCTGGCCGCCGCGCGCGTCCCCGTCGTCGTCTGCCCCCGCAGCAACCGTGCGTTCGGCCTGCGCCCGCCCGTTCCCCTGATGGTGCAGGAAGGTGTAACGGTGGCCCTGGGCACGGACAACGGCATGTTGGCGGACGGTGATCTGCTGGCCGAAGCGGGCCAACTGAAGGCGTGGTACCGCGACAGGCTCTCCGACGAGACCTTGCTGCGCATGATGACCCACGGCGCCCGCGCCCTGCTGGGACTGCCCGCTTGGAAGCCCAAGGTCGGCGGGCCCGCGGACGCGATCGTGCTTCCGGTTCGACCCATCGCCCCTGCCGCAACGGTCAAGCCACCTGCGCCCCCATTGGACCTGTGAAGCTACGCAGCCGCACGGTGGCGGTCGAAGACCGCGACACGTGGGCCGGCCTGGTGGACATCCTCCTGCACCCGGCCTGCGAAGGCTGCGGCAGCCTACAGCTCCTGGCCGCCGAGCCGTTCTACGACGAGGACGACCTCCCTTTCGACCTGGAAGGAGGTGGCAGCGTCCTGCGTATCATCCCCAAGCCCGGGTTCCAGAAGGAGCTCCTGGCCTCCAGCCAAGACGAACTGCTGCTGATCGTCGACTGCCCCGACGACGAAGGGTGGCTCGTGCCGGACGACATCGTGCGCGACTGGCTGTGCCGCCACGTCGCCAACGAACAGCTGGAAGACCTCCTGGTGGCCCACCCGCTCTACGAGTACCTCACCGAGTTGGACGAGGACGGTCTCAGCCGCGGCGGCGGACGGGGCGACCTGGTGCAATGGGTGCCCGGCATGCCGGAACTGGCCGTCGTCACGGCGCCTGAGCTCCTTTCTCCTGAACTGGACCCCGAAGCGCCGCCGGCCAACCTGGACCGCCGCGCCTACCACGACGGCCTCCTGGACCTGCTCCGGCAGCTCGATGCCGCTTTCGACCTGGAAGAGGTAGAGCTCGGCGTACGGTTGCGGGGTTCCGCCGCCCGTTTTGCGCCGCCGTCCTCTTAAAGCGCCTCCTGGTGCGCGGCGCGTGGCTGACACGACCGACGCCGTGATGGACCTGGCCAAGCGCCGCGGCTTCCTCTGGCCCTCCTACGAAGTGTACGGAGGCCTCGCCGGCTTCTACGACTACGGGCCCCTCGGCGCCGCCATGAAGGTCCGCTTCGAAGACCTCTGGCGCCGCACGTTCCACGGCAGCGCCGTCCCCATGGCCGAAGTGCGCTGCCCGCGCGTCACACCCCACGACGTCCTGAAGGCGAGCGGCCACGTGGACGAGTTCACGGACCTGGTGACCAAGTGCGGCAAGTGCGGCCACCCCGCCCGCGCCGACCACCTGGTGGAAGAGGCCGGCTACGAAGGGACCGCCGACGCCCTGTCCCCGGAGGCGATTGACGCGGAGATCGAGGCCCGCAAGCCCAAGTGCCCCCAGTGCGGCAAGGTCGCCTGGGGCAAGGCGGCGCCGCAGAACCTCATGAACGCCACGGAGATCGGCCCCGGCAGCGGCCGAACCGGCTACCTGCGCCCCGAGACCGCCCAGGGCATCTTCACCGACTTCCCACACCTCCTGCGCCACTTCCGCGGCAAGCTCCCCTTCGGCGGCATCCAGGTCGGCGGCTCCAACCGCAACGAGATCAGCCCCCGCCAGGGCATGCTGCGCCTGCGCGAGTTCAACATGATGGAGGCGGAGGTCTTCTTCGAGGAGACCAACGTCCCCTTCGCGCCCTTCCAGGCCGTCGCCGACCGCACCGCCACGTTCGTCCCCAACACCGACGAACAGCCCCGTGAACTCAGCTTCCGCCAAGCGGTGGACGACGGCGTGGTCGCCAACGAGCCCCTCGCCTACTTCCTCGCCCTCACGCAGCAGTTCCTGCTGGCCGCCGGCATGGACCCCGCGCGGCTGCGCTTCCGTCAACACCTGGGCGACGAGATGGCCCACTACGCCAGCGACTGCTGGGACGCCGAGTTCCACAGTGACCGCTACGGCTGGGTGGAATGCGTCGGCGTCGCCGACCGCGGCTGCTACGACCTCTCCCAGCACGCCGAACACAGCGGCAAGGTCGGCGACTTCCAGGTCACCGTCGACCTCCCGGAACCCTACACCTTCACCGCCCGCAAGCTCGTGCCCAACATGGGCATCCTGGGCCGCACGTTCAAGGCCGAGGCCAAGGAGATCGCCGCCAAACTGGAAGCGGTCTTCGACGACCAACTGCGCACGCTGGCCGACGCGGCCCACAAGGGCTTCGACGCCGCCTGGCTGGACGATGAACTGGTGGTCAAGGGCCCCAAGAAGCCGGAGAAGGTCGACGAGAGCCTCGACCTCGACGGCGTGGAGGTCCCCGCCGATGGCTACATGGTCCTGGACGGCGAATGGACGATCACCGGCCGCAAGCTCATCCCTCGCGTCATCGAGCCCTCCTTCGGCGTCGACCGCATCCTGTACGCCCTCTGGGAGCACGCCTACGAACGCAGCGAGAAGAACGGCGAACCGTACACGGTGCTCCACTTGAGCCCGGCCGTGGCGCCCGTCCACGCGGCGGTCCTGCCCCTCACGGGCAAGGACGGCCTGCCGGAGCTCGCCCATGAGCTGGAGGCCCGGCTGCGCGCCGCCGGCTACGCCACTGACTACGACGTCTCTGGCAACATCGGCCGCCGCTACGCCCGCCAGGACGAGATCGGCACACCGTTCTGCATCACGTTGGACCCCGACACCCTGACGGACCAGGCCGTGACCGTACGCGACCGGGACACCACGGAACAGGAACGCGTCAAGATGGACGACCTACCGGGCTGGCTCGCGGCCCGGTTCGCCTCGTAGGGGACGCCTTATTCGTCGTCCAACAGGAGGGCGGCCAGGAGCCCCACGAGGACGGTGATCACCGCGACAGCAGCGAACGCCATACCAAGGACCGCCCAGGCATCCCGCCGGGCGCCGCAGCGACCCGCGGCATCATGGTGGGTCTCGCACCAACCGGTCGACATCGCCTTGCCCGCTTCCATGACACTGTGCTCCATGCCCACCTGTTGGGCGCCCAGGCGGTTGAGGTTTACCCTTTGGCGCGCCGGGCACGCCGGGGGATTGGATGCATCGGGGCCGCAAGCCCTTATGAAAGGTCACCCATGACCGGTTGGAGTTGGCTGGATTGCTCCTACAACAGAAACTGCTGAGTCTCGCTACGGTCACGGTGGTGGCCACGATGGTCGCCGCCGGACTACCGACGGCCGCATCGGATGATGCCTGCCGCGCCACGGACGCGCTGGTCACCGACGGCACGCGGCTGTGTCTCGGCGGCGACACAATCCTCGTCGCCCCGGGCACCATCGAGGAGGCGTTCGCCGGACGCCACGCCCCAGTCACGTACGTCAACTACCTCGTGGCGGGCGACTGGCACACGGTCGTCAGCCGCGACGACGGCCGCACCTGGTCCGCGCCCTTGCCGGCCGGCGACGACGTCGGCCTGCGCACCCAGGCGCTCGCCCACCCCTCCGAGGAGAGCCCCTTCCGTCTCCTGCAGCTCGCCACGCCGATGCTGCCCGAGTGGGCCACCCTCTTCGAGGAGCGCGGCATCGAGGTCCACTACTACCTCCCCGTCAACCGTTTCTACGTCAGCATCCCTGAGCCGGCCGCCCTCGAGGGGCTCGGCTTCCTTCTCAACGTCGCCGACGTGGCCCCCCAGGCCAAGCTGGAACCGGGCATCGCCGGCCTCTCAGGTGACCTGGACATCCACGTCCTCTCCGTCCCTTCCGCCGACGGCGCCTTCGACACGGTCGCCCAGGCACTCCTGGCCCTCGACACCGATGCCCGCCTCGACCCTGAGATCGAGCGCGTCCGCGCGGTGGTCCCCACGGCCCGCCTCCTTGAACTGGCGGCCCTGCCGGAGGTCATGTGGATCGACCGCGCCGGCGACCCCGAGGACGACATGGACAAGATCCGCCAGTACACCGGCGCCGACCACATCGAAGGAGCCGGTGGGTACACCGGCAACGGTGTCACGGGCATCGTGATGGACTCCGGCCTCTACAACCACCCCGACTTCTCCCCCAGCTTCGTGGGCTACTGCAGCGCCAGCAGCCCGAGCAGCCACGGCACCAACGTCTACGGCATCGTGTTCGGCAGTGGTGCCGGCAGCCCGGACGCGCGCGGCATGGCCCCGGATGCCAAGGGTGTCTTCGCCCAGTACTTCCAGGACAGCCGCTACAACACGGCCGCCTGCGCCAAGAACAACCACGGCGCTGTCTTCCACACCAACAGCTGGGGCAGCAGCGTCCCCAAGAACAACGAATACGGCTCCGTCTCCAACGAGAACGATCGCGTGGTCTTCGACCTGGACGTCCTGATGCTGCAGTCCATGAGCAACTGTGGCCCGCTCTGTGCGCGCCAGGAAGCGATGGCCAAGAACATCCTCTCCGTGGGCGCCCTGTACCACTTCAATGACGTCGACCGCACCAACGACGCTTGGAACGGCGGCGGCAGCAAGGCCTCCACGGGCCCGGCGGCCGATGGTCGCCTGAAGCCGGAACTGGTGGGTCCCTACGACGCCATCCGCACCCAGCACCTGGGCAGCGGTTACACGAACGGCTTCGGTGGCACGTCCGGTGCCACGCCGGTCGTGGCGGGATCCGTCGCCCTGGCCAACGAGATGGCCCGTGACGGGATCTTCGGTGGCATCGCGGCGGGCCAGACGGCCAGCCCGGCCGCCATCAAGGCCCTCCTGGTCTCCACGGCCCACACCTTCAACCCTGACCAGGCTGGCGGCGGCACCGGCAGCGGCACGGTCACCCAGCGCGTGTTGGGCTTGGTCAACGGCGGCGCGGACGCGTACGGCCGCAACCAGCAGGGTTGGGGCACGCCCGACCTCCAGGAGCTCTACGATGCCCGTGCCAGCGTCATGGTGGTCGACGAGACGGTCGGCCTGGAGACGGGCGAGTCCGCCAGCTTCGCCTACACGCCCACGACGGGTGCCGGTCAGATGCGCGTCAGCCTCGCCTGGACGGACGTACCGGCCAACCCGGGTGCGGACCCGACCCTGGTGAACGACCTGGACCTCACGGTGGCCGACGCGGCCACGGGCGTGGTGCTCTACCAGGGCAACTTCGGTCTGACGAGCCTGCCCCTGTCCGTGCCGATCGTCGGTGCCGGCACGCCGGACCGCCTCAACAACCTGGAGAACGTCTTCGTGGACCAGCCGCTGGGCGGCTACACGATCACGGTGACGGCCGCGGCGGTCAACCAGGACGGCGACCCGTCGACCCCTGAGATCGATCAGCCGTTCGCCCTCGTGGCGGTCTCCGTCCCCGAGTCGGCGGACCTCGAAGCGCTCATCGAGAGCCAACTCTGAGGCGTCGCCTCCCCTTCTTCCTCCTCTTTGTCCCTTCTCTCCTTCCCTCCTGTTCTTCGGTGCTGCTTCCGTTCTATGCCTGTTCGGCAAGTCGTTCCTGGCGCCTGGCCTGCTCGCCGATGACCCTGTCTGGGCTACGGTTTCCTAACAACCCTTAAACGTTCCAAGTTTGAACAAAGAGGTTGATGCGACGCACCCTCATCGTCCCGATCCTCGCCCTGTCCCTGTTGCTTGTACCCTTGCCGTCCGTGAGCGCCCATGCCGCCGTCGAGGTGCTCGACGTGGAGATCAAGCTCCTCGAAGATGCCGGCGACGACTCCTTCGCCCTCATCGACGGCTACGACCTCGTCTCCGTCCACGGCCGCGAAGCCTACCACCCCGCTACCGATGAGGAGGGCGTCATCCTTCGCTTCATCCTGTACGGCGGCTTCAGCCCCGTCCTGCCCCAAGTGGACGAGCTGAGCCTCCAACTCGACGTCACAGGCGACGACGGGGCCCGGACCTTCACGTTCGCCACCAGTGACGGCGGCAACTGGACCGGCGACGGTACGATCATGGAAGCCAGCGTCACCGAGTCGCCCTTCGGCGACAACGCCCAGATGCAGGTGTTCCTGTCCCATGAGGCCCTTGGCACCGCCCGCGGCGGCAGCCTGTCAGAGTTCATGGTGACCAGCCGCGCGGGCGAGGAGGCGGTCGACGCGGTCCCCGGCGGTCGCTTCCTCCCCGGCGGCGTCGAGATCCCGGAAGAGAGCAACGCCACGACGCCCGTCTGGAACCTCACGGGGCCGTTCGGCTACACGGAGACGACGGCGACCCTTCAGGATGGCACCCTCCAGCTGGACGTCAAGAACCTGATCACCACGCAGGGGCAGCACATCCTGCTCGACATCCCTGAGACGGCCGGTTGGACCGCCACCGTGGACGCGGACGGCTACAGCTTCGACGCCGGCGAGGACGCTTCGTTCTCCATCGACCTGGGCGTTGTGCCGGGCTCGGAGGACCTGGCGTTCTGGGTCGTAAGTGACCTGGGTGGCCGGGAGGCCGTGACGGTGCAGGCCCCGCCCGCGCCGCCCCAACCCGACCCGAAGCCTGAACCGGAGGCCCCGGAGGACGTCACGGTGGAGCGGCCGCCTGAGCCCGCCACGCCCCCGGCCGGCCCCGATGCCGGTGACGGCATGGACCACGGAGACCACTCGGACCACATGGGTGACCATGACGACGGCGCCGGCGATGACAAGGACACGCCGGGCTTCGCCATCGTGCCGCTCTTGGCAGCGCTGGGCGTCGTGGCCGTGATGGCTC
>JBMYRW010000008.1:35694-58527 GCA_049602735.1 Thermoplasmatota archaeon
CGGCGCTTAGGTCCGGTCCCGCCGCTTCAGGCGCCGCTGCTGTACGTGTCGTCGCCGGCCGGGTCACCGGTCAGGTGCGTCACGTACAGTCCGCCTGTGTTGGCGGAGATGACGTAGCCGTTGTAGACGACCACGTCCCAGGAGCCGCCGCAGCAGCCACGGCCGGTCTCCCGGTCCCAGGGCAGGTAGGTGCCCAGGGGCTTGGGGTCCGCCTGGAGCTCCGGCGTGGAGACGTCCAGGACCCAGAGGCCGCCGTGGTAGTGGGCGAGGTAGATCTTGCCACCCACGATCTGGAAGTTGTGCAGGCTGAAGGCGCCGTCCTCCCCTTCGAAGTCGGGGGCGGCCATCCATTGGGAGAGCACCTGCGGGTCGTCGTAGTCGGTGGCGTCAAGGATGAACATGGCGGGCGGCCGGGCGCCTTCCGGGGTCGTCACGGCGATGCGGCGGCCCTCCGACTCGAAGACCATGGAGGTGTGCAGGACGCCGTCCCATTTGTCCGCCTGTTCGCCCGCCCAAGAGCCCATCTCCACCGGCACTTCCGGGAGGCTGACGTCGACGAAGTGGAGGCCCAGGTTCCAGAAGCTGACGGTCAGGATGTCGGCGCCGGTGAGGGGGTCCACCTGGTGGGTCATGTCCTGATGGCCGCTGACGAAGTGGAGGCCTGCGCCGATGGGGTCACCGTTCTCGATGTACGTCTGCGCCGCTTCACCCTGTTGGCCGATGAACTGGGGCGACGTAGGCATCCAGCGGGCCACTTGGACCACTTCACGGATGCCGCCGGTCGCGGGCAGCAGGCGGCCCACGTAGACGGCGTTGTCCAGGGGCGCACAGAACAGGTACTCCTGTTCGTTGATGATGGCGTACTCGATCATGTGGCAGCCGAGCAGCAGCCCGGGCTCCGGCCAGAAGCCGGCGAGCGTGGGGTTGGCCTTGTCGCGGGCGTCGTAGATGAGGACGCCGGGCGTCGTGGAGAGCTCGAGGGCCACGAAGACCCAGTTGCCCTCGGCGTCCACCTTGAGGTCGGCGATGTAGGCGCCCAGGGGGGACAGGCGATCGGGGGAGGTCACCTCGACGGTGGCCGTGAGGTTCGGCTGCGTGGGGTCCGTGAGGTCCACGATGGCGAAGCCGTACCCCATCAGCCCGACGAAGGCATGGTCGCCGGCCACGTCGATCTCTGAGATGCTGCGCCACGGCGAGGCGTCGTCTCCCAAGGGGTGGAAGCCGACGAGTTCCATGTTGTTGGCCAGGTCGTGCGCCATGGGGTCGGCGTGGTCGTGGCCCAGGATGATGGGGTCGATCCACGGTGCCAAGGCGTCGTTGGCCCCTTGGGCTGCTTCGTCCACGGGGTCATCGGAAAGGCACCCGGCCAGGCCAACGAGCAAGAAACCAACGGCGGACCACACCGCTACACCACGCTGCATAAGGAGGCCAGCGGCGGGGCGGGTTCAAGGGCGTTGCGGCACCGTCGCCGTCACGGGGGTCCGTGGCGCGGGCGGTTCACGACGTGGCCGGCATCACCGGGCCATCCTGCTGCACGACCACCGCCATGGGCGTCTCGCCGGGGCCCGGGTCGCTGGTCTGGTCGTTGCCGGAGTTCTCCGACATCACCATGTAGCTGCGGCCGTCGGGGCCGACGGCGGCGCCTTGGACGTGGCGGCTGGCGTCGGGTCCGTCGTCGAGGGCCATGGTGACGTGGCGGAGGATCGGGGCACCGTCGAGGCCGACGAAGAGGTGGCCCATGTACCAGTCGGTGCGGTCGCCGTCCTCATGGCCCCAGTTGACCAGAGCGCCGGGGCCGTTGGGGTTGCCGTCGAAGTAGACGGAGCTGACCGGGCGGTCGAAGCGGAACGTCGTCTCGGTGAAGTTCTGGCCGTCGAGGCTCACGGCGACCTGGAAGCCGCCGGCGTCGGGGCCGTCCTGAGAGGCGGTGTTGGCCTGGGCACCCACGTACAGGGCGCCGGTGGCGTCGAAGGCCGCTTGGCCGACGTTGATGACGTTGCTGCGGCTGGCGTACTGGTTGCTGTTCTGGAACACGGGCACCTGCTGGACGTCCATGACGTCGCTGGCGTAGCCGGTGACGACGTGGAAGGCGCCCTCGTTGCCTTGCGGAACGGCGAAGAAGCCGTCGCCTCGCAGCGCGGGGATGCCGGGGATGTACCCGTCGCTGCTGGCGCACAGGTTCCACTGGATGCCGGAAGCCACGGGGCCGGCGTCGACGTAGAGGGTCGGGGGGACCTGCATGGCGCCGAGCTGCATGGGGCCGCCGCCGGGGTTGTTGACCAGGAGGAGCGTGCCGTTGGCGTAGGCGGCCCACGGGCGGTCCTTGAGGGGCACCGGGTTGCATTCCGGCGCCTGGAGGACGGTCTGCGCGTGGTCGTACGCCTGCGGGTTGTAGTAGCAGTGGGTGGCGCCGTCGTCGCACCAGCCGCTCACGATGTAGGAGTGGAGGTTGATGTCGACGCCCCAGGCCTGGCCGTCGTCGCCGGCGACGATGAAGATCTCATCGGAGAACAGGGGCGCGCTCCCCTGGGTGCCGGGCGGGAGGGCTGCGGGGCCAGCGAGGGCGAGGGTGTTCCAGGAGGCGCCGTCGTCGGTGCTGTAGTAGCCAGGCGCCGGCAGTTGGCCGAGGCCGGTGGAGTGGGCGCTGACGTAGATCGTGCCATCCAGGGAGACGTCGATCGTAGGTTCGTAGAGGCCGTGGCCGGTGTGGATCGCCGGTAGTTGCAGCACCTGGAACGTGGCGTTCACCAGCTCGGGCAGGCCGAAGAGGTCCAGTTCGCCGGCGGCCAGGTCGGACGCGTCGGACGTGTCGTCGTCGCCGAGGCAGCCGGCGAGGGTGCCGGTGGCTAAGAGCAGGAGGGTCAACCAGGTGCGGGAGGCCATGGGTCCGGCTGGGTTGCGGGGCGTAAAACGTCTCGGGCCAGCTGGTGGGGGGGGGGCTGCTAGGCGGCCACGGCTCCTTCGCCGCCACTGACGCCGAAGCAGTCGTCAAGCCACTCAGGATAGGGGTGCGGGACCGAGACGGGGGGTTGCATGGGCCGCGGGTGGCCGAACCAGTTCATAGCATTTCCTTAATTCTTATGAAACCGGGGGGTGGTTGCATCACAGTCGGTTGGCAATAGGGGGTGGTGGGGGTCACAACCGAGGTCCTCCGGGGGAGCCGGGGCCAGAACTTACCTCGAACAGGCCAGCACCTGGGCCACATTCCTTAAGAAACCGGGCCACAAATGACGTCTGTCTATGAAAGAGCCCCTGGAGGTCACCAAGAAGGTCCGCATGAGCCGCGACCGCGCCCAACGCCTCGCCGCCCTGGCCAAGAAGGCCGGCGTCACGGAGAGTGAAGCGATGCGGCAAGGCATCACCCTCCTGGAACGGGAACTGGAACGCAAGGAAGGACTCGACGCGCTGCTGGCCATGATCGACCCCGGCGACAGCTACGTCAAGGACCGCTTGGTGTTCCAGTGAGGATCATCCTCGACACGGGGGTCTTCTTCCGAAAACAGGCACTCCTCAATGCAGAAGCGCGCCACGAACCCCTCATCGTGCCCGCCATCGTCTTCGCCGAACGCCTCCGCCAGGTCGCCGCCCGCGGCATCAGCGCCCAGCGCCTCGCCCGCGAGATCGAACGGTTCGGCGGCCACATCGAACCATTCGGACCCACCCAAGCTGCCCGCTTTGTCCCTGGCCTTGCCGACCTGCCCCGCCGCCAATGGCAACGCTTGGCCCGCGACGCCATGATCGCCGGGCACCTCCGTGACGGGGACGAGTTGTGGACGACGAATGTAGGTGATTTTGAGGAGATCGGGGTTGAAAAAGGGCGGATCGTGGGGGTTTGAGTGAGCCTATGGGCTGTTCGCCTAGCAGTCGGCTTGGCCCGGCAACATTAGTTGCAGGGGAGATGGATTTGCACCCAACCTTACTCTGCTCAAGCGATAGCATGGCGCTGATAATCGGCTAATCCTAGGCCAGGTCAGCTGTTTCTTCGTCAACGTAGAAAAGCCAAAATCCTCGACTTGAGTAGTCCAGGCCGAACCATTGGGTAGCTTCGCAATGCCTGCCGTGGTTCGCTGATGGGGTTTTCGGATACCATGCCACGAACAAGCGCCGTGCGCAACAGAATCCACGACAGCATTAGTTGTTGGGCTAAGCTTGACTGGGAAGGGGCGCTGGTCCATGTCTGGTCTGCGGTAGACGCCACTGCCAAAGCCCGAAGGCCGCAGAGCGGAGTCGGTGATCGAATACGCGGCTTTCTCGACGATGAAACTGGTCTGATTCTGCGCTCAAGCGGGTCGTCGGTCCGTGCCAACTCCCTCACTGTTGGAGGGGTTTCCTTCGGTGAAGCGCTTTACAGGTTCTGTCGAAATCCAATTGTTCACGAAGGCGAATTGGCTTCCAACATGACATTCCATGAGCATACAGGATTCCACTCAGATGGTGACACATGGAATCTGCCTTCTTCAGTGGTTCAGGCTCTTGCAATTGCGGTGGTGGTTGCCCCCGAAAACAAGAGCATCGTGGATCGGACCGGACGGTGCATCGAAATTCGTGGGCGGTCGTACCCCCTCAGCATTACATGGGGGCGCCCCGGCCGTCTGGTTCAGGATTTGCACGACGAGGAAACAATGCGAAGAAAAAACCGAATCCCGACCACTTGATTCCATCAATTTGGTCGCGCTTCGCTCCGCAACCGGCCCGTTAGAGAGACGCTTGTGGGCTTGCTCAATACGTCCTGGCAAACCGAATCCACTCAGTAGCCGCACCACCGGTGGCCCCACAAACAAGACCGTCAGCTGAAGAGTCAGCATCCACGGGCACGCCGAGCGTCTTGACATCGAGCTCCTTCTCCACCACCTGGGCGGCAGAATCGTCAGAGATGGGCATCTCGAGCACGATGTCCCCGTCGGCTGCCTCCATCGCGGCTCGGGCCTGGTCCAGCGTCTCGACGCGCTGGATGCGCTCCTTCAGGAACGCTTCTTGCCGCTCGCGTAGGCCGTCATGGATCTCCGCCAGGAGGGCGCTGACCGCTTCGGGAAGTCCGTCGAGGGAGAGGGGCTTCTTGCCGTCGCGGCCAGGGATGTCCCGGCGGGCGGCGAAGACCGACTCGTTCTCCATGTCGCGGCCGCCCACTTCGAGACGCAACGGCACGCCGCGCAGCTCCCAGTGGTAGTACTTGTCGCCGGGGCTGCGGTCCCGGTCGTCGAACTTGACGCGCAGGCCGGCCGCCTTCAGGAGGGCCTCGACCTTGCGGCAGTAGTCGTTGACGGCCTCCTGGTTGTCTCCCTTCCAGATCGGCACGATGACCACCTGCGTCGGGGCGACCGTGGGGGGCAGGATGAGGCCGTTGTCGTCGCCGTGGCAACCCACGATGGCCGCCACGAGCCGCTCGCTCATGCCGTACGTGGTCTGGTGGCAGTAGGCGTGCTCGCCGGCGTCCGCCTCGTACTTCATGTCATAGGCGCGGGCGAAGTTCTCACCGTAGTAGTGGACCGTGGCGCATTGGAGCACCTTGCCGCTGGGCATCACCACGTCCGCCGCGTTCGACTCCACGGCGCCGGGGAACTTGTCCCAGTCGGGGCGCTTGGTGCGGATGGTCGGCAGGGCCAGGTTGTCGAAGACGTTGCCCACGATCTCCAGGTCGAGCTCCACGTGGGCGCGGGCGTCCTCCTCCGTGGCGAAGACCGAGTGGTCCTCGAAGAAGTGGATCTCGCGCACGCGCATGAACGCCCGCGTCTGCTTCGTCTCGTACCGGAACACGTTGCAGATCTGGTACGTCTGGAGGGGCAGGTCGCTGTGGCTGCGGATCCAAAGTGGGAAGATCTCGTACATGGCGCACTCGGAGGTGGGGCGCACCACCCAGCGCTCGCCGTCCGGCAGCGGGTTGTTGCCGGCGCGGTCCACCCAGAACACTTCGCCGCCGAAGCCCTTGATCTGGTCCGCCTCCTTCATGAAGAGCTTCTCCGGGATCATCAAGGGGAAGTTGACCTCGTCGTGGTCCGTGCGCGCCATCTCGGCGCGGGTGAAGGCATCGATGCGGCTCATGATCGCCTGGCCGTACGGACGCCAGATGTTCATGCCCTTGATGGGGTAGCGCTTGTCGGTCAACTCGGCGAGTTCGCCGATCTCGTTGTACCACTCCATGAAGTCCTCGGACTTGGCGATCTTGGTGGCGGGCATGACGGCCGCCGCACCCACTGGGCCATTATAAGCGGCGAGCCGCCCGACGACCTCGCGTGGCCCCCGGGGTTGCAAACCCTAAGTAGCAAGGGGTCTCGGACGGCTTGTCCCCTGCCGCGCGCCCTTTGGCCGATGGCAGGCAACCGCCCCTGGTCGGCCTCGCTCTCTTTTTGCGTCCCGCATGAACGCGCGGCCGACGCCCACCATGCTATGACCACCTCCCCGGAATCCCACGTCGACGTCGCCGCCAAGCGGTACCGCCCCTACGACCTGCGCAACTTCCGCGACCTGCCCCAAGTGCAGGACCACCTGACGGAGGCTCAGCGCTGGGAGGTGGAGGTGGCCGGCCACGTCTTCCCCTTCAAGACGAACAACTACGTTGTCGAGGAGCTCATCGACTGGAGCCGCGTCCCCCGCGACCCCATGTTCGTCCTGACGTTCCCCCAGCGCGGCATGCTGAGCCAAGAGCAGTTCGAGCGCATGGAGGAGGCCCTGCGCGGCAGCGACGACCCGGCGCATCACCTGGAGGTCGCCAACAGCATCCGTCACGAGCTGAACCCGCACCCGGCGGGCCAGATGGAGCACAACGTGCCGGACCTGTACGGCGAGCCGCTGGAGGGGATGCAGCACAAGTACGACGAGACGGTGCTGTTCTTCCCCAGCCAGGGCCAGACCTGTCACGCCTACTGCACCTTCTGCTTCCGGTGGCCCCAGTTCGTCGGCCTTGACGACCTGAAGTTCCAGATGAAGGACGTCGAGAAGCTCATCACGTACCTGGAGGAGCACCCCGAAGTGACGGACGTGCTCTTCACCGGCGGCGACCCGATGGTGATGTCGACGCGCATCATCGCCGGCTACTTCGACGCCCTCATCGAGGCCCGCGACGAGGGCCGGATCAACATCCGGACGATCCGCATCGGCTCCAAGAGCCTCACCTACTGGCCCTACAAGTTCGTCACCGACAAGGGTGCCGACGAGGTCCTGGCCGCCTTCCAGCGCGTCGTAGCCGCCGGGGTCCACCTGGCCTTCATGGCCCACTTCAACCACCCCGTCGAACTCGCGACACCGGCCGCCAAGGCCGCGATCGCCAACATCCGCCGCGCGGGTGCCGTCATCCGCTCCCAGACGCCGGTCATGCGGGGCATCAACGACCACCCGGACATCTGGGCCGACAAGTGGCGCCAAGAGGTGAGCCTCGGCGTGGTCCCGTACTACATGTTCGTCGCTCGCGACACCGGCGCCCAGGAGTACTTCGGCGTGCCCCTGGTGCGCGCCCACCGCATCTTCAAGGCGGCCTACGAGCAGACGAGCGGCCTCTGCCGCACCGTCCGTGGCCCCAGCATGTCCGCCGGCCCCGGCAAGGTGGAGGTCCTGGGCCCTGCGACCGTCGCCGGCGAGAAGGTCCTCGCCCTGCGGTTCCTGCAAGGCCGCCAGGCCGACTGGGTCGCCCGGCCGTTCTTTGCGGCCTACGACGAGGAGGCGATCTGGCTCGACGACCTGCGCCCTGCTTTCGGTGAGGAGGCGTTCTTCTTCGAGGAGGACCAGGCGGCTGCCGCCGGTGAGGTGACGGACGTGGGTCGCCCCGCAGCCGACACCGCTTTGGCGCCCATCGCCCGGTCCCAGGCGTGACCCAGGAACCGATCCCGGTCCTCGACGTCGAGCGCCGCGGCCCCGTCGCTGTGGCCCGTTTCGCCAACGCCGAACGGATGAACAGCTTTGACGTGCCGACCCTGAAGGCGCTGCGGGCGCAACTGGAGGCATTGGACGCGGACGCTGACGTGCGGGGCATCGTCCTCACGGGCGAAGGCCGTGTCTTCTGCGCAGGCGCCGACCTCCACGCCTTCCGCAAGAACATCGAGGCCGGCACCATCGCCACCTTCGTGCGCGACGCCACAGCCGAGGTCCACGCCATCGTCCAGCTGTTCCAACGCAGCGCCACCGTGGTCATCGCCGCCCTCAACGGTGTCGCGGCGGGTGGCGGCCTAGGACTGGCCCTGGCCGCCGACGCAAGGGTCGCCGGCCCGGGCGGCAAGCTGGCAGCGAGCTACTTCCGCCTCGGCCTCGCCCCCGACGGAGGTGCCACGTGGCTCCTGCCGCGCCTCGTCGGCCCGCAGGCAGCGCGCTGCTTCTTCTTCGACAACGGCACCTGGGACGCCGACGAGGCGCACTCGGCGGGCGCCGTGGACCTGGTCGCCCCCGACGATGAGGCCATGCTCGACGCCGCCGTGGAACTGGCCCAACAGTGGGGTGCATGGTCGCCGGCGAGCCGCGAAGGGGCCAAGCGGCTCCTGGCTGCATCCGGCGCCAACACCTTGGGCGAGCAGTTGGACCTGGAGCGGAACACCATCGCCGCCTCCGCGGCCACCGCCGACTTCGCGGAAGGCGTCTTGGCGTTCCTGGAGAAGCGGCCGCCCCGTTTCTCATGAGGCAACCTTGATGGCCGCCCGCGCCTCTTTGGCGGCATGCGTGGTTCCGTCGTCGTCCTTCTCGTGCTGGGTGCCCTGGCCGGCTGCCTGAGTGACCCGGATGCGGACAGCGAGGAGACGGGGCCTGCGGCCGTGGTGCGGTTCCTGGTGATCGGCGACCAAGGCACCGGCGGGGAGGCGCAGTACCAGGTCGCTCAGGCGATGAAGCAGGTCTGCGCTGAGCGGGGATGCGACTTCGTGATCGCCAACGGGGACAACCTCTACGAGGCGGGCGCCGAGGACCCTTACGACGAGCGGTTCGAGGAGCTCTTCGAGCGCCCGTACGAAGGCATCGACCTGCCGTTCTACCTGACGCTGGGCAACCACGACAACGACATGAGTCCCGTCCACGCCGCGGCCGGCACCGAGACCGGCGGAGGCCTGGGGCTCTGGGGCCGCGCCGGCGACCACGAGGTCGCCTACACATTCCGCGACGACCGCACCACGGATCGCTGGAACATGCCGGGCCGGTGGTATCACGTGGACCTCGGCGTCCCCGAATTGACCGTCCGCCTCGTCTCGCTCGACACGTCCGCGTTCCTGGTGGAAGGGCTGCCGGTGCTCTACGACGATCCCATGAACCAGCAACAGAAGGCCGACGTGAGCGGGTGGGTGCAGGACAGCCCGGCCGACTGGACGTTCGTCTTCAGCCACCACCCGTACCGTTCCAATGGCCAGCACGACGATGCCGGCAGCTACGACGGTTTCGAGCAAGGACCCCTCGCTGGCGACTCCTTGGAGGCGTTCTACCAGGGCGCCTTGTGTGGCCACGCGGACGCCTTCTTCGCCGGCCACGACCACGACCTGCAATGGCTGGAACCCCAGGACGACTGCGCTGGCACGCATCTCTTTGTCAGCGGCGCCGCCGGCAAGACCCGCAGCCTCGCCGACGAGGACAATCCCTACCGGTTCCAACAGGGTGACATCCACGGTTTCCTTTGGGTGGAGCTCCGAGGCGACCGCTTCACGGGCGCCTTCTTCGACGCGGACGCGGCCCTCCTCTACGAGGACCACTTTGATCGCGTGGCGGGCGAGACCTAGCCCCGGATGCCGGCCAGCAGACGCTGGCTCGTATCGTGGAGGATCTTCTGGTTCACCTCGGCTGGGTAGCCAAGCGCCAGGAACGCTTCCACGTTGGCGCCCATACCTGGCACTTTCGGCCCTGGCCAGTCGGTCCCCCAGGTCGTCCGGTCGGCCCACGGCGCCAGGTCGCCGAAGTAGTCGTGCAGCCGCTGCGGCGGACAGCCCGAGAGCTCCAGGTAGGCGTTCGGGAACCGCTCCAAGAGCGCCACGGCGTCCCGCGTGGCGTGGGGCCGGCCTCCGTGGGCCAGGATCACGGGCAGGTCCGGGAAGTCTTCCAGCACCGGCGCCAGGGCTGCCGGGCCGGCGAAGCTGTTCTCGGCGCGCGGGAAGACGCTGCTGCCGGTGTGGAAGATGGTCGGTAGCCGCAGCTCCTCGGCCCGGCCGTACGCCGCCTGCAACCGCGCCCCTGCCTCCGTCCCGTTCCGGTGGCTGCCGGGGTCCAAGTGTTGGTGCACGGGGTGAATCTTGAGCGCCCGCAACCCGCCATCGAGGAGGGCATCGATGGCCGAGGCACCATCGCCGGCCCCGGCACGTGGTTCGAAGCCCCCGACACCGACGAGGCGCTCAGGCGCTGCGGCGACGAAGTCGGGCACCCACGCGTACGCGTCGCGGCCGTACCCCATGGTGAGTGGCGCGTCGTAATGGATGAGCCACGTCTGCCAGATGCCCTCATGGTCCATGCGCTCCAGCCACGCATCCACGTCATGTGCAAGGGCTGCTACTTCTGCCGCCGCAGGGGCCCTCTTGATGGCCCCAAGCACCTCGTCGTGGCCCTGCTCCAGGCGGCTCAGGTGGACGTGGGCATCCACGATGCGCTCAGGGCGTGCGGCGGGCCCGGTCACGGCAACTCCCGAGGCTCCGGCTTGCCGGTGGACCAGTCATAGACGCCGCGTCCGGTCTTCTGGCCAAGGTCTCCCGCTGCCACCAGGCGCCGGGTCAGAGCGGGGGCCTCGAACTGGGGGCCGCCCAGCCGGGCCGACAGGTCCTCACAGACCGCCAACCTCACGTCGTGCCCCACCAGGTCGCCCAGCTCCAGGGGCCCCATCGGGTGGCCGAAGCCGAGCACCATGGCAGCATCGATGTCCCTCGCGCTTGCGATGCCCTCCTCCAGCATCCGGGTCGCCTCGTTGCCCAGGACGATGCCCAGCCGCGTGGTGGCGAAACCGGGGCTGTCCTGCACCGTGATGCAGGTCTTGCCCATCGCCTCGCCCACCCGGCGCGCGGCGGCCAGGGCCTCTTGGCTCGTGCCCTCATGGCGCACCAGTTCCAGGAGCCTCATGCGGGGCACAGGGTTGAAGAAATGCATGCCAAGGACCTGGCCTGGCCGTCGGGTCGCCGCGGCCAAGGCGGAAATCGAGAGGCCGCTCGTATTGCTGGCGATGAGCGTGTCCGGCGGAGCCGCGGCGTCGATGCGGGCCAGGAGGCCACGTTTCAGGTCCAGGTTCTCCGGGACCGCCTCGATGACCAGGTCCGCACCTTCCACTGCAGCCGGGAGGTCGGCGGCCGTGGCCAACCGGTCACGCCAGGACGCCGCGTCGTCCGACGTCAGCTTACCGCGGTCGACGCCGCGCTGCCAGTCCGCCTCGACGCGCCCCAGGCCAGCGGCGACGGCGGCCTCGTCGACGTCCAACAAGGTCACGCCGAACCCGGCCTGCGTCGCCACCTGCGCGATCCCGGCCCCCATGGCGCCTGCGCCGACGACCGTGATGCGTTCCACGTCCACGCCGCCTCGAACGCTCGTCGCTTCTCAAGGTTGGCCAACCGATCAACGTTTCTCGCTCATCCAAAGGTATCACAACCATTTTCATACAGGAGGACCGAACCCTGAGACGAGGATACCATGACGACTCAAGGATGGTCCCGACTGCTTGCCCTGCTCCTGATGGCCGTCGCCCTGGCCGGCTGCTCCGATGACGGCGGCAGCGGAGACAGTGGCAGCGACGATGATGCCGGAACCGGCAACGGAGACGCCATGGACGGCGACGACGCCATGGGCGGAGGCATGGACGGCGACGACACGGCTGCCCCCATGGAGCCGGAGCCCCTCGCCCCCATCTTCATCAACGGCACGGTGACCGGCGCCCTGGACTGCACCGGCTTCGGCACGGCCCCCGCCCAGACCGGCGGCGACTCCCAGCCCGTGGACGCCATCGCCTACAACCGCAGCTACAGCGTCTCCTTCGCCATGGAGCCGGCTGCCACGCCGCTCACGAGCGTTTGCGTCGTGTGGGGTGACGAGGCCGCCATCGGTGGCAACACGGGCACCGTCCCTGCCGGCATCTCCACCGTCCAGGTCTACGCCGACCTGGCCAGCGGTGCCACCTACTCGATCAGGATTGAGTAGGCCGCCCGCAGCTCCTTTCCCTTCTCCCGACCCTTTTCGTTGCAGGGCCAGACCGCCGGGCCTGCGGCTCGTGTTAGTCGTCACCCATCACGTTGAGCGCCTTGAGCAGCTCCAGCGGCAACGGGATGACGACCTTGGTCCCCTTCTGGTCCGCGGCGTCCTGGAGCGTCTGCAGGGTACGCAAGTAGAGGGCACCCGGCGCCTGCGCCATGACGGCCGAGGCTTCACCAAGCTTCTGGGCCGCCTCGTATTCACCGTCGGCGGCGATGATGCGGGCACGACGTTCACGTTCGGCTTCCGCCTGGCGGGCCATGGCGCGGCGCATGTCCGGAGCGAGCTCCACGTCCTTGATCTCCACCATGCCGACCTTGATGCCCCAGGGGTCCGTGGCGGCGTCGATGGTGGCCTGGAGGTCATTGTTGAGCTGTTCCCGTTCCGACAGGAGCTCGTCCAGTTGCGCCTTGCCGACGACGCTGCGCAGGCTCGTCTGGGCGATCTGACTGGTGGCGATGCCGTAGTGCTCCACCTCGTTGACGGCGTTGACGGGGTCGAGGACGCGGAAGTAGACGACGGCGTTGACGCTCACGGGGACGTTGTCGCGGGTGATGATTTCCTGCGCCGGCACGTCATGGGTGACCGTACGCAGATCCACCTTCACCATCTTATCGAGGATCGGGATGATGAAGAACAGGCCGGGGCCCTTGGCGCCCAAGAGGCGGCCGAGGCGGTAGATGACGCCCCGTTCGTATTCCTTCACGATCTTGATGGCGCTGAACAGGAAGGCCAGCACCAGGGCACCTACGACGAGTGCTCCGAACAGGAGCACCGGATTGACGGCCATGCCGGGCCATCAGGAGCCCGGGCTTAAGCCTGAGCGGCCTGGGCTGCCGCCAGCGCGGCTTCGATGTCGGGTGCGACCCCGTCGGCACCGCCGGGCAGGCGGCCGTGCCAGGTGGCCAGCACGTTGCCCTCGTGGTCGAGCAGGATCGAATTGGGCTGGTACTGGACGTCGAAGAGCGGGCGCACAACGTCGTCCGGGTCGTGCCAGACCGCGTACTCGTAGCCACGCTCGTCCACGGTCTGCTGGACGCGGTCCGCGCTGCCGGTGTCGATGCTGACCGCCACCACGTTGAGGCCGTCCGCGGCGTAGGATTCGTGCAGGGCACTGATCTCGGGGCCCTCGGCGCGGCACAGGGAGCACCACGTGGCCCAGACGTGCAACAGAACAGGCTCGCCAGCAAGATCGGCGAGCGACACGGGGGCACCAGAGAGGTCCACGGCCTCGTAGTCCGCCGGTTCCAGGTCAGTTTGGGACATGGTCGGGTCGACGCCGGGTGCCGGAGCCGGGTCCGACGTGCAACCGGCCAGCAGGACGGCCGCGGCGACCAGGGAGGCCATGAGCGTGCGCATGCCCTCGCTTGGCCCTGCGCCCCGTTAACGGTTGCGTCCGGTCGCCTCCGTCAGTTCTAAGCCGCCGCGGACGCTTAGGGTCGCATGGGCTCTGTTGCTGCTCGCTGGATGACGTCCTGCCTCCTGATCGCCATGGCCGCCGTGGCCATGCCCACCGGCCAGGCCGCCAACACCGTGGAATGCTGGGAGAGCGAGACCACCTACCTCACTAAGCCCGTGGTCGTCCACCACAGCTACGGCTGCCGCAACGGCGACACCGGTATCGGCGTCGGGTGCGGCGTTCCCCGCGACCCCTCCTGGAGCGGTGCCGGCTGCGGCGTCTACGGCGTCGACTGTACCCAGGCCTACTGGGGCATCCACACGAACGACCTCGTCGTCGGTGGCCACAACGGTTGCACTGCCGGCGTGCTGGTGCGCGCCGGTTCCATCGTGATCGGGCCGTAGCTGAGTGGGCCCGGCAAGGGCTCCACGGCACTCCTCAACTCGCAGGTCATGCCAACATGACCGGCTCGAGCTATCCCCTGGTCTCATCCGGCACTCACAGGCTCTTCGAGCCTGTTCGGCCTGACGAAACCGGCCCTGGCTCCGTTGGTCGGATTCTTGCCGCCTAAGCGGCCAGAATCCGCCTGCACTCCACCAGGACCTTGGTTTCGTCAGGCATATACCAGTTCTCACGGGCCAGGAGCGGCGTGTGGACGTCAGGCGCCGCCACAAGGCCCACGGGGGCTTCCAGGTGGTCCCAGGCGTCCTCGTTGATGCGGCGGGTGATCTCACTGGCCGGGCCGAGGGTGCGGGGGGCCTCCTGGACGATGACGCAGCGCCCCGTCTTCTTGACGGACGCGATGATCGTCTCCGAGTCCATGGGGGCGATGGTCTGGAGGTCGAGGAGTTCGACGCTCACACCTTCTTCTTCCAGTTGGGCGACCGCCTGGTCGGTGAAGTAGCGCATGGCGCCCCAGGTGACCACCGTCAGGTCGGTGCCTTCCTGGACGACCTCGGTCTTGCGCAGCTCGGCCACTTCGTCCTCCAAGGGCACCGGTTCGCGGTACTTGCGGTAGAGGAACTTGGGCTCCATGAAGATCACAGGCTCGTCGCTCTGGATGGCGGCGCGCAGGAGGCTGCGGGCGTTGCGGGGGGTGCTGGGCATGACCACCGTGAGGCCGGGCGTGTGGGCCCAGTAGGTCTCGCGGCTCTCGGAGTGGTGCTCCAGGGCGCGCACGCCGGCTCCGTAGGGCATGTGGATCACCATGGGGAGCTTGAAGCGGCCGTTGGTGCGCTTGAGCATGCGCGCCATGTGGCTCTCGTAGTGGTGGTGCGCCTGGTAGCTGAAGCCGGAGAACTGCATCTCGCCGATGGGGCGCATGCCGGCCATGGCGAGCCCCGTGGCGGCGCCGGCGATGGCCATCTCACTGATGGGGGTGTCCACCACGCGGTGCTCGCCGTGCTTGTCCATGAGGCCGTCCGTGAGGCGGAAGATGCCGCCGTCGCGGCCGACGTCCTCGCCGAGGATCATGACGCGGGGGTCCTTGGTCATCTCCTCGTCGAAGGCCATGTTCATCGCCTCGATGAGGTTGAGCTCCACGAAGCCGGTCTCGTCGGCCTGCTCCTTCTGGCGCTGGTATTGTAGGCTCCAGGTGGCCTGGGAGAAGAACGGGTCGCCGGTGGGCTCGGTCGGCGGGGGCACGAGGACCATCTTAGTGACCTCCTGCGGGCAGACCGTGCTCTTCGAAGTGGGCCAGGAGCTCCTTCTTCTGGCGTTCCAGGTACGGCGGGTTCTCGACGTACGCGTTGGCGAACATGTAGTCGGGCGTCATGAGGCGGCTGGACTCTTCCTCGAAGCGGGCAATGGCGTCATCGATCGTGGCGGCCACGTGGTCCTCCAGTTCCTCTTCCTTGGTCTTGTTCCAGAGGCGCTTCTTGGTGAGGTAGGCGCGCAGGCGCGGGATGGGGTCCTTCGCCTCCCATTCCTCTTCCACTTCGCGGGTGCGGTACTTGGTGGGGTCATCCGCGGTGGTGTGGAACATCTTGCGGAACGTGATCGCCTCGATGAGGGTTGGTCCGTCGCCGGCGCGGGCGCGCTCCACCGCCTGACGGGTGGCGTGGATGACGGCGAGGATGTCGTTGCCGTCCACCTGGATGCCGGGGATGCCGTAGGCGACCGCCTTCTGGGCGATGGTCTCGCTGCGCGTCTGCTTGGCCCGGGGGGTGCTGATGGCCCACTGGTTGTTCTGGATGAAGAAGACCACAGGCGCCTTCAGGACGCCGGCCATGTTGATCGCCTCGTGGAAGTCGCCTTCGCTGGTGCTGCCATCGCCGCCGTACGTGATGGCCATAACACCTTCCTCTCCTTGCAGGCGGCTGCCCCAGGCGGTGCCCAATGCGTGGGTGTATTGGGTGCCGATGGGGATGCAGACCGGCAGGTCGCGGGCGCCGTCGGGGATGTTCATGCCTTCTTCGAAGCCGGCGATGTAGAGCAGGTCGTCCTTGAGGTCGGCGCCGCGCCAGATGGCGCACGCGGATTCGCGGAAGCTGGGGCAGAACCAGTCCTTCTCGTTCACGCAGTAGATGCTGCCGAGCTGGGCGGCCTCCTGGCCGGCGGCGGGGGCGAAGGTGCCGATGCGGCCTTGGCGTTGCAGCTTGGCGCGCCGTTCGTCGTAGCGGCGGCTGAGCACCATGGTCTCGTACAGCTTGACCAGGTCCTCCTTGGGGACCTTCGGTTCGAGGCTCTTGTCCAGGTTGCCGTCGGCGTCGAGGACGGAGATGTGGGGGATCTCCTGGGGCGCGAAGGCGGTCGTGATCGGCATGGAAGCTCCTTGCCGCGGCGGCCTGCGACGCCCGTCAAAGCGGGTGCGCTCGGTGGCCTGCCGCGTCGCAGTTGGCGCGGACGGACCTTGATATTTCAAGGTTTAGGGAACCTGTCAGGGTAGAAGCGGGTCCGCGCTATTCCTCTTCGTCCGCGCTGGCATCCGTGCTGGCGTCCGCGCCCGCGGGCCTGGTGACCGTGACGTGGAGTCCCTCGCGGGCGACGACCTGGACGATCGTGTCCTTGGGGATGGGGCCGTCGGCGCCGGCAGCGGTGGCGCGCCAGACCTCGCCGCGCAGCAGCACCCGGCCGTCGGGGTCCAGGGCCTCCAGCACGGTCGCCTCCTCGCCGATCGCCCCCTCCGCGACGGGGCGCTGTTGGGCCCGCAAGGCGACGGCGAGGGCGCCCGCCGTGACCCCTCCTGTGGCGACGGCGGAGATGAGGCCCACGATGGCGAACTGACGCAGGAAATCAGGAGGCAGCAGCGGCTCGCGCAGGAGGAAGACCGCGCCGAACGCCAGCGCGATGACGCCGACGACGGTGAGGATGCCGTTGCTGGGCGTGAACACCTCCGCGACGAAGAAGACCGCGGCGAGCAGGATGAGGACGAGGCCGGCTGCGCTGGTGGAGAAGAGGCCGAGCCCGACGAGGCCCAAGAGGAGCAGGAGGGCGCCGATGGTCTCAGGGACGTAGGTGCCGGTGTTGGCGAGGCCGAAGATGAGGGCGTAGAGGCCGCCCAGGAAGAGGACGAAGCTGATCTGGGGGTTGCCCAGGAGTTCGACGGTGTGGACGAGGAGGCTCTTGTCGTGTTCGATGATGCGGGCGTTGCGGGTGTCCAGGGTGACCGTGTCATCCAGGACGCGGGCCTCCCGTCCGTGCACGCTGCGGATGAAGCTCGTGACATCGGCGGCCAGGAGGTCCACGACACCGGCGGCCAGGGCCTCATCTTCGTCCATGTTGAGGTTCTCGGTGATGAAGCGCTCGGCGATGTCGGGGTCTCGGCCGCTGCGTTCGGCGATGATGCGGATGCGTTCCACCAGGAAGTTCTCCACTTTCTCGCCGGCCTCCTGGGTCTCGCCGGTGGGGCTGGAGGTGATGGGTTGGGCGCTGCCGATCTGGGTGTCGGGGGCCATGCCGGCGGGCTGGCCCATCAGCAGCATGAAGGTCCCTGCCGACGCCGCAAAGCCGCCGCGTGGGCCGACGAACGTGAGGACGGGGACGCGGGCGTTGGCGAGCATCCCATCGATCTCCAAGGTGGCATCGACGAGGCCGCCGGGCGTGTCCAGGTGCAGGACCAGGGGGGCGCCGGTCGATTCCGCGCGCTCCAGGGCGTCCTCCACGTGCAGTCTGGTGCCCTGCGTCACGACCCCTTCCACCTTGACGACGATCACTTCGTGGCTGCTGGCGGCACCCGGCTGGGCCAGGAGGGGCAGGGCGGCGAGGACGAGCACGGCGGCCAGGGCGAAGGAGCGGCGCACAGGGTGCAAGCGGCTGCGGCTTATGAGGCGGTTGGGGCTCGGGCGGTTGTGCTCCCGGCGGCGGACCATGGCCCGTTCCAGGAGGCCCTTGCCGCCTGGTTCGACGAGCATGCCCGCGACCTGCCGTGGCGCCGGGCGCCTCATGCCGGCGACCCTTACGCGGTGATGGTGAGCGAGGCGATGCTCCAGCAGACCCGCGTGGAGACGGTGGTGCCGTACTTCGAGGCCTGGATGGCTCGGTGGCCCACCGTCCGCGCGCTCGCAGTGGCTTCAGAGCAGGACGTCCTGGAGGCATGGCAGGGTCTGGGCTATTACAACCGGGCGCGGAGGCTGCTCGCAGCGGCCTGGGCGGTGGTGGCGGACCACGACGGCGAGGTCCCCGTCGACCCGGCTGCGCTGGCCAAGCTGCCCGGATTCGGCCCTTACACGGTGGGGGCGGTGGCCAGCATCGCCCACGACGTGCCGATCCCCTGCGTCGATGGCAACGTGGCCCGCGTGGTGGCCCGCCTGGAGGCCTGGGAGGTGGACGTGCGGGAGCCCAAGGTGCGCAGGCGTGTCCACGACCACCTCACCACACGGGTGCCGAGCCCCGGCGCCGGCCGTTTCACCGTCGCTCTCATGGAGTTGGGGGCGACCGTCTGCACGCCCAAGGCCCCCCGCTGCGAAATCTGCCCTGTGGTGGCCTGGTGCAGCGCCCACGAGACCGGCGTCCAGGAACAGGTCCCCTTGACCGGGCCACGCCAGCGGCCAACGGAGGTCCAGGTGGTCGCCTGGCTGCACCGGCGGGGCGACCGGATCTGGATGACGGAGCGTCCACCGGGGCTCCTGGGAGGGCTCTGGGGGTTGCCCATGGAGGAAGGCGTCCCAGATGGGCAGGTCGTGGCGCGGGTGAGCCATACGTTCACCCACCGACGCTGGCAGGTCCACGTCCACGAGGCCACTGGACCGCCGGCCGGCGCGGGTCGTTGGATTGACCCGACCGCTCCGGACGTGCCCCTCTCGACCCTGGACCGGAAGGTCATCGCTGCCGTCGGTGACGCATCGGTTAAGTAAGCGGCCCGGTGGCGCCGGCCGATGACCTGGCTGACGGCACCCGTGCTCCTGTCAGCCGCCCTCTCCGGGCTCGCCGTCGTCGCCCTGACGCTCATCGCCGACCGCCTCGGCGGCACCATCGGCGGCCTGCTCGCCACGGCCCCCGTCACCACTACCGCCGGCTTCCTGTTCCTGGCCGGCGATCTGGGCAACGCCGAACTGGGCGCGCGGATCCCAGCAGGCAGCGCTGCACTCTTTGCGGCGGTGCTCGCCATGCCGGCCTACTTCTACGCCGTCAAGTGGACCAAGAGCAACAGCGTCGCACTGCGCATCCCGTTCGGCCTCATCGTCTACGTGGGCCTCTTCACGATCGTGACGCTGTTGCTGTCCCGGTGGACGCCGGAGCGGCTGCAGCTCGTCTGGCTGCCGGCCACCGTCCTTCTGGTGGGGCTCTACTGGGCCACGTTCATGCAGGTCCGCATCGAGCCCCGGTTGCTGCGGGGTCCCAAGCCACCCTTGACCTTCGTGGAGGGGCTGCTGCGGTTCGCGGCGGGCGTCGCCATCATCCTGCTGATCGCTTGGGTGCGCAGCATCAACGACACCATGAGCACCGCCTGGGCCGTCTTTCCGGGCACGTTCCTGGTGACCCTCGCGGTGATGGGCTTCGGCAACGGCGCCGCCTTCAGTGGACGGGCTGCGCAGGCGGGTGCCCTCGGCGGTATCCCTCTCGCGTTCTTCCTGTTCTTCGTCCAACTCGCAGCACCATGGATGGCGGGGCTGTGGTGGACCGCCTGCGTGCTGGCGGCCGCTTGGGGCCTCTACTTCGTGGTCCTGGTGCCCCTGTTCCGCCTGCGCAAGGCGACGCTGCACTACTGACGGCCGGGCGGCGGGCCGCTGGCCGGCACCAGCAAGGCTTCAAGCGAGAGCCCATGGCCGCGCCCGTGGCTTGGACAGATGTGGACATCGACCTGGAGGCTGCCGAGCCGATGCAGGTCACGACCGTGGCCGGCCGCCGCCTCCTGTTCACCCGTGCCGGCGCATCCTGGCACGTCACCGACGCCCTCTGCCCTCACAAGTTCGCCCCCCTCGAAGAGGGAACGCTGGCCGGGTGCCACCTGACCTGCCCGGTCCACGAGGCGACCTTCGACCTGCGCAGCGGCGATCCCCTGGATGGCGACGGCTGGGCCGGCCACCTGGAGACCTACGCCGTGCGCCAGGCCTCCGACGCCAAGGGTGGCCTGCAAGTGGACCTGCCGTAGCCGGTCTCAGATCGAGTTGAGCCGGCCGCCATCGACGGGAAGCACGACGCCGCGCACGAAGCCCGCCGCCGGCGTGCAGAGCCACGCAACGGCTGCGCCCAGTTCTTCGGGGCGACCCAGGCGCCCTTCCGGGGTCACGTCGATCCAACCCTGACGCACCGTTTCCGGGGTGGTGCCTGTGCGTTCGGCGACCGCAGCGCCCAAGGAGGACAGGCGGTCCGTGTCCGTGAAGCCGGGCAGGATGCTGTTGATGGTCACGCCGGGCGGCAGTTCGCGGCTGAGCGTCTTGGCCCAGCTCGCCACACTGGCGCGGATCGTGTTGCTGACCCCCAGCCCGGGGATTGGTTCGCGGACGCTCGTGGAGAGGACGTTGACGATGCGTCCGTAGCCGGCGGTCTTCATGCCGGGCAGCAGCAGGTTGGTGAGCCGCTGGGCCGCCAGAAGATGGCGCTTGTACGGGACCAGGAAGTCGTCGTCCTGGGCGGCCAGGAGCGGGCCGCCAGGAGGGCCACCCGTGTTGTTGACGAGGATGTGGTGGTCGCCGACGTCCTTCAGGTGGGCCGCGACAATGGCGACGGCGCCGTCCAGATCATCCAGGTCCACCGCAAGAGCATGGGCCGCCGGGGCGCCGGCCGAGCGGAGGGCCTCCACGGTCGTGTCGAGGGCCTCTTTCGAGCGCGCAAGCACGGTCACTTCGCAGCCCAGCTCGGCCAATTCCATCGCCGCTGCGCGTCCGATGCCGCCACTGCCACCGCACACCAGGGCGCGCTTGCCTGTCAGGTCCAGCTTCACGCGGGCGGCAGCCGGTGCGCGCCTTGAACGGTTTGCTCCTGCGGGCCGCGCGCCAGGACCGCCTCCACGAGGACGCCGTGGCCCACGAGCGCCGATGCGACGATCACCGCGTCGAGGGGGCGGGCGGGCGACGCTGCCACCGCAACCGCGAGACACCAGGTGAGGAAGGCAGCCATGCCGGTCGCCGCGCCACGGCACAGGCCCGCGCAGGGCAGATGGTTCCGGATGGTCGCGTGGATCGCGCCGAGGCCTGCCCCAAGGGGGAGCGCCACGGCCAACAGACGCAGATCCGCCTGGCCCGTGGCGGTCAGGACGGCGCCGACGAGCAGGCCAGCACCTGCGCCCGCGACCATCCCGCGTCCACGTCCGGCCCGTTCCATGACCCTGCATGGCCACGTCCCAGGGTTGGTGGTTGCCTCTGTTGGTTCTTGTCAGACCGCGCCGAAGGCGTCGGCCGGCGCCAGGACCGCCCGCACGGGGCTCGCATCCGCGTCCGCGAGCTTCAGCGGGAGCGCCAGGAGGGTGTAGTGGCCCGCCGGCACGTGTTCCAGCACGAGGCCTTCCAGGTTGGCCATCTGGTGCGCCGCCAGGCGATGATGGGACAGCAGCGCCTCGTCGTCGAAGAGATCGGTGCTGGGCGTGTCGAAGCCGACCAGGACGACGCCCAGGGCCGCCAGTTCGTCGATCAGCTCAGGCTCCGGTGCCGCGAAGTCGGTGTTCCAGTCGTCCGGGTCGCCGAAGGTCCCCGTCTTGAACAGGATGCGGGGCGACGCGGGGGCTTCCTTCAGGTCGTCGCGGCCGAAGCGCTGGCCCCGATTGGCCGCCACGTCCACCACTTGGCAAGGGCCCACGTACGGGGCCAGGGGCACGCTGGCTGCATCGGCGCCGCCTTCGACGTAGTGCTGCGGCGCATCGGCGTGGGCGCCCACGTGGTACGTGGAGTGGAGGCTGCCCAGGTCCAGGTTCGCCCCGTCCGCCATGCGCAGCGCCTTGGCCGCCTGGTACGGCACGTCGCCTGGCCAGACCCCGATGCCCGGGTGGACGGTGGGGCTGATGTCGATGAGTTCCACGGGGGCGCAGCGGCGCCGGGCTACGAATCTTCTGCGCTCGGCTTCGAGGCCGTAGCGGGGCGGATGTAGCGGCGCTCCTCCAGGTCGTAGCCGTGGCCGGGCGTCAGCGTGTGCAGCATGATGCCCTCCTCGGCGATGGGGGTGCCCATCTGGACATCCGTGATGTTGCTGTAACGCATCTCGTGGCCGTCCACCAGGACGATGATGCCGCTGCCGATCGCCTCCAGCTTGGTGCCGTCGCGTACGACGACCGCGGAGTCCTCGTCGAGGCCGATGCCGATGACGCCGGGGTTGCCGGTGACGACCTCCAGGAGGCGGCTGAAGCGGCCGCGCTGGGTGAAATGGCTGTCCACCACGGCGTTGCGGATGAGGCCGAGGCCCGGACTCATCTGCACCGTGCCCTTGCGCATGGCGGTGCCCGCCTTGCCCTGGTAGATCATCGCCTGGCTCATGGCCGCAGCACCCGCGGAGGTACCGGCGATCACACCGCCGCGCTGGTAGTGGCCCAGGAGCGTCTGCAGGACGGCGCTGCCGCCCAGCAGGTTGGTGATGCGCAGCTGGTCGCCGCCGGTGAAGAAGACCACGTCGGCCTCCAGGATGCGTTGGACGTTGGCCGGGTCGTTGGCCGCTTCGCGGCTCTGGATGTCCATGATGTTGACCGTCTTGGCCCCCACGGTGCGGAACACCTCGATGTACTGGCCGCCCGTCTCCTCAGGGATGCTGCTGGCGGTCGGGATCACTTCGACCACCTTGGTGCCGCCCTCCGGCAGCTCGCAGACCGCCTTCAGGACGGTGAGATCGGTCTTCTTGTCTTCGTTGCCGCCGATGGCGACCAGGGTGCCCTGCGGCACCACACGTTCTGCTCTGAGGGGGGTCATGTCTGCTCCGATGAGTGGGCCGCGGCCCACGCCATCTTGAGGTTG
>JBMYRW010000008.1:58537-62744 GCA_049602735.1 Thermoplasmatota archaeon
CCGGCGAACGCGCCATCCTTGATGAGGATGAGGCCCACGGCGACGTGGTCAGGAAAGAGTCCAAGGGCCCAGTCGAGGGCTTCTTGCGCGCTGGCTCCGGCAGCCATGCGGTCATAGACGCGGCCCGCCAGACGTTCGCGGGCCAAGGGGTCGCCGTCGCCCGTGATGCAGACGGCGCCGTGGGGTCCGGCGTGGAGGCCGCAGCCGGGCAGGGGGACGTCGCCGACGCGGCCCAGCAAGGTCGAAATGGTGCCACCGGTGGATAGCGCGGCGGCGTAGTGGGTCCCGTCGCTGGCCACGGCGCCGACGGTGTCCGTGGGGCCGACGGCCTCCTCGAAGGGGACCTCGAAGTTCCAGTGTTTGCGCAGCTCGGAGATGTCCCAGTCGCACCAACCGGGCTCGATGTCTCCTGAGGCCAGCATGGCTCGCAGCCGCTCGAACTTGGTCCGGGTCACGGGGGCTTCCGGGTCGTGGTCAGCATGGCCACGGGCGCGGGCGTAGGCCGTCGCACCGCGGCCGGCCAGGAGGTTATGGGGCGTGTCGAGCAGGTCGGCGGCGACCAGGACCGGGTGACGCACCCGCTCGATGCAGGCGACAGCGCCGAAGCGGCCATCGTCTGTCATCACGGCCGCATCCATCTCGATCGTCTTGCCATCGAAGCGCAGGTTGCTCCCGGTGCCGGCGTTGAAGCGCTCGTCGTCCTCCAGCGCCATGGTCGCCGCCAGCACCGCGTCGAGCACCGTGCCGCCGGCTTCCAGCTTGGCGAGGCCGGCCTGGGCGGCCGCCTCGGGCCCGTCGTGCTCCTTGTGGTCGAAGCTACCGGCACCCCCGTGGGCGAGGACGATGAAGCTCACGGGCGCCGCCCACCTGGCTGCCTTTAAAGAAGCGGCGGACGGCGAGGCACGACCGCACCGGTTGGCCAGAACGCCTAAGCACCACGCCCAGGTCGCGCGGCCCATGAAGGCGAAGGGCATCCTGACCCTGCTGCTGCTGGCTGGCTTCACGCTGGCCGGTTGCCTCGGCGACGACGCGGAAGGCGACGGCGGCGCAGGCGCCAGCGGCGACGACTGTGACCTTGGACTCTACGACAGCCCCGACATCCGGCTCACCGACCCCAGCGTCGACCCCATCAACCAGGATGCCGACGCCTGGGACTTCGAGGCGACCAACATCCGCACCTGCAGCCTGCCCGCCATCGGCTGGCACCCCCTGCGCGGCGACCCCGCCGACCCCGCCGGCAGCGACCCCCACAACTACCTGGGCGAGATCGACATGCGCGGCGACCTGGACCTGGGCGCCGTGGCCGTCCTCGGCCTCAACGAGCAGCCCATGGTGTACCTGCTGGACATCAGTGACCGCGCCCGGCCCACCGTGCTCTCCACGATCAGCCAGGCCGCCACGTACCTGGTGGACGTCAAGATCAGCGACGACGGCGACTACCTCTTCGCCGCCAGCCAGAACCTGCCCACCAACGCCGCCGAGATCGTGACGTTCCTCCCCGAGGACCCTGTCGGCCTCGCCGGCCCCAACGGGTTCACCATCTACGACATCCGCGACCGGGCCAGCCCCCAGTTCGTCATGACCGTCCCCAGCGTCGATGACATCGGCTGCCACATGCTGAGCCACGAGATCATCGCCGGCACCGACGTGGTCTTCTGCGTCGGCCAGCACGTGCGCGCCCACGGGCTCATCCGCACCCCCGCCGGCCCCTGGGGCTACCTGGGTGCCTTCGACTACATGCTCCCCGACGGGAGCGGCACGCTGGCCCCGGGCGCCTGCGTGAACGACATCATCATCGCCGGCGACCCCACGGGCCTCCTGTGCAGCGGTCCCCACGACATGACCGTCGGCGTCGACGAAGTGGACGGCACGACCCTCATGACCGTCAGCCACTGGGACGAAGGGCTGCGCGTCGTCGACATCAGCGACCCGGACGGCGCCGGCTTCGTGACGCTGGGCGGCTGGAACGGCGAAGGCGCCACCCACTACAGTGGCAACGTCCACACGGCCATGACGTTCTGGGTGGGCGACACGCGCTACGTCGTCGCCAGCCCCGAACTCACCAGCAGTGGCACCGTGCCCAGCCTCTGGATCCTCGACGGCACCGACCTCTCTGACCTCAAGTTCGTCGGCGAATGGTTCCACCCCGGCGAATACGACAGCCTCGGGCTGTACATGACCACCCACCAGTGGCAGGTCGCCCCCACCGGCACCAACGTCAGTGTTGAGGACGTGCGCATCTACATGACGTACAACCACAACGGCATCTGGGTGCTCGACTTCGCCAAGATGCTCGAAGGGGACCACCAGGGCGCCATCCTCGGCTACAACCTCGCCCGCATGCCCCTCGTGGAGGCCGACGAGGTCGCCAATGCGCGCCTGGCCACCTGGGACGTGGGCCTCGTGGACGGCCACATCTACGGCAGCGACCGCGCCACCGGCCTGTGGGTCTTCCATTACGAAGGCGACGAGCTCGGCGACCCCGCGCTCAACGGCTTCGCCTGATCCTCGCGGGCTTCTTTTCCTTCCCTCTTCTCTTCTTGAGTAGTTCGGACCCAGCGTAGCCTCCGCTACGCTACCAAGGGGTGACCATCAAAGAACAGGGAAGGGAAGGAAAAGGGACAGCCGCGCTGGATCAGCGCAGGCTGACGTGGAAGCCGTGGCCAGCCGCGTGGCTGATGGCGTGGGCCATGGTCGGGCCCTCGAACTGCACGGGCAGGATCACGTACGGCTGCGACGGGTTCACGGAGAGCAGGTAACCGGTGGTGCCGTAGCCGCTCACGATGCCCAGGGCACGTCCGCTGGGGTAGTGGAACACGGGGCCGCCAGAGTCGCCGAAGTTGTGGGGGAAGAGACCGTAGTAGACACCGTCGGCGGTGCCGGTCATCATGCCCATGCGGTTCTCGGCCGTCACGTCCGTGAAGCCGAAGCCGCTGCCGTAGCCGCTCACACCGGCGAACTGGCCGACCGCGTAGTCGTCGGCCTGGCCGACGCCGCTCGTGGGGGCCCAGGCGAGGCCGCGGGGCTGCGTCAGGACGGGACGGTCACTGGTGACCTCGATGAAGGCGTAGTCGGTGGCGCGGAAGTTGCCCGTGTCATGGGGCGCGATGAACGCCACGGTGCCCAGCACACCGTTGCCGCCGAAGCCGGCGAAGCGGACGGTCTGGCCCACGTGGCCCACGCAGTGGCCGGCGGTGGCGAAGTAGGTCTTGCCCGCGTTGGCGCCTTGCCCGTCCATGACGAACGCCAGGGTGCAAAGGGAGCCGCCGGTGTTGATCTGGTCGCCCGGGGCGATGTCGTCCGGGGGGAACGCCTGGACGTTGGTGGTGGCAGCGGCCACGAAAAGGCCGACGAGCAGCAGGGCAAGGGGGGTACGACGCATAGGTCTCGGTCCGGTCATGTCCGGGGGTTCATAAAGGACCGGCGGGGCGTTCCCGTTCTGTCGCACCCCTTAGGGTGCAGGCTCAGCGATGGCATTGGCAACCAAAGGAAGGCATGGGCCGCGGCGGGCGCCATAAAAGAGGACGAAGACAGGAAACCAAGAGAAAGGAAGGAGGGGAAGGAGAAGGTCCGGCCGCCGGATTAGGCGGTGCGGAGCTGGATCGTGAAGCCGTGGGCGGCCGCGTCCACCAGGAAGTTCTGGATGGTGGGGCCTTCGTCACGGATGAAGTCGGTCCAGTAGGGCATCGCGTTCTCGACGCCGATGACGCCGGGCGGGATGCTGAAGCTGATCTTGCTGGCGATGCCAAGCGCGAGGCCGTCGTCGGTGAACCAGGGGCCGCCGCTGTCGCCCTGGACGACGGGGCCGATGAACTGGATGATGTCGGTCTCGTGGTTGAGCAGGTAGCCGACGCGCTGTTCGCGGGTCACTTCGGTCTGCGTGAAGGCGAGGCCCCAGCCGCTCATGCGGACGAGGTCGCCGGGGGCGGTGTCGGCGGGGGTGGCGACACCGACGGGGACGCCGGGGTGGCCGCGCACTTCGCCGGTGACGGCGCTGTGGAACGCGGGGGCGACCTCGATGAGGGCGAAGTCGCGGATCGTGCTGTCCGGGTCGCCCTGGAAGACGACGGTACCGAAGTTGGGGAACCCTTCGCTGCTGAGCACCTGGCCGACGCCGGTGACGCAGTGGGCGGCGGTGCTGAAGAACACCTTGCCGGCGTGGGCGCCCACACCGTCGTAGGCGAAGCTGAGGGTGCAGCCGGACAGG
>JBMYRW010000009.1:0-54459 GCA_049602735.1 Thermoplasmatota archaeon
GACTAGAGGTCATCATCCCCTCGACGATCAACCGTGTCCTCTACGCCCTCGGTCTCGCCGTCGACGTGGCCGGCGACCTCCTGGTCGCCGGCGCCAACCGCGACGATACCATGGGACCCGGCGCAGGCGCAGTCCACGTCTTTGACCGCAGCAGCGGCACATGGGTGCCGTTCCCGGTCGTCTTCGCCGACGACACCTCTGGCGCCGACCTGTTCGGCTACAAGGTCGCCGTCAACAGCGGCCGCATCTACGCCAGCGCGCCCCGCGAGAACGCGGACGGCATGATCGACTCCGGTGCCGCCTACGTCTTCGAACTGGTCGGCGGCGTCTGGGTCCAGACCGCCAAGCTCACTCCCTCCGATGCCGAGGCCGGCGACTTCTTCGGCACCAGCCTGGCCGCCGATGGCGACACCGTCGTCGTGGGCGCCTCCCGCAAACACGGTGACAGCGTCGCCCGCCAAGGTGCCGCCTACGTCTTCGAGTTCATCGGTGGCGTGTGGACGCAGACCGCCAAGCTGACGGGCGACGTCATCAAGGGCGGCCGCTTCGGCCACAGCGCCGACATCGACGGCGATGTGATCATCATCGGTGCACCCTACCAGCGCGAAGGTGTCGGCGGCAAGGCCGGCGCCACCTACATCAGCAACCGCGTGGGCGGCGTCTGGGGTGCCCCGGCCAAGTTCACGCCCAGCGACCCCGCCCGCGGCCAGTTCTTCGGCTACGACGTGAGCGTCGCAGGCACGTCCTTCCTGATTGGCGCGCCTGGCGACGCCACCGCCGGATTCCGCACCGGCGCGGTCTACCTGGCCCAGGAGACCGCCGGCCCTGGCACGGCGACCCAGATGCTCAAGCGCACCTCCCCGACCAGCACCGACGCCGATCTCTACGGCCTGGCCGTGAGCCTCAGTTCGACGCGTGCCGGCGTGGGCAGCCCCGGCTACGACGGTGCTGGCACACCGGACTCCGGCGAGGTCAACTTCTACGACGTGGACCTCGGCACGCCCTCCATGACCCACCGCACCACGGCTGCCGGCACCGCTGCCGATGCCGCGACGGGCGCCAGTGTCGCCGTGCACGAGACGCGCGCCGCCTTCGGCACCCCCTTGGACAGTGTCCACGCGGCCACCGGTGGCTCCGCCACCGCCGTGAACCTGGCGTAATCGGTCCAGCTTGGAACACGGGGCTTTCGCCCCGGCCTCCCTTTTCCTCTCCTTCTCCTCTCTGTTTTTAGGAGACCACGCGACCAGGAGCCTTGGCTCCGCTCGGCTCTCGATGTGTTCGTCAAAACAAGGGAAGAAATGATGGGGAAAGGATGAGGAGGATGCGCGTCGAGGACGCGCAGGGGACCGGGCCGCGCTCAGGCGATGTAGCCTTCGTGCTCGAGGTGCAGGAGCACCTGGTGGGCCGCCTGCTCGGGCGTGATGCCGAGGGTGTCGATCACGAGGTCGGCGTCGGCGGGCTCCTCGTAGGGGTCGCTGATGCCGGTGAACTCCTTGATGATGCCTTGGCGCGCCTTGGCGTAGAGCCCCTTGCGGTCGCGCTTCTCGCACTCCTCCAGCGGCGTGGCGACGTGGACGAGCACGAAGCCGCCGCCGGCCTCGATGTCAGCGCGGACCGCCTTGCGGGTGCTGTCGTAGGGCGCGATGGGGGCGCAGAGGGCGACGCCACCGTTCTTGGTGATCTCGCTGGCGACGTAGCCGATGCGGCGGATGTTGAGGTCGCGGTGCTCCTTGGAGAAGCCGAGTTCACTGGAGAGGTTCTTGCGCACGATGTCGCCGTCGAGGAGGGTGACGGGGCGGCTGCCGTCTTCCATGAGCTTGGACAGGAGGGCGTTGGCGATGGTGCTCTTGCCGCTGCCGGACAGGCCGGTGAAGAAGACCGTGAAACCCTGCTTGTTGCGGGGAGGGTAGGTGCGGCGCAGTTCGGCGACCACTTCGGGGAAGCTGAACCATTCCGGGATCTCGAGGCCTTCGCGCAGGCGGCGGCGGAGTTCCGTGCCGCTGATGTTGAGCGTCTTGGTGCCCTCGGTCACTTCGTCGATGGGCTGGTACTCGGCGCGGTCTTCCACGTACACCATGAGCTGGAAGGGCACCATCTCGATGCCGAGTTCCTCCTGGTGGGTGGTCATGAGTTCCTGGGCGTCGTAGGGGCCGTAGAACGGGTTGCCCTCCGAGTCGTTGCCGGGGCCGGCGTGGTCGCGGCCGACGATGAAGTGGGTGCAGCCGTGGTTCTTGCGGATGATGGCGTGCCAGACCGCTTCACGGGGGCCCGCCATGCGCATGGCCAGGGGCAGGAGGCTTAGCGCGCTGGTCTGCTGGGGGTAGTGCTGCATGAGCGCCTGGTAGCAGCGCACGCGGGTGTAGTGGTCCACGTCGCCGGGCTTGGTCATGCCGACGACGGGGTGCAGGAGGAAGTTGCCTTCCACCTGGCGGGCGGCGCGCACGGTCAGCTCGAAGTGGGCGCGGTGCAGGGGGTTGCGGGTCTGGAAGGCGACGACGCGGTTCCAGCCGCGCTTCTCGAACTCGTCACGGAGTTCGCGGGGGGTGTGGCGCTGGGCCTTGAACGAGTGGTGCGTGGGGAGCTCGAGACCTTCCAGCTGGCCGCCGAGGTAGACGTCACCGGCGGTGTCGAACAGGTAGGCGACGGCGGGGTGCTTCTTGTCCGTGGAACCGAACACCTGCGTCGCTTCGGCCTCCTTGTCGGGGCTCCAGTTGTCGCTGACGGTCAGGACAGCCAGGGCGACGCCTTCAGGGTCGCGCAGGGCCACCTGGGTGCCGGCTTCGAGATCGGCGGCGAAGGCAGCGGGCACGTCGAGGGTGATCGGCATGGGCCACAGGGTGCCGTCCGCCAGGCGCATGTCGGCGCACACGGCGTCGTAGTCGGCCTTGCCCATGAAGCCGTCCAGGGGGCTGAAGCCGCCGTTGAGCAGCAGTTCCAGGTCGCACATCTGACGGGGCGTCAGGTCCCAGGAGGGCATGCCGACGAGGGCGGCCTTGAGTTCTTCCCGGCGTTCGGGGCTGGCGGTCAGTTCCTTGAGCTCTCCGCCGTGCGGCGCGATCAGTTCGGTCATGGGTTCTCCGGGTTCTCGGGGTGCCACGCGGCGTCGGCGGTGGCGATGAAGAAGGGGTTGAGGAGCTCCTCGCGGTTGTAGTCGAGGGGCATGCGGTCTTCGTAGCGTAGCACGGCGCCTCCCGCGGCCTCGAGGACCGCCTGGGCGGCGGCCGTGTCCCACTCCATGGTGGGTGCGAGGCGGGGGTACAGGTGCGCGGTGCCTTCGGCGACGAGGCAGAACTTGAGGCTGGAGCCGCTGGAGACGAGTTCGCTGGGGCCCAGGCGGGCCACGAACGCTTCGGTCTCGGGGCTCATGTGGCTGCGGCTGGCGACCACCTTCACGGGTTCGCCAGCCTCAGGGCGGCGGGTCGTGATCGGGGCCCGCTCGCCGTCGGCCGTGATCTTGAAGGCGCCGCGTCCGGCCTGGCCGAAGTAGGTGGTGCCGGTGACGGGGACGTGGACGATGCCGGCGACGGTGCGGCCGGCGGTCACGAGCGCGATGTTGACGGTGAACTCGCCGTTGCGCTTGATGAACTCCTTCGTACCATCGAGCGGATCGACGATCCACAGGGTCTCCCAGGAGCGGCGCTCGGCCGTCGGGATCGCCCGGGACTCCTCCGAAAGGACGGGGATGTCCGGGGTGGCGGCGCGCAGGGCGTCGCGGATGACGCGGTGGCTCGCCAGGTCGGCCTGGGTGAGGGGACTGTCGTCCGCCTTGGCCTCCACGACCACCTCGCCGCGGTCGTAGACCTCGAGGATCGCGTCGCCGGCCTTGCGCGCGATCGGCAGCAGCACCGCTTCCCAGTCCTGCTCAAGCTCGGTCGCCGTGGCCATGGTCGGGCCGCCGCTACCTGGGTCGGTTTAAAAGTGTTCCAGGGCGGTGGGTCGATGCGCCACGCTCAGCGGTCCGCCTGCGCCCAATGGGACAGGTCTCGGCCGATGACGCGTTCCAGGTCGCGGACCTTGGGGCCGTAGATCTCGGCGAGGCGGGCCCGTAGGTGGTCCGGCATGGGCTTCTTCTGGGCGGGGCGGGCGTTCCAGCGCTTCACCCGTTGCAGCACGCGGCCACGGCGGGTCGTGATGGGGAGCGTCTGGCGACCCCAGTGAAGCCAGTAGGGGGGACGGGTGACGAAGCGGTGCAGGCGGCGGTAGCGCACGTCCTTGGCTGGGTTGACCACCTTCAGGTCCGGCTCATGTCCCGGATCGACGCCCAGGTGCTCCAGCACGCGCCGGTAGGTCCCCGCGGCGTCCGCCTTCAGGTCGTCCATGAGCAGCACCAGGAGTGCGTCCTTGCCGAACGTCTCCTGCCAGCGCTCGATGTGGGGCGCGTAGTCGGCCACCTCCGAGTAGGCGAGCGTGCGGAAGTCGATGCCCTTGGGGAGCCGCTTGCCTTGACGGCGGTCGTCCTCCGCGTCGAGGGCCTCCTCCAGGTCGACGAGGGGCTCCCAGCATTCGTACAGGAGCTGGCTGTGGTAGCTGGGGACCATGCTGACCGGGTCGCGCAGCATGACGATCAGCTTGGCCTCCGGGTCGAAGGCGTGGACGTTGCGGGTGGCCGCCTCGGAATAAAGGTACCCGACGGAGCCTTCGCCGATGCGGGGGCGGCCGGCGCCGGGCGCGAACAGGCCCAGGTACTCCTTCTCGGAGTGGACACGGGGCGGGTTGAGGAGGTCGCTGCTGAACCAGTACGGCTCCTTGAGCCGCGGCAGGAACACCTCCGGGTGCTGGCGCAGGTAGGCGCACATGGCGGACGTGCCGCTCTTGGGGGCGCCGATGAGGAAGAAGTTGGGCCGCGCCGCGTCGCTCATGCCAAGCGCTCCAGGGGGCCCCTGGCAAGAAGCTTGGCGTTCCAGACGGCCGCCGCGCTGGGCAGGGCAATGGCTGCGCAGGCCGGTGCAGCGTTACGAAAACATCTAACCATGCGACGAAAGTCGAAGCGCGGCGGCCCCTTGCAGCGGCGCGCCTGGAGAGGCTTGTGACCGGAGCGCCCGATGCTGGACCCGCTGGACCCCAAGTGACCGTCCTGATGGTCACCTACAACGGCGCCGACTACATGGAGCGCTGCCTGGGCTCCCTGCGCGCCCAGACGGTGCCCGTGCGCCTCGTCGTGGTGGACAACGGCTCCGAGGACGGCACGGCGGACACCGTGGAACGGCTCTGGCCTGAGGCGACGATCCTGCGCGAACAGGAGAACCACGGCTTCTGCAAGGGCAACAACCTGGCCGCGGCCCAGGCCCGGACGCCGTTCATCATGCTCCTCAACCAGGACACAGTGCTCGAGCCGGACTGCATCGAACAGCTGCTGGCGACCCAGGCGGCCCACCCTGAGGCCGGCCTCATCATGGCCAAGGTGCTCCTCGACCACCAACCAGCCGGCCGACGCATCATCAACTCCATCGGCAACCACGCCAACTACCTCATGTTCCCCAGTCGGGTGAGCGGCGGCCTGCCCGACGACGACCGCAAGCGCCCCTTCGAGGTGCAGTACGTCAGCGGCGCCGCGTTCCTCATGCGCCGCGACCTCTACGAAGAGCTGGGCGGCCTCGACGAGGCGCTCTGGATGTACCAGGACGACCTGGACCTGAGCCTCCGCGTCCGCATGCTCGGCCACCGGCCTCTCTGCGCCCCCCTGGCGGTGGTCCACCACGACTACCACGGCGAGCACGCCCCCTGGAAGATGCACTTCCTGGAACGCAACCGGCTGATGCTGCTGCGCAAGTTCTACCGCAAGCGGGCCCTGTGGCTCATGGCGCCCATCCTTGTGGCCAGTGAAGCGGGGCTTCTGCTCGTCGCGGCGCGCGGCGGCTGGCTCAAGGAGAAACTGCGCGCCTACAAGGGGTTCTGGAAGCCGGATGCCGACTCCATGGCCGACGCCGAGCGGCTGCGGGAGATCTCCGGCCACAGCGACGCCTGGCTCTTCACGTTCCTGGGCCCCGACCTCGGCGTCGATGCCCCCACGCACACGCGCCTCGAAGGGCTGGGCAAGTGGCTCTTCAGGGCGTACTACCACCTGATCCGGCGATTCTTGTAGCGCTGCGCGGGCATTCCATGTGCCGAACCCGTTTTATCAAGTGTCCAAGTGGGCGCCGCCGCCCGCTGGGCCGGAGCCTCCATGCCGTTCACCTTCGAACCCCTTCCTGACCTCCCTGATGCCATCCTGGTCAAGCCCCGTGTCTTCGGGGACAACCGCGGCTGGTTCATGGAGACGTTCAAGGCGAGCGACTTCGCCGCCGCCGGCATCGACCTGGACTTCCCCCAGGACAACCACAGCCTCAGCCAAGGCGAAGGCGTGCTGCGTGGCATCCATTTCCAGAACGACCCCGCCGCCCAGGGAAAGCTCGTGCGCGTGAGCCGCGGCGCCATCCTCGACGTGGCCGTCGACCTGCGCAAGGGGAGCCCCACGTACCTGAAGTGGGCCGCCGTGCGCCTCGACGACGAGGACAAGCACCAGCTCTGGGTCCCCCCGGGCTTCGGCCACGGCTTCGTGACCCTCACCGACGAGGCAGAGGTCGTCTACAAGACCAGCGCCGAATACAGCCCGGAGCATGACCGCTCCATCGCCTGGGACGACGCCGAGATCGGCGTCGACTGGGGCATCACGGAGCCCGTCCTCTCCGAGAAGGACGCCACCGCGCCCAAGCTGGCCGACAGCGACGTCAACTTCGTCTACGCCGCCCCCACCCAGGAGGCCGCCGCATGAGCAAGGGACACGTCCTCATCACGGGCGGCGCCGGCTACATCGGCTCCGTCATGACCGGCCTGCTCCTGGAGCGGGACTACGAGGTCACCGTCCTTGACCGGTTCTTCTTCGGCGACACGCTCGCCCGCTACAGCGACAACCCGGACCTCCACCAGGTGAAGGCGGACGTCCGCTCGTTCGACCCCAAGGTCTTCGACGGCGTCGACGCCGTCTTCGACCTGGCCGCCCTCTCCAACGACCCCGCCGGCGAACTGGTGCCCGGCAAGACCCTCGACATCAACCACCAGGGCCGCGCCCGCTGCGCCCGCCTCGCCAAGGAGGCAGGTGTGGGTCGCTACGTCCTGGCCAGCTCCTGCAGCCTCTACGGCTTCCAGGACGACATCGTCGACGAGACCAGCCCCGTCAACCCGCTGACCACCTACGCCAAGGCCAACGGCCTCGCCGAGGAGTCGAACCTGCCCCTGGCAGACGACGACTTCACCGCCACCGCCCTGCGGCAGGCGACCGTCTTCGGCCTCAGCCCCCGCATGCGCTTCGACCTCGCCATCAACGGCATGACGCTCGCCCTCCACAAGTGGGGCAACGTCAAGGTGATGCGCCCCGGCACCCAGTGGCGCCCCATGGTGCACGTCCGCGACACCAGCCGCGCCTTCATCGCCGTCATGGAGGCCGACCCCGCCAAGGTGAACGGCGAAGTGTTCAACGTCGGCGACGAGACCCTCAACCTCCAGATCGGCCCCCTGGCCAAGCGCGTCAGCGAGGCGGTCGGCATCGAGTTCGTGGAGGACTGGTACGGCGACCCGGACCACCGCAGCTACCAGGTCGGCTTCGAGAAGATCAAGAAGACCCTCCCCTGGAAGGCGGAAGTGACGCCGGAGATGGGTGCCAAGGAGATCTTCGACGCCCTGGCAGCCGGCGAGACCACCGACAGCCCCGAGACCAAGACGGTCCAGTGGTACGAAGCGCTGGAGGAATGGAACCAGCGCATCAAGGCCGTCGCCATGGACGGCGGCATCCTTTGACCTGCGACAGCTGGCCGCCGGCTGCATAAGCAGGAAAAACGGCTAGAGCCCATCAATTAGCTCACCGCATACTCGCTCGGCATGAGGTTGCCCTTGCTGGTTCGCTCACGCCCCGGACGTTGGCCTTCGATCGTGTTCGTGGTTCCGATGCTCGTCGTCTCGCTTCTCTTACTGGTGGTCTCGGCGAACACCAGCGCCGATGCGTCGTGGTGTGACCCCCCGTTCGAGGTGGAACTGAACCCCGAGGAATCCGTGGTCGTGGCCCAACAGTGTTACTCCACCTACGGCTTCCACCAGACGGATTGTATCATCGGCCCCTGGGCCAACACAACTGGTCTCGACGTAAGTCCACTCTTCGCGATCTGTGTCCATCAGCAGAGCCAACCCGGCGCCGAAAGCGTCGAGATCTGCGCCCACATCCTTCCTTGGGAAGGGTTGCCGCTCGGCGGTATCTGTCAAGACGACGGCCAGGCACGTCAAGTCCTACGCCAAAGTGGACCGTGGATTGAAGAACTCGAAGAGCTCGTCGATGACTTTTCGGTCGGCCCTTGTAGCGAGCCCGGGCATGAGGTCTGCTATCAGCTTCCTTTGGGCCTATCACCGACAACCAACCAGGTCTGCTACGGCTTGGGCAATTCCTCGGGTGGCAGGGGATACCTGTTCGTCTGCTTGACCGAGCGGGAGAACAATTTTTCGGACCAAGGTTCTTACTATAGCTACACCCAGGAAGAATCCTCGACATGCGTCGGCCTGTTGGTGCTCCAGAACCCCGGCGACCCGAGCGATGTTGTAGATTTATTCTGCCTTCAATCATCTCATTATGATAGCTCCTACAACGACCCCTGGGGAGATGACTACGCAGACGAATTGCATAGGGATTGTGCTGGTTTCGTCCCGGCTCTGTATGCTTGCATCGAAAGTTATCAGGGATACCGAGAGGGGCTTGAGTCCCGTGAAGAATGGCAAGGAACCTGCCTTACGGCTGGGATGGTCGCCGCGTGTCAATACGATACGTTTCATTCCCAATGGGGCAATGAGGAATCCACAGGGTGCACACAAGTGAGCGCCGATTCCTTGACGCTGTACCGTGGATGCTTCATTCATTCAGACCACCAGCAAGATTATTGTATATCATCACTGGATATGGACATTATTTGCATGCCGGACCCCCTGCCGGGCGAAGGCGGCGGAGGCGGAGGGAACCCTGGACCCTGCGTCACGTTGGGCCCACATGGCGGGACCTGCCGTACGGGATGATCAGGACAACCTATACGCAGCCCGAACCCCGACCATGGAGCCTGGTCAACTCGTGAGGCGAGATGGCCCGCAAAGCCACGAAGCACTGGAACTGGAGGAATGGAACCAGCGCATCAAGGCCGTCGCCATGGGCGGAGGCATCCTCTAGCCTGGTCCAGGCCGCTTCCGGCCCACGCACCCAGCCTTAAGCGACCCCCGCCGGCCGGCCCGCCATGGGCATCAGCCTCCAGCGGACCGCCGCGGGCGTCTTCGAGGACGTGGTCGAACGCATCACGGCCAACCTGGCCGAGCAGGGCTTCGGCATCCTGACCACCATCGACCTGCAGGCCAAGTTCAGGGAGAAGCTGCACCGCAAGAGCGACCGGTACGTCATCCTGGCTGCCTGCAATCCGGCGCTCGCGTGGGAGGCGGTCGGCGCCGTGCCCGAGCTGGGCGTCCTGCTGCCTTGCAACGTCATCGTGCGTGAGGCGAAGGACGGCCAGGTGATCGTGGACGCCATGGACCCCGGCGCTGCCCTGGCGCTTGTGGACGACCCCACGGTGGCCAAGGTCGCCGCCGATGCACGCAGCCGTCTCACCACCGCCCTCGACGCCCTGTAGCAGCCCGACCGAAGACGCGGCACCATTATCGGGGCGCACCCCTGCGGCCGCCCCATGACGAAGATCGCACTCCTTGGCGCCACGGGGCAACTCGGAACGGACATCCAGAAGGTCGCCGCCACGCGCGGCTTGGACCTGGTGGCCCTGGGCCACGAAGAGATCGAAGTGACGGACGCGGCCAGCGTCGCTGCGGCCTTCGCGTCGGCCGGGGCGGACGTGGTCATCAATGCCGCAGCGTTCCACCAGGTGGACCGGTGCGAAGAGGACCCGGCCGCAGCGTTCCAGGTCAACGCCCTCGGCGCCCTGAACGTCGCCCGCGCCGCTGCCGAGGCAGGCATGCGCGTGCTGTACGTCAGCACCGACTACGTCTTTGACGGCGCCCGCACCCCCGCCGACGGCCCCACCGGCCCTGCCACGGCGTACACGGAAGACGACCTGCCGGGCCCGGTCAACACCTACGGCGCCGCCAAGCTCGCCGGTGAACACGCCACCCGACTCGCCTGCGCGGACAGCCTCGTCTGCCGTGTCAGCAGCCTCTTCGGCGTGGAAGGCGCCCGTGGCAAGGGTGGCAACTTCATCGAGACGATGCTCAAGTTCGCGGCCGGCGGAGGCCCCTTGAAGGTGGTCGCCGACCAGTGGATGACCCCCACCTACACGATGGACGCCGCCGAAGCCCTCCTCGACCTGGCGACCAGCGACGCCACGGGCACGGTCCACGTCACCAACCCGGAGAGTTGCACCTGGCACGCCCTGGCCAGCCATGCCGTCCACCGCGTTTACCCCGACGTGGTGATCGAGAAGGTCCCCGCGTCCACCTGGCCGAGCCCCGCAGCGCGCCCCGCCAACAGCGCCCTGGCCACCGACCGGCTCCGTGACCTGCGGGGCAAGGGGCTGCGACCGTGGCGTGACGCCGTGGACGCCTACTTGGTGGAGAAGGGGCACCTGGCCCAAGCGAAGGTCTGATCGGGAAGGAGGAGGCAAAGCACGGTTTGGCCAAGGTCAGCCGGAGTCGCAGCGGTATTCAACGTAGACACCGGAAACCAGGCATACACCTGTGTCCCACGCATGGTGGCCCAGGCTTACACGGGACGGCGAACGGCTCGAACACGAGGTCGTTGAGCTGCAACTGGCCGCTTGCCCGCCACAGCTGACTGAGACACTTCCCACGCCGACCATTGCGACGTGGAGGTAGTCCCCATCGTCGCAGGTGATCGTGCATTGCGCGGTACCCGCGCCGGCTCCACCCCCGCAGCCTGTCTCAATGTCAAGCTGCGGCAGTGCGGCCGGCCAGGTCTCCTCAACGGTGAGGTCGTTCGTCGGGTTGGCTTGGGTGGTCGAGGCGATCACGAGGGCCGCCACGCACACCAGAATGGTTGGGGTCTGTTTCATTGCAACACCCGCGAGCCAATAGAATCGTGCTAATATCAATTTTATGGATGGGTCGGGAACGTCGGCAAGCAACGATGACGACATCGCAGGGAATCGCTCGGTGTCGCCACGGATCCCCTCCTGTTCGGGCCGGTCATCTGGCCTCTTTCGTGTCGAAGTCCTGAAAGGCGCCACCCGCGTCGCTCCAGCGTGGACGACGCCCCCGTGCGCCCCAAGGACGACTTCCTGGTCTTCGGTCAGCCCCAGATCCTCGACGATGAGGTGGACGAAGTGGTGGCCACCTTGCGTAGCGCCTGGCTCGGCACCGGCCCTCGCGTGGCCCGGTTCGAAGAGGCGTTCGCCGCCTACACGGGTGTTGGTCACGCCGCCGGCGTCAACAGTTGCACAGCAGCCCTTCACCTGGCCCTGGTGGCCTCCGGCGTCGGCCCCGGCGACGAGGTCGTGACCACGCCCATGACGTTTTGCGCCACCGCGAACGCCATCCTACACACGGGCGCCAAGCCGGTGTTGGCGGACGTGGACGACGCCACCATGAACATCGATCCGGAGGCGGTGGCGGAGGCGATCGGCCCCAAGACCAAGGCGCTGTTGCCGGTCCATTTCGCCGGCCGCTCCTGTGACATGGACGGTCTCATGGAGCTCGCCGCGGACCACAAGCTGGACGTCGTTGAGGACGCGGCGCACGCCATCGAGACCACGTGGCGTGGCCAGCACGCCGGCACCTTCGGCCGCTTCGGCTGCTTCAGTTTCTACGCCACCAAGAACGTCGTCATGGGCGAAGGGGGCCTCCTGGCCAGCCGCGACGAGGCGGATCATGAACGGGTCAAGACCCTTAGCCTGCACGGCATGACCCGGGATGCGTGGAAGCGCTTCGGCGGCGACGGCTACAAGCACTACGGCGTGGTGGCGGCCGGCTTCAAGTACAACCTGACCGACCTGGCCGCCGCCGTCGGCCTCCATCAACTGGCGCGCATCGAGGAGAACTGGAACCGCCGCCTCGCCATCTGGGAGCGCTACAACGAGGCGTTCGCCGACCTCCCCGTCGGGCTGCCGGCCCCCTTCGAACCCCACGCCCGTCACGCGCTGCACCTCTACACCCTCCGCGTCGATGCCGAGCGCACGGGCGGCCTCGACCGGGACACCTTCATGGGCCGCCTGACGGCCCAGGGCATCGGCGTCGGCGTCCATTACCTGGCCCTGCCGGAGCATCCCTACTACCAGGAGGCGCTCGGCTGGCGCCCCGAAGCGACGCCCGTCGCCACCCGCATCGGCCGCGAGACGGTCAGCCTGCCCCTCTCCCCCAAGCTCACCGACCGCGACGTGGACGACGTCATCACAGCCGTCCGCCGGGTGCTCGCCTGATGGCCAAGCCGACCAGCGTCGGCTACAAAGGACGCGACCGCCGACTGTGGCGGGACCTGGGCTACTACCTGGGACGGCCCAAGCTGAAGGACGACCTGGCGTTCATCCACGTCCCCAAGTGCGGCGGCACGAGCCTGGTGAGCGCCATCCGTCGGCACTACCCTCCGATCCGCACCGGCTTCAACGCCAACTGCTACTACCTCAACGTGGCCGCCAGCGTGGCCGCGGCGCGCACGGTGGACCCCGAAGCGGACCCCCGCAGCCCGATGGGCGATCTGGAGATCCTGCGCGAGCGCCAACGGTGGGCGACGTACCACCTGAACCTGGGTTTCACCCGCATGGTGGCGGGCCACGTCCCGTTCAGCGCCGACCTTCAGGAGGCCGCGCATCCTCGCTTCAAGTGGCTCACGATGGCAAGGGACCCGGTGGCGCGCTGGTGGAGCCTCGTCCACTTCGCCCGCGACGGCCACGCGGCCATCGACGATGACGTGGCGGCCCTCTTGGACTCCGAGGACGGCGCGGCCCAAGGAGCCGAGCTGGTGAAGTTCATCGGCGGACCCCGCGCCGAAGGCGACTATCGCAGCCAATCCGCGGTGGCGCAGGCGAAGGCGAACCTGGAGCGGTTCGACCTGGTCGGCATCCTGGAACACCAGGACCGGTTCGTCGCCGGCTTCCAGGAGCGCTTCGGGGTCCGTCTCGAAGTGGGCACGTTGAACCGCAACCCGACCGCAGCGGGGCGCCAGGCGCCCGACGAGGCGACCACGGAACGCATCCGGGCCCTCTGCGCCCCGGACCTGGCCGTCTACGAACGCGCCTGCGAACTGGCCGGTGTCCCCGATGCATGACGCCGCCGGTCGTCGTCTCCCCGACTTCCTGCTCCTGGGCGCCCAGAAGGCCGGCAGCAGTTGGCTGGGCTCTCGACTGGGCCAGCACCCGGACCTCTGGGTCCACCCGGACGAGCTCCACTTCTTCGACAAAGAGGACCGCTACGCGCGCGGCCTCGACTGGTACGCCCAGCAGTTCGACGCCGCTCCCCCGGACGCGCTCGTGGGTGAGAAGACCCCGGACTACCTCCTGGCGGACTGGCACGGCGGCGCCGAAGGCCATGCGCCGGACGTCCACCGCCACCTCCATGACGCCCTCCCCGACGCCAAGCTGATCGTCGTGCTTCGCGACCCGGTCAAACGCGCGGTGAGCGCCGCCAAACACCTGGCCAAGAGCGGCCGCGTCTCCCCCCGCATCAAGCTGGACGACCTCCTGGCCGGCCGTCGGCTGGAGCTGGCCGAGCGCCACGCGGTGGTGACCGGCGGCGAGTACGCCCGCTTCCTCGCCCCGTACATCGACCTCTACGGAAAGGACCGGATCCTGGTGCTCCTGTTCGAGGAGGACGTGGTCGCGGACCCTGCCGCCGGGCTCGCCCGCTGCTGCCGCCACCTGGGCGTCGACGAGACCTTCGCCTTCGAGGGGCTCCACGAACGGGGTCACGCCAACCAACGGAGCCTCCCGCGGCTCTACTTGGACCGCTGGGTGCCACGCCTTCGACGCTCCGGCATCAGTCGCCGCCTCGACACCTTGTTCCCACCCCACAAGGACGCTCCCAGCCCCGAGACCTTGGAGGCCTTGCGGGCCCACTACGCGGAGCCGGACGCGCAGCTGGCTGCCCTTCTGCGGCGCGATCTGCCCTGGGCCGCCAAGCCGCAACGGAAGCGGTGAAGCCTTACCGCCGACGGGCCGTGTCGCGTCGTGGCGGGAGCCGTGGGCGAATGGAGCCAGATGGGTCGGAGCCTCGTGCAGGCCGCCGTGCGTCGCCGCCAGGGCCTCCCGGCCGTACCGCCACCCCTCTCCTGCACCACGCTTGACCAGGATGACGTGGACCTCGCCACGGAATGGCAGCGTCGGCCAGACGACTGGCACGACGAGGACACGGTGGAGACCTACGAGCGCCGCTTCCGGACGTTCATGGGCATCCCGAGCGGCACTGCGGTGGCGACCATGGGTGGCCGCGTGGCGCTCGCCGCCTGCCTCGAAGCCCTCGACCTGCCCGCCGGCAGCGACGTGATCCTGCCCGGCTACACCTGCATCGTCGTCCCCAACGCCATCGAAGCCGCCGGGCTCCGGCCGGTCTACGCGGACATCGAACTGGACGCCTACGGCCTCGACGCCGACAGCGTGCGGGCCCGCATCGGCCCCACGACGGGCGCCATCATGCTCCAACACACCTACGGGCTGCCCGGCCGCGACACCCGCGAACTCCTCGAACTGGCGGCCGACCACGAGCTCCCGGTCATCGAGGACTGCGCCCACGCCACCGGCGCCACCCTGGACGGCCAGCGGCTCGGCACCCTCGGCGACCTCGGGTTCTCCAGCAGCGAACGCAACAAAGCGTTCAACACCCAACAAGGCGGCATGGCGTACACAGCCGATGCCGAGCTGGGCGAACGGCTGGCCGCCTGGAAGCAGGCCGCGCCGCTACCCAGCACCGCTGAAACCTCCCGTCTCCTGGACAGCGTCCACTGGAGCCACCTCAAGTTCCGCCACCCCCGACGCCACCTGACGCGCCACCAGGCCGAACGTCGCTACGGCGCCACACGCATCGAAAGCACCCTTTCCCGGGAATCCCAAGGCGGCGCGCCTGCCTTCGCAGGCATGCGGATGCCGGCACCCCTTGCTGGCCTGGGCCTCAACCAGCTCGCCAAACTGGATGGCTACAACGAGGAACGCCGCGAGACCGCCCAGCGATGGCGCGCCGAACTGGACGAAACCACCGAAGCGGAGGGCTTCGACGTCCGACACCCCACCCTCGCGGGCGGCAGCCGACCCGCGTTCCTTCGCTACCCGGCGCTCGTCCCGCCTGAACGAAAGCGCCATACGTCCTGGGCCGTCAAGCGGCTCGGCATCCGACCTGGCCACTGGTTCAAGAGCCACCTGCACCCGTCCGGGCGCCGCGTGGCCGACTGCCCCAACGCCGACGTGGCCGTGGCCGGCTGTATCAACCTCCCTGGACTGGTGCGACCATGAGCAAGAACAACAAGCGACAGGGCCGCCTCGGCGCCCTCTGGGAACTCCTGGTCACCCACATGCCCGGCCCCACCGGCCTGCAGATGCGCCGCCGCTACTGGGGCAAGCGCCTGGGCCACATGGGCAAGAACGTCCGCATCGACCCCGGCGTCTACATCACCAACCCAGAGTACGTCCACCTCTACGACGGCTGCTGGGTGGATCGCGGCGTCATGCTGCTGGCCGGCCCCGACAAGAGCGACCGCCCCCGCGTCAACCTTCCCAACCCGGGCTACGAAGACAAACCGGGCGAGCTCCACGTGGGCAAGCAGGTCCACCTGGGCCCGTTCTCGCTGGTCATCGCCGCCGGCGGTGTGCGCTTCGACGACCTCGTCGCGTTCGCTGGCGGCGTGCGTGTCTTCAGCTTCACCAACCACGGCTGGAGCGAGTTCGACCCCGGCAACCGCGACTACATCAGCAGCCCCCGCGGCCCCCACGAGTACCAGTTCATGATCGAAGGGCCGGTGCGCCTGGAACGCAACGTGGTCGTGGCCGCTCAGGCGATCGTCCTGCCCGGCGTCCACGTGGGCCCTGACAGCGGCATCATGCTCAACACGGTGGTCAACCAGAGCTTCCCGGAGAACAGCCTCATCGCGGCCGGACCCCACGGTTACGGCCAACGCATCCGTGAGCGCTTCGTCTCCAAGCCGAAGGCCAAAGCCTCCAAATCCGACAAGCCGGAGTGACGGCGGCCTTGACGCGCAGCCTGCCCGCCCGCCTGGCCCGCCGAGGCCTCCGCACGCTCCGCCGGGCCGCCGGCCTCAACAAGGACGCGGTGTTCGTCTTCGGCAACCAGCGCAGCGGCACCACCGTCATCGCGGCCCTCCTGGCAGAGCATGCACGGCTGGCCGCCACGCTGGACCTCAAGGGCAGCAGCGTCGAAGAGCACGAAGCGTTCGTCAAGGAGGAGCTGCCCCTCAAGGACTTCCTGCGCCGCCACCGTCACCAGTTCTCCGTCGGTCTGGTCAAGGAGCCGGCGCTGACGCTCTTCTACGACCGATTGGCCACCACGTTCCGGCTGGAGCGGGCGGCGTTCGTCATCCGTGACCCCCGCCAGAACATCCGCAGCATCCTCAACCAGGCCAACGTCCCCGGCGACCTGGAAGGCTGGCCGGACCTGGGCGCCGTGACGCCCGCGTGGCAACGCATCGTGGACAGCCGCTGGCTCGGCATCCCCGGCGACGACTACATCGCCAACCTGGCCCACCGGTGGAACGCCATCATGGACATCTACCTGGAGCGCACGGAGCGCCTGACCTTGGTGCGCTACGAGGAGTTCCAACGGGACAAGGCCGGCACCATCTGGCGCTTGGCGGATGAGCTGGGGCTTCCCCACCGGCAGAACATCCGGCGCAAGGTGGACGTGCAGTACCAACGCCCCGGCGACGCCAAAGTGGACCTTGCCGCCTTCTACGGCGCCACCAACCTGGCCACCATCCACGACATCTGCGGCGAGCGCATGGACCGGCTGGGCTACCGATGAAACTGCGTGCCAAGGCGCAACAGAGCCTCCGCTGGAACCTGACCGGCAGCATCGGCAAGCAGGTCGTCAACCTGGCCATGATGGTGGTGCTGGCGCGGTTGCTCACACCGCACGAGTTCGGCCTGGTGGCGATGATCCTGGTCTTCCAGTCCTTCGCGGTCCTCTTCGGCGAACTGGGCTTCGGCGCCGCGATCATCCAACGCAAGGAGCTGGAGGACCGCCACCTGTCGAGCGTCTTCTGGCTCAACGTGGGCATCGGCGCCTTGCTGGCACTGATCTTCTTCGTGGGCGCGCCGGCACTGGCCTGGTTCTACGACGAGCCGTCGCTGACCGCCCTGACGCGCCTGACGTGCCTGTCCTTCCTGCTCTCCGGGTTCACCATCGTCCCCCGGAGCCTGCTGCAACGGGACCTGGCGTTCCGGGGACTGGTGGCGGCGGAGCTCGTGGCCAACGTGGCCGCGACGGCACTCAGCATCACCCTTGCCTGGCTCGGCTATGGCGCCTGGGCCCTGGCGTCCTGGGGCGTCACGCTGGCGGCGACGTTGCTGGTGCTCATGTGGCCGCTGAGCCGCTGGCGTCCCCGCTTCTCCTTCGACACCGGTGCGGTCCGGGACCTCTTGGGCTTCAGCAGCAACGTGTTCGGCGTCCGCGTGCTCGCCTACTGGTCCCACAACCTGGACAACCTGGTGATCGGCAAGCTGCTGGGCACGACGACGCTGGGTCTCTACACCCGCGCCTACGGCATCCTGATCATCCCGGTGCAGAACTTCGGGCGCAGCCTGGGCCGCGTGCTCTTCCCTGTGTACTCGAAGCTCCAGGACCGCCCGGAGGCGCTGCGCCGGAACCACATCCGGGTCCTCAAGGCGGTCGCCGTGGCCGCGTTCCCCTGCATGGTGGGGCTGGCCATGGTGGCGGAGCCGTTCATCGCGGTACTCTACGGGGACCAATGGGTCTCCATGGCACCCCTGCTGCGCCTGCTGTGCGCGGTGGGCCTCATCGCCATCTTCCGCAACCTCTTCGGCAACCTGTTCCTGAGCCAAGGCCGCCCCGACCTCCAGTTCCGCATGGTGTTGGTGCTGCGCGTGGTCACCTTCGCCGGCATCCTGATCGGTGTCAACTGGGGCGCCATGGGTGTCGCGTGGGGCATCCTTGCCGCCCAACTGCTCAACTCCTACCCCGCCATGCGCATCGCCGGCGGCCTCATCGGCCTCCGGTTCACCGATTTCGTCAAGGCGGTCGCACCGGCGGCCGGCCTGTCGGCCACGTTGGCCATCTGGGTGTGGAACGTGGACGCCGTCCTGCCACACACCTGGAACGTCTACGTGGAACTGGCGGCCCTGGCGGGAGCAGGGGCCGCGTGGTGGGCCGGCTGGGTGAGCCTCCTGAAGGTCCCCGGCACGCGGGACCTGCTCCAACTGGCATTGCCCAGACTTCAAAGGGGCGCCCGGCGTCGAAGGAAGGCCACGCCATGACGCTCCAGGTCCTCCAATCGGTCCACAACTGGCTGCCGCCGACGCAGAACTGGTTGCACGCCCACCTGAGCCGCCTGCCAGCAGACGTGGCCAGCCACGTGGTGGCGGACTGGTCGAAGGACCCGGACGCGTTCCCCATGCCCCGTCTCGACGCCGTGTCCCGTGCCACAGGGCCTCGGCGCATCTTGGAGGCCCGGTTCCCCGCCCTGCGTCGACGCCGCGGCTCCCGACTCCGCCAGCGCGTCGCGGCGGCGCACGGCCCGTTCCCCGTGGTCCACAGCCACTTCGGGGACCGTGGCTGCTACGACCTTCCGTTCGTCGGCCGCCTGGGCGCCGCCCACGTGGTCAATTTCTACGGCTACGACGTCATCCGGCAGCCCCACGCGAGCCCCGCCTGGGGCAGGCGCTACCAGCGGCTGTTCCGGGACGCCGACCGGCTGCTCGCGGAGGGGCCGGTCATGATCGACTCCCTGCGCAAGCTGGGGGCGCCGGAGGAGAAGCTGGTCATCCATCCCTTGGGCGTCGACCTGGCGGCCCTCCCCTTCAGGCCCCGGCACTATGACGGCAATGGACCGTTGCGGGTGCTGATGGCGGCCAGCTGGCGGGAGAAGAAGGGGCTCCCCTACGCGGTGGAGGCGCTGGGCCGCTTGGCCAAGGAGCACGACGTGGAGGTGGAAGCGACCCTCATCGGTGCGGCGGCCGGCTCGGAGGACGGTCAAGCGGAGAAACGTCGCATCCTGGGCGCCCTCGCCGCAAGCGGCCTGGAGGACCAGGTGCGCCTGCCCGGCTTCCAGGACCACGGCACCATGATGGCCGCCGCCTACGACCATCACCTGTTCCTGTCCCCCAGCGTCACCGCCGCGGACGGCGACGTGGAGGGCGGCGTGCCCGTCGCGATCATCGAGATGGCGGCCACCGGGATGCCTGTCGTCTCCACGACCCATTGTGACATCCCGTTCGTCCTGCAAGGGGATGCCTCGCGACTCCTTGCCCCGGAACGCGACGTGGATGCGCTGGTGGACCGCCTGGCCTGGCTGGTCTCCCATCCAGGGGAATGGACCCCGATGGTGGCGTCCACGCGGAGCCACCTGGAGTCCGGCTTCGAGGTCGGCAAGCGGGCCGAGGCCCTTGGTCGACTCTACCAGGAGGTCGTCGGCGCGTGACGGAGCCGGTCGCGCCCGATCTCGGCGTCAGCGTCAGCGTCATCCTGCCGGTGCATGGGCGCCTCGACACGTTGGAGCGCGCGGTCCGCAGCGTCCTCGACCAGGAGGGCGGCCACCTGCTGGAGCTCCTCGTGGTGGACGACGGCAGCCCGCAAGACCCGGCACCCGTCCTGGAGGCCATCGGCGACGCCCGCATCCGCCTGCTCCGTCACGACGCCAACCGGGGCGCCGCCGCCGCCCGCAACACCGGCATCCAGGCGGCCAAAGGCGCCCTGTTGGCTTTCCAGGACTCCGATGACCAGTGGCTGCCCGGCAAGCTCCAGGCGCAGGTGGCGGCCTTGGCCGACGCGCCGGACGCCGCCTTTTGCTACAGCGACATGGAACGCCTCCTGGCCCCGACGGCGACGCCGGAGCCCTACCCGGCCCCCGAGGTCGCCAAGGGACGGCTCATCGATGACGAGCGCAACGCGTACGCCACCCAGGACATCGGCATCCAGAGCTGCCTCGTGCGCCGCACGGCCGCCGAGGCCGCCGGACCCCTCGACGAGGAACTCCGCCGCTTCATCGACCTGGAATGGCTCCTGCGGTTGCTTCAGGTGGGCGACGGCATCCGCGTGCCCCGCCCCTTGGTGCGGTACCATCTCTACGGCGAAGGCATCAGTTTCAACCGCCTGGCGGCTGCCGAGAGCCGCGAAGTGCTCCTGGCCCGCTACGCCGCCGACGCATCCAAACGGTTCCGGGCCCATCAGCACCTCCTGATGGGACGGTTGTTCATCCAGACCCGCCACGCCCGGCGCGGCGCCCGCCACCTCACCGCTGCGGCGCGATTGAGGCCCCATTGGACGCCCCGTTTGGCCCGCGTCGCCGTCGGCGCCTGGATGGCCCGCACACCGGAGGCAGCATCGTGAAGATCGCGTTCTTCGCGGAAGACGGCCCGGAACGCGCCAGCAGCCGCGTCCGCTGCCTCGACCTGGCCGAACAGATGCGCCAGCGCGGCCACGACGTCACCTCGTACACGGGTTGCACGTTCCCCAAGTTCAGCAAGAAGGACCCCGGCCTGATGCTGCGGCGGCTGCGGGAGCGGCGACGTGAACTGCGCCAGGAGGCGGACGCGGACGTCTGGTTCGTCCACCGGGGAGGCCGACAATACGGCCTGGGCGCCTTGGTGGCCCGCGAACGGCGCCGCAGCCGCGCCAAGATGGTCTTCGACATGGACGACGCGGTCTACCTGACCCACCCGCGCGGCAGCCATGCGCTCATGGACGCCTCCGACCTGGTGCTGGCCGGCAACGACAACCTCGCCCAACACGCCCGCTCGCGGGGCAACGCCGCCGAATGGTTCCCCACGGGCCTCGATGCGGCCGCCTACGATCACCCACGCCGCGAGAACGAGGTGCCGGTGATCGGCTGGATCGGTAACCGGGACAATGTGCCGTTCCTGGCCGACGCGGCGGCCGGCGTCCAGGAGGCAGCCAGGCACCACGACCTCGTGCTGCGCGTCGTGTGCGACTACCGCCTGCCCCTCGCCATCCCCGTCGAGGGCGTGCCGGTCGAACGGGTACAGTGGACCCTCGACGACGCGCCCAAACAGGCGGCCACCTTCGACTTGGGCCTCCTACCGTACCCTGACACCCCCTGGGCGCAAGGAAAATGCGCGTTCAAGGCGCTCGAGTACATGGCGGCCGGAGGCGCTGCTGTGGCCAGCGAGGTCGGCGACGGCGGGCGGCTGCTCGACGGCGGACGCCTCGGCTACCCGGTGCGCCCGGACGGCGCCGACTGGGGGGAACGGATCCTCGAGGCCCTCGACGATCCGAAGGAGCGACGACGACGCGCAGCAGCCGGCCAACGGTACGTCCAGGAGACCCACGACCTGCCACGGGTGGCAGCGCGATTGGAGGAGCGGCTGGAGCGGCTCCTTGAAGGCGAAGGCTAACAGCGAACCGGCGTTCGTGCCTTCGTTGGCACGCGTGCGGACGCCATTGCTCTCCACCGCCACCCTGCAGGCGCTAGCGACGCTCAGCTACGTCCTGGTGGCGCTGGCGGTGCTCGCGGTAGGGCCCGGCGACCTGTTGGGGCCGTACGCCAAGGCCAGGCTCCTGGCCGTCACCATGGCCCTCGCCATGACCGCCGCCATTGCCCTGTCCCTACGGCGCGAAGAACGCTGGCAGGACTGGGCGGCCCTGGTGCTCGTGGCGTTCTTGGCACGCCTGATGACCAACTTCACCAGCGGCACGCTCACCTTCATCCAGGACGCGGAGATCCACCTGACCAACCACGCCGAGAACCTGTTCCGCACGGGCCATACACCGGACCCTCGCGAAGTCGGCACGCTGGGCGGCTACGAGGACTACCCGATCATCCACTTCATCCTCGTCACCGCCTCCCATTGGGCGGACGTTCCGGTGTTCCCCATGAGCTCCGTCCTCGGGGCGACGCTTGGCGTCGTGACCGGCCTCGTGGCAGCTGCCTTTGCCCAAGCGACCTGGCGTGCCTACGGCCTGGCGACACTGGGCTTCTACGCGTTCTGGTCATCGGCGCTGCAGGCCCAAGCCTACTACCAACCCATCACCCTGGGCATCCTGTTCACGGCGTCGATCCTGCTGCTACTGGACCGGGCGCGGCAGCCCAGGGCGCTCGTGCTCCTCTTTGTGACCCTGGTAGCGCTCATCTTCACCCATCATTATTCGTCCACCGTCGGCGCCCTTTGCATCATGGCCACGCTGCTGGTTCCCTTGTTGACCAAGGACCTGGGCCGCTGGCGACTCCTGAGGCCCCGCCGTACGCCGTCAGAGCAACTACAGCGTTGGGGGTGGCCCACCGTCGTATCGGTGCCGTTCCAACGGGTCGGACTGGCCTTCATCGTGTTCCTTGGGCCATTCCTCTATTCCATGTTGGTGGGTGGACAGGCCGGGACGTTCGCGTCGTTCGGTGACAGCCTGGCCAATTTCCTCGGGATCCGCGACGTGAACACGGAACGGGTCGCCGCCCAGGAGGCCCTGCGGCTCTCGAACGAACGGGTGACGCCGTTGGCCCTCAACATCAACCGCTTCACGGTGCTGCCGCCGCTAGGGCTGGTGTCCTTCTCCTTGCTGCTGGCCGCGCTGACCCGGCAACGGATGTCGTATGGCGTGGCCGCTGGCATCGGCTTCTCGATGATCTTCATCTTGACCGGTACGACCGGGTTGTTGGCGGGCCGCGTGCTCGGCTTCATGTCGGTCCCGGGGGCGGTCATCCTTGCGTACGCCGCCTCCAACAAGTGGTTCACGGGGCGCCTCAAGCCGCTCTTCATGTTCGGCATCCTCCTGACCGCGCTGTTCAACGTCAGTTCCATCGAAGCGATGAACTTCATGCAACCTTGGACGCGGAACGAGCCGTTCAACCTCAACCCGAGCGAACCGGACTACGAGACGTTCTCGGTCGCGTTGATCCTGGTGCCCAAGGAGACGATCCCGGGGGAGATCCTTGGTCTTTCCACGCTGGTGTTCTCGACCATGGGTCTGCCTTTGGGCAAGGAGCTCAACGCCGGCAGTCCACCGTGGTTATGGCCGCCGCGTCATTTCGGGCCAGCGGCCCTCAACCAGTACTACGTGCTCGATGATGAAGCACTGGAGTTCGGTAGCCGGAAGGCGACCCTCGCGCGCAACTTCGGTCTTGAGGGGCGCGAACTCATCGTCCGGTATCCCACGCTCGAAATGGACATGTTGATGGACCGCTCGCGGCGCGTGATGGACAGCGGCGATGTCCGCATGTGGTATCCGACGTTCTTCTGAGCCTCAGCGTCGGTCGTCGAGCCGCTGCCACGCGTCGCCGAGGCCGTCGATGAAGGCGTCCCAGGAGTGGCTGGAGGACTCGATGCTGGCGGCCAGCGCTGCCACGGATTGGAATGCTGCGGGGTCGTCCCGCCAGTTGTGCAGGATGGCCGCCACGTCGTCCGGTTCGACCGCGATGGCCCCGGCCCCGGTGGCGGCGACCGGTTCGGTGGCACCCGAGTCACCGTAGACGAGAGCAGGCAGGCCACGCGCTTGGGCTTCCTGGACGGCGCGGGGCATGGCGTCCAGGTGGCTTCCGTACAGGAAGAGGTCGGCGGCGTCCAGTTCGGCGATGACCTCCTCGTGGGCAAGAGCCCCCGTGAAGGTGACGCGGTCGCCAAGCCCGGCAGTGGCGGCCTCAAGGGTTGCCCGGTGGGCGCCGTCGCCGACGATGCGCCACGTCCAGTCGCCCGGCAGGTCGTGCAGGCTGCCCGCCATGGCGGCCAGTGCGTCGGCTTTCTCCTGGTAGTTCAGGTTGGTGACGGTGACAAGACGGCGCGGTCCGTGCGCTGCGACGGGGCGGCGAGGGGGGGTTTCGAGGAAGCGGGCGTCGATGCCGTGGGCCTGATGGTGGACCGCCAGCTCGTCCCATGTGGGGCCCATCCAGGTGCGGTAGCGGCGGCTCGTCCATTGGCTTACGGAGAGGATGCCGTCGGCGGCCAGGAGGTGGCGTCGTAGCACGCCGTCGGCGATGCGGGAGCCGAGGGGGCCATAGCGTCGGTTCTCGTGGGGCGCGTCCCAACCGAGGTAGACGAGCAGGCGGGCGTCGATGCCGACGGCGCGCATCTCGCGGCGGATGCGCAGCCCGGCTTGGGCGGCGTAAAGGGGCTCTTCGGCGACCAGGAGGACGCGGCGCAGGCCGGCCATGCTGGTGGGGCGCTGGGCGCGGGCGATGCGGAGCTTGCGGAAGGCTCCGGCGGGCATCTCGAAGAACGGCGGGCCACAGATCAAGGGGATCCAGCGGCGCCGGCAGGCGGCCTCCAGGTTGCGACGGGTCTCTTCGCGCGCCGGCAGCAGGTGCAGGATGTCGAACGGCACCGGCTTGGCCACGCGGGGATGACGACGACCGCCGGCTAAAAGGGCCCGGCCCGGTCCGCGCCTTGTGTCGCAGCCTGCGATCGTGCACGTGACCGCCTTCTATCGGCCCCACCGGGGCGGCGTGGAGAACTACACGGCCAATTTGGCGGCGGCGCAGGCGGCGGCCGGTCACCAGGTGACGGTCGTGACCTTCAACACGGAAGGCGTCGCGGAGCAGGAGCTGCAACCGGACGGCGTGGAGGTGCGCCGGGTGCCGGTGACCCTGCGCTACCACAAGGGGTTGTACGGTCGGGCGCTGCGGCGGGAGCTTCGGGCCTTGGCTGCGGATGCCGCCGTGTTCCACGTGCATGCACCGTTCCCGCTCGGGCTTGAGACGGCTGCGTCGGTCGGCCGCAAGGCGCGCGTGCCGGTGGTGGCGACATTCCACGGGGAGGGCCGGGGCTCCAGCAGCCCTCTCTACAGGATTCTACGGGCCGGCTACGCCTGGTATGAGAAGCGACAGTTGGCCCGCATCGACCGCGCCGTGTTCCTGACCGAAGGGTACCGGGAGAGCCTGGGGCTGCCGGGGCGCCTGCTGGCCGCTTCGGAGGTGATCGAGACCGGCGTGGATACGGCAAGGTTCCGGCCGCCCAAGGACAAGGAGGCCCAGCAGCCAGCCCGTGCCACGGGCGAGGCGTTCCGTCTGCTCTTCGTGGGAAGTCTTGTGGCGGCCAACCGGTACAAGGGCCTCCACATCCTGCTGGCGGCGCTGGCCCGGTTGCCGCCCGACGTCCACCTGCACGTCATCGGCCGCGGGCCCCTCGTGGAAGAGAACCAAGCACTCGCCGCCGAGCTCGGTGTTGCCGACCGGGTCTCCTTCCGGACCGACGTGGAGGACGACGAGCTGCCCGCCGCCGTGCGCAGCGCCGACCTGTTTGTGCTGCCCAGCATCAGTGGCCCCGAGAACGGTCCCCTGGTGGTCCTGGAAGCGATGGCGAGCGGCGTGCCCGTCCTCTGCACCCGCATACCGGGACCCGTCGAGATGCTCCGGGGCGGTGAACTGGGCCTGCTGGCGGAGCCGGACGACGCAGGGGCGCTGGCACGGGTCATCGAGGCCGCCCGCACGGACCCGGAACGGCTGGCCGACCTGGGCGCCAAGGGACGCGCCCATAGCGTCGCCCACCACGACTGGAGCCGCGTCGCGGCCGACTACCTGGCGCTCTACGACAACGTCCGCTCGATGACGTCGCGGTAGCGGGGCTCCTGTGCCGCCAGGGCGACCGTCGCCTCCAGCCAGCCTTCGAAGCTCCCCACGTCGTACCGGGTCCCTTCGAAGGCGAGGGCGTACACCTCTTCGCGCGCAAGCAGGTCCCGGATGGCGTCCGTGAGCTGGATCTCGCCGCCGTGGCCCGGCTTCGTCTTGGCCAGGAGCGGCATGATCGTCGGCGTGAAGACGTACCGGCCGATGGTGGCCAGGTCGCTGGGGGCTTCGTCCGCCGGGGGTTTCTCCACCATGTCCACGACGCGGTAGAGCCCTTTCTCGACGCGCTCCACTTCGACCACGCCGTACTTGCTCACCTCTTCGGGCGCCACCTGTTGGACGCAGAAGACGCTGGAGCCTGTCTCTTCGTGCACGTCGAGGAGCTGGCGGGTGGCTGGGCGGTCGCCCACGATGATGTCGTCACCCAGCAGCACGGCGAACGGGTCGTCGCGGGTGTGGGGCCAGGCCTGCAGGACCGCGTGGCCGAGGCCAAGGGCGCGGTGCTGGCGGACGGTGAAGACGCGGCCCAGGTTGGTGATCGCCCGCAGGCGTTCCAACAGCTCGGTCTTCCCCTTCTCTTCGAGGGCCTGCTCCAGTTCAGGGGCCTCGTCGAAGTGGTCCTCCACGGCACGTTTGCCGCGGCCGGTGATGATCAGGATGTCCTCCAGGCCGGAGTGGCTCGCCTCTTCGACCACGTACTGGATGGCGGGTCGGTCGAGGACCGGGAGCATCTCCTTGGGCATCGACTTGGTGGCCGGCAGCATCCGGGTGCCGAAGCCCGCGGCCGGGATCACGGCGCGCAGGCCATGGGGCAGGTGGGCGTTCACAGGCCGACCCCCTTGACGGTCCAGCCGGCCGCCCGCAGGGCGTCGTGGTCCAGGGCGTTGCGGGCATCCAACAGGAGGGGCGTCGACGCGGCGCCCGCCGCCGCGGTCCAATCCAGGTCGTCCCGGTAGGTCGCCCACTCGGTCACGAGCACCACCAGGTCGGCGCCCTGGATGGCCTCTTCGGCACTGGCCGCCTGCGCCACGCCGGCGAGGTCCGGCTGGTCGGGCAGACGGGCAAGCGGGTCATGCGCACGGACCATGGCGCCGGCGCCCGCAAGGTGGGCCATGAGCCGCAACCCCGGCGCTTCACGGATGTCGTCCGTGTCCGGTTTGAACGCGATGCCCAGGACGGCGATGCGCTTGCCGGCCACGTCGCCGCCCAGGAGAGCCCCGGCCCGGTCGGCGATGCGGCGCCATTGGGCTTCGTTGGTGGCATGGGCCGCCGCCGCCACGGGGAGTTCGACGCCGTTGGCCTTGGCGAGCGCCACGACCGCCTGGACGTCCTTGGGGAAGCAACTGCCGCCGTAGCCGATGCCGGGGCGAAGGAACTTGGGCCCCACGCGGCTGTCCAGTCCCACGGCGCGGGAGAGCATCGACACGTCGGCGCCGACGGCGTCGCACAGGTTGGCGAGCTCGTTGATGAGGCTGACACGGGCGGCCAGGAACGTGTTGGCGGCGTATTTGGCGAGCTCCGAGGTGCGGCGGTCCGTCAGGAGGCGAGGGGCGCTCTCGGGGAGGCCATCGAAGAGGGATGCTACCTTGGCCGCCGCGTCGGCGGGACCGCCAAAGAGCAGCCGCTCCGGTTCCAGGAAGTCCCGAACGGCCGTCCCTTCAGCAAGGAACTCGGGCGCGGAGACCACGGCCACGTCGTCGCGACCCGCAGCCCCCAGGAGGCCCTGGAGCGTGTCGCCTGTCCCCGGAGGGACCGTCGAGCGGGTCACGAGGATGGCGCCGGTTGGCAGAAGGGTGGAAACGTCGCGAGCCACCCCTTCCACATACCGCAGGTCGGCCGAACCGTCCTCCTTCGGAGGTGTCCCGACGGCGATGAAGACCACGTCAGCGTCCTGCACGGCAGCCGCCAGCTCCGGCTCCGGTCGCAACCGCCCCGCCTGGACCGTCGCGGCCACGATGGCGTCCAGGCCGGGCTCATGGAACGGTGCCTTGCCGTCCCGGAGGGGTCGCAGGCGGCGCTCGTCGACGTCATGGCAGGCGACCTGGTGCCCCAGATGGGCCAGGCAAGCCCCCGTGACCAGTCCTACATAGCCGGTGCCGATGACCGCGACCTGCACGGCGCGCCCACCTGGGTACCCCTACTAAGCGCCGGCGCTTGAGAAACAAGAGGACCGCCCTCCGAAGCGAACCCTACTGATTTTATGGGTCCATGACGCATCTCCTGTTGAGGTCTGGTCATGGATCGAGACGAACGGGTGCGCGAGAGCCTTCTGATCACGGGCGGCCTCCTGGCCCTCTACAGCTTGATCGGCATCCTGTATGCCGAAGGGATCCGGGGCGATTCCGGCGTCTGCGGTGACGGCGGCCGCGTGCTGGTCAACGACCAGTGCGTGCGCGCTTGGCTGCTCCTGATGATCCCCCTGGTCGCCGGCACGATCCTCCTGGTGATCGCGTTCTCCAAGTACGGACGCCACAAGGGCGAAGCGGCCGACGTGGGCGAACTCGGGCCAGGCACCGGCAGCCGGTTCACCCTGGCGTTCCTGGGCAGCCTGTTCGTGGTGACCCTCATCTCCTACATCGTCCAGAGCGCCCGCACCATCAACGACGAAGTGCGCTACTACCTGGAGATCGGTGGACTGCAGTACGCCCACGCGACGCTCCTGCTGGTCGCCTGTGTCGTCTCCCTGCTGATCTTCGTGCCCTACCTGCTGCTGTACCGCCGCCAGCAGGCCAAGGTCGAGCGCTTCACGGCCGCCCGCCGCGACGCCCAGTCGAAGCGGTTCCCTGGCGAGCGCCAAGAGGAAGCAAAGGAGGAGATCCCGACGATCCACCTCCACGCCCGCGACGAGGTGCTGGACGCCAGCCGCCTCGACCCCCGCAACCAGCGCTGACCCGGCAGCCCCGTTGGCTGGCCCCCGCCACTCCTGAGGGCACCTATTCGACGGTGACGCTCTTGGCCAGGTTGCGCGGTCGGTCCACTTCACGGCCCAAGGCGACGGCAGCGTGGTAGGAGACCAACTGGCCGGCGACACTGAACGGGATGCACGCCAGGAGCGGATCGGTCTCAGGGATGGCGATGGCCGTATCGGCGACGTTCTCCAGGTCCTCCAGTGGCCCCTGCGTGAACACATGCACCGGGGCGCCTCGGGCCTTCACCTCGAAGATCGCACCCAGGGTGCGTTCGTAGTGGGGTCCCTTCGAGAGGAAGAAGATGCAGGGGGTCTCGTGGTCGAGCAGCGCGAACGGGCCGTGCTTGAGCTCACCGGCCCCGAAGCCCTCCGCGTGCTGGTACGTGATCTCCTTGAACTTGAGCGCCGCCTCGCAAGCGGTGGCGACGTGGATGCCGCGACCCAGGAAGAACAGGCTGCGGTGGCGCGCCAGCTTGCGGCCGAGGCGTGCCAGGCGTTCCTCCATCCCCAGGACCGTCTCGACGGTGCGGGGCATGCGGCGTAGGTCGCTCACCAGCGCCCGGAGCTCTTCGTCGGCCAAGTGTTCGCGACGACGTGCCTGCTCGAGCGCCACCACGGCGAGCGTGGTCGCCTGGCCCAGGAGGGTCTTGGTCGCCGCGACGCCCACCTCGGGGCCCACGCGGGTCTGCAGGCTCTCGTCCGCCAAGCGCTGAAGGGAACTCCCCTGGACGTTCGTGATCGCCAGCAAGGGGTCCCCGCGGGCGTGCAAGGGGCGCAGCGCCTCGAGCGTGTCGAGGGTCTCGCCGCTCTGGCTGACGCCGATGAACAGGGTGCCATTGCGTCCGATGGCGGGGCGGTCGCGGAGTTCCGAGGCGACGACCGCCTCGGCGGGGATGCCGGCCCAGCGCTCCAGGAACTCACGCCCCATCAGCGACGCGTGGTAACTGGTACCGCAGGCGACCAGTCGCACCCGGTCGACGTTGTCCCAGGTGGAGGGGTCCAGGTGGGTCTCCGCCCGCGCGGGCTCCTGGAGAAGGCGGCCGGCCAGGCATTGGTTGAGGGCGACGGGAGACTCGTGGATCTCCTTGAGCATGAAGTGGTCGTAGCCGGCCTTCTCCGCCTGGGAGAGGTCCCAGTCGATCAGCTGCGGCTCCAGCACTTTGGGCTTGCCGTCGCCGTCGAAGAGCTGGACCCCGTCGCGGGTCACGATGCCGTGGTCGCCGTCGTCCAGAAAGACGATCTTGCGCGTGTGGGCGAGCAAGGCGGTCAGGTCGCTGGCCAACAGGGTGGCCCCGTCGGCAAGGCCCAGGACAAGGGGCGTGCGGTGCCGGGCGAAGGTGATCACGTCGGCCTCGCTGTCCATCACGAGGAGGGCCCAGGAGCCTTCGACGCCTGCCAGGACCTCCTGGAGCGCCGGCAAGGGGTCCAGTTGGCGTCGGCTGCGTTCGTACAGGTGGGCGAGCACTTCGGTGTCGGTCTCGCTGACGAAGCGGTGGCCTTGGGCTTCCAGGGCAGAGCGCAGGCGGTGGTGCCCTTCGATGGTGCCGTTGTGGACGACGGCGAAGCGGCCGGTGCCGTCCAGGTGGGGGTGGGCGTTGAGTTGGGTGACGCCGCCGTGGGTGGCCCAGCGGGTGTGGCCGATCGCCATGGTCTCGCCGCGGGCCGGGATCTCCGGCAGGCGGCTGACGGTGCCGACCTCCTTGGCGACCTCGATGCCGGCTTCGTCGATCCACGCGAGTCCGGCCGAGTCGTAGCCCCGGTACTCGAGGCGTTCAAGCCCTTCCCGCACGAGCTGGGAGGCGTTGCGGAGGCCGAGGACGCCAACAATGCCGCACATCAGACAGCGACCCCCTGATCGGGCACGTCGCCCACGGTACGGCCATCGGCCACGGAGGCCCGGACGCCGATGCGGCTGTTGTCGAGCACCTGGACGCGGTTGCCCAGGCGTGCATCGGCGCCGATGAGGATGCCTTCGTGGCCTTGCACGTGGGTGCCGTTGCCGACGCGCACGCCATCGTCCAGGAAGGCGCCGTCGATGCGGCTGTGGCTGCCGACGGTGACGTTGCTGCTGACAGAGCAGCGGCGAAGCAGCGTGAACGGCTCGACGACCACGTGGTTGCGCAGCGACGTGCCGGGTTGCAGCACGGCGTTGGGGCCCACGAGGCAGTTGCGGCCGATGGAGGCCGGGCCGGTGATGACGGTGCCTGCACGGATGGTGGAGCCTTCTCCGACGCGGACGGGGCCGATGAGTTGGGCGCTCGCTTCGACGCGGCCCTGGCGGTCGTCATCCACGACGTGCATGAGGCGGTCGTGGAGCCGCATGAGGTCCCGGTGTTCGATCAGGTCGACGTAGTCGTTGCCGGCGGCGCGCAGGAACGCCCAGGGGCCGTTGGCGGCCAGGTCGGCGGCGATGGCGTCCCGGAGGCGCAGGTTGCTGGTCTCCAGACGTTCGAAGATGCCCGGCGGGAGCACGTAGAGGCCGCCGCTGGGCTCTTCGCCTTCTTGGGCGGTCCGCAGGGCGAGGTCCATGACGCGGCCGCGTTGGACGACGGGGATGCCATGGCGGGCAGAGCGCGCGTCGGGCGTCGTGACCAGGCAGGGCTCCTTCTGGGCGAGGACGCGGGCCAGGAGCGCTTGGTCGTACCAGGCGTCGGCGGGGATGAGGTGGACGTTCTGGTCGGGGTCGAGGGCCGCGCGGGCCTGCATCAGGGCGTGGCCGGGGCCGAGCTGGCGGAGTTGGGTATGGTAGTGGAGCTTGAGGCCGAAGCGTTGGCCGTCGCCGAAGTAGGCGCGCAACTTGTCGTGGCCGTGTCCGACCACCAGGTGCACTTCCTTGACGCCGCACGCCACCAGTTGCTCGAAGAGATGATGGGCCAGGGGCCGACCGGCCAGGTTGAGCATGCTCTTGGGCCGATCATGGGTCAGGGGCCGCAGCCGCGTTCCTTGCCCGGCTGCCAGGACGACGACCTGCACAGGAAGCAGACCTTTCTGGGTCGGTTAAAAGGGTTGCTTGGTGGGCCGCGTCCTTGCCCGGGTCGCCTGGCGCTTCATTCGGGCAGGCCGACGAGGATCGGCAGGTGGGTATGGCGGTAAGGGGACTCCACGAAGGCCACCGTCTCCGCCGGCGCGGGGGGCTCGTCGGTCCCCTTGTACACCTGGACGAAGTACCGCCAGGCGCCTTCGCCGGGCGGCGGCGGTGCCGTGAAGCTGCGGCTGTAGCCGGCCTGGGTGGCGGTGCCGCGCGGGACCTCCTCTTCGGCTTCGACCTGCGCCGTCCAGGTCTGGTCGACCACGACGGCCGTGGGCGCGGTCCGGTTGAGGCGGTCGTAGCCCTGCACCCAGACGGTGCGTAAGGTGTAGTCCTGCGTCCTGCCTTCGCGGTTCACCAAGGCCACGGTGAGGTTCTGGCTCGGATCCGGGCACTCCTGTTCCGTGGCACTCAGGCTGGGCAGGTAGCGGTCGTCGACCCAGTAGGTGGGGTAGCAGCGGCCGTCGCCGAGCTCGCCGAGCACAAAGAGCGTCGTGGAGGGCTCCTTTTCGTCGCCGGTGATCGCTTCCACCAGCACCAGGGCCGTGGCCAGCAGGAGCAACAGGAAGGCAGCGCCTGAGAGCAGACGGGCCCCGGACAGGCCGCCCGCGAGCTCCGGCACCTGCAGGGTGTGGCGGTCGGCGGCCGGAAGGCGCAGCCACCGCAGGGTCCCGAGCACGAGCCATGTGGCTGTCCAGGCACCCAGGGCAAGCGTCGTGGTCGTCCACGTGACGCCTGGCCCCGTCTTCTCCACGAGGATGCCGGCTAGGCCGATGATGGCCGCGGAGGCGCCCAGGCTGACCGCCGTGCGATGGAAGCCGGTGAGGCTCGCCTTCTCGCGACGCTCCCGGTACGCGATCAGCGACAGGGGTTCATCGTCGCGCCGACGGTCCAGGCGCTCCTGGTGCAACCGGGCCGACTCCTCGTCGGGCAGCCGCCGCTCAGGGTAAAGGGCGTAGACGAACGCGTAGCCTGGTGTAACGAGCAGGACCGCCAAGGCGACCGCAGTCCGGACGGGGCCCGTGTCCACGCCGAGCCCGTCTTCGATGAGCACGAGCGCCAGCCACAGCCCCCAGGCGGCGGCGACGGCCACCACGTGGAAGGGGAAGTGGTCGAGGCGACGGGCCACGGGCGGCCGAGGGGCCGGGCCTACAAGGCGTTGGCGTACTCGATGCCGGCCAGCACCAGGAAGACGGAGAGCAGCGCCATGGAGGGGTACGCGAGCGCCTGGAGCAGGCGGCGCACCCGGTGCAGCTGTTCCACGCGGCGCGGGTTGACCCGCTCCTGTTGCAGGTAGGCCAGGAGGAACTCACGGGCCATCAGGAGCACCAGCAGCAGCGCGACGGCCAGCAGCCCCACCGCTTCGAAGGAGATCATGGGGCCAAGGGTGACGGTGCCGCTCTCGGTCTCCGCCAGGCCGCTGGTGTCCCGGTCGACGGTCCCCATCATGGGCCACCACCACTTCCTGCGGCCACGTGAAGCCTGCGGTGGCGTGCCAGGATCACGTGAGCACCACCGGCGCGATGATGTAGAGCATCAGGTTGAGGAGCGCCTGCGCCGCAATGATCGCCCAGAGGCTACCGCCCCGGCGCACGTGCTCGCCGTACACGAGCCCCATGCCGAAGACCAGGGCGAGGCCGACGAGCGACTGGTTGCCCACGTGCATGGCGGCACCCACCAGCGCGGCCAGGAAGACCGCGCGGCGGTCGCCCACCACCGGCACCAGGCCTTGCTGGAGGGCGCCGCGCAGCAGCAACGCCTCGAAGAGGCCACCCATGAGGATGAGCGCGGCGACGGCAGGCACGAGGCGCACGTCGCCGGGAACAGCGGCCGGCACGGGAAGGAGGATCAGGAACTCGAGGGCGCCGGCGAAGGCCGACAACAGCAGCAGCCCAAGGATGGCCGACCCGGAGGAGCGGGCACCGCGGCCCAACCGCAGGTCGTGCAGGCTCCAGTTGGCCGACCGTATGGCACCAAAGAGCACGATGAAGGCAGGGAACGCCAGCAACGTCAGGTACGTCGCGAACCGGAACGTCTCCACGGGGATCGCCAAGGCGCTCAGGCGCACCAAGGGCAACACGGCCAGGACGCCTAACACGTCGCCGACGGGGCCGCCCGCGTAGCGTGGCCATAGGTTGGCCGCCAACAGGAGGCCGATGGCCAGACCGACGTGCATCCAGGTGCCCGCTAGGACCAGCCGCGACGCGTCGGCGCCGATGAAGGGCACCCAGGCGGCGGTGACGAGTTCGGCGAGGGTGAAGGCGCCGATGGCGCCGGCAATGATCCAGACCAGTTCGGTGCGCTGGCGGCCTTCCGCGCGGTCCAGCATCGCCTCTTCTTGGCGGGGCCGGCGTGGACGGGGCTTGGGTTCGGGGCGGGGGGAGCGGCGGCGCCACAGGGGGCCACGGCGTCCCTCGTCGTCCTCCACCAGGACCGGCGGGAGGGTCTTGGGGGCGTGGACGATGGCGTCCAGGTCGACGCGGCGCTCCAGTTCTGTACGGCCGGCCACTTCGACCATCGCCTCGGTCGGTAGGGCGACGGAGTCCCAGGCGAGCGCTTCGCTGAGCTCCGCCAGCGCCTCCTCCATGACCACCAGTTCAAGCTGGTCACGGTCGGTGAGGCCCTGCACCACGAGTTCGGGGGCGCTGGGGGGCAGCAGCGTGGCGGCGGCCACGAGCACGCCCATCGCTTCGGCCACGGCGTCCAAGGCGTCCTGGACGGCCGCCAGGTCGTCGGGGTCGACGGGCTGCAGCGCCTCTTGGAGGAGGTGGAGTTGGGCGGCCAGGGGCGCCTCGGTCGGGGTCGGGGTCGGTTCCGGCCCCTCGACGGCCACCTCGGCCGGCAGCCCGCCGGGCGTCGCTCCTGCGACCACTTCCAAGGATGCGGGCGGCGTGCCGGGGGCGATGGGCTCAGGGAGTTCGTCCTGGGCAGCGACGGCTGCAAGGGCGACGTGAAGGTCAGCGAGGTCGTTGCGCCCTGCGGCAGCCAAATCAGCAAGGACCCGCTCGATGAGCGCCGTCTCCTGTTCCAGGTCCACCACGTGGACGACGACGTCCTCGGGTCGTTCGGGTGCCGGCGTCGAGGCGGAGACGGGGGTCTCGACCAGTTCTTCGTCGCCGGCGGGCAGCTCGGCAGGCAGGGCGGCGCCGGGGGTCTCGCCCGTCGCCACTTCGGGGCCGCTGGACGGCGCATGGGCATCGGCGCGCGCTGTCGGGGCGGGCGCCTCGAGGTCCGTCTCCAGGGCAGCCAACTCTGGTGGCGCATGGCCGCTGGCCTCCTGGGTCGCCTCCTCGAGCGTCGTGTCGTCGCGCCGCGGAACGCCCCCGGCAGTGGCGGGCACGGGGGTGGGCGTGCCGTCCCGTTCTTCGACGGTGTGAAGGGCCAACCAGGCCGCCAAGAGCCGGAGCTCCTCGCCTTCGGCCTCGGCAAGAGCGTGATCGATCGCCTCCAGGGCGCCCGCGTCGTCGGCGAGCGGAACCAGCGGGGGCGAGGGTGGGTGGAGCCAGGTCTCGGGGCCGGCTTCGTCGAGGGCAGCGGCCGGCAGGGCGGTCGCGGTCTCGATCGGCTCGGGGTCCGCTGGTGGCTCCGATGGTTGCGGTTCCGTCGGCGCGAGGGGGGACTCCACGTCTTGCGTGCCGGCGTCGAACCGGTCGGGCGCCTCCAGGGGAGCCACCTCCAGTTCCAGGGGCTCGGGGGCGACCTGTTCCTCTTCGACCGGCTCCTCGATGACCTGTTCGTCGCCGGGTCCAGGCGCCGGCTCCTCGGGGGTTTCGGCGTCGATGACGACGAGCGTCTCGGTCGCATCCAGGTCCGCGATGAACGCCTCCCACTGGGCCGGCAGCGGGTCCGCCTCGTCCGCCTCCACTTCAGGCGCAGCGGCCGGCAGGGGCGCAGCTGCCGCCTCCTGGGCGAGTGGCTCGGACGGCACATCGACGGCCACTTCAGGAGCCTCACCTGGAAGCGCCTGGGCGGCGAGCTCTTCGATGGGCTCTGGGGCCACCGGCAGCACCGCATCCGCCTCGACAGACGCGGGCGGCGCCTCCAGCTCTTCTTCCATCGCCACGACCGTGGCAGGCGGCTCGGCCAGGGGTTCCTCGGCCAGCACCTCAGGCTCCCCGTCGGAGAGTGCTTCGGGCTGCGTGGTGGGCGCCACGGGCTGCTCTGGTCCCTGGTCCACCTCAAGGCCGGCGGCCAGCCAGGCCTCCAGGCGGGCGACCTCGTCCCTTCGGGCCGCGCGCCAGGCGGCCTCCAAGGCGTCCAGGGCGCCTTCGTCTTGCTCCGTCGTCGGCGCTGCTTCGACCGGTCGCGACGGCTGGGCCTCCGCGATGGGGACTGGAGGATCGTCCAGCTCATCGATGGCCGTCTCGAGGGGCGCCGGCTCGCTCTCGGGCTCGGCGACGACGACGTCCAGCGTTTCCGGCGGTTCGGGCGACTCGGGCGGCGCGTCCTCTGGCAGGTCGAACGCGGTCTCCTGGGGTCGGGCGCCGGGTGCAGCCTCAGCGACGACCTCGGGCGGCTCCGGGGCCGGCGGCTGGGTGGCAGGTGCTTCGGCTTCCAGTTCGGCGACGAAAGCGTCCCATCGGCCCGGCAGCGGCTCAGCCACGTCGGCCTCGACCTCATCCTCGACCTCGCCCTGGTCGCCGGCTTGGGCTTCTGCAAGGTCGGCCTCACCGGCGGCCCACAAGGGCAGGTCCACGGGGGTCTCGCTGCCGGCTTCCACCGTGGGCAACGCCTCCGTCTCCGCCTCGACCACGGGAGGCTCGTCATCGATCGCCAACGCGTCCAGGGCGCCCTCGACCTGCGTCTGCGCGACCTCGATGTCCGGTGCTTCCTCCTCCGCCTGGACAGCTGGGGCCTCCAAGGCATCGGAAGGCGGTCCAGGAAGGTCGACCAGCGTCTCGGGTGCCGGTGGCTCGGCAGGGGCCTCGTCGGCGACCTCTTCGGCGGCGTCCACCGTCGGCCGGTGTTGGGCCTCCGCCTCCACGATCGGCGGCTCCTCATCGACGACCAGGCCTTCGAACGGCCCATCCGGGACCGTGGGAGCGACCTCGACCTCTGGAGCGCCAGGGCGCTCGGCGGCGGCCTGCGCTGGCCCCGTAGGGCCGGTCTCGTCAGGCAGGTCCAGCCAGGTCGCCAGCAGCTCCAGCTCCTCGACGTCCTGGGTGGTCACGTCGGATTCGGGCTCCCCATCGACCTCCAAGGCCACCTCGGCGACCTCGGGGGATACCTCCGGTGCTTCCCGTTGCGCTTCGACCACCGGCAGGTCCGCAGCCGCGGCATCGCTGGGACCCTCGATGGCGGCCGCATCGAAGCTGGCCGGATCGTCGGGCACCTGGGCGACCACCTCCACGTCGGCGGCCTCCTCCGCGGCCTCCTCGGCGCTCCGGGCGGCCCGCGTTGTTGACTCTTCGTCCACTTCAAGGGCATCGAAGGCGACCGGGTCGTCCGCCTCGTCCGGGTCCGGCGGATGCTTTGGCCTGCGCCGACGCCCGGTCACGACGGGTCGACCAGGACGAGCTTCATAAGGGGTTCACGACGGCGCGAGCACCAAGGAGGGGTCTTGGCGCGCCACCTCTTGCAGGCCCTGCTCCAGGCCCACCTGGGGCACCCACCCGAGTGCGCGAGCCGCCTCGATGTCGGCCACGGAATGGCGGATCTCGCCGCCACGCGCCGGCGCATGCTCGATGGGCACCTCACCCGCGACGGCGCAGACCTGGCGGGCCAACGCGTTGATCGTGAGCGCCTCGCCCCGGCCTGCATTGAACGTACCGCCATGCGCGCCCGGCGTCTCGTAGGCCTGCCAGAGCAGCCGCGCCACATCGTAGGCGTGCACGAAGTCGCGGGTCTGCTCGCCGTCGCCGAAGATGCGCAGTGCTTCACCCCGCCGGGCCCGGTCAAGGAACAATGAGAGAACGCCCGTGTAAGGGTTGGAAGGGTCCTGGCGGCTGCTGTAGATGTTGAACGGCCGCACCACGGCGCCATGGGCGACATCGGCCTCCCACAGGGCCCGCTCCGCCTCCAACTTGCTGGCACCGTAGGGCGACAACGGTTCACAGGGATCCGATTCCGCCACCGGCACCGGCAGCTCTCCGTAGACCGCCGCCGAAGAGACCAGCACGAAGCGTCCCTGCGGCGGCAGCGCGTCCAACAGGTTGCGCGTGCCATCCACGTTCACGCTGCGCGTGGGGCCCGGGTCCTTCATGGAGGCGACCACGTCGATCAGAGCAGCCAGGTGGACGACGCCTTCCGCCTCGGCGACCAGCGCGCGGGCCTCCTTGCTGCGGATGTCCATGCCGGAGGCGACATCGATGCCGACCACCTCGACGTCTGCAGGCGCCGTCTGACGCACCCACCACCCCAATTGACCCTGGTCGCCAGTGACCACGACGCGGCGCACGAACAGCCCCAACCGCGCCGCCTCACAAGGCTTGCGAAAGCCCGACCCGGCGCCGGGGCCGACTCATCAACCCTTAAGCGGCGGCCACCTCGTCGCCGACCGTTGAACATCCTCTGCGCCATCCCTTGCCTCAACGAGGAGGTGGCCATCGCCACGGTCGTGCTCAAGGCACGCCGTCACGTGGACCAGGTGATCGTCGTGGACGACGGTTCCCTCGACCGCACGACGGAAGTGGCCGAGATGGCGGGCGCCACGGTGCTGCGCCACCCGGAGAACATGGGCAAGGGCGCCGCGTACCGGACGCTGTGGCAGCACGCCCGCGAGCAGGACGTCGACGCCCTCGTGGTCCTCGATGGGGATGGACAGCACGACGCGGAAGAGATCCCCCTCCTGTTGGCCAAGCTCCGCGAAGGCGCCGACGTCGTGATCGGTGCCCGTTGGGGTGATACGACCGAGATGCCCCGGTGGCGCCGCGCCGGCAAGCGCGTGCTCGACTACACGACCGCCCTGGCCAGCGGCAGCGGTGCCGGCAGCGGCAAGGGCCCTCGGGTGACCGATTCGCAGAGCGGCTTCCGCGCCTACAGCCGCCGCGCCTTGGAGGAGATCCAGCCCCACCACCACGGCTTCTCCGTGGAGAGCCAGCTGTTGGTGGAGGCCCATCAGGCGGACCTGACCATCGGCGAGACGCGCATCCATTGCCGCTACGACGTGGACGGCTCCAGCGCCGGGCCGGTGCGCCATGCCAGCGGCGTCCTCAACGAGATGATCACCCAGATCGGCATGCGGCACCCGCTGCTGGTCTTCGCCGTGCCCGGCCTCATCCTGGCCTTGCTGGGCCTGGGCATGACCGGGTATGCCGGCTACTGGTTCTCCACGACGGGACGGTTGGCCCTCGGGACCCTGGTGGGCGGCTTCTCGCTCCTGATCCTCGGCGTCCTTGGCATCTTTGCTGCCTTGGTCTTCAATCTGTTACCGCGCAGCGTGGCACAGGCGGTCAGCCGTGTCATCCGATGATGACCCGCGCCCCTTGACGGACGTCTGGACCGTGTGGGGCGCTGTCGCCTTGACCGGGCTCGCCACCGTCGCGGCCGTCCTTGAAGGGCCCACCTGGCTGCGGCTGCTTCTAGGCCTTCCCGCCGTATTGGCCTGTCCGGGCCTGCTGCTCGTGGCGGCCTGGGAGTCGTGGCGGCCGCCGGCTGCCAAGGGTCTTGATGGGACGGCACGCATCGCTTTGTGGATCGGCCTTTCCGTCGCTTGGGTGCCGTTCGTCGTGCTGCTCACCGACGCCGCGACGGGCGGCCTGGATGCCTGGCGCGTCGGGGCCGCACTCTGCGTGACCGCGGTCCTTTTGGCGGCAGCGGCGACCTGGTCGCCCCGGCGCGCGGTGCCCCATGAAGAGTCCCACCAAAGCGAGCGGGACCTTCGTGCGGCCGTGCGGCGCGTCGGCCCCGTCGCGGTGGCCGCATTGGGCGTCGCGCTGCTGTTCCTCTGGGGCGCCGATCCCGATCAGGAGCCCTTCACGGAGATGGCGCTTCTGGACGAGACGGGCATGGCCGCCATGAACCTGGAACTGGTTGAAGGGGACGCCGCGGAGGTGAGCCTGTGGCTGCACAACCAGGAACAGTCGACCACCACGTACCACGTCCAGGTCTGGTCCGAAGCCGGACAGTTCGAGGTGCCCTTGGACGGCCCGCGCCGCTTCGTCGTGGCCAACGTGACAAGCCTGGCCGCCTGGAACGTCACCCTGGAGCACGGCGAGACCTGGCAGGAGGCCGTCACCGTCGCGCCGCCTGTCGGTGACCACCGCATCCGCTTCGTCGCCGACGTGGACGGACAGGGTTCGCCGTACCGCAGCAACCACCTCTATGCGACGGTGACCGCCGCCGGGGGCGCCTAGCCGCGCGCTAACGCACCCGGACGAGAAGGTCCTGCACGCGCGCCAGGATCACGAGCGCGAAGAGCACCCAGAACACGTAGGAGACCGCGTCCAGGCGGAGGCGCTGGGCCTGTCCCAGCCCTGGCCCCAACAGTTGCCGGACGACCAGCAGGAGCATCAGTTCGAAGATCACCAGGAGCCCGAGGCTCTCGCGGACGGCCGCCAAGGAGGCCGCGGCCGCCGTCCCGATCACCAGGACCAGGAGGACGACGTGGGCGCCCTTCATGACACGGGCCTCAGGCGCAGTCGGACGCGGTCCGGGGTGATCTCGGCGTCATGGAGCTCCATGGGCCGTCCCCTGTTGCGGGCGACGGCGCAGCCGATCACCTGGCAGACGCTGCAGCCGGTGCGCGGACAGGCCGGCTCCTGGGCATCCTGGCACGGCAGCCGCAGCGCGTCGGGCACGAAGGCCACCCGCAGGCCATCTTCCTGTCGGCTTTGGGCCTGGCCCGGCTCGGTGGCAGCCGCGGCTCCGTCCAGTTCCTGGTCGATCTCCAGTTCCTTGAACCAGCCGTTGCGACGGCCGGCGCCGCGCAGGAACGTGGTCACCTGGCCAAGCGGTGCGCCGGGTTGCAGGGACGTTTCGTCACCCGCCAGGGCCAGCAACCGTGCACCAGAGGGCCGGACCGCGAGGCCGACCTGCGTGCCGCCATCGCCGGCGTAGGTCATGGTCGTTGCATCAAGGGCCGGCAGGGGCAGGTCACTGGGGCGCGTCGGCAGGAACAACCGGTCGCCGTTGGCCGAGGCGTCCAGGTTGACGTAGACCGGGTGGCCACCGAGGCCGAGGCCCGACGCCACGTCCATCGCCTGCTCCGTCGCCCCGTGCAGGGCCGCCTCGGCGCCTTCGGCCGGCAGGCTGCGCTCGGGCAGCACGAAGACCAGGAGCACGCCGATGACGGCGGCGTTGAACGCCAGGATCGTGCCCAGCGGCTCCTCGACCCAGAGCAGGATCGGGGCGACCATCACCAGGACCAGGCCACCGATCAGTCGGAGGACGAGCTCACTGCGCACGCCGCGACGACGACCGCGCCCACGAAAGGGCTTGCGTCCTCGGCGCCGGCCACGCGGCCGCTGCCCCCCATCGTCACCTTCATGGCCGCCGGCCGCTCGTCCCCGCCATGGCCTCGCTCCGGCGCTTGTACGTCAGCACCTTCCTGGTGCTGGCTGCCGGAGCCCTGCTGACCGCCTCCATGCTGCAGCCGTTGCTGGGCACCCGGGCCGACTTCAGCGTCTACAACGGCCAATGGAACGGTGCCAGCGGCTTCGCCGGCCAGGTGTTCCGCCAGGCGGAGATCGTGCCGACCTTCAGCCTCCAACAGGACGACCAGGGCTACCACGTGGTGCAGCATTCCTTCGCCGCCTACCCTGTGCAACCGGAGGATGCCACCGTCGTGCTGTTGGGCCCCGACCAGGGGCCACTGCCCGGCGAGGCGGCCTGGTTGCGGCGGGTGCTCGAAGGAGGTGGCCGCGTCCTCTTGGCGGCTGAAGGGGACGGCGGCAACGCCTGGCTGTCCGCCATGGGGGCCTCGACGCGTTTCCGCGAAGACCCCCTCCTGTCCCTCGTGCGCGACGACGATGCCCGTTTCGCCGTGGTCGCCCCGGGCGCGCCGCACCCCGTCATGGACGGCGTCCAGGAGATCGTGCTCAACCAAGGCGTCGCCCTTGATCCGGGCCCCGATGCACGGCGCCTCGGCGTCTCCTTCGGCTTCACCTGGGACGACCGCTTGGCCAACCTGGAACTGAACCTGGGCGAACGCTTCGGCGACGCCGTTTGGTTCGTGGAGGAACAGCACGGCGAAGGCAGCCTACTCATCCTCGGCGACCCCAGCATCCTGATCAACGGCATGGCGGACCTCGGCGACAACCGTCTGTTCCGTGAGAACCTGGCCGCCTGGGTGGCCGGCGACGGCCGCCGGGTGTTCCTGGACGAGAGCCACCGGGACTACCCCAACCCCGTGCGCCTGCAGACGCAGCTCGTCGACGGCCTCCACCCGGCCGCGCAGGTGGGCTTGGCGTTCGGCGCCCTGGGGCTCTTCCTGCTCTTCGCCCTGGGGCCCCTGGACCGCATGGTGGATGGCGGCCGCCGCTGGCGAACCTGGATCGGCGCCAGGCTGATGCCCCCGCCGGAGGTCGACGCCGACGAAGAGGCCCTCCAGGCGGTGCTCGCCGAGCATCCCGACTGGGACGAAAACACCTTAAGAACCATCTTGGTCGAATGGAGAGGCGCGCCGTGACACTCAATGATTCAGCCACGGGCATGAAGCGGATCCATGAGGAGATCCAACGCGTCGTGGGCCAACAAGTGGTCGGCTACGCACACGTGGTGACGGACCTCCTCGTGGGCCTTCTGGGCGGCGGCCACGTGCTGCTGGAGGGCGTCCCCGGCGTCTCCAAGACGACGCTGGCCAAGCGCTTCGCCGCCACGACGGGCCTGCAGTTCAGCCGCGTGCAGTTCACCCAGGACCTGCTACCCGCCGACGTGACGGGCCACACGGTCTACGATCAAAAGAGCGGCAAGTTCCAGATGCGCAAGGGCCCCGTCTTCACCCAGATGCTCCTGGCTGACGAGATCAACCGTGCGCCGCCCAAGACCCAGTCGGCTCTCCTGGAGTCGATGGAGGAGCGTCAGGCGACCATCGAGGGCGAGACGTTCCCGTTGCCGGAGCCGTTCATGGTCGTGGCGACCATGAACCCCATCGAGATGGAAGGCGTCTACCAGCTCCCCGAGGCCCAATTGGACCGCTTCATGGTGCGCACCCGGATGGGCTACCTGTCACGGGAGCAGGAACGGGAGATGCTCGCCTCCAAGGCCAAGCGCCCGACGCCGCCCGATCCCCCCCGGCTGCGCACCAAGGTCATCACCGAGGCCCGTGAACTCGTGGTGAAGGTGCACGTGGAAGAGGAGCTGCTCCATTACATCCAGGCCATCGCGGAGGCGACCCGGGAGCACCCCGACGTGGAGCTCGGCGCCAGCCCTCGTGCCATGGAACAGATGCTGCGCGGCGCCCAGGCGCTGGCGCTGCTGCACGGCCGCACCTTCGTCATCCCGGATGACATCAAGGCGGTGGCCCGCAAGACGATCCCGCATCGCCTGGTGCTCAACGTCGATGCCACCATCGACAGCAAGGACCCCGACACCGTGCTGGACGCGGTCTTGGCTGACGTGCCCGTCCCCACCGGCCTGCGCCCGCAGGCGGTGGCTGCGTGAAGCGACGACGCTCACCTCCCCGCACAGCGCGCCTGGCGTTGGTCTTCCTCCTGGTCACGTTGGCGACGCTCCCTGCCGCCACGGCGCAGGACCAGGCCCACCTGCACCCCGGCCAGCGCCGGCTCGACGAAGACACGGCGCGCACCGTGGGCGAGAACCTGTTGCAGGTGAGCGGCCTCGCCTTGGGTTCGGCACTCAATACGTCCGTGGGCGACACGCGCATCGACATCCTGATCGCCAGCGGCCGCATCGACTCCCTCCAATGGGGTGCCCGCGCGGCTGAACAAGGCGCCGGCCTCTTGGCAGCGGCGCGGGCTTCACCGGCCAGCGCGACGCCGGACCCTGAACTGACACGTCTTGGCCGTCCCGCACGGGACCTGGGCCTGGCGGTCCATGCTGCCACGAAGGCCGTCGTGGTGCTCGCGGGCGATAACGAGACGCTGTTGGAGCAGGTGTTCGCCCGCAACGACATCGTGGCGGCCCACCGCGACGCTGCACCGGCACTCCAACAGCTCGGCGCGGCCGGCTATGACGTCCGGCCCCTGTCGGACCTCTTCGACCTCGCCCTTGAGCGCGTCCGGCAACTGGGCCTGCCGGACCTGAGTGACCCGGGTCGGCTCTCGGACCTGGCAGGGGACCTGGCCCGCTCCTCATCGTCGGCGGACCAACGCGGTGACGCGGTCCTCGCCGTGCTTCCCGCTGAAGCCTACTTCGGTCAAGAGGTGAGGATCGTGGTCCTTGACCCCTGGATCCAGGGGAACATCCGCATCACCGCCCTGGGCACGGGGCTCACGGTGGCCGCTGAAGAAGGCGGCATCACCACGATCCCCTTCACGATCCCGTGGGGCGCCGAGACCGGGCCAGGAGACATCGTCGTGGAGACCGGGCGGCACCGGCTGGAGGTCGCGATGGACGTGACCAAGGTCCCGACGTCATGGAGTCCTCCGCAGTGGACCGAAGGCGTGGACGGCAACGGGAGCCTCGCCGCACGCTTGGTCGACGCCCACGGCCGCGCCGTGACAGGGCCCATCTCCTGGACGACCGATCTGGCCGCCGGCAACGCGAGCCTCGACGGCCCCCTCCTGTTGGCCCCGATCGCCATGGAAGGCAGCCTCCACTACGGAGGCAACCGCACCCACGAAGAGGCCTCGACCACCTGGCGTTTCCGCCCACCCCCGCCTCCAGTGCCCGCCGTCTCCCTGGCCGCGCCGCCGCTATGGCTCTGGAGCGCGATCACGGTGGGCGCCCTCGGCATGGTGGCACTCGTCATCTGGCAACGCCGCCGAGCGACCCCCGGCGCCGATGCCCCAGCGGAAGGGACAACGGGCTTCGCGGCTGGCCCCCCGGGTGCGCCGCATGCGCGGGATGCAGAAACGACGCCGACGCGCTGGCAGGAGCATCCGTTGCTGGCGATCCTGACCGGCCAGGACGTGCCGACCAACGGCCTCACCCTGCGTGAACTGATGGTCCACTGGCACGCCTTGGACGCCCCGCCGGCGCTGGACCACTGGATCGCCGCCCACGAAGCCGCGCTCTATCAAGGCCGTGCGCCGCCCCCGCCGCCCCCGGAGGTGCTGCGATGGGCCAGCTGAGACCCACCCGCCGCCTCCGTCTGCTCGTCGCCCTGGGCGGCGGCCTCCTCCTGGCAGGCTTCCTGCTCGGCTCCACGCTGCCTGGCATCCTTGCCGTCGTGCTGTTCCTGTACCTGCTCTTCACCCGTGAAGCGGCCGCCGCAGCGTTCCGGCAGGCCAAGGTCCACGTCCAACGCCATACCGGCGAAGACGTCTGGCACGAAGGAGGGCGGCAACGCCTGCGCCTGGACGCCTCCGCGAGCCACGTCCCCGAACGGGTCCGGTTGCACGTCGAAGAGCTCCTGCCCCCCGGACTCCGCCAGGTCCAGAAGCCCCGGGAAGGAGAGCTGGTGGTGCAGGTCGAACGCAAGGGCACGTTCCGGTTCCTCGCGGTCTCTGCGACCCTGGAAGACGGGCGCGGCCTCTGGGAACAGGAACGACTGCACCCCTTGCCAGCCACCCGGCGCGCCTTGGCCTCCAACCAGGTGGGCCAGGTGGGCCAACGGATCGCCCGCCGGCGGCCTTTGCAGGTGACCTTGCCCGAGCTGATCGGCTTCCTCAGCCGCGACCAGGCCTTCGAGACCCTTCGCCCCTTCATGCCCGGTGACCGCCTCCGTGACCTGGACTGGAAGCGCACCGCCCGGTTCCTGGACCCCATCGCCAAGAAGCGCGAGAACGAACAGGAAGCCGCCCTCATCCTCCTCCTGGACGCCGGACGCACCATGCGCGCGCAGCAAGGCGGCAGCAAGCTGGACCACGCCATCAGCATCAGCATCGAACTCACCCAGGCCGCCGTGGCCGGCGACTACGCCGTCGGGCTCGTCGCCTTCGACGGCTTCGGCGTCGTGGCCGCCGAACCCGTACGCGCCTCCCGTGACAACGGCCGCCGCATCGCCGAAGCCCTCTCTGGGCTGCCCCAGGAGGTCGTAGCGGCCAGGCGGCCGCCTGTGGCGGACCCCGACGTAGCGCCGACGGAGACCTCGGATGCAGCGTTCCTCCAGACCGTCGCGATGCTGCGAAGCGGCGCCCGGTCCCATAAGGAACAGGACGCCAGACGCCCCGGCGGCCTCTCGGAAGCGATCGGCCAAGTGATGCGGCAACGCCACCCGAGCCGCCTGCTCGTGATGCTGCTCACCGATCTGGAAGCGTTCCCCTCCCAACACGCCGGCGCCCTCGCACCGCTCGCCCGACAAGGCCACCGCGTCGTCACCGTGGTCCTACCCGGCTCATCCCACCTGCGGCCACCGGAGCCCATCAGCCCCGAAGACCTGGAGACAGCGTACCGTGAACGCCAGACCCGCCGCGTCCTGTCACAGCGGCTGCGCGGCCGCGGCATCCAGGTGATGGAGCTCGCCAAGGACGAACACGCCGACAAGGCCATGACGGAACTCGGGGAGGGACACGCTTGAACGTCGCCGCGCGAACCCGCGCCACCCTCGGACTCACCGTCGCTTCCGGCGCCCTCGCAGCAGCCTCATCGAACCTCGGCGTGGCTCTCGTCGGCCTGGCCACCGGCCTCGCGACCGCCACCCTCCTGTGGGTGCTGCCACGTCACGCGGCCCGGTCGGGCCTGGCCGGCATCGCCGCCTTGACGCTGCTCTCACTGTTCATCGAGGCCGGCCTGGACCACCTCGCAGCATGGGTCGCCGCCGGTGCCCTGGCCTTCACGTTGGACAGCACCCTCGGGGGTCCCCTGTCAACGCATGTACGCTGGTCCCAGGCCTGGCTGTGGCCGATCGGGCTCGGCTTGGCACTGGTCACCCTTTGGCTGTGGCCGACCAGCCACGGAGCACTGTACGGCCCCGATGGCGTGGCAGCCGCGACGCTGCTCCTAGCGGCGATCGGTGCCGCCTTGGCGATCCTGTTGACCGACCGGGGCGACGACGGTTCACCAGCGGCGACGCATGGCGGCGCCGACGGCCACGACGACCACAAGGGCGCCGACAGCCGCTAGGGCCAGCAGCCACGAGAAGCCAGACGAGGGCGTTGCGGCCGGGGTCGTCACCGTGGCCGGCGCGGTCCCGGGCGTGGGCTGCACGCCATCGTCACCGTTCCAGCCGGGCTGCAGGCGCAGCTCGTCCATGGCGGCCACGAAGCCTTCAGGGACGCTGTTGCCGACGTAGAAGGTGACACGGTACACGGTATCCATGTCGCCCTTGGAGTGGGCGAAGCCCTGGGTCTTGATGCCGGAGTTGGCCAGCAGCTTGTAGCCGTCGCCGTCGTCAGCCCAGATCTGGTAGCCCAGGAGGCCAGGGACGTCTTCGGGCGCGCTCCAGATCAGGTGGTTGATGCCGTTGGCGCGGATGACCTCCAGGTCGTGGACGGTGAAGTCGGGCCTGGAGTTGTAGTCGTTCATGTCGCTGCCGAGGCTCAGCTCGAGCACGTCGGGGATGCCGTCGTGGTCGGTGTCGAGCCCGTAGCCGGGGTAGAAGATCGGCGTCAGGTCGATGGGGCCGGTGCCTCCACCGACGCCGCCGCCAAGTCCGCCGCGTCCGTCATCCGAACCGCTTCCGGTGCCACGGTCATCGTCGGACGGGTCGCCGGTGCCTGCACCTGCGCCCGTGGAGGGGTCGCTGGGGGCGGAGCCGGGGCCCGGCACGGTGGGGTCGCTGGGGGGCGGCAGGGTGGGGTCACCGCTCAGGCAGGCGATGAACTCGGTGCGCGGCGACTGGAAGTCACCGGTGAGGGGTGTTTCGAAGGCGACGACGGCGAAGCAGGTCTCGTCGAGGCCGAACGCGGTCTTGTCAAGGAAGAAGCGGTACTTGAGGAACTGGTCGGCCGCGCCGTCCACGTAGCCGTAGCCATAGCCGTAGCCGTAGCCCGTGAAGGTCGTGTAGCCGCCGGGCGTGCCGTAGCCGCCCACGGGGTCGAAGCCGTAGCCGCTCTGGGTGCCGCCCAGGTACCCGTAGCCGTAGCCGTAGCCGTGGCGGGTGAGGGGGCCGCGGACCTCGGCGTCGCCGCTCGTGTGGGTGTTGCCCGGTTGAGCGGTGCCGTCGACGTCGAAGCGGTCGATGTAGGTGCCGCTGTCACACTCAAGGATGAGCATGATGGCCGTGATGGGGATCAAATCGTCCTCTTGGAAGGTCAGGCGCCCCATGATGCTCTGGGTGTCCTGTTCGTAGAGAGGCGCATCGAAGACGACCGCCTGGGTCGGCATGGCCAACAACAGGATGCCTGCGCCGACGAGGCTGCCGACGACGGCTGCGCTGAAGATCTTGCTGTGCTTTCGTCCGGCCATGCTGGTCGCTCCGCATCTCTCTATGCTTGGTCCTGCACTTAAAACGGACGCCCAAGCGGGGGGCGCTACGGCCACGGCGCGCCGGGAAGCCCCCGTCCAGCCAAGGCGAGGGCGGCAACGACGGACAGGGCGGTGGGGTGGGCGGCCCAAGGAGGAAGGGGGGCTTGAAGCCTGGTGGCAAGGGGGACAACGAGGGGCGCGGCGGCGACCCATGCGAGCGCAAGGAGCGCGCCGACGTCGAGGGTGTCGCCAAGGGCGCCGAGGCCGCTGACGGCCATGAGGGCGAGGGCCTGGGTGGCCGGCGCGTGGTCGCGTCCCGCCCGTAGTTGCACGGTGATGGCGTGGAGGGTGGCGATGACGACGGTCGCCAGGGCGCCCAGGGCGAGTCCGAGCAGCATCTGGCGGGGTCCGGTCAGGCCCGTCGTCTCAGCCAGCAAGGGCGCGGCGAGGAACGCGGCGGCCAAGGGCACCAAGGAGGCGGCCAGGACCGTGACCTGTCGGCTGCCTTGTTCGGTGGCGCGGGTCCGTGGCAGGCCACGCAGGTACTGGCCGACCGCGCCTGCGGCGACGATGGCGCCGGCCAGGGCCGCGGCCAACAGGGGCGACCCGCCGTGGACCAGCAGTTGCGTCAGGGGGACCACAAGGAGGGCGATGGCGGCGGCCAGGGGTGACCAGGCGGCGGCCGCAACACCGAGCGGTGGCCATACGAGCGCGCCGGCAAGCGGGGCCAGGGGGCCAAGGCGTGGCGCCCAGAACGGGACCCACAACAGGAGCGCGACGGCGGCGTGGGGGAGGCTCAGTAGGTACGAAGAGGGGCCAAGGGCGACCAGGAGTGCGGGCGCCCAGGCGAGCTTGTCGCCCCAGAGGCGCCAGGCGGCCAGGCCGGTGCCGGCGGCCAGCAGCGCCGTCCAGAATGCCTCAGGGAACGGCGCGGCCACGAGAGCGGCCAGGGATGCGATGGCGATGGCGGCCAGCGTCGTGGGCTTCGGTTGGCTCATGGCTGCTCTCCGGGGTGCCTCGGCGCTTCCGGCCCCGGTTGCGGGGGCCGTCCGTCCTGGGCGAGCGCGGTTTCCAGGGGCAGGGGAGGAAGGGCTTCGTCCACGTCGGAACTGGACAGTAGTCGGCCGACGGAGCGGTAGGCGGCGAGGGCGGCCGCGGCGGCAAAGAGGGCGGCGCCCTGGAGGGCGAAGAGCCAGGAGACGGGGTTGGGGAGCACGTGGCCGAAGACGAGGGGCCATTGGATCCATGTGGGCACCCAAGCAAGGAGGCCGACGACCACGCAGGCGGCCGCGAAGGCCACGGCAGCCAGCACGGCGGCTTCGGCGGCGGCCCTTCGCTGCACGGCGGGAGCGTCGAGTCCAAGGGCGCCAAGGGTCGACAGGACATGGCGCCGTCCGCCCAGGCTCCGTTCGGTGGCCAGGAGCACGATGGCGGTGCTGCCCGCGAGCGCCGTGCCGGCCAAGTAGAGGAGCGTGCGGCGGGCATCGCCGAGCACCTCGTCGGCCACCTGTTGCTGGATCGCCGCCGCGCCGGTGCCGCTGCTGACCGGGGGCGGCGGTTCGTCGACGCCGGGGCGGACCACGAGGGCCTCGCCGCCGACGCGCAGCTCTTCGATGACGCCAGGGCCAGCGAACGGCACTTCGACGGTGGTGCGTCGACCCGGCTCCAGGTCCACCTGGACCTCCGGCAGGGCGAGGTTGCCCAGACTGACAGGGAACGTGGCGCGCCCGGCGACGCCGCCCACGTTGCGCAACGTCACGCTAGCGGCGGCCTGGTCCCCGGCGCCGGGCCGCTCCGGTTGGATCGACAGGTGTTCCACGATGATCTGCGCCGTGAGCTGGTTGGCGGGGTCCGTGACCAGGAGCTCGCGCACCTGCACGGGCCCCTCTTCGTCCATCCAGGCGATGAACCAGGTGCCGGTGCGCGGCGGCTCCAGGACGGCCCGACCTTCGGCATCGCTACGGGCTGCGGCCGCGGGTTCGCGGGCCTCGTCGCCGTGCACGTGCTCCAAGCGGGCGAACAGGGCGATCTGGGCGTCGGCGACCGGCTGACCCTCCTGTTGGACCGTGATGTTGACGGGTCGGCCCAAGGGGACCACGTCCTCGATGAGCAGTTCGCGGCCGCTTGCGCCGACGCTCACCTCCTCGGACGGGTTCACCTCGAGAAGGAAGGGGCCTTCGGGGGCGACGAAGCGGGCCTCCACGGTGCCGAAACTGCGACCGTCCACGCGCGCCGTGACGGTGGTCACCACCTGCTCATCGACACGCACGGGCAGCAGGCGGCTGCCGGCGGTCTGGCCCAGGTTGACGAGGTCGATGCCCAGGGTCACGAGGGCGCCGGGGACCGGTTCCTCGGGGCTCACGTGGAGGTCGATCACTTCCAGGCGCGGGGCGCGGCGGTCCAAGGCGGCTTCCAGAGCCGCCGAGTCGGGGCGGGCGCGGACCACCGTGACCTGTTCAAGGGTGAGGCCGGCCAGGTGCTGCCCCGTTGCAAGGTCGACGATCGCCTCATCGGCCAGGAGGCCGGTCGCATCGTACGTGCCGACCACGCGCAGGCTCAGCACGTGGGCGTGGTGGGCGGCGGGGACGTCCAGGCGGTCGCCGGCATGGACGCCGAGGCGATCCGACAGTCGCTGCCCGAGGAGGATCTCGCCCTCGCCCGGGATCTCCCCTGAACGGAGTTCCAGGTCGTGGTAGTCGGCCAGGGCGTCCCAGTCGCCACCCCGCAGGATGACCGCTTCCCCTGTGATGACGGTCGCGACGACCACCTCGCCGACGATCTCTTCGACGGCCGGATCGTGTTGCATGATCTCCGGCAGTGCCGCCGACGCGCGGCCTCCCAGCACCAGACCGGCATCGGCACCGACAACCACCTCGCCGTCCTCCCCGGCCACGGCCGCGGGCACCAGCGCCGCCGACAGGGGAAAGCCCACATTGACCACGAAGAGCATCGCGGCCACGAGGATGAGGGGCCACGCGCGTGTGCCCATGGCGATGGGCTGCAGCCAGGCAGGCCCGAAGCGCCACGACGGCGGCTCCTGGTCCTGGGGCGGTGCACGCAGGAGCGCATGCGGGTCGCCCACGGACCGGCGGACGCGCCAGGTCGCCACCGCCACGCCCGCGATGGACGGGAGCGCCCCGGCGGCCAGGAGTTCCAGGACAGGCACAGGACTGGGACGGAACGCGTCGTCGCCCAGGAAGTAGAGGCCCGCCGCAGCGCCGGCGGCGAGGCCGGCTCCAAGGCCCAGCATGAGCCACGCCCGCAGCACCACGAGGCGCCGGCCCAGTCGCGGCTTCCCCAGGGCAGCCAGGGTGGCGACCGTGCGCGCCTGCTGCCGGGCCTCCAGGTCGGCGAAGGCGACCGCGATGAGGGTCACGGCCGGCAGGGACCCTAACGCAAGGAGCAGGCCGTTCTCTTGCAGGCCGTCGATGCTGGCACTGGCGAACCCTTCCACGCCGCGCGGTGTCACGACCAGGTCCTGCCGTTGCACGACGTCCGCCGGCGGCGGCTGGGCCAACAGGGCACGGGTGACGGGGCCTTCAACGTGGTCCCGGTGGACCAGCAAGGCGTCCGTGGGCACGAGGTCGCGGGCGGCCGTGGCGCGTGGCCGGATCGACTCGCCATCCAGTTGCACCGGGGTGCGGTCGGCTTGCGGCATGGCCCACACCCGGTCCGGCGGTGTTTCGATGACCTGCAACCGGTCGACCGTGTAGGCCACCAGGAGGCGCCCGTCAGGCTCTGGCAGCGTCGTCTGCGCCGCCGCCAGCTGCACGCGTGGCAGGCCGTCCAGGTCCAACGGGCCGCCATCGCGGCGCTCCACCATGACCGCCGGATCGGATGCCCCTTCGAGGCCGCCCAGCACCAACAGCGCCGCCAGCGGCAACAGGAGGGCAGCGGCCACGCCGGCCGAGGCCACCAGGAGGCGGCGGTCGACGCGGAGCACCAGGCGTTCGAGCACGGCGGCGCAGCGGGCCGGGAGGCTTTAGGCGGCGCGGACGATGGCCGCGCGTGGCCGTGCTCCGCCTGCACCAGGCGTGCCTCGATTTCCCGGGACGCCCGGGCGTCCTGCGGGACGTGAGCCTGTCGTTGCAGGCCGGACAAGCGGCGGTGGTGGCGGGGCGCAGCGGCTCCGGCAAATCGTCCCTTCTGGCCATCGCGGCGGGGCTCCAGGCACCTACGTCAGGGGCGGTTGAAGTGATGGGGCAACGGGTGGACGCGGGTCACCCTCAAGCCGCTGCGCGGCTGCGCGCCAAGCACGTCTCTCTCGTGTTCCAGCACCTGAACCTGCTGGGCGAACTGTCGGTGGCCGAGAACGTGGAGCTGCCCCTGCGGCTGCACCGGCGCCCCGTCGCCCATCGTCGGGAGGCGGTCGGTTCCCTGTTGCAACGGTTCGGCCTCGTCGACCTGGCGGACCGACGCCCCGGCAACCTGTCCGGGGGCGAGCAGCAGCGTGTGGCCATCGCCCGCGCCTTGGCGACCAAGCCGGACCTGCTCTTGGTGGACGAACCGACCAGCAGCCTCGATGCCGGCAATGCGCGCGGCGTTGCTGCGGCTCTGTCGGAAGCGGCCCGGGGCGGCGCGGCGGTGCTCGTGGCGACCCATGATCCCCTGCTCGCCTCCATCGGCCCCGTGTACCAGTTGCACGAAGGTCGATTGATGCCCGCCGGAGGTGGCTGAACCCTGGCCGGCCCCGGGGCGACGGACCTGGCACTGCAGGGTGGCTGGGATTGGATCCAGGCGGTGGCCGGCTTCGGCATCTGGCTGCTTCCGGGAGCGGCGCTCGCATGGCGGCTGCTCGGCAGCGGCCGCCCCCTCCTGTTGGCACCGGTGCTCTCCATGTCGGTGCTCATGGTGGCGGCGATCGTGGGGGACGTGGTCTTCGGCCTGCCCATCGACGGCGTGACGACCGTGCTCATGGCACTCGGCCTGGCCGCTGCCGCTGCTGCGCCGCTGTTGGCCCGGTGGCTGGAGCCCCTGGCCCCGACGGATCCCCGCGGCAGGGAGTCCCCTCGTCGCGTTCGGCCCCCGTGGGAGGTGATCCCGCTTCTGGTGGTGCTGGCGCTGGTGGCCTGGGTGCACGCGACGCCCCACCTGCCGCCCGTGGAGGAGGGCGCCGAGGGGCAGCGGCTCGACGAAGGGGTCCTCGCGACGCTCCTGGAACGCACCCAGAACGCGACGCGGTACCCGTACGCCATCCACGTGGACGAACACGTCCATTGGGTCCGCGCGGCGCAGGTGGTCGATACAGGCACGATCCTGGCCGACCACCCGTACACGGGCGAACCCGCCGGCTCCGGCGTCTTCTCCTTGCAGCAACAGGTGCATGAGCGGGGCTTCTGGACGGCGCTCGCCCAGTTCCATCTGCTCACCGGCATCCCGCTCGGCGCCGTCTTCCGCTTCGGCCCGGCTGTCTGGGCCGCCGGCCTCGCCGCCATCACCTGGGGCCTCACAAGACCGCACCCCGGCGCGCTGGCGGCGGCGCTCGCCACCGTGGCGTTGCCGACGACGCTGCTCATCCTTGGCGTCGGTTTCCTGGTGCCCATCACCGTCGGCCTCGGCTGGGTGCTAGCGACGCTGTGGGTCGCCGCCCGCTGCAACGGCCTGGCCCGCCTCGGGGGCACCCTGTTCCTCGTCACGAGCGCCTTCCTCATCCACCTGGTGGCCGGCGGGCTCTGCCTCCTGGTCGCCTTGGCCGCCGTGCTCGTACGCCCAGGCCCCTGGAACCGACGGCTGCTCCTGGCAGCGCTCACCCTGCTCCCGCTCCTGTGGATCGGCCCCGCCGTGGCCGTCGAGGTCACCCAGGAAGTGGGTGAAGGGGCCGACTACCCTTCGGCGCGTGAACTGTTCCTGGAGGCCGGGCTGCCGTTGCAGGTCATGGCCATCGGCGGCGCTGTCGTAGCGTTCGCCCGCGCCCGCAAGGCCAACCTGCCCCATCGCATCGCCGCCATCGTCCTCGTGGTCGTAGCAGCGGCACTCAACCTGTCCCTCATGCTCTCGGAGCGCAGCCTCGCCATCTATTACCGGCCGCTGCACGCCTACTTCCTGGCCGTCGCCCTGCTGGCGGGCCTGTTCGTGGGCGAGCTCGGGCTGGCGGCCAAGCGCTTTGCGGGCCAAGGCTCACGGGGCCTCGCCGTCGCCGTGGCGCTCGTGCTCATCCTGCCGACGGTGCCGACCCAGTTGGAGGCCCGGCTGGAGGAGCCGTACTACCGCGTCCATGACGAAGGGACATGGGCGACCATGGAGGCCGCCAGCCAGCACGTGGGCCCCGGCGACCGGTTCCTCAGCCACCCCTGGCAAGCACCGCTCTTCGTCGCCGCCACGGGAGCCTTACCCGTGACGTACCTGGAGCCTGGTCGAGCGCCCGTGCAGGCCAACCTGTACGGGTTCTACATCGGCAGCGGCGGCGCCAACCCGGCGTGGTTCGAGGAGAACGGCATCACCGTGGTGTTGCACGACCGGCGCCCCAACACGGAGCACACGGAACTGGGGCCGGGCGTCTACCGCGTCGCGCCGCCGTCCCCCGTGGCTGCA
>JBMYRW010000010.1:0-53401 GCA_049602735.1 Thermoplasmatota archaeon
CGACGAGGTATCGCCAGAACCCACGGCAGATCAAGCGGCCTAACAAGTCACTTGACCTGAACGCTCTCTGCGCTGACTCCACTCGCTTCGCCAGCGGCCGGTCAGTTCGACCAATCGACGGACAGCCACGTCGCACGGACCCGGCCGCGACCCAGCTCGCTGATGGAAACCCCTAAGCGACCGTGCCGGAACCGGCGTCGTTGACGGGACCGGGCAGCGTGGCCGCCGCACTCACCCCGCTGGCCTGGCTGGAGAAGGCCTACGCCCAGCTCGGCTGCGACACCCAGTTCAACACCTACTGCTTCCTCTTCCTGTTCCTGCCGTTGACGCTAGCCGGCTACTGGCTGGTACCGTCGCGGCGCTGGAAGCTCTCGTGGATCACCGCCATGAGCTTCCTGTTCTATTCCTTCTGGGACATCCGCTTCGTCCTCCTCTTGCTCGTCGCGGCGGGGGCCGACTTCCTCATCGCGTTACGGTTGGCGGCGATCCCCGAGGGCGAAGTGACGCGACGCAAACGTTGGCTGGCCGCGTCCGTGGTGTTCAACCTGGGCCTTCTGGCCTACTTCAAGTACGCCGTCTTCGCCCTGGACAACGCCCGCAGCGTCCTGTCCCTGTTCGGCAGCGAGGCGGTCGTGCCGTATGCCAACATCGTGCTGCCGGTGGGTATCTCGTTCTACACGTTCCAGACGATGAGCTACTCCATCGACGTCTACCGCGGCCAGGTGGGAGCGACCCGGGACTTCACCAAGTACCTCGCCTTCGTGACGTTGTTCCCGCAGCTCGTGGCGGGGCCCATCGTCCGTTATTCCACCCTTAGCGAGCAGCTCGACAAGCTCCCGACGCGCCTGTCGGCCGCCTACGGCGCCACGGGCCTGTTCCTCGTGTCCTTGGGGCTGTTCAAGAAGGCGGTCGTCGCCGACCTTCTGGCCATCAAGGTGGACGGCCTGTGGGCCGCGCCGGGCGCCCTCGACATGGTGACCGCGTGGACGGCGGCGACCGGCTTCATGCTCCAGCTCTACTTCGATTTTAGCGGCTACAGCGACATGGCGATCGGCCTCGGCGCCCTCCTGGGCCTGCGGTTCCCCATCAACTTCCGTGCCCCGTTCCAGGCACCCAACCCCATCGACTTCTGGCGCCGCTGGCACGTCAGCCTCAACACGTTCCTGCGCGACTACCTCTTCCGACCCCTGGGCGGCCGCGACGTGGGCCCCCTGCGATTCCGCTTCAACCTGTTCGTCGTGATGGTCCTCTCCGGCTTCTGGCACGGCGCCAGTTGGACGTTCATCCTGTGGGGTGGCTACTTCGCGATGCTCCAGCTCACCTACGTGCGCTACCAGACCTGGTGGGACGCCCGCCACATCGCCACCCAGATGATCCTCATGCAGGTGCTCGTCGTGGTGAGCGCCGTCCTGTTCCGGGCCCCCGACCTCACCGTCGCCGGCCAGGTCTACCAGGCGATGTTCACCCCCGCCCTCGCCGCCGGCATGGCCGGGCTCGCGGCCGCCGCGCCGCTGCTGCTGGGCGTCTTGGCCCTGTATGCCGTGACCATGGTCGTGAAGCCGGCCTGCGACCGCCATTACCGCCTGAGCCCCCTGGAGGCCGGCGCGGCGGCGGTCATGCTGGTGGCCAGCATCATCATCATGCGCCTGGAGTTCGCGCCCTTCCTCTACTACCAGTTCTGAGCCTGCCCCATGACCTCGACCGCCCGGACCCCGCCAGCCGCCCCCACCCAGCCCACAGGCAGCGACGAGCTCCTGTCGGCCGGCAAGGAGGCGGACGGAGTCCTCACGGTGCAGATCAACGACGACCACCCCACCGCCCTGGAGCGCGGGCGGGTCTTCGTCGTCCTGACGATGCTGCTCGCGGCCGGCCTCCTGGGCGCCGTGCTGGGCCTCAACGTCCTGGTCAACCCCCGCAGCCGCTTCGACACGGACGTCTACGAACCCCTCATCCCCGACTACGCCCACGAGAAGCTGGAGGCCTACCACGACCTGCCGGCCAAGCCCGCCGTGGTGGTGATGGGCTCCAGCCGCGCCCTCAAGATCGACCCGGACGCCCTGGGCAACGCCACCGGCCGCGTCGCGTACAACTTCGCCCTCCCCGGCGCCTCCCTGGAGGACCACCTGACCCTCTACCGGTACATGGCGGAGCGCCGCTGGGCGCCGGAGCAGCTCTTCATCGGCCTCGAAGAGGTCCAGCTGGCCGGCGGCATCGAACCGAAACTGGAGCGCAGCCGCGCCTGGCCGGAGCTGGGTGGCCAGACCGGCCTGTGGGGCGACGCCAAAGTGCTCTACGAGACCCTGACGCCCGGCCACGTCAAGGACGTGGGCCGCAGCCTCTACTTCGCCCACGTCAAGGGGGGCCTACCGGAGCCCCGCCTGGCCCTCGCCGCCGACGGCGAAGGCATCTACCCGGTCTTCGAGCGCCACATCGCCGCCGGCACGTTCGACCAAGAGGCGGAACTGGAGCGCCATTGGAGAAACGAGGCGCTGGCCACCTACCAGGCGGTCCTGGGGCTCGACCAATCCAAGCTCGCCGTGCTGGACACCCTCCTGGCGGAGGCCCGCGGCCACGACACCCGCGTGACGCTGTTCTTCACGCCGTTCCACCCGGACGCCTGGGAGCGCCTCCTGGAGCTGCCGGACTTCGAGCAGGTCCATGACGCCGCCAAGGCGACGGTCGCCGAGCGCTGCGCCGACGCCATCCGGGTCTTCGACTTCACCCACGTGGACGACTGGGGCGGCGACCCGGCCTCGTTCTACGACAACTTCCACTACCGCGCCGACAACGCGGCGCTGCTGGTGGCCGAGATGACGGCACGCGACCCGGCCGAGCGGCCCAACGCCCTCTGTCAGCCGTGAAGGTAGACGCCGTGCGTGGCGGACTCGATGCGCACGAAGCCGAAGCGCTCGAACTGCACCGTCTCCCCCACCTTGGCGAGCACCGCCGGCTCCACCACCCCTTCCACCCGTTCCAACGTCGGTAGGGCATCGTCGTCGGCATCCTCGGGGACGGGGACGCTGCGCAGGACGGTGAACGGCTCTGCGTGGCCAGCGGGCAGCCACTGGATGATCGGGACGCCGCGGTCCATCTCCTCGCCGGCAAAGAAGCCGGAGCCGCCGGCCAGGACCACGTTGCCCAGGTCCTTCAGGCGCACGCGGGGCGCGCCGGCCTCCTTGGCCGGCAGGTGGACCGTCGTCGCGGCGGGCAGTTCGCGCACACCCCGGGCCTCGTCGGGCGGGTGTAGGAGCGGCTTGGCCACCAGGCCCTCGGCGCCACTCAGGCTGACGGGGCGCGGGTCGGGCACGAAGAAGTAGCGGGGCGCGTCGGCGTCGATGCGCTTACCGTTCTCGGCGTCCAGGTTCTCCAGGCTGGCGGCGATGTCCTTCTCCGTGAGGCCCAGGTCGATCCAGTACTGGCGCAGGGCATCGGCACGGTAGCCGCGACGGCGCAGGGCGGCCAGCGTCGGGAGACGGGGGTCGTCCCAGCCTTCGTAGTCGCCCGCCTCGATCGCCTTGCGCATGCCACTGGTGCTGAACTTGCCGAACTCGTGCACCGACACGCGGCCCCAGTAGAGCGTCTCCGGGTAGTCCCAGCCCATGTGCTGGTACAGGAACGCCTGCTTCCTGGTGGAGTCCATGAGGTCCTTGCCGCGGATGACGTGCGTCACCCCTTGCAGGTGGTCCTCCACGGCCGACTCGAAGTCAAGGAGCGGCCAGCAGACATGCCGGGGGATCTCGCCGGAGGCCTCGCGGGGGTGCACGGCGTCGGCGGCGACGATGCGGAACGCGGTCCAGTCGCGCAGCGCCGGGTCCTTGTGCTCGATGTCGGTCTTGACGCGCAGCACCGCGGCGCCTTGGGCGTACTTGCCGGCCACCATCTTCTCGAAGGCAGCCAGGAGGTCTGCGGGGGCGAGGTCGCGGTGGGGGCACGGGTGGCCCTGGTTCTTCATGTCCCGCCACGCCTCGGCGTCGCAGGTGCACACGTACGCGCCACCCGCCTCGATGAGCGTGCGGGCGTGGTCGTGGTAGACCGCGATGCGGTCGCTGGCGAGCACCTCTCGGGTCGCCTCGCGGCCGGCCAGCCACGCAAAGTCATCGCGGATCATCTGGTAGGCGTCCACGCCGGCGGCCGGGTCGTAGAGCGGGGGCTTCACCTGAGGGTCCGTGTCGTCGAAACGCAGCACCAACTCGGCGTCGTACAGGCGGGCGTACTCGGCATGCACGGCAACACCGCGGCTGTGGCCGAACGTGAGCGGCCCGTTGGGGTTGGGGGCGAAGCGCAGCACCACCTTGGCGCCGGAGCCCTCCTCCACACCAGGCAGGGGCTTGAGCCCAGTGCGGCGCTCCTTCTTCTTGGTCTCAAGGAGGTCCGGCGCGTCGGCAGCCAGCTCCGCTTGCTGGGCCTCCAGGTCCATGGCGTTCACCTCGGCTCCCGCCACGGCCAGGGCTTTGGCCACGGCACCCGGGTCCGCGCGGAACTCGGGGTGGCCACCCATGACGCGCCCCATGAGGCTCTTGGGGTTACAGGTGCCACCGTGCTGGACGGCGTTCTGGAGGCAGAAGCGGCGGGCGATGGTCGCCAGGTCCTCGCTCACGTGCGCCGCGACCCGGGGCCCCGTTATCAACGTCGTGCCGTCGCCGTAGCAGCCGCCGAGGCGCCGCAGCCGGGCAGGCCAACGCCCGTTCGATCGCTCCTAAGCCAGCCCGGTGCATGTTGGACCTACACGCGGGCCGGGTCGCACCAGCCTTCAACCATCACCAGCCGACCACCAGGGTCAACCCCTTGGTCCGGTTGCTGGAGAAGTCCGCCAGCATGGTCAGGATGCGCTTGGCCGCCGTGTCCGGCAGGTCGGCCAGGGTCGCCTTGGCGTAGCTGCTGAACTCACGGGCACGCTTGCGGGCGTAGTCGAGGCCGCCCGACTTCTCCATGAACTTGAGTACCTGGGCGATGTCCTCGTCCGTCTTCTCTTCCTTCTTGTAGAGGTCGACGAGGGTACGGCGGTCCAAGGGGTCGAGGCCCGTGTGGGTCGCCACGTAGACGAGTGTCTTCTTGCCGTTGCGGATGTCGCTGTGGGCCGGCTTGCCGGTCTCTTCATCCGTGCCGGTGACACCCAGGACATCGTCCCAGACCTGGAACGCCAGGCCGAGCAGGCGGCCGCATTCGGCCAGCTTCTTCACCTGGTGGGGGTCGCCGCCGCCGAGCTCCGCGCCGTTCTTCATGGCGATCTCGAAGAACGTGGCGGTCTTGCGCTCGATCATGTGGTAGTAGTCCATCTCCACGATCTTCTTCTGGGACTCGAAGTGCATGTCCCAGTACTGGCCCTCACAGACTTCGCGGGCCAGGCGGGCCACGTCGAGAGTGACGGAACGGAACATCTCCGCCTCCACTTCCAGGTGCTCCATGAGCTCGAAGACGATGGAGAACATGGTGTCACCCGCCAGGATGCCCATGGCCTCGCCGAACTTCTTGTGGACCGCTTCGACGCCGCGGCGGGTGTCGCAGTCGTCCATGATGTCGTCGTGGATGAGGGTGAAGTTGTGCAGGGTCTCGAGGGCGACAGCGTAGGGCATGATCGCCTTGGAGTCGCCGCCGACCGCTTGGGTGGCCAGGATCGCCGCGATGGGGCGCAGCCGCTTGCCTCCGCCTTCAAAAGGCAGGTGCCGGATCGCTTCGTAGAGGGGCTCCGGCTTGCGCTTGACCAGATATTTCTCCAGTTCCGCCTGGAACTGGTCAAGATAGGGGCGCAGCGTGGCGTCGAGGTTCATAAGAGGTGGTCCTCCCCGAGGGCGGCGGGGGTGCGGGACCCGGTGAGGAAGAGGGCTGTTTTCAACTCTTCCAAAATCAAAGCCAGTTCGTCGGCCGCGCCGGAGGGCCCGGAGGCGGCCGCGCGGAAGAGCGCGCCAGCGTAGCCTGCCATGTCTGCGCCCAGTGCCAGGGCCCGTGCGGCGTCCAGTCCGTTCTCCAGTCCACCGGTGGCGACGAGGGGCAGATCGGGGCAGGCGGCGCGGCAGCGGCGGACGGCGTCAGGCGTCGGGACGCCCCAGTCCCAGAACGTCTTGCCGAGCCGGGCGCGCACGTCGTCCCCCATGTCCTGGGCGCGGTGGTATTCGACGGCGCTGAAGCTCGTGCCCCCAAGGCCGCCCACATCGACGGCTGCGCAGCCGGCATCGGCGAGAGCGCGCGCGGTACGACCGGTCATGCCGGCGCCGGTCTCCTTGGCGACGACGGGGACCTTCACTTCCTTGGCGAGCGCCGCGATGGCGGCCAGGCCGCCGGCAGCTTCCGTGTCCCCTTCCGGTTGCACCGCTTCTTGGAGGACGTTGAGGTGGATGCAAAGGGCATGGGCGTCCACCATCTCGATGGCCGCCTCCGCGCGCCCGGCCGCCTCGTCGCCCCAGAGGATCACTTGCGGCAGGCCCAGGTTGGCCATGCGCAGGGGCACGTCGTGATCGAGGATGACCGCGTAGGTGTCGGCCAGAGCAGGGTCCTCGATGGCGGCGCGTTGGCTCCCGACCCCCATGGCGACGCCATGCTCCGCTGCGGCGGTGGCGAGGCGGTCGTTGAACTCGCGGGCCTTGCGGGCACCTCCGGTCATGCCGGTGATCTGGATCGGTGCCGCCAGATCACGGCCCAGGAAGGTCGTGCGGAGGTCCACGTCGGCCTTGTCGATCTCCGGGACGGCCTCATGGCGCAGGCGGATGGCGGGCCACGGGTTGGGCATGGACTGCACGTCACGCTCCAAGGGGATGCGCAGGTGCTCCTCCTTGCGCCGCTCCGTCTCACCAGACACGCGCGTCGCCAGCGGCACCGGCTTGAAAGGGGTGGCGAGCCGCCACGGCACCTGGACGGCCGCGTTCAGGCGACGACACGGGTGCCCGGCACGCTCTTGCCCTTGAGGGCGTCCAGGAGGCGACCCCGCACGGAGCCGTCGAGGATCACGGTGGGGCAGCTTTCGGCCACCGTCAAGGCGCGGCGGACCTTGCCGAGCATACGACCGGTCACATCGGCCCCGCCGCCCGCGCCGCCGGCTCCATTGCCGACCCCGGCGGCCTGTTCCAGGTCGTCCAGGGCCGCCACGTCCACCTCCGGCAGCAACGCGGCGCCCTCGTCGTCCGGATGGCGGTCGAAGACCCCCTCCACGTCCGTCGCCATCACGGCAAGGCGGGGCGCCAGCTCCGGTGCCAAGACCTCCATGAGCTGATCGGCGGAGACGACGCGCCAGGCGACCTCATCGTCACGGACCAGGGTACCGGAGAGGACCGGCGTGAACCCCTCCTCCAGGAGCCGCCGGATGCGTTCCACGGGGACGCCGATGAGGTCGTCCCCCTCCATGTGGCAATGGAAATGCAGCGGCACGTGCAACGGGCGCAGGCCCACGATATGCGCCAGATCCACCACCTGCGCCGAGAGCAGCGCCACGCCCGCCATCACATCACTGGCCGCCACGGCACCCGCCGGGTGAGGGCCGGGGGCCTTCTTGCCGATCTCGTGCCTCGCCGCCGCCGGGTGCCCGAAGCTCCCCGCGCCGTGCAGGACCACCGTCGGCACACCGCTCTTGACCACCTCCGCCAGGAGCCGCCGGGCCGCCGTGCGGCGGAACGCACGCTCCTTCGACTTGTCCGTGAGGAGGCTGCCACCGAGCTTCACCAGCGCCGGGCGTGACACGCGCCGCCATCCACGTACGCCGCTTTACCGTTGCTGCGCGCCTTCGGAGGCTTCCGCCGCGCCGCCAAAGGCCGCCTCAGCATCAGCAGGCAAAGGCGTCGCCGCAACCTGCTCCATGGCCGCCTTGAGCTCCTCGCTGCGCAGCGCCTCCCAGTCGACGCCGGGCCCGCCCAGCTTGACCAGGTACGGCGTGCCACCAGCCGCCTCCACCGCCGCAGCGGCCGCCTTGGGGTTCTCCGTGAGCGTCAGGATGCTGCCGCCGCCGCCGGAACCGGTGATCTTGGCGCCCAAGGTGCCGGGAGCTTCGCGGACCGCCTCGACGAGCTTCTGGACAGCCGGATGGTTGACGCCCAAGGTGTGCAGGGCGCCGTGGTTGCGGTCCATGAGGCGTCCGACAGCCTCCAGGTCCCCGCTGGCCAGCGCCTTGGCACCATCACGGGTGATGTCACCGATCTCGCCCAAGGCATCCCTCACGACCACGTTCTTCGCCACCGCACGGGCCACCTTGGCCACCTGGGCATCGGTGCGGCCACGCACGCCGCTGTTGCCCACCACGACGGTGAGCTCCGGCATCCGCAGACGCTCCACGGCCCACGCCTTCTCTTCATGCTCAATCGTCCACAGGTGCTCGCCCATCGCGGGTGGACGGTCCGCGCCCGCGATGGCGATGCCACCGCCCGCCGTCGAAGCCGACGTGTCCGTCGGGCTGCCGCCCCCTTGGGTCGCACGCTCCACCCGGTACGCCGCCTTCGCCAACGCCTCCAGGTCCGTCGAGCCCTGCAGCTTGTGCAGCGCCCCGACCGCCGCCACCGTGAGCGCCGCACTGCTGCCAGTGCCACTCGCACTGGGGACGCCGCCCTCCGTCTGCAACCGGATGGGATCGTCGCGGTCCTGCCAGATCAGATCCACCGCCTTCAGGAGGTAGGAATGGTAACGCTCGTGGATGCGGAAACCGTTCACCGTGAACCGGTCCCCGCAGCGGTCCACCTCGACCGTGGTACGCAGGTCCACTGCCGTGGCGATCGCCGGATGACCATACACCACCGCGTGCTCCCCGAACAAGATCACCTTGCCGGGGGCAGAACAGACGGCGCGCAGGTCCTCGAGGCCCCTCAACGATGGCCATGTCCCGTGTTCTCTGTTAAGCGGAACGGTCACGGCCGAAGCAGGCCACCGGGGCAACGGTCAAGCCCACCCCCCAAGTGGGCGCCTCGTGGCCGTCCCGTTGCTGTTGCAGGCACTTCCTGGCAACGGCACCGCTGCCCCTTCGCCGGCGGACGGGGATGGTGGCGGCGTCCTCTTGCAGGCGGTGGCGGCGGGGATCCTGGTCCTCATCCTGGCGGGCGTGGTCTGGGCGGTGCGCCGGCCCCCCTCCGAGACGTCGCCGGAGATGGGCTGGTTGGAGCACGCTGAGGAGCTACGGCGGCGCATCCTGATCGCCTTGGCCACCTGGGTCGGCGCTAGCCTCGTGACCTTCAGCATCCGCGTGGAGTGGACGGCGGCCGGCTGGCCCGTTGCGCGACCGGCACTCCAGGAGACCTTGGCGGCGCAGGCGTTCCGGCAGTTGACGGAGCACCTGCTGCCCGACAACGTGCAGCTGGTCGTGACACGTCCCATCGATGGCTTCCTGGCGCAGTTGTACCTGGCGTTCGGCATCGGCTTCGTCGTGGCGTTGCCGGTGATCTTCGTGCAGGCGCATCGCTTCCTGGCGCCTGGGCTGCATGAACATGAGCGACGGGCGCTCCGGCGAGCGTTCCTGCCGGCCATGGGGCTCTTCGCGGCCGGCGTGGCGTTCTGTTGGTACGCGGTGTTGCCTCTCCTGTTGCGCACGCTCTACGGTTATAGCAGCGCCTTGGGGGCGCAGGGGCTGATCCAGGTGAGCGAGCTGGTCAGTTTCACCCTCACCATGCTGGGCGTCTTCGGCGTCAGCTTCCAGTTGCCCCTCGTCATGTACCTGCTCACGCGGGTGGGGCTGGTCTCGGCGGCGGGCTACCAGCGATACTGGCGCCACGCGGCGATCGGCATCCTGGTCTTCTCCGCCTTCGCCACCGACCCGACCCTGGTGAGCCAAGCGCTCGTGGCGGCGCCCCTCATCCTGCTCTACGGCCTGGGCATCGTGGCCGCGCGGCGGGCCGAGGCCGGCCTACGCGCCGCCACGTAGCTTCGCCTTGAGGCCCATGATCTCCCGGATCTCCGAAGGGTCTTCTTGGCGCAGCATAGCCGTGTAGAAGCTGACGTAGTCGAGGAACTGGATGGCGCGGGCCTGTTCGACGATGTGCTCTTGGACGGTGTGTATGGGGCGGGCCTGCCGGTGGTGCCAGTCGACGCCCCAGGCGCGGTAGCGCTCCTCCATGTGGGCGAGGCGGGTGTGGATCTGGTCGTGCTGGGCGCCGTGACTAAGGGCGACGGCGGTGAAGTGAGCGCGGTTGGGGTCGTCGCCCCAGCCGGTGAGGTCGTTGTGGTTGCACTCGGGCACCAGGTCCACGTCGGCAATCTTCTTGGCGTTCTCGTTGAGCATGCCGCGGAAGTGCAGGCCGACGCCGTAGAAGGCCGGCGTGGCGTAGATCTGCGGGATGGGAGTGGCCAGGTGCCGGGCAAGCTGCTTGGCCGGGTTGTCCGCCTCCGGCACGGTGGGCCCACAGGTGGCGTCCTCCGCCTGGACGGCCTCCATGACGGCGTCCACCGGGACCTCTTCGTCCAGGATGCCGGAGCCGCGCAGGTAGCCGAGGAGGCTGAACCAGGCGTAGGCGAGGGCGGCGCGGGGCTGGTACCCCTTGGGCTGGACGACTTTGGCGGCGGCGAGGCCGCTGATCGTGCCGCCAGTGCTGAACGACGTGACGGGGACGCCGCGACGCACCGCCTCCTGGGTCACTTCCAGGGTCTCTTCGGTCTCGCCGCTGTAGCTGACAGCCAGGGTGTGCCAGTCGGGCTTGACGTGGTGAGGGAACTGGTAGTGCTTGACGATGGTGAACGGGATGTCGAGGGCGCGGGTGCAGGCGTCCTTGACCAAGTTGCTGCTGATGCCGCTGAAGCCCATGCCCGCGAAGAGGAGACCCGCGGGGGAGAGGGGCTCGGCGGCGGCGCGGCCGGCTTCGTAGCCACGGCGGATCAGGTCGGCCTTCTCGCCGATGGCACCGAGGAAGTCGGAGCGGTCGAGCGGCCAGGCCCCATCGGCGGGGTCGAGGCTCAGGTCTGCCTGCACGGCGCCGCCGACGCAGGGCGCTTATTTGCCCCTTCTTGCCCGGACTCCCGTTTCTCTACAGGACGCGGCTGCCATCCGGCACCCATCCGGCGACGACCTGACCGGCGCCGACAAGCACGTCCGCGCCGACGATGGTGCCAGGGTTGAGGCTGCAGTTGATGCCGGTCTTGGTGCCGTCGCCGACGATGACGCCGAACTTGCGGCGACCCGTGTCGACGCGGCTGTTGTTGCCTTTGGCCTGCCAGTCCACTTTGACGGTGCCTGGTGTCACTTTGAGGTTGGCGACCTTGGTGCCGGCGCCCAGGTTGGTGTGGCTGCCCAGCACGGAATCGCCGACGTAGTTGAGGTGCGGCGCGTTGGCGTGGTCGAGGAGCAGGCTGTTCTTGATCTCCGTGGCTGCCCCCACGTGGCTGCCGGCCCCGATGCAGGTGGCGCCGCGGAGGTAACTGTTGGGCCCCACTTTGGCGCCGGCGCCGACCCAGACGTCCCCTTGCACGTAGACGCCGGAGCGCACGATGGCCCCCTCTTCGACCCAGAGGCGCCCGTGGACGTGGACGCCGTCCTCGATGGTGCCGGGTCCGCCCATGCCGGACTTGCCGAGCTGGCGGTCGAGGATGCGGGGGAGCGCCTGCTCCTGGGCGGCCAGCAGGTCCCAGGGGCTGCCGACGTCCAGCCAGGAGTCCATGGCGATCCAGCCTACATCACCGCGGGCGCCCCAGGCGTTGACGATGTCCGTGAACTCCAGTTCGCCGCGGGGGCTCGGCTTCAGGTCCGCGGCTTCGGCCAGCGCGGCACCGGGGACCTTGTAGAGCCCAGTGTTGACCAGGTCAGACGGGGGCGTGGGGCTCTTCTCCGCCAGGGCCTGGACACGGTCACCGGCCACGTCGAGTGCGCCGTACTGTGTGGGGTCGTCGACGCGGTGGGCGCCCAGGGTGAAGCCAGGGGCGGCGACGAGGTCCTTCAGGTCGGCCCGCGAGACGAGGCAGTCGCCCATGATGAGGAGCACCTCTTCGTCGGGCGCAGCGCCCAAGGCCTCCGCCGCCACGGCGACCGCGTGGCCCGTGCCTTGGGGGTCGCCCTGGTCGACGCAGGTGACCGCGAGCCCTTCCGGGGCATCCGTGACGGCGGCGCGGACTTGACCTGCTTCATGGTAGACCACGACGACCGCTTCACGGACCTCCACTTCACGCAGGGTGTCCAGGAGACGCAGCAGCATGGGTCGCCCGGCGATGGGCAGGAGGGGCTTGGGGCGCTTGGCGGTCAGCGGCCCCATGCGGGTGCCACGGCCGGCGGCAAGGACGATCGCCTTCACGCGCGGCGAGCGACGGGGCCGGTCATGAAGGGACCGGAGCGCAGCGGCGCTATTGGGCCGCCAGGGGCAGTTCGTAGGTCTCGAAGCCCGGCAGGTCCGTGGTGAGCCCCAGGCGCTCCTCGAACGTGGCCACGACCTCCTTGTCGCTGACCGTGGCCGGCTTGTTGGGGCCCAGGAGGTCGCACAGCTCAGGCCCAAGGCTCACCTCGTAGGTGTCCCACTCCTTGGCGGCGGCGATGATCTCCACCTTGTCGAGCCCCAGGAGGGGACGGATGACGGGGCGGCGGGCAGCAGCTTCCAGGGTCGTGAGGTTGTCCAGCGTCTGGCTGCTCACCTGGCCCAGGTTCTCGCCCGTGGCCACCACATCGCAGCCCAGCGCATCCGCGGCGGCGTCGGCCAGGCGGTACAGGAGGCGCTTCTGGAGGACGAAGTAGAACCGGTGGGCGTCCCGATCCTGGGGGATCTTGGCAAGCGCCTCGCCGATCTTCACCACGTGCAGCCGGCGCAGGCCCAGGCAGGCGGCCAGTTCCTTCGCCTTCTCGACGCTGGCGTCGTCCGTGATGGGTTCGAAGCTGGCGTGCAGCGCCTCCAGCTCCACGCCGCTCTCCTGGAGCATGCGCCCCGCCACGGGGCTGTCGATGCCACCCGATAGGAGCAAGAGCGCCTTCACAAAGCGGCCCACTCGGGCGCCGTTTAAGAGGGACGCCCCCGTCGAACAGCCGTGGCCCTGCTGCGCCCCTGCAAGACCTCCGCCGCCTACGAGGCGCTGCCGGAGCAACGGATGCAGCTCGACATGGGTGCCCTGCGCCAGCGCGCGGAAGCAGCGGGCTATGAGATCGTCCTCGATGCCCGCGTGATGCTCCTGTTGCGCCCCGCGGCGGGCGGCGTGGAATCGACGGTGTACCAGGGTGGCCGGGTGCTGCTCAAGACCACGGACGAGGAGGCCGCCGCGGCCGCCTACGACCAGCTCCAGCCTGTGCTCTCTTCCTGACAGTCGCCCCGTTTCAGGAGGACCGGTGGCACAGGCCGGTCCAGGACCTCGTACAGGGTCGCCACGTCGCTGCGGGCGCGTTCCTCCCAGGCGGTGCCGCTGCCCCAACCCCGTTCCAGTTCGACCTGGCCGTCGCCGCGCACCGAGAGCAACCCATCGGCATCGAGGACCATCATCCGCTCGGCCGGCTGGAACGTGAACGTCCAACCTTGGGCGACGCCCAAGCGGCCGTGCGGAACGGCGCGGGTCGTATTGAACAGGTTCTCGAGGTCGAGCGGCAGGAGTTGATGGACATCGATGGCAGTGACGTTGGCGGCCCCATCGGACCAGCGCTGCGCCCCCGCCAAGGCCATCCGGGCCCACGCGAGCGTCTGGTTACCCGTGGCGTTGGTGGCCGCCAGGAGGAAACGGTCGATGGCGCCCTCGATCTCGGCGTCGCTCCAGTTCCCCGTCAGCACGGCACCGTACCGTGGCCCCGGCTCCAGCCGCACCATGGGCGCCCGCTCGCCCGGCGGGACGGGGAGATGCAGGCCCGCCTCCACTGCAAGCAGACGGCTGGCGCCCAGCCACTCCTGGACCTGGCCATGCTCGAAGGGCAGCGTCGGCCCCTCCAGGGACGTCTCGTTCCAGGAGCCGAACGGCGCCAGGTACGCCATGTTCCAGTACAGCCAGCGGTCGTCCCAGGTCGCTGCCGCCACGTCGCAGGCGAACGTCGTGCCGCCGGCCCCCAGGCACCCGGCCATGGGCACCGCCAGGAGGCACAGGACGACCCACCACGGTCGCATCAAGGCACCAAGGCGCGGCAGGGCTTCTTAGGCAACGTAGGCGGAACGTTGAACCGAAGCGCCGCGGCGAGGGCCTGCGGGCCGCGTCAGCCGAGCAGATCGACCAGGTCCGCCCGCTTGGACTCGAACTCCTCGACCTTCTGTTCGCCCACTTCCTCCGCGGCCACCTTCTCCTCCGTGCGGAAGACCACGCCGCCGGGCGCGACGATGGTGCCATCCACGGTGGCGCCGGGGAACATCTCCACCTCGTTCGCCTTCAGGTCGCCGAGCACCTGGCAGTCGTGGCCGACCACGACCTTGCCGCCGGCCACCAGCTCGCCCTGGACCTCCACTTCAGAGGCCAGGGTCACGTCGCCGTCGGCGCGAAGGGCCCCGAACAGATGCGTCCCCTCGCCGAGTTCCGCGTCCCCTTGCACGGTGAGGTTGCCCAGGATGCGGCAGTTCTCGCCGGCATCCAGGCCGCCGCGCACAAGGCTCTTCTGGAGGCCGATCTCCGACTCGTCAGGGATGTACAGGAACGTCTCGCCGACGGCGATCTCGTCGTCGTCCGCCTCCTCCATCTCCTTGAGGATGCGGTCCACCTCCTCCGATTGACCGAGGCGCAGCAGCTCCAGGAGGTAGATGAAGAGGTAGATCACCAGGGGCACAGGGTTGCGTTTGTTGACCCACCCGGTCGCCTTGAGCTGGCCGCTGACCTTGACGTCGTCGCCCACGTCCAGGTCCCCTTCCACCTCCAGGTCGCCCTTGACGAAGCAGCGCTCGCCCAGGTACACGGCGCCGGCGGCCACCACGTCGCCTTCCACGTGGCAGGACTGGTCAAGGCGCAGGTCGCCCCCCGCTTGGAGGCTACCGCCCACTTCGGCGCCCTGGCCGGCGAAGATGCGACCGTCGGTCTGCCCGCCGAAGGCGAGCTTGACGCGGTTGCCCAGAATGAGGTCGCCGGTGGTGACGATGGTGTGCTCCTCGAAGGCGGTGCCCGCGGGGAGGACCAGCGTACGCTTGTCAAACGCCATGCGTGTGCATCCCGTTCGTTCCAACCAAGCCCCCGGTTAGAAGGGTTCCGAGGCGGCGCGAGGCCCCCACGAGGTCCCGGCAGGGCTCCACGAGGCCCACGCGGGGCGGCTAGGAGGTGGCGGGCGGGTCGTCGCCGCGCATCCAGGTGCGGCCCCAGCCCACTTCCACCTGGTCGTCCAGGATCATCTTCAGGCCACCCAGGAGCACCTCGCTCTCCAGTTTCTGCCCCTTGGCCACCACCTGCTTGACCGTGTCTGAAGGTTCGATGCGGAAGCTCGCCTGCTCCAGGATCGGCCCCTGGTCCAGGTCCATGGTGACCAGGTGGCTGGTCACACCGGCCACGCGGACCCCGCGCTGCACCGCCTGACGATACGGCACCGCGCCTGGGAACGCCGGCAGCAGGCTCGGGTGGATGTTGACGATGCGGTGCGGGTAGCGCCACACGAAATTGGGGCTCAGGATGCGCATGTACCGGGCCAGGACCACCACGTCGCTGTCGTACTGTTGCAGCAGCTCCAGCACCCGCTTCTCGTGGGCCGGCTTGTCCGCGTCATCGACGTAGTAGAACGGTACGCCGAACTCGTGGCCCAGCTCCTGCAGGTCCGGCTTGTTGCCGATCATGACCACCGGTTCTGCATCCAGGTCGCCGGCGGCGAGCGCCTCAAGGACCGCCCGCGGCGCATGCTCCTCACGGGTCACCAGGATCGCCAGGCGGCGCTTGTCACCCGGGCTCGGGTTGAACAGGATCTCCATGCCCAGCTCTGTTGCCAGGCCGTCCAGGCCGCTCTTCATGTCCTCCTGCGTGTGCCCTGTGGCCGGCCAGCTCACGTCCAGGTGCATCGTGAAGAGCCCGTGGGTAACGTGCTGGTCCAGCTCCTCGATGTTCCCCCCACAGTCGAAAAGAAAACTGCAGATGCGGGCGATCACGCCGCCCTTGTCGTCGCCGATGACGGTCACGTGCGCCCGGCGGCGGTCGCTGCTCATGCGGCCGCCCACAGGGGCTCCCCTCTTGAGAACGGTGGTCACGCCCGGTTGCACAAGGGTGCCCGCGTGCCCCCCGCCGAAGCTGCGCAGGGAAATTCCTGCGTCCCCAGATGCCTCGGCCCGCTTGCTCCATCGACGCGCACATGGGGCGCAAGACCTAACTACGCACACCTCGGTCGCCGCGTAAGTGTCGGAGTACGCCCGTGCCCGCAACCGCAGTCCGTCGCGGCTCCTGGTAGCGGCGGGACTCCTGGTGGCGGTGCTGGCGCTGGCAGCGGTCGGCTTCGTCGCCGACACGTTGACCCACCAGGACGCCAGTTGGGCCTACCTGGTGCTCTTCGTCATCGCCTGCATGGGCGGCGCCGGCGCGTTGGTGATCACCGACCCGCAGCTACGCGCCCGTGGGCCCCTCGTCGAACCCCGTGAACGCGACCGCTGACCAGCGACCGGTTCAGGCGGTGCGGACGGTCGTCTCTTGATCGACGAAGTCCGCGTACAACCGGCGGCCACGCAGGTCCGCGCGGCGCACACCGTTGCGGGCGCGCAGGGCGCAGTCCTTCGGGACGCGGAAGCGGCTCTCCTCCTTGCCGACGTCGAGGCCTTGGATGGCGTGGTCCGGTAGGCCGGTCGCCTGTTGGACAAGGCGGTGCAGGCGGAACGGCGTCAGGTCGGCGTCGCTGCCGGCTTCCACGCGGACGGTGATGTTGCCGTACTTGTCGGCCAGTTCGTCCCAGTCGATGCGGCGCTTGACGCGGTCCTGCTTGCCGCGGGGCGGGCGCGGCGGCTCCGCCTCCTCGATGGGGCGCCCGATGAGCATCTCGATGCGCTTCAGGATCGGCTTGTCGTTGAGGGTGACGAAGTTGATCGCCTGCCCCTTGCGGCCGGCGCGACCCGTGCGGCCGATGCGGTGGACGTACACCTCGGGCTCCTTCTCGGGCAGGTCGTAGTTGATGACGTGGGTGATGTGGTCGATGTCGAGGCCACGGGCAGCCACGTCGGTCGCCACCAGGATCTTGACTTCGCCCTTGTCGAACTTGGCCAGCACCTGCTCACGGCGCGCCTGGCTGAGATCACCGTGCAGGGCCTCGGCGCTGTACTTGAAGCGCTTCAGGTCGCCGACAAGGCGGTCGCACATCATCTTCGTCGCACAGAAGACGAGCATCAGGTCGACGCCCTTGTCGTTGTCCAGCACCCGTGTCAGGGCCCACATCTTGTTGAGGCGGCCGACGTTGTAGTAGACCTGGTCGATCTCCGGGACCGTCAGTTCGTCGTCGCTGCTCACAGCGACGTACTTGGGCTTCGACATGAAGCGCCGGCTGAGACCCTTGATCTCCTCCGGCATGGTGGCCGAGAACAGCATCGTGTGACGCTGGTGCTTGCTCGGCATGTGCTTCAGGATCCATTCGACGTCATCGATGAAGCCCATGTCCAGCATCCGGTCCGCTTCATCAAGCACCATCATCGTGGTGCCGGAGACGTCCAGGTTGCCGCGCTCCATGAGGTCCATGATGCGGCCGGGGGTGCCCACGACGATGTGGACGCCACGGGCGAGCGCCTTCTCCTGGGGCTCGTAGGCGGTGCCACCGTAGATCGGCAGCACTTCCAAGTCCCGGTTGGCGCCCATGCGGTCCAGTTCATCGACGATCTGGCTGGCCAGTTCACGCGTCGGCGCCAGGATCATCGCCTGCACGTGGCGGGCGTCCGGGTCGTAGCGCTCCAGGATGGGGAGCCCGAAGGCGGCGGTCTTGCCGGTACCCGTGCGGGCCTGGCCGATGACGTCGCGGCCCTTGACGGCCACGGGGATCGCCTTCTCCTGGATGGGGGAAGGGTGCTCGAAGCCCATCTCGTCGAGGGCTTCCAGGGTGGTCTTGGAGAGGGGTAGGTCCCGGAAGGTGGCCTTGAGGTCCACGGCCGGGCTCGCTTCTTGCTTGCTCATGTTGATCAAGCCGCGTTCCCGGCGCCGGCGACATCAGGATGCCGGCGCCCATGCCCACGCGGCAGGGCTTCCTTTCGGTGGATGTCGGGGACCCTGGGCCTTGATAAAGGGGTTGGGGTGGGCCAAGGGGCGGGGCGTTGGGGGAATCGGCGACGCCCTTCTGCTTATTGCCGCGCGGCGCGGTGGAGGCCTGCCGCCGCCATGTTGAGCCTTGACCAGATGCTGACCTCCTTCGTCCTGTTGTGGGCGGTGATCGATCCCATCGGCACGGTGCCGGTGTTCCTGAGCGTCACGCAAGGCCTGGATGCGGCCAAGTGCCGCCGGATCGCGTTGTTGGCGGCCGTGACGGCGGCGGGCATCCTGTTGTTCTTCATCGTGGCCGGGGAGATCCTCCTGCGGGCGATGGGCGTGCCGCTGGTCGCTTTCCAGATCGCGGGGGGCCTCATCCTGTTCCTGTTCGCGCTCACCATGATCTTTGGCGAGAGCAAGCCGGAGGCGGAGCTGCGCGCGGCGGAGGATGCCCAGGAGACGGCCGTGTTCCCGCTCGCGACACCGTCGATCGCGTCGCCCGGCGCAATGATGGCGGTGGTGCTGCTCACGGAGAACAGCCGCCATTCGATCTTCGAGCAGGCGGTCACGGCCGGCATCATGCTGGTCGTGGTGGGTGCAGCGTACGCCCTCATGCTGGCAGCACCGCTCATCTCGCGGGTGATCGGCGAAGCGGGCGCCAGCCTGGTCAGCCGGGTGATGGGGTTGATCCTGGCCTCCATCGCCGCGACGCAGGTGCTCGAAGGCTTGGCCGAGTTCTTCGGCTGAGCATGGGGATGGGCGCGGGGCCTATTCCTTCTGTTCCAGGTTGGGGAACGTGACGCCGTTGACGTGGCCGAAGAAGCGCCGCAGGACCTCCCAGAACCAGACGGGGTCCATGGGTTCGAAGCCGGTGTGGGCACCCCAGTCGGTGAGCACGGTGGCGATGTTGGCGCGGTCGCGGGCGTAGCGCTGCATGCGGCGGGCATGGCGCACGGGTACGACGGGGTCGTCGACGGCGTGGACGGCGAGGATGGGGCATTCCATCAGGTGGACCTTCCATTTGGGGTTGGCCAGGTCATAAAGTTCGTCCACGTTTGGGAGGCCGTTGACGCGGGCGGCGTCGGCCATGTAGGAGGCGAAGTCGTTGTAGCCGCCGTGGCTCTTGTACATGAGCAGCCGTTGGAAGCCATCGAAGGCGGTGCGGAAGGCGTGCCCTTCCACGGGGCGGGTGCTGATGTGGCCGACGGCGTCGCGGGTGTCGACGAACGCGCTGAAGGTGAGAACGCCGCCGTGCAGGAGGTGGGTGCCGCTGGCGGCGTCGTGGGCTGCCGCGTTGAGGGCGGCGGCGCCTCCCATGGACTCGGCGATCACACCGACGCGTTTGACGCCGGTCTCGCGGGCGAGCAGTTTGGCGGCGCCGTGGACGTCGAGGGCCTCTTTCCAGCCGCCGGTGCTGATGCCGCGGCTTTCACCGAAGCTGCGCATGTCGATGGCGATCACGGGGATGCGCCAGTGGCGCCACAACCGGATGGCGCGGCGCTTGTGGACGGTGTCGTCCTTGGTGCTGAACATGCCGGGCACGATGACGATGCCGAAGGGGCTGGGAGCCTGACCGGCGTGCTGGGGCCCGAGCCAGGCGGCGATCTGGACGCCGTCCTCGGACCGGAACTTGACGTGCCGGAACGGCTTGGGGTAGGGGTTGACGGTGGCGAAGAAGCGGGCGCTGCCGGGGCGGGCGTGGCCCACGAAGTCGGCGGCGCGCTTGGCACGGAACGCCCAGTTGCGGGGGTGGGCTCGGTCCACGGGGTGCTGGGGGAGTTGTCGGACCTGTTGTTGCAGGTCCTTGAGGTCCAGGAGTTCTTGCGTCGCCACCAGGTCTGTATTAGCTGGAAGAGAAGATAGGCGTTCCTGGCAGAGACTAGGGACCTGTGCCTGCCACAGGCTCCCGGAGGGCGATGCGGATGGCGGCGTCCGTGTGGCGGCTCTTGGTGGCCACGGCGTAGGGCGTGGTGGCGTGTTCCGGCACGAGGACCACTTCGGCGTCGGGGAGTTCGAAGGCGAGTTGGTCGAGGACGGCATTGGCAACACGGCGGGCGCCGTCACCGATGTGGACGGCCCACGCGGAGGCGGCCAGCACGCTGCACCAGGAGCGGACGCGGGCGGCGACGGCGGCCGGTTCCCGTTCTTCACCGATGACGAGCACCTGGTCGTCGGCGAGGACGGCGAGGCCGATGACGTCGCCGGGGTCCACACCGATGACGGCGCGGCGGAACGGCGGTGCGCCGGGTGGGTGACCGAGCAGCGCGGCTCGGGTGGCGACGAGGGTCTCTTCGGGGTCGCCGATGGGGAGTTTGACGCTGCGGTCGTCGGCGGGTGGGCCGTCGAGGAGCACTTTGACGCTGGGCGGGATGTGGTCGCCGGGGGCGAGGGCCAGGACGGGCAGGTCGTGTTCTTCCAGGAAGGGGACCAGTTCGTGGTAGACCCTGAAGTCGTGGACGACGAGCGCCACTTCGCGGTTGACCCGTTCGCCCGGGTGGCCGGTCAGCGGCGCGCCCCCTTGGGCCCTGGCGAAGCGTTCAGGTGGTGCAGGTGGGCGTGGACGAGGGCCGGCATGGCGGCCATGGCGGTGGCGGTCTCGAAGCCGATGCCGCGGCCGGTGAGTTCCAGATGGTCCGGCGTGGCGGCCACCAGCTTCGGCGGCAGGCCGCGCGGGCCAAGGCCGATCACCAGGAGTTGGCTCTTGCCGCGGGCCAGTTCGTGGGCGCAGTCGAGGGGGGTCACCAGGGCGCCCTTGGGCTTGGGGACCTCCGTGGTGGCGAGCGCGCGGCCGAGTTGGGGCGGGAAGCCGCCCGGGGAGCCGTGCTTGCCGCCAGGGTAATCGAAGACGTTGAAGCGCCCCGCGTCGGCGAGCTCCTGGAAGTGGTGGGCGCCGGCGACGCTGGTGCTGCCGGCGACGAAGGCGGCGATCTCCTGGGGCGTGCGCAGGTCGGGGGCCTCATCGTCTTTCGATTCGCGGCGGCGCCCTTCGTCGTAGGGGAAGCCGAACGTGGCGAGGTTGCAGTCGAAGGCCAGGGCGACCGGGGCCGCCCGGACGAGTGCCCGCCGCATGGCCTCTTGCCAGCGCTGGGGGTCGTAGCTGTTGTAGAGCCCGAGGGTCAGTCGGCCCGGCACGTGGGGCACGACGCGGCGGCGGCGCTAAAGGGCGCCGGACGGGGCCCCCATTCGGCGGCCGGCGGTCGGACCGGCGGTTGGACCGGCGGGGCGGCGGGAGCACGCGGCGGGCTCTTGGCACGCAAGGCGAGCACCACGGCGGCGACCACCAGCGGCGTGGCGGCCAGCAGGCGCGGCGTCAGGGGCTCGGAGGCGAGCCAGGCACCCAGGACGACGGCGACGACGGGGTTGACGAACGTGTAGCTGCTCGCCTGCGCAAGGGGGACGTGCCGCAGCAGGTACAGGTAGGAGAAGTAGGCGGCCACGGTGCCCCCGACGGCCAGGTAGGTGACAGCGACAGCGGTGCGCAGGTCAGGCACAGGGGGCACCCAGCCTTGGCCACTGACACCAGAAGCGAGCCACAGCAGCGTGGCGCCCGCGACCATCTGACGGCCGGCGAAATGGGCGACCGGAGTGCCCGGAGGCGTCCAGCGCTTGGTGAGCAGACTGCCGATCGCCCAACAAAGGGCGGCCAAGAGCATCCACGCCGCTTCGGCGACGGTGACGTCGGCGTCCCCGGCGGGCCAAGCGAGCACGGCGACGCCAGCGAGGCCCAGCACGACGGCGAGCCAGACCGTGGGGCGGGCCTTCTCCTGCCCGGCGCCATGGGCCAGCAACGCCATGAGCAGCGGCGTCGCCGCCATGAAGACCGCCACGACACCGCTGGCGACCGTGCGGCTCACGTGGGGCGCGATGCCGTGGGTGCCGAGACAGAAGAGCGCCCCGGTGACGATCGCCTTGGGCCAGCCTGGCATCTGCGAGGTGGCACCCAGTTTGCCGCGGGCGGCCAGGACACCGAAGACGAGGACGCCGGCGAGGGCGAAGCGCACCGCGCTGGTCAGGAACGGTGGATACGTCTCGACCGCGACGCGGATGCCAAGGAACGTGGCGCCCCAGAGGAGGTACGTGGCGGCGAAGGCGGCAGGCAGCTTGGCGCGGTCCATGCCACCCAGAGCCCCGGGTGGGGGATGGCCTTGCTACCGGCCGTTGACGGCGGCCGCCACGGGACCCGGCGCCTGCTCGCCCTTCTTGAGGTCACCGCCAAGGGCACGCCGCAGCCCCAGCAGCGGCGTGATCGATTGGATGAGCTTCGCCTCCCCCTTCTGGAGATGCTCCTGGAACGTGGTGCGCGGCGTACCGGCGGCGTCGGCCAGGTCCTGCACCCGCGTGCGCCGCGGCACGTCGTAGTAGCCCCCCAGCACCGCCGCTTCCAGGGCGCCCATCTGCCGCTCCGTGAGGTCACCCAGGATGTCGTTAGCGGAGAGGATCATGGAGTGCTCGAAGAGGCTGCCCTGCAGCTGCCGCTTGCTACGGATCTCCACGGGGAACCGGCTCGCAAGGCGCTCGTAGAGGCCCCGGAACGCGTTGTCGTCCCAGGCGACGAGCCGGTGGGTCTCCCAGCCGTTCTCGTACACGATGGGCGACAGGGCGATGCAATGGAACTCCTCCGCGTACGCCTGCACGCCACCCTCCGAGCGCTCATGGATGCAAGGGAAGAGGGCGTGGTAGCGGCGCGGGTCCGCGGGATCCTGGCGGATCGACGCGCCGGGGGCGATCTTCCACACGGAATCGAGGCACTTGCTGCCGCTGCCGTCCAAGGTGATCTCCAGGGCGTCGTGGTGGTAGTTGCACCAGGCGGCGACCCGGGCCTCGGGGCAGCTCCGGGTCAGTTCGCCAAGCGCGCAGCCATGGTCGACGGCCAAGGTGACTTGCAGCACAGCCCTGCCAGCACCACCCCGGACAAGACCCCATCACCGTCATATGACGGCGATGGACAGGTCTGGGGAACCGCCTCCGGCATCAAGCAGGACGCACGAGCCCCTCGTAGGAGACGCCCGTGGCCTCCTCGCAGAGGGCCCACAGCCGCGCCGCGACCGCCTCGTCACGCGCCCGGCGGGACACCTTGGCTGGGCCGAAGCTCCACCAGTACTCCTTGGGCCCCACGGGCCCCCAGTACGAGCCGCCCGGCACGTCCGCCACCGCCCCGTGCAGCAGCGGCTTGGCCCCACGAGCCGCCGACTGGGTCACCAACCGGGCGCCCAGGTCGTACAGGAAGCGACTGCGGGTCAACTCCGTACGCGCCATGCCCGGATGGGCTGCAACAGAACGCACGGACAAGCCCGCGGCGCGCAACCGTCGGTCCATCTCCAGGGCCAACATGATGTCCCCGAGCTTCGACTGACGGTACTCCCGCCACATGTCGTACGGCTTCTCGCCGCGCAGGTTCTCGAAGTCGATGCGGCCCCCCAGGTGCGCGATGCTCGCCACCCAGACCACGCGGCCCGCCGGCGCCGCCTCGAGCCGGGGCAACAGGAGACCCGTCAAGGCGTAATGGCCAACGACGTTGACGCCGAACTGGCTCTCGAAGCCCTCCGGCGTGCGGCCGAACGGGGGGATCATGATGCCGGCGTTGTTGACCAGCACGTCCACCGCGCCGTCGCCGAGGCGCGCGGGGAACGAACGAACCGAATCCAGGTCCGCCAGGTCCAACGCCACCACGCGCAGGCGCCCCGCGGAGCCGGGCACCGTCTTGGCGATGCGTGCCGCGGCCGACTCGCCCCGCTCCACGCTCCGGCACGCCAGGACGACCTCGGCACCCGCCTTGGCCAAGCCCAAGGCCACCTCGTAGCCCAGGCCCGTGTTGGCACCGGTGACGACGGCCGTGCGGCCGGATTGGTCAGGGATCTTCAGGCGAGCCACGACCCGCAGCGGGGGCACGGTGCCGTAAAGGGTGCGGTGGGACGGCTAGTGGCCGCCCACACCCAGATGCTCCTGCAATCCGTGCAGCATGCCGAGGGCGAACTGGTACTGGGAGTCGGCGTCGGTGAGGACCGCGCGGTCGCCGGCGTGGTCCACGAAGCCGAGCTCCACCAGGATGGCCGGCATGGCGGTCTCGCGCAGCACGTGGAAGTTGGCCTGCTTGACGCCGCGGTCGTTGAGGCCCCCATGCGTGATGAGCTCCGGCTGCGTCGCTGTGGCGAGTTGGCCCGCCTGGCTGCTGGCACTCAGGCTGTCATGGTAGTACGTCTCCGTGCCGTGACCACCGCATTCTCCGCAACTGTTGGCATGGATCGACAGGAAATAGTCGGCACCCCAACTGTTGGCGCCGCTGGTGCGGTCGCTGAGGCTGACAGCCACGTCGGTGCTCCGGGTCATGTAGACCGTGGCGCCCTCCGCTTCCAGCAGGTCACGCAACTCAAGGGCCACGTCCAGGTTGATGTCGGCCTCTTCGACGCCAGCGTACGTGGCGCCGGGGTCGCTGCCGCCGTGGCCGGGATCGACGGCGATCTTGTAGCCGACGAGGCTGTCGCCCCCTCCGCCACCGCCGCCCGTGCCGTAGGTCAGCGTGTCGGTGTAACCGGAGTGGATCCAGCCGGTCTGGCCGCCGCCGTGGTCGTAGTAGATCTCATACCACGTAGCGCCGCCACCGTCCTGGGCGCTGCCCACGCGGTAGTAGTCCTGGCCGGCGTGGACATCGCCGATGTCGCTGTAGCTGGTGCCGGCGCCGGTGCGGACGTTGAGCGTCGAGGCGGTCACGCGCTCCACGGTGCCGCTCACCGGTTCCAGGAGGCTGTGGTGGATCCAGCCGTTCTGGCCGTTCCACTTGATGTTCACGTAGCGGCCGTTGGGGCCGGTCCAGTCGCCGTAGCCGACGTACTTCTCGCCGGCCGCGGCGGTGCCGAGGACCTGGTTGCCTTGGCCGCTCACGTCCGTCATGCCGGGGCCGTCACGCACGTTGGCGTTGCTGCTGACCTCGTAGAGCTGCATGTCGAAGCCGATCACGGTGCCCGCCGTGATCTGGTCGTAGTTGCTCGACTCCTGGATCTCGATGAACTGCTTGTCCACCTCGTAACTGGGGCCGTTGTCCGCCTGGCGGATCTCAAAGTGCAGGTGGCAGCCGGTGCTGCTGCCGGTGGTGCCTTCGTAGCCCAGCAGTTGGCCGGCCGCGACGTTCTGGCCGTCACTGACGGACACGCTGTCCATGTGGGCGTAGTAGGTGAGGAAACCGTCGCTGTGGCTGAGGACCACGTAGTTGCCGTAGCCATCGGCGTCCCAGCGCACATCGACGCTGCCGGCGCGGCTGGCGTAGATCGGCGTGTCACAGCCGTTGGCGATGTCGATGCCGCGGTGCCAGCGGGCGCAGCTGCTGCGGCATTCCCAGTAGATGCTGCTGATGCGGCCGTCCATGGGCCAGAGCCATTCGATCCAGTCGGGGTTCTCGACAGGGGCGTCGCTGACGGTGACGCTCTGGGCGTCGTTGTCGCTGCCGCCATTGCCGTCGTCCACGGTGAGGGTCACCGTGTAGGTGCCCGCGGAGGCGTAGGTATGGCTGGGGGCGACGCCGCTGCTGCTGGCTCCGTCGCCGAAGTCCCAGGAGTAGGTGAGGCTGTCACCGTCGGGGTCGCTGCTGCCGGCGCCGTCGAAGGTGCAGGAGAGGTCGGTGCAGCTGAAGGTGAAGCTGGCCGTGGGGGCCTGGTTCGGGTCCTCCGTCGCCACCGTGGCCGTGACCGTGTAGCTGCCGCCGCCGCTGTAGGAGTCGACGCGGACGTACCAGTCGCCGGCGGCGGGGTTGGCGTGGGTGCAGGTCTCGTCGCTGCTGCTCGTGTAGGGGCGGCAGTCGTAGGTGCTGTCCGTCGGGCGGTCCCCGTGGCGCGTGTAGAGGTCGAAGTCGCTGTCGGCCGGGCCGTCCAGGACCACTTCGAGCTGCGTGGCGCCGGAGGGGACGCTGACGCGGTAGAAGTCCTCGTCGCCGCTGCCGGAGAGGCTGCCCGACTGGGCAACACCGCTGGTGAGATACGGGTCGCCGGTGGGCGGGTCCGTCGGCTGCGCGGTCTGGCTGGCTGTGTCGCTGCCGCCGTTGCCATCGTCCACCGTGAGGGTGACCGTGTAGCTGCCGCCGCTGGCGTAGGTGTGGCTGGGAGAGACGCCGCTGCCGCTGGCGCCGTCGCCAAAGTCCCAGGAGTAGGTGAGGCTGTCACCGTCCGGGTCGCTGCTGCCGGAGGCGTCGAAGCTGCACGCGCGGCCGGTGCAGGAGTGGGTGAAGCTGGCCGTGGGGGCCCGGTTGGTCGGGCCGGCTTGGCCGTCATGGGTGGCGGTGATGCGGACGGTGCCGCTGCCTTCGTAGGCGTGCGCGCCGATGTACCACCAAGCGGCGGCGGGCGTGCTCACCGTGCAGGTCTCTTCGTTGCCGGACTGGTAGGGGCGGCAGTCGTAGGTGCTGGAGGTGGGGCGGGCGCCTTGGCGGACGTAAAGGTCGGCGTCCAGGGTGCAAAGGAAGCCGCATTCCGTGTCAACGCCTTCCATCTCGACCGTGAGCGTCGTGGCACCGGGCAGCACGCAGATCTTGCGGTGCCTCCAGCCGCTGTCGGGCAGGTTGAGCACTTCGGCTTCGCCGTTGCCGATCTCGATGGTGGCATCGCTGGCGCCGCAGTCGCCGCCACCACCGCCGGGCGCGGTCACAGTGACGCTGCTCGTGTCCGTGTCGCTGCCGCCGTTGCCGTCGTCCACGGTGAGCGTGACCGTGTAGGTGCCGCCGGCTGCGTAGGTGTGGCTCGGGCCGACGCCGCTGGCGCTGCCGCCGTCGCCGAAGTCCCAGGAGTAGGTGAGGGTGTCACCGTCCGGGTCGCTGGAACCGGAGGCGTCGAAGGAGCAGGAGAGGTCGGTGCAACTGGAGGTGAAGCTGGCCGTGGGGGCCTGGTTGCCGCCACCGCCGCCGGTGCCGTCGTGGGTGGCCGTGATCGTCACGGTGCCAACACCGGCGTAACTGTGGACGCGGACGTACCACCAGCCCGCGGCGGGGTTGTTGTGGGTGCAGGTCTCGTCACTGCCGGAGGTGTAGGGGCGGCAGTCGTAGGCGCTGTCGGTGGCGCGGGAGCCGAGGCGCGTGTAGAGGTCGGCGTCGAAGGTGCAGCCGAAGAAGCCGCAGGCGGGGCCGGTCATCTCGACGGTGAGGCTCGACGCGTCGCCGGGCACCTCGATCTTGAAGTGTTCCTCTTCACCCACACCGGCCAGTTCCACGTCCTGGCTCTGGCCGTTCGTGAGGTTCGGGGTGCCGGGGTCCGGGTCCGAGTCCACGTTGAGGTTCGTGGGCAGCTCCACCACGGATACCGTAGGGGCTTGGCCCGCCTCGACGTTCAAGCCCGCTTGGGCCACCAGCAACGCGATCATCCAGAAGGTCAACCACTTCATGTCTCCACCAGACCTTGGCCGCCCCCAATCGCCATTGACTTAAACTTGTCGCCGAGCGATTCCGTACCGGCCAGCTGGGCTGCGAAATCCGCAGGCGCCCCAGGGGACCCGTTCACGGCTTCCTTAAGGCCGCCCGGCCCCGTCGGGCCGCGTGGAGCACCGCATCGACCACCGGCACGTCTCGCAGCGCGTCCAGCACTTCCCCGAGAGCGTCATCCGGACCATGAGCCAGGTGGCCGCCCGGCACGGCGCCATCAACCTGGGGCAAGGGTTCCCGGACTTCGACCCGCCGCGCGAGCTCCTGGATGCCGCCAAGCAGGCCCTGGACGACGGCTACAACCAGTACGCGGTCACCTGGGGCGCCCCGCCGCTGCGCGAAGCCCTCTCCCGGAAACTGGCCGACTTCAACAAGATCGACACGGACCCGGAGAAGAACATCGTCGTCACCTGCGGCGCCACGGAGGCGATGATGGCCGCCATGCTGGCCACCGTCGACCCCGGCGACAAGGTCGTGCTCTTCGAGCCGTTCTACGAGAACTTCGGCCCCGACGCGGTCGTCAGCGGCGCCGAACCCCTGTACGTCCCCCTCGATGAGCCCCGGTTCCAGCCGGACGAAGAGGCCCTGAAGGCCGCCTTCGCCAAGGGCCCCAAGGCGGTCGTCGTCAACACGCCCGGCAACCCCACGGGGCGCATCTTCACGGACGAGACCCTGCGGCTCATCGCCGACCTCTGCACCGACCACGACGTGCTCGCCATGACCGACGAGATCTACGAACACATGGTGTACGACGGCAAGAACCACACCAGCCTCGCCACCGTCGGCGACATGGCGGAGCGCACGATCACCATCGGCGGCTTCAGCAAGACGTACAGTGTCACCGGCTGGCGCCTCGCCTACACCGCGGCGAACGACCAGATCACCCAGGCGGTGAAGCGGGTGCACGATTTCCTCACCGTCGGCGCCGCCCACCCCCTCCAGATCGCCGCCGTCACCGCCCTCGGCCTTCCCTCCTCCTATTACACCGACCTACGGGACAGTTACCAAGCCAAGCGGGACCTGCTGCTGGGCTCCCTGGAAAAGGCGGGCTTCCGCTGCCACCGCCCCGACTCCGCCTACTACATCCTGGCCGATTTCACCGACCTCGCCCCCGGCATGGACGACACCGCCTTCGCCCACTGGCTCACCAAAAAGGTCGGCGTCACCCCGGTGCCCGGCAGCAGCTTCTACGCCAAGCCCGGCGGCGGCAGCCACCTGGTCCGCTTCGCCTACCCCAAGCGGCGGGAGACCCTTGAAGCGGCGGCTGAGCGGCTGGCCCAAGTGGAAGCGAAGGCGCAGACGACCGTGTGAAGCGGCAGCAACCCTACATAGAACCGGCCCCCTCAGGCGCCCATGCGAACCATCGGTTGGGCCATCGCGCTTGTGCTCCTGGCGACCAGCGTCCAGGCCAGCCTGCTCGAAGAGGCGATCTCCTACCCGTGCGAAGGCACCCTGCCGTACCCCATGGACAGCGAGTTCTGCCATTACCAGTACGACGCGGGCAGCTACGGCGACGCCCGCGACACCTGTGGCCCCACCAACAAGGGCATGACCGTGGGCCCGGCCGATAGCCACCAGTCGCAGAGTACCATCTACGGCCTTCTCGTGCCGGTCGATGACACCCATGACTTCTACGAGGTCAACGTCCCCTCATTCGGAGATGTGGAGATCACCGTGACGCCGCACGACCCCCTCCACGCCGACGAGATGAAACTCCGGCTCACCGACACCTGCGGCAGCGGCCTCCTGGCCACGGGTGAACTGCAACCCGACAACAGCGTGGTCCTACAGGCCCACAACCTCACGGCAGGCATCTACTTCGTCGAAGTGGAACTGGAGACCGTCGTCGAAGAGACGCTCGAGGAGACAGAAGCCGACGACCCGGTATGGCAGATCCTGTTGGCCGCCATCGGCCAGGGGCGCATCTACTGGGAAGAGGTCGATGCCCTCGCCGACCCCGATGGGACCCTGACGGACCTCGGCCTCGGCGAGAACCAGGAACACGCCCAGAGTGACGGCATCGGCCCCATCACGGTCCTAGAGCTGGAGACGCAGTGCCACCCCTACTGCATGCCGCAGAACCTCGGCCGCTTCACCGAAGCCGGCCTGGTCGGCTACAAGCAGACCGCCGTGTTCCTCTAGGGCAACGGCTGAGCCTGAGTGGCGGGGCCTCGACCAGGCGATCCCGTCCGAGGCAAGCCATCACACGGGTCTGGACCAACCCGTTCCAGCCAACGGTTAACTAGATGCACCACACGGTGCCCCTTGTGAACCTGCGGACCCCTGCTTGGTCGACCGTGCTCCTCCTGCTGGCGGCGGGCGGCCAGGCCAGCCTGATCGAAGACGCAGCCTCCGGCCCCTGCGAAGCCACGCTCCCGTCCCCGATGGACGACGAGTTCTGCCACTACCAGTACGACGGTGGCAGCTACGGCGACGCCCGCGACAACTGCGGCCCCACCACCAAGCGCATGAGCCCCGGCGGCGGTGCCTACCCCGGCACGATCACCGGACTCATGGTGCCCTTCGACGACGAGGCCGACTACTACGAGATCGTGGTGCCGACGGCCGGCAGCGTCGAGATCCGCATCACGCCCCAGGACCCGGTCCACGCCGATGAACTGCAACTGACCCTGGGAACCTGCTCCGCGACGTTCGCCACCGGTGTGCGCCTGGGCGACGCCAGCGTCGTGCTCGCCGCCCACAACCTGAGCGCCGGCACCTACTACGCCGCCGCGCGCCTCGTCACGCCTGCCGATGACGCGCTTGGCAACTACCAGACCGACGACGCCGTCCTCGACCTCGTCAGCGATCTCTTGGTCGATGAAGGCGAATGGGAGGGTGTCGCGCCGCCGGCCACCGTGGTCGGCGTCCTGGCCGTCATCGCGGCCCTTGAGCCCCTCGAAGGCAGCGCCCCCCTGGTCGAGTCCCTTCTCAACGTCTTGGCCCTTGAGGTCGCCCAACGCGAGCAGGCGCGCTCCGACCCGTCCATCACGTCGCCGATCGAGCCGATCCACGTCATCGACATGGAGACCCAGTGCCACCCCTACTGCCTCGCGCAGAACACCGGTCGTGCCACCGAGCGCGGCGCGGTGGGCTACAAACAGACCGCCGTGTTCTTCTGATCCACCATGGCCCTGGATACGCAGACCGTCCTCGCCATCGCCTCCGCCCTCCCGTTGCTGGGGCTCGGCTTCTTCCTGGCGGTGCTGCGTCCCACCCGCTCGGTGACGTTCTTCTTCGGCCTCTTCGCGATGGCGTGGGGCTTCCAGGTGGCCGCCATCCACATCGGGCGGCTCATCGGCACCGTCCGGTCCGTGGAATTGGCATACTTCGCCGCCTTCGCCGCCGTCCCACCCATCATCCTCTACCTGGGCCACTACCTCGGGTTGACCCTGGGACGCCAGGAAGGGGCGTGGGTCCGTCGCGCTAGTTGGGTGGCCAGCCTGGTGGCGGCCGTGGTCCTGCTCGCTGCCCCCCGCAACTTCATCGAAGAAGTGATGCCCCCCGCGGGACCCGGCGAAGCGCCGATCCCCGTGCTGGGCCCCTTCGCCCTGCCGTTCTCCGTGCTCCTGTTCCATGGGCTCCTGCTCGCCTCGGTGCTTGTCGTCCAGCGGGCCTCCCACCAGAAGCCCGACGGCGTGCTGCGCCATCGGGACCAGGGGATGCAGTTGGCGCTCGTGCTGTTCGTCAGTTACGCCATGACCAACGCGTTCCTGTTCTACGCCCGCGAAGCCCCGGGCGCCGTGCTGGGCCTGGGCCGCACGGAGTTGACGGTCTTCTACGGGATCGCCGTCGGCATCCTTCTCGCCTCGTTCCTCTTCGAGCTGATCCGCGGCGACGCGTCCGACGTCCGCATGCTGGTCGCCTACCTCCTACCGCCCCTGGTGGCCCTCATCGAAGCGTTCTCTACCGGCGGCGGCGCCTTCGAGGCGTACTCCGTCGGCCTCTGGCGCATCGGCACCGTCGCCATCATCACGTACACGTTGGCCCGTTACCAGCTCTTCGACATCGACGTCACCGTCACCAAGACCGCCGGCCAAGGTGCCGTCATCGGCGCCCTGACGCTCGTGTTCTTCGTGGGCAAGGAATGGATGGAGGGCATCCTGGGCATCGAAGGGACCGTGCCCGGCGTGCTGGCCGCCTGCGCCGTCGCCTTGGCGCTCTACCCGGCCGAACGCGGCGTGCGGGCCATCACAGGCCGCATCCTGCCACGCCTCGAAGAGGAGGCGTACCTCCTCGACCGGAAAGCCCAGGTCTACAAGAGCGCCCTCGAAGGCGTCCTCTGGGACGGGCAATTGACCGAGAAGGAACGCACCTTGCTCGAAGTGCTCCAGCAAAAACTGGGCCTGGAGGCATCCACCCTTGAGGACCTCCACGTCCAGATGGGCATGTCACCGACGCCTCAGCCCGCCATGGTCGCCTGAACCCGAGCCAGGAAAGGCCGGCGCTCAGGGCGGAACATGGGGCAGGGCGGGTCAAACGGCCGGACCGCCACGATGCGGTCCCTTGCGACGATCCGGCCGCCCTCGGGAACATCCCAAGGACCCTGATACCTGCGGGGTGGCCAAAGCCACCTTGCTGCTGGTCGAAGCGTGGTTCACCGCAGGTGTCCAAGCAGCGCCTGAACGGTGTCGCCAAGCACATCCCTGTAAAAAACCATAGCCTGCACTTCGGGCAACGACGCAGGAAGTTCCCTGCGCATCACGCAGGACGCGCCCCACGGCCCGCTTCACCCGCAGGGTTCCGCCTGCATCCGCAGGAGACCGTTTGGCAACGGGTCCTTAACCAGGGCGCGATGGAACCACCATCATGCAGACCCACCGCCTCGCTCCGCCTCTTGCCCCAAGGGACCGCAAAGCCATAGAGCACCAAGGCACGTGGACGACACGGCCCGCACACACGGGCCCCGCTACGGAGGCACCATGAACCACCAAGCCTTGCTGGCAGCCCTCATCGCCGCACTTCTCACCCTCACAGCCACCCCGACCGCCGACGCCGGCGACTTCCAGGGCCCCAACTGCCGCGAACTCCTGGAGACGACCACGGTCGCCGCCGCCTTGCTCTGCCAGTACGACGGCGGCATTCCCGGCGACGCCTCCGACCGCTGCCGCCCCGCCGACCGTCACCTCGAAGAGGACAGCTACACCAGCGGCCGCGTCCTTCCCGAGAACGACGAGGTCGACTGGTACATCCTCGACGTGCCCGACCCGGCGCCCGCGCAGATCAATTTCCACCTGACAGAGACCGCGTTGTTCGCCGACCCCGGATACCCGGACCTCAAGCTGGTCGTCCGCAAGGACTGTGCGGACCCGGACCTCATCAATGTCCACGCTGCGTACGGCAGCGCCATGGCAGAATTGGTGGCCCCGGAGCCAGGCATCTACCACGTTGCTGTGCGCATCGTCTACAATGAAGGTGTGGACCCCCAGGGATTGGAAGTGTTCGAAGTCCAGACCGCCAGCCCCTGCGCGCCGACCTGTGACCGCCCAAGAGGCAACGTGGAGTCCGCCGAGAAGATGGCCGAAGAGGGCCAAGGCCTGATGGGGCAGCTCCTTGGCGGTGCGAACATCCAGGTGCGCAACATCCTGACGTACGTCTTGCATCATGCGCCCTACGACGAGGGCCCGTGAGCTTTTTAGACGTCGCTTGGTTCAACTTCTCCGCCTTCGTGGCCGGGGCGCTAGTCCTGATTCTAGGCCTCGGGCTGCTTGCGGGCCGGCGCCATTCCGCCCGGCAGACCATGTTCGGACTCTTTCTGGCATTCTGGGGCATCCAGAACATCCTGGCCAACATGGGGGCGTTCATCGGCTATTCGGAAAGTTCGGTCCGTACGATCGTGCTGTGGATGCACGCTCTGTTTCCGCCGATTTTCTTGTTCCTGGGTCGATTCATCGCCATCCAGGCCCCCGTACGCCTGAGGGCGACCATCACGATCTTGGCGTTCGCGACGGCTTCCGTCGCAGCGATCGCCTTCGTTGGGTTCTTCGACCGATTCTTACTCACCGTGGATGGGTCGGGCACCATCGCGTACCCGGTCTACTCCAAGTGGAAACCCCTCGTGTTCGATGCGCCGTTCTTCGGGTTCCTGCTTCTGGCGGTGGCGGCCCTCTACCGGACAGCCCGTAACGCGCCCACCGGTTCCAATGCCCGTGAGGCACGGGCCCTGTTCCTGGCGATGGGAAGCTATTGTGCATACACGTCGGTCCGGTTCTTCCTGGTGTTCGCGGGGACCACGGACCCAGGGGTGCTGTTCGACGATGAGCCTGGGCAGACTGCTCTCATCATGGTCCTGGGGCTTACGGCCGGGGTCTGTCTTGCCATCGCAACATTCCATGTTCTGCGCCCCACCAGCTTGGGCCGCCGCGATCCGATCCTGGCCTGGGCGTTGCTGGTGCCATCGGCGGTCGCGGCCATCGAGTACGTGATCTCCGATGCGTCGGGATCGTTCATCAGCACGCTGGCGTTCTGGCGGGTGTTGATGGTGGCGGTGATCGCATATCATCTGGCACGCCACGAGCTCTTCGATCTCGATCTGACGTTGCAGCGAGTGGCGGCCCCAGCGGCCGTAGCGACCCTGCTCCTTCTGACGGCCGGCGCAGTGGCCTTGGCTTGGACCTCGGGCGCCGAGACATTGTTCCTGGTCGCCCTGGCAGCGACCGGCCTCCTGCTTGCTACGGCGGCCTTGCTGCTGCGCGACCCGATCGCCCGTCGCCTGGACCCTGCCAAGGGCGACCCCGACCAGTTCTTGCACATGCGCAAACTGGAGGTGTACCGGGCCAGCATGGAGCGGGCCATCGTCGCCCGGAAGGGGACGGACGAAGGGGAGTTGCTCCGCCTGCGCAAGAGCCTCGGCATCAGTGAACGGGAGCACCAAGTGATGGAGTACATGGTGCGCCGCAGCTCCATGCAACGGCTGCCCCCGGACCCGAAGGCGCCTCCTGTCGCCGGCCCGGGCGCGCTTCTCCTGGACCGCTACCGCGTGGAACGTCTGCTTGGCGAAGGCGCCCATGGGCGGGCCTACCTCGCCCACGATGACGTGCTTGGACGCGACGTGGTCGTCAAGGCGGTCGGCACGGTGGTGTATGGTGGCCGCGCGGCGCGGCTCCTCGTGCGTGAAGCCCGGATCGCCGGTAGTCTGCGCCATGACAACGTCATCCAGATCCACGACGTCTCCGAAAGCGACCGCGAAGCGTTCATCGTCATGGAATACGCCGACGGCGGCAACCTGCACGGTCTGCTACGGCGCAAGGGTCGTCTCGACCTCTACCAGTCCGTCTACCTCCTGGACCAGATGTTGGCCGGCCTCGGCGCCGCGCACGCCAAGGGCATCATCCACCGGGACATCAAGCCCGAGAACCTGCTCCTGACCAAGGACGGTGGACTCAAGATCGCCGATTTCGGTGTGGCCCGTGAGACCCGCCCCGACGCCACGGGCCTCGAAGGCGGGGCCCTGGGCACCCTGCTCTACATGAGCCCGGAACAGGTGCGTGGCATCGACGTGGATGCCCGCAGCGACCTGTACGCCGCCGCCGTGGTGTTCCACCAGGTGCTCACCGGCCGCTACTACCAGAAAGTGGCCGGCAAGGACGATTTCCAACTGCGTCAACAGATCCTCAAGGAACCCGGCGACCTCGCACTCGGCGGCCATCCTTCCTGGGTGGGCCCGTTCCTCCGCCAGGCGCTCGCCAAGGAGCCTGACGAGCGTTTCCCTGATGCGGCCACCATGCGACAGGCACTTCAGGAACTGGCCGCCAGCGAACTCGACCGGGCCGCAGCGACCCCACGAGGGACGCCTGCGGCAGGGCCCGCCTAGGCGGCAGCTTCTTGGCCCTCCCACCACCTGCTGATCTGATGGCGTGGTCCCCCACCGGCCTCCTGGTCGCCGCGATCCTGCTCCTGCCTGGCAGCCTGCTCCCGTTCGATGGCCAGCTCCAAGACGCGTGCAACGTCTGGAGCGCGCCCCTGCCCGACGACGTGACCGGCGAGGACCGCGAGGCGTTCTGCACGTACGAAGGCGGCCTTGCCCAAGTGGACCAGCTCTGCCACCGCCACCTGCGCTACGCGTACCTGGCCGAACAGGTCGCCTGCCAGAACGACGGCGGCATCCCGCAGGACGCCACCCGGCTGTGCTCCTTCACCGACCACCTGTTCGAGGTCGGCGAGACCGTCCATGGCCGCCTCACGCCCTACTTCGACACGCGGGACGTGTACCAACTCGTCATCCCCGCCCCCGCACCGGACCAGGTCACCATCCGGCTCGAAGAACCACTCCATTACCTGGCCGGCTACCCGGACCTCGAACTACGCGTCAAGGACCAACCATGTCCTTCCGGCAGCCTGGGCGTCGCGCAGGCCACCGATGGCGTCGCCGAAGTGACCTTGTCGAACCCACCCCCGGGCAACTACATCATCTGGGTCCGACTGGTCGACAACGGGGAGATCGATCCCGAGAACCCACCCAGTCCGACGCTGCCCAATGCATCGATCTCGACGGCCAGCCCTTGCGCGCCCACCTGCGAACGACCCCGGGACTACCACGGCGACGGGAGCAAGCGGGTGGACGGCCCCAGTGAGACCGGTTACGAAACGGTGCAGTTCGTCATCGACTACGCCCTTACGGCCATCGATGACGCGCTCTGAAGCGACCCCGCTGGCCGTTTCGAAACCTTTCTTCCCTTGAGGCTGCCTTGCGGCACTGGTGGCAACATGAGCGATGCGGTCTCCCTGTCGACGGACACGGAGCTCGACCCCTTGGCGCACAACCTCAAGGTCCTGGGGAACCCGAAGCGGCTGCACCTGCTCCGGTTCCTGGTGCAACCCCATTACATCGAAGAGATCGCCCAGGAGCTCAAGATGGCCCGGCAGACCGCCCAGGAGCACGTCCAACGGCTTCTGGACATCGGCGTCGTGCAGCGGGTGCGTGGCCGACGGGACCATGGCCCCGTGACCGACTTCGTCGTCGTGCCGCAACGCATCTTCACCATCCATGACCAACTCGGCAAGCTGGGTGGGCTGGAGCCAGAGCTGGAGGCAGACGACGACATGCGGGCGTTGACGACGCCTTTGGAGACGGGGGCCGTGATGTCGCCTGAGCTGGACCTGGCGCCGACGCTCACCATCGTGCACGGCATGCGCATCGGCCAGACCACGACGTTACTGGGCGAAGGCCCCTGGCTCATCGGCCGCGAACCGGAAGCCACCCTGTGCCTGGACTACGATCCCTTCGTCAGCAGCAGGCACACGGAAGTGCGGCGCTCGGCGGACGGCTTCGAAGTGGCCGACCTGTACAGCAGCAACGGCACGTTCGTGGACTGGAAACCGGTGGAACGCGGGGCGGCCCGCGTGCTGCACCATGGGGACATCGTGCGCGTGGGCAAGAGCCTCGTGGTCTTCCGTCTGCCCGTGATCTGATGCACCCAGATGGGTGCCTTGCTCCCCCTGGCCGGTCCCAACGTTCAGATACCACACGGGCGTGACTTGCCTGGAATCATGTTGCGAACCGTGGTGGTCGTTGCGTGCTTGTGCCTGGTGATGCCGGCCAACGGCAGCCAGATCGAGGACCGGCTGAAGGCCCCCTGCCTGCAGGCGTTGGGCCCCGAAGCGCAGGACGACCTGTGCCAGTACCAGTTCGATGGTGGCACGTTCGGTGACACGGGCGACGGCTGCCTGTACCAGAACAAGGGCCTGGACATCGGCACGGGCTTCGATGGCGTGCTCGTCCCCTTCGATGACCAAGTGGATTTCATCCGCTTCGATGCGCCTGTTCCCGGCGACCTCGGCCTCCAGCTGGACCTTGGCGGCATGGGCCTGCCCACCGACGCGGAGCTCCGCGCGGTGTTCGTGGCCCAGGATTGTGTGACCCCCGTTGGGCATTTCGAGCAGAAGGGCGGACGGCTGCTCTTCCACGCGCGCCTGGACCCGGGAACGTATGCGCTCGGGCTGGAACTGGTCATGCCGGGTGTTCCCACTCCGGCCATCGGAACCGATCCGGGAATCGAGGTCCCTGTGCAGTGTCGGCCGTACTGTGCGGCGCAGGTCCTGGATGCCACGGTGTATGATTTCCTGGGCTACGCGATCCAGGGCCTGTTCTCTCCCGTGTGACCGTGGAGGCGACGACGCAGGCGGCACTCGCCTCCGGCGTCCCGCTGATCCTCCTGGGGGCGCTGCTGTTGGCCCTGCGGCCGCCGCGGCGCCAACAGGTGTTCTTCGCGCTGTTTTCCTTGGCCTGGGGCATCCAGGTGGTGCTGGCCAACCTCTCCCGGCTCACGGACGATGAGGTCCTGGTACGTCGGCTGGTGCTGGCGTCTTACGTCCTGCTGCCGGCGATCTACTTCTTCCTGGCGCGTTTCTTGGCGGTCTCCCTGCGACGCCCCCGTTTGGCGACGGCGTTGACCGGGGCGGCAGGCGCGGTCGGCCTGGTGGCCCTTGGCCTGCTGTGGGCCTGGCCGGAAGGATTCCTGGAGCGTCTGGTCGTCGTGGACGGCGGCTACCGGGCGGTGCAGGGGCCGGCGTTCGTGTGGCTGGCCGGGCTGCCGTTCCAGTTGGTGCTGTATGCGTCGTTGCTGTGGTTCGGCCATGCTTGGCGCGTGGCGGTGCCGGGCTCGGAGCGCCATCGGGCGCGTGGTTTCTTTGCGGCCTTCGTGCTGTTCAATGCCTATTTTCTCACGGAGAACCTCCTGTTCTACCTCCGTTTCGGGGCGGGTGGCGCCGATTCCGGCCTGTTGGTCTTGTTCCTGGCAGGGGTCGTGCTCTTGGCGGCACAGGCGACGTGGAGCATCGTGCGTCCTCCGCCACCGGGCCAACGGGACTGGTGGCTCCTGGCGGCGTTCGTAGCGCCGGCATTGGTGGCCGGCGCGGAGCACGTCGTGCCCGGAGCGCCGGAGCAGGCGACCTTGGGGCTCTGGCGGCTGCTCTTTGTTGCGGTCCTCGTGCACACGTTGGCGCGTCACCAGCTCTTCGATGTCGACCTGAAGCTCCAGTGGACAATCCGCCAGGCGACCGTCGCCGGCGCGGTGGTGGCGACGTTCCTGCTGACAGACATGGCTGCAGGGCGCCTGGGCGCTGGCGGGAGCTCCTCCTGGTACGCGGCCGGCGCTGCGTTCCTGATGCTCCTGGGCTTCGAGCCGATCCAGCGCCTGGCCGGGCGGCTGGCCCGGGCGGCCGTTCCGGTCCCGGAGACCGCGGACTACCTTCTCCAGCGCAAACGGGAGGTCTACTTGGGCGCCCTCGAAGCGGTCGCAGCGGGGGGCATGGTGCCGCAGCGCGAACAGCGCTTCTTGGCCCGCGTCCAGGAGCAGTTGGAGCTCTCGGCGCCTGAAGTGGTCCGGCTGGAGGCGATGGCCGGGGTGACCCGACCCACGACGCGCCCCGAGCCCGACGCGGCACCGGACCTGCCCCTGGTGGAGCCCGGCGCGCTCTTGGCTGGCCGTTTCAGGGTGGAACGCTTCCTTGGGCAAGGCGCCCACGGCCGCACCTACACGGCGTGGGACCTCAATGGGGAGCGGCGCGTGGCGGTGAAAGTGGTCGGGACGCTCGTGTACGGCGGCCGGGCGGCGGAGGCGATCATTCGCGAGGCCCGCATCATCTCCCGCCTCGATCACCCACACGTCATCCGCGTCCTGGAGGTCCTGGAAGGCCGCCGGGAGGCCGCCCTTGTGATGGCGTACGCCAGCGGCGGCAACGTCCAGGCGCTGCTGCAACGACGTGGACGACTCGGTCTCCTAGAAGCGGCGGAGATCATCGACCAGGTGCTCGCGGCGCTCGAAGCGGCCCACGCGGCAGGGGTCGTGCACCGCGACGTGAAGCCCGAGAACCTGCTGCTCGACGGCGCCGACGTGCTGCTCGCCGACTTCGGCATCGCCCGCGAGACGGGCCCCGAGGCGACCGGCATGGACGGCGGTGCCCTAGGGACGCTGCTGTACATGAGCCCGGAGCAGGTGCGGGGCAGCAGCGTCGACGGCCGCAGCGACCTGTACGCCGCGGCTGCCGTGTTCTACCAGCTCGCCACGGGCCGATTCTACCTCCGCGTGGTAGGCCGCGATGACTACCAAGTGCGCACGGCGATCCTCGAAGAGCCCCCGGACCTGGACGGCCTGCCCGCGTGGGCGACGGCGTTCTGTCGGCAGGCGTTGGCCAAAGCGCCGGAGGAGCGGTTCGCGGATGCTTCGGCGATGCGACAGGCGCTGGCGGCCGGCATGGGTTGGCGTTGAACATCATCACCTTCATGGCCAAGGCCGGTGTTGACCCGTCGTGAGTGGTGCGACCCTGGGGGATGACAAGGAGGCGTTGGCGGGCCTGCTGAAGGCCCTCGCCAACCCTCGACGCCTGGCGCTCCTCGAGTTCTTAACCGAGCCCCGTGCCATCGATGAGGTGGCCCAGACGCTGGGCCTGGTGCGACAGACGGCCCAACGCCACGTCGACCGCCTGGTGGCCGCCGGGCTCGTCGAACGGGTCCGCAGCCGTCGCGGCCAAGGGCCCAGCAACCATTTCCGCGTCTCACCACAGCGGCTCTTCGTGCTCCATGAACAGTTGGGACGCGCCTGCGGCGTGGAGTTGGAGCCCTCGGACGGCCCACAGGCCGAGCGTGCCGTCACGACGCCCTTGGCCACGGGTACGCCGCTCCCCAAGGAGCCGCGCGTCGCGCCGGTGCTCGCCATCGTGCACGGCATGCGGGTGGGCACGGTGGTGCCGCTCATCGGCGAAGGGCCTTGGGCGATCGGCCGGGACCCGACGTCCGCCCTCTGCATCGACTACGACCCGTTTGCCAGCACGCGCCACGCCGAAGTGGCACGCAGCGACGACGGCGGCTTCGAGGTGGTGGACCTCTACAGCAGCAACGGCACGACCGTCGACTGGCAACCGTTGATGCGAGGTGGCCGGCGCCCACTGTCCTCCGGCGCCGTGATCAAGGCGGGCCGCAGCCTGCTGGTCTTCCGACTACCCGTCTGAACAGTCTCCTCAAAAACGTGAAGGGGAAAGGGAAGGAGATCGAGGTGAAGGAAGGAAAAGGGAGTGTTGCCGCCTAGTAGGTGGCGGTCACTTCGAGGGTGCCGCTGCCGCTGTAGGCGTACATGCCGATGTACCACCAGCCGGACGTCGGGTTGCTGTGGCTGCACGACTCGTCGTTGCCCGTGGTGTACGGGCGGCAGTCGTAGCTGCTCGTGGTGGGCAGAGCGCCCTGGCGGACGTACAGGTCACCATCGATGGAGCAGCTGAACAGGCCACAGGCCGGGCCGCTCATGACGACGTCGAGGACACTGGTGCCCGCCTCGATGCACACCTTACCGTAGGCCCACTGGCCGCTGGAGAGGCTCGCTTCGTAGGTGACGCCGCTGTCCATCTCCGTGACGGCCTCGCCGCCGGTGCAGCCACCGGTCGGAGGTGCCGTGACCGTGACGCTGTGGCTCGTAGAGTCACTGGCGCCGTCGTTGTCGGTGACGGTCAGGGTCACGGTGTACGTGCCCGCAGAGCCGTAGGTGTGGCTGGGGCTCGCATCGCTGCCGGAGGCGCCGTCGCCGAAGGTCCAGCTGTAGGAGCTGATGGAGCCGTCCGGGTCGCTGGAGCCGCTGCCGTCGAAGCTGCAGCCGAGGTCGGTGCAGCTCTCGGTGAAGCTCGCGGTCGGGCCCTGGTTGGCGGCCGTCACGGTGACGCTGTGGCTGGTGCTGCTGGAGGCGCCGTCGTTGTCGGTCACCGTCAGACTGACACTGTAGGTGCCACTGCCACCGTAGGTGTGGCTGGGGCTGACACCGCTACCGGTGGCGCCGTCGCCGAAGTCCCAGGAGTAGCTGCTGATGCTGCCGTCGGGGTCGCTGGAGCCGCTGGCATCGAAACTGCAGGCCAGGTCGGTGCAGCTCTCGGTGAAGCTGGCCGTCGGGGCCTGGTTGCCGCCGCCACCGCTGGGGGTGCCGGTGATCTCCACGTCGTCGATGTACCAGCCCTCGTTCTGGGTGGTGTCGTCGCTGACGAAGTTGAACCGGAGCTGCACCTGGCTGCTGCCGGCCTCGGCGTCGATGTTGTAGGTCAGGGTGTCCCAGCCGCTGCTCTCGAAGTAGTTGCCCAGCAGGGTGCGCCAGGAGCTGCCACCGTCGTCGCTGATGGCGATGCCACCGTAGTCGTAGATGGTGCAGGAGAAGAAGCAGTACTCTTCACCCTGCATCCAGGAGTCCAGGCTGAGCGTCGCGTCAGCCAGACCGGACAGGTCGATGATGGGGGAGTAGAGCACGTCGTTCTCGTTGGTGCCGTAGTTGCGGATGGCCACGGAGGTGCTGGGGCTGCTGGAGCGCGCGGTCGTCAGGGCCCAGGAGGCGCTGCCGCCGTTGCTCGTCTGCGTCCAGCCGCCGGAGCCGCTCTCGAAGTCGATGCTGTAACCGGTGCCGCCACCGCCGCCGCCACTGGAGGAGACGGTGACCGTCTTGGTCTCGCTGTCGGTGGCGCCGTCGTTGTCGGTCACGGTGAGGGTGACGCTGTAGGAGCCGCCGGCGGCGTAGGTGTGGCTGGGACTGATGCCGCTGCCGGTGGCGCCGTCGCCGAACGTCCAGCTGTAGGAGCTGATGGAGCCGTCGGGGTCGTTGGAGGCGCTGGCGTCGAAGTCAGCAGCCAGGTTGTTGGTGCTGAAGCCGAAGGCGGCGTTGGGGGCCGTGTTGCCACCGCCACCGGTGCCACAGCTGAGCTGATTCACCATGAGGTCGACGCGGATGAGACCGAAGCCGTAGATCGTGTCGCGGCCGTTGGCGCCCAGGTCCTCCGCCGTGTTCTGCATCAGGGTGCGCATGGCGCTGTTGGAGGTGTTGGGGGCGCAACTGAGGGCGAGCGCCAGGGCACCAGCCACGTGGGGCGTGGCCATGCTGGTGCCGTCCATCTCCTGGTAGGCGCTGTTGCTGGAGTCGCTGGTGGAGAGGACGTCGCTGCCGGCGGCGCTGATCTCGCTCTGGGCGCCGGCGTCAGAGTAGCTGGCGCGGACCTTGTTGGAGGTGAGGGCGGCCACGGCGATCACTTCGTCGTAGCAGGCGGGGCAGTCGATGGAGTTGCTGCCACCGTCGTTGCCGTTGGCGGCCACGACGAGGACACCGTTGTTCCAGGCGTAGACCACCGCGTTCTCTTCGGTGCTGCTGCCGCCGCCACCGAGGCTCATGCTGATGATGTGGGCGCCGTCGTCGGTGGCGTCGTAGATGGCGTCAGCGATGTCGGAGGCGCTGCCGGAGCAGGTGACACTGAAGATGCCGCCGATGGGGCCCAGGACCTTCATGGGCATGATGGTGGCCTGGCTGACACCGGCCACACCGATGCCGTTGTTGGTGGTCGCGGCGACCGTGCCGGACACGTGGGTGCCGTGGGTACAGTCGTCGTTGGGGTTGTTGTCGTTGTTGACGTAGTCGTGACCTTGCAGGATGCGACCGGACTCGAAGTCCTGGTGGGTGCGGCGGATGCCGGTGTCGAGCACGGCGACGATGATGTCGCTGCTGCCGTATCCGACGTCGTCCCAGGCGTCGTGGGCACCGAGTTGCTCGGGGCCGTACTGTTCGTTGTAACGGGAGTCGTTGGGGACGGCGAGGCTGTACTTCACCACGTCATCCTCGATATAGGCGATGCCGGGCAGACCCAGCGTGGCGGCGCGGACGTCGCGGAGATCGTCGGCGTAGACCACGATGAAGTGGCCCTGTTCGACGGTCTTCTTGACCTCCAGGTCGCCGATGAGATCACCGGGCTGGACGAAGGGCAGGAAGCCCGGTTGGAAGCCGATGATCGCCTGGCCCATGCTCGTCGGGGAGCTGGGGCCTAGGTCGGCTTCCAGGGTGATGGCTCCGACCGGCGCGGCGATCAGGATGAGTGTAGCAGTGAGTAGTCGTGCGTTCAAAGGACCAGCTCCTCCCCGCAGCATCGAAATCCTTTGGCTAAGAGTGTTGCGCGACATTCGGTGTCACGGTCAGGACCCCAACAGGAGGGGGCGCCGTCCACCACAACTGCCCATCATCGTCCAGGAATGGCCGGTGCGAGTGGGGCATTACGATTTTCGTAGATGGATTGGTTACCATGGGTCCCTCGGTGATGATGCCCTGGCTCACGCTCGCCGCAGGAGGGAGACGGCGATGGGGATGGGGTCCGCGGGACTCAGAGAAGGGAGAGATGGCCCGTGACCTTGTCGACGGTGGCCTCGCTGCCCGGGCCGATGCCAAGCACCGTGATCGTGCCCGCGGGGATCTCCGTGTGGCCGGCGTCCTTGATGAGCGCCGTGGAGAGCCCGGCCGCCTCGGCGGCCGCCTTGAGGGGGTAGAACTCCTTCTCGCCCTTCACCTTGAGGACCGTCTTCTTCTGGCCGGCGCCGTGCCAGGCCTCGAAGTCGCGCTTGTTGTACCGCATCGCCTTCAACGCGCAGTCGACGGCGGCGTGGCCCACCTGAGCGGCGAGCTTCCCCTTGGAGAGCCCCAGGTCCTGGCGGGCGACAATCACCATCTTGTGGCTCATTCCTCTTCGTCCCCGGAAGCGGCGGCCACCTTGGCTCCCGCACCGCCCGTGGCATCGACGCCTTCGCGCTCCTTGAGGGCCTCCAGGGCCGGGGCGACCACGTCTTCGCTGCGCGTGAGTTCACCGGCCACTTCGGCGTCGGCGCCCTTGCGGTGCGCATCATGCCAGGCGGCACCGGCTGCTTCGGCGGCGGCCCAGTCGATGGTGCCGGCCAGGCGCAGGTCATCCCCCTCGGGGGCCACCTGGGCGCGGGGGACCGCCTTGAACACGCCGGCCTGCTTGAGGATGAGCTGGTCACCGTCGACGGCGACTGTCTCACCCACGATGGCGCCGTCGTGGTGGACGAACTGGCACAGGAGGGAGCCCGTGTCCTCGGCTTCACCGTCGTCGCCGCCGGGGCGCTTGGCCGCCAGGGGCTCGCCGCGCTGGTTGAGCCACAGGCCGAACAGGATGATCGCCACGACGCTGGCAGCCGCGAACCACGGCTCGCCGAGGATGCTCATGGCGGCCGCCACGCTGGTTTGCCTCTTAAGTCGCAGCGGCCTGGGCGCCGCCGTGCAGGGCCCCGTGGAGCAGGCCGGACGGCAGTGGGACGTGGTCGTGGTGGGTGCGGGACCCACGGGCAGCAACAGCGCCCGCCTGCTCGCCGCGGCCGGCTGGAAGGTCCTGCTCTTGGAGGAGCACGACGAAGTGGGCATCCCGGTCCAATGCGCCGGCCTGGTCACGCCGCGCATCTTCGACCACACGCCGTTTGCCATCGGCGACCTGCACGAACACGACCTCTCAGGGGCCATCATCGTCAGCCCCGACGGCACGCGCCTGTCGTTCGACGCGGGCGGCGTGCACGCCCAGGCGATGGACCGGGCCCGCTTCGATCAACGCTGCGCTGAGTACGCCGTGGCCGCGGGAGCCGAACTGCGCACGGGCACCAAGGCGGTCGCAGCGCGGGCGGACGCGCATGGCGTCACCGTCAGCCTGCAACGGACGGGCGTTGGCCCCGCCAGCCGCCATGACGTGCGCTGCCGACTCCTGGTGGGGGCGGACGGCATCCGCAGCAACGTGGCCAAATGGGCAGGCCTCCCCTCTGTGAAGGAGATCGTCTCCGCCTACGAGACCGAGCTGGCCGGCTGCCACTTCGAGGCGGGCAAGGAGCACCTCATCCCCATGTTCGCCGGCAGCCGCCAGGCCCCCGGCTTCTTCAGTTGGATCATCCCCGTGGGCGGCGACCGCGCCCGCGCCGGCCTCGCCGTGGCCCCGGGCCTCTCGGAGGCGGCGGCGAAGCGGTACTACGAGGCGATGTTCACGGACCCCGCCAGCGCGCCCTACCTGAAGGACGCCAAGGAGGTCTACCCCATCATCGGCGGCATCCCCCTGGGCCTGCGCAAGCGGCTCGTGGCGGACCGCATCATGGTCGTCGGCGACGCGGCCGGCATGGCCAAGCCGACCAGCGGCGGCGGCATCTACATGGGCCTCGTGGGCAGCGAACACCTGGCCGCCGTGGCGGGCCGCGCCCTCGAACGGGACGCCCTGGCCCGCGGCGACCTGGCCCTTTATGAACGCCGCGTGCGCGCCACGATCGCCAAGGAGCTGCGGAAAGGGGAATGGCTGCGGGCGCTGTACGTGCGGTTCCGCGACGAGGACTTCGATCAGCTCGCCCGGCTGCTCGACGTGCCCTACATCAAGGCGATCATCGAAGAGAAGGGGGACATCGACTACCCCAGCCGCCTCGTCCTGCCCCTCCTGGTCGCCCAGCCCAAGCTGGCATGGCTGTTCCTCAAGGTCCTGCTACGGGGGCCCTCCCCATGAGCGCCAAGCGAGGAGGGGGCAAAGGGGGCCGACGCGCCAGGCGGGGCTCCGGCGGTATGGCGGGCGCCATCGACGTCGTGGTGTACTACACCGCCCAGGACGATCCCCGCAAGAACACGGCCGTCCGGGTCGCCAAGCGGGGCCACGCACGCCTCGTGGACGACATCCAGCACCTGCCGCGCCACCCGGTGCTGCTCAACCCGTTTGCCAAGAAGGCGCTCAGCCGCGAAGACCTGCCCATCATGCGCCGCAACGGCCTGGTGGCCCTCGACTGCTCCTGGCGCCACGCCGAAGGCCTCTTCCCGCAGCTGCAAGGCCAGGTGCGCAGCCGCGCCCTCCCGTTCCTGGTGGCCGCCAACCCCGTCAACTACGGCAAGCCGTTCACCCTCAGCACCGCCGAGGCACTCGCGGCGAGCCTCTACATCGTCGGGGAGGAGTTCCAGGCGCGGCGGCTGCTGGCGCCGCTCGCGTTCGCCGACCAGTTCTGGGCCTTGAACGCCGAGCCGCTGGCCGACTACGCCGCCTGTGAGACCAGCGCCGAGGTCGTGGAGAAGCAGCTCCTCTACCTGGACGAGGACGAAGAGGAATAGGGCCAAGGCTCAAGCCGGACCCGCACCATGGGGTCGTCATGCGCACCGCCGCATGGCTCATCGCGACCGCCCTACTGCTGGGCGCCGCCGCTGTGCCCGCCGAAGCCAGCCCGCCGCAATGCGACCCGGACACGCAGCAATGCGACCCGCCGCCGCACCAGCCGCCGCGTTGTCCGCCCTACCCGAACGACCCGGGCTGGAAGGGCATCGTCCTCTGGGTGCTGGCCTGCTACGTCTAGGCTGCCCCGATCCTTCTCCGTCCTTCTCGGTTCTTGGCCTGACACCTACCGCCGGCGCCGGCCACGCTGGCGCGGCCGTCGTCCAGCCTTGCATGGCCGGTATCTCCCGCCGAATGATCAGTTACTCGAGCCCGTGAACGTGGCCACCGCACTCACCGCCATGATCGTGGATGCGCTGGGTGAGCACCACGCAGCCCTCCGGCAGGTCCACGTCGTAGACGATGTACGCGATGCCCTCGATGAACGAGACACCCGGGCCGGCCGCCACGGACATGATCTCCCAGTCGCCGCCGGGTTGATCGTGGCCGAAGCTGGTGATCGTGACACCGGCGCCGTCCGCCGGCGTCTTGGTCGCCTCGTAGAGCGTGCCGTCGGGCGCCGTCACGTCGATGTCGTAGAAGCCGGGGTCGACCGGCACCTGGCCCTGGGTCAGGATGTCGCCCATGATGAGGCTGAAACTGACGCGGTCGTATTCGTCCGGAATGGTGATCGTCTCCATGGGCGGCGCCGGGGAGGGCGTCGGGAAGAGCGGCTGGCTCAGGTCGCCGACGACGGCCAGGCGGCCGTTGAAGAAGATGAGGTCGTGCTTGTACGGCACGGTCACCATGCCCTCGTAGTCGAAGCCGTGGGCGATCACTTCGTACAGACCGTAGCCGGCGATGTACATGCGGCTAATGGCACCCATGTCGGCGTCGTAGGTCATGTTGATCGTGAAGCCGCCGCTCATGTCGATGAACGCCTTGTTGCCTTCCACGCGGTCGACGACGGCCGTGAGGCCGTTGGGGGCCTGGAAGTCGGCGTTCCAGGAGGCGCTCTCCACCAACGGGAACTGAAGGGGCTGGAAGAAGACGTCGTGGGCCTCGAAGCCCAGCGTCTCCTTGTCCACCAGGCCGAAGCCGGGCACATGGAGGACCATCACTTCGTTCTCGAAGGTGTCCTTGGGCATGCCGACCAGGAAGTCCTCGCCCTCGGTACCGCTCACGATGCGCGTCGTCTCGGTCACCTTGCCATCGAAGAAGCTGGTCAGGCGGATCGTCCACCATTCGCCCAGCACCCATTGCGGGGGCTCGATGAGGTTGCGTTCACCCGCCTCCTCCAAGGTGCGGGGCAGGCCACTATGCGGCCCGAAGCGCACTTCGGCCTCGTCGGTCACAACGCCTGTCTCGACGGGCGTCTCTTCGGGTGCTTCGTCGTCCGAAAGGCAACCGGAGATGATGAGCATCAGGAGTGGGGCCACCGCCCAACCACGCTTCATGGCCCAAAACGTCGGGATTCCGCTCAAAGCGTTTGTGGCACCGCACCGGGCCCGGGACGCGAGCCGGCAACGCCACGGCCAAGTAGCTGCGGCCGCCTCGGCCGTCGATGCCTGAAGCCATGGCCCACCGCGTCGTCATCCGTCGTCCGGGGCCGCCTGAGGTGCTGCACCATGAAGGCTGGGCGCTCGCCGATCCGGATCCAGGCATGGTCCAGGTGCGCGTGCAGTACGCAGGCATCAACTTCGCGGACATCATGATGCGCATGGGACTCTACCCTGACGCCCCGAAGACGCCCTTCGTGCCCGGCTACGAGATCGCCGGCGAGGTGGCGGAGGTCGGCGACGGTGTCTCCGGCTTCGAGGAAGGTGACCGGGTGATGGCCGTGACGCGCTTTGGTGGCTACACGAGCCGCAAGGATGTGGCTGCCGAGGAGTTGATCAAGCTCCCCAAGGCGCTGCCCACCAAGGAAGCGGCGGCGCTGCCCGTCAACTACCTGACCGCGTGGATCGCGCTGCACCGCATGGCCCGCGTCACCAAGGGGGACCGGGTGCTGATCCACGGCGGCGCCGGCGGCGTCGGCCTGGCGGCGGTCGCCATGGCCCAGCTCGCGGGTTGCGACGTCCATGCCACCGCGGGCGGCCCCCAGAAATGCGCGTTCCTCGAGGAGCGCGGCGTCGCGGCCCATGATCACACGAGCCTGGACTGGCGGGAGCGCGCCAAAGAGGCGACCGGTGGCGGCTTCGACCGCGTCCTGGACCCCATCGGCGGCGCCCACACCAAGCAGAGCCTCCGCATGCTCGCCCCTGGCGGCCTGGTGGTCGGCTACGGTGCCTCGGAGCTGGCACCTGGCCTGCGGCGCAACCCCGTCAAGGCGGTCCGTGGCCTCGCCCAGATGCGCCTGGGCACGCCGGGCCTCATGAACCACAACACCGGCTTCGTGGGCCTCAACCTCCTGCACCTGTGGAAGGATGACCCGGACGGCGTGCGCGCCGATTTCGAGACGATCGCCAAGCTCGTGGTGCGCGGGAAGCTCCCGTTGCCCCACATCGCGGCCACGTTCGACCTGGAGCGCGCCGGGGATGCCCACCGGTTCATCCAGGACCGCCGCAACATCGGCAAGGTCCTCCTTCGGACCTAGGGAACCGGATGGTTGCCGACGCAGCCATTTTCCTGCGTCTGAAGCCACCCCACTGATGGCGGTTTATATTCTCCAGCGGCTCATCTGTGGTTGTGCCTCGGGGGCCCCGGCCCCTGGTGCACCACCAGCCAACAAACCAACCAGCCAACCTTGTTCCTCACCGCGGCCCTCGTTCGGGGGTCGCGGTGGGACATCACCCTCTGTTCTCGGCTGCAACGGACCTACGCTTCGACCAGCGGGGCTTCCGGCCAGGTACCAGCAATGTCGCGCGCCGGCGGCACGTGGGCCCCTGCGGAGAGCTCGGGGACGACGCTGCGGTCACGCACCGGCACGCCGAGGTGGTCGGCGAGGGAGACGATCGTGTCATCCATCTGGGCGACCAGGTCACGGGTGACGTCTTCGTACAGTTCTCCGGTGCGCTCGTCCATGTAGACCTTCTTGTACTCCACAGAGAGGGTCACCACCTTATTGCCATACAGGTGGCTGAGGCGCCGGTTGAGGTAGCCGCCATAGAACACGCCGTTCTCCTGGACCAGGGCCTCTTCGCCCAGCACCGTGTGGCCCCGTAGGCTCTCCACGACGGACTCCTTGATCTCTTGGCCGCGCTGGTCGAGGTTCAGGTGCCGGGTGCCGACGTTGATCACCGGCTTGTCGTCGGTGCGCCAGTCGGTGTACCCCTTGCGCTGGTAGTTGTAGGAATGGAAGTCGAAGACGACCGCGAAGCCGAAGCGGCTGATGGCGTCCTCGACGGCGCAGTCCATCAGTGTGTGGAACTCGTACCATTTCTCCAGGCTGAACTCCCGTTCATACTGGTTGAGGGGCTCCTCCGGCTTCCAGACCTGGGCGCCCCAGGCGAGGCTCGGCTTGGTGTAGACCGTCGTGTCCGGCGGCCGGTTGATGTCGAACTCGTACCGGGACTGGTTGGGCAGCACGTTGTGCAGCAGGCGACCCAGGAAACGGTGGGTCTCCGGGTCCTCCTCGTAGAAGCGCTCCGCGGCGCCCAGGGCCAGCTTGGGCTGGATGTCCTCCCGGATGTGATGGTGGGCGTGGACGGCGGTGCCGATGAGGGGACTGGCGGCCTCGTAGTGGACGGTGGCGGCGTCGTATTCGCTGGCCGCGGTGAACGGCCCCTTCGCCTCCGCGAGGCGTTTGCGGTAGACGCGGGGGTAGAACCCGGTGTCGTAATCGTCCAGGTCCTCCAGGCGGCGGCGGGCGGCCGGCGTGACGCGCGTCGGTGCCCCGGCGGCGCCCAGGTTGTCCGTGATCGGTCCGTCGTGCGCCTTGCTCAAACCGCGTGGGCCCCCATTGACCGCTGGCACATCAGGAGGTGGACTTGACCGCTTCGGCACAAGGGCCGTCCGGACCGGGGGCGCTAACGCATGCGGAGCTCGCCTTTGGGCTCGATCGTCATCGCCGGGACCAGGCCGCCGCCGTAGCTGACGTTGATAACGTTCTTCTCCGAGACGCGGCTGTACGCGCCCGCGTATTCACCGCCGAAGGCGAGGGGGTTGATGTTGACGTTGAGGAGCTTCATGTTGACGTGGCCCTCACGAAGCTCCGGGAACAGCTCCTTCGGGATGCGCACGAGCGCCTGCACCACCCACGTGTTCTCGTGCAGGTGCTTGTCCACCAGCTCCTCCCACGCTTCGGCCGTCGTCTCGAAGCCGAGGAAGACGTCCTTGCCACCGTAACTCTGGGCCGCCTTAAGCACCAGTTTGTCCTTGTTGTCGATGACGAAGTCCCGGAGTTGGATCTTGTAGCCCTGGAAGAGCGCGTGCCCCTCGTACAGGATGGACGTCCAGGGGACGTGCTTCTCGACGGCGCGGCGTTCATCGGCGTTGAGGCGGTCCATGACGTCCTGGCGGTGCAGGGCGGCCATGATCTTCTTGTTGCCCACGATGACGCTGCGGGGGCTGTTGACCATGCAGACCTTGCCGGCCAGGTAAGCGTCGCGCAGGGCCGCCGTGTCCGGGTTGCCCACGAGCTCCTTGACGATGACGCGCTTGTAGATGAGGTCCACGCGCTTGTCGCCCAGGTAGAGGCCGTCCTCCTTGTGCTCGAAGTCGCGGGGGTCGGCGAAGGTCGCCTCGAAGCCGGCCTCCTCCAGGTGGCTGATCATGATGTTGATGTCGGTGATCGTCCCGACGTCGCGCCAGTCGGAGACGACGATGAACGGCCGCGCCGGGCGCCCTTCTTCGCCGGCCATCTCCTTGGCCAGGCGCCATTCCTGGTAGCAGGTGGCCAAGGTCTCGGCGAGGCGGTGCTGGCGTTGCCGGTCGCTCACCAGGTGGTTCTGGCCCATGCCGTTGCGTTCGAACATCTCCAGGAAGCCGCGGTGGATGACGTCGGCGTAGCCGGTGCCGCCGGGGCTGTCGCAGTTGAACTCCAGGAACTGGATGTCGTAGTCCTGCAGGAAGCCGTCGAGGCGGCTGATCTGGATGGCGCCCTCGTAGCCCGGGTCGGCCTTGTAGAGGCGCAGTTCGTCCTCCGTGACCCCCCATAGCTCCTGCAGCTCCTCGGATTCGAGCCACATGTCGATGAACTTGTTGAGGGCGCTGATGAGGTTGCGCACCGCCGTGCTCATGATCTGCCGCTGGTCGGGGCTGATGAAGTGGGGCTTGACCGGGCAGGGGATCGGCTTGCCGTCGTAGGTGGCGCCGTTGTCGCTGTTGAAGTCAAGGATCGCCTGCTGCTCACTGGCGGCCCAGACCGGGTCGTTGGCGAGGCGGACCATGTAGTCCATGTTGACGCGGCCGATGTAGTCGATCATGACGGTTCCAGCGATTCAATCTGGAGCGTCACTTAATCGTTCTTAAGGCATGGAAGGGCGGCGGGGCGAGGGCGGCGGCTATTGCACCCGCTGCATCAGCAGTTCGGCGAGGCGCACGAGGGCGTCGCGGGCCTCGGAAGGGGGCAGCCGTTCCACGTCGAGCAGCGCGGCCTGGGTGTAGGCGCCCGCTTCCTGTTGGCTGGCGGCGACGGCACCGCTGGCAAAGAGGTCGTCCCGGACGGCGGGGAAGTCCTTGGCCTGGCGGCCGGCGGCGGGGGGCAGTTCACCGCCCCGTTCCAGGTGGTGAAGGTAGGGGCTGCTCATGGTCCCGGCCACGTAGTCGGTGCCGGCCGGTTTGCCGGTCCAGGCGGGGTCGCCGGCCACGTCGAGGACGTCGTCGAGCACCTGGAACGCGGTGCCGACCGCTTCGCCGTAGCGGGTGAGGCGTTCCACCGTGGCGGGGTCCGCGCGGGCAAGCACGGCGCCGGCTCCAGTCGCTGCAGACAGCAGGGCGGCGGTCTTGTCACGGATGACCTGGCGGTAGCCATCCCGGTCGGGGCGCCCAGCGGCGGCGAGGCGTTGTTCGTGCAGTTGGCCTTGGCAGAGGCGGCGGCAGGCATGGGCGACGAGGTCGTGGGCTCCGTGGGGCAGCGCGGCGGAGAGGGCGAACGCCTGGGTGAAGAGGTAGTCACCCACCAGGATGGCACCCGTGAGGCCGTGGGCGGCGACGGTGCTGGGTTTGCCGCGGCGTTCCTTCGCCTCGTCCATGATGTCGTCGTGCACCAGGCTCGCCGTGTGGATGAGCTCCACGCTGGTGGCGGCCCGGTACGCCTGCCGGACCGCTTCGTCCCCGAGGCGGCGGCCCCCGCAGGCCTCGAAGGCGGCCAGGAGCAGCAGCGGACGGACGCGTTTGCCGCCGGCGGCCACCACTTCGAGGTTCCACGCGGCCAGGTCGGGGTCGGTGCTGTCGGCCTGTTCGGCCAGGAGGGCCTCGATGTGGTCCAGTTCGTCGAGCAGGCGCTGCGGGAAGACCGCAAGGATGGGGTTGTCGGACATGGTCAGGCGGCCTCCAGGTAGGTGGCGGCGAGCAGCAGGGCGCCGGTGGCGGCGTGCAGGGCGAGGGTGCCGAAGCGGGCGGCGGCGAGGCCGGCGGGGTCGTCCACGTGGCGGCGGACGGCGACGATGAGCCAGCCGGCGGCAACGGAGACGCCCAGAAGGAGCAGCCAGGCGATGCCACGGGCGCCGAGCCAGGCCAGGAGCCCAAGGGCGGTGGCAGCACCGGCCGTGACGAGGACCGCAAAGCCTGCAGCGTGGTCCGCGCGGGGCAGCCGCACCAGGAGCGTGCGCTTCCCGGTCGCCTCATCGAGGCCTCGGTCGGCCAGGTCGTTGACGTAGAACAGGGCGGCGGCGAAGACCGCCAGGGGCAGGCTGGCGGCCAGGGCGGTCCCGTGCAGGGCGCCGTCCTGGTAGCCCACCATGGCGTGCAGGGCGCCCACCGTGATGAGGGGGCCATACGTCAGTGCAGCCACCAGCGGCCCCAGGCCACGGGCGCGCAGGCGGCTGTACAGGAAGCTGAGGCCTAGGCCAGCGGCCCCGACGCCCAGGAGCGCGGGGGTCTCCAGAGCGAGCCAGACGCCCAGCCCGGTGCCGACCAGGTAGCCGGTGGTCATGAGGATCCTGAACCAGACGCCCGGGGGTTCAGGCGGCGCCAGGGGCCCACGGGGTCGGCGGGTGCGCAGGTGATGCAACGCGTTGGCACCTCCCTGGACCGCCAGGACCGCCA
>JBMYRW010000011.1:0-51574 GCA_049602735.1 Thermoplasmatota archaeon
GGTCGGGCAAGCCCGACCGGCTGGTCCGTTCGCTTCGCTCACTGTCCAAGCGGTCTTTCAGACCACTTGGACTTCGTCAATCTCGTGATGGCGCTTGGCTATGCGGCGGATGGACGCGATGTTGCGGCCGCCCTTACCGATCGCCTTGCCCTTGTCCTTGGCCTCCACTTCGACGATGGCGCGCACCCAGGAGCCGTCATTGTTGAAGCCCTGGGCCTCAGCAGCATCAGCCACCTCTTCGGCAGCCTCGCCTTCGACGCGGATCTGCGGCCCCTGGCCGTATTCCATGCGGATGGAGGCGACATCGAACGGCTTGAACAGGTTGCGCACGAAGATCTGCTTGTCCTCGTCCCACTCGACGAACTTGACGTCCTTCTTGAGCAGCTCACGCATCATGGCCAGGTTCTTGGCCTCCTTGCCGAGCGCCTGGCCAAGGTGGCCTTTCTCGGTCAAGAAGATGATGCGGTCGCCCTCATCGATGGCGTCCTTGATGCGAGCGCGCAGGCGCTTCTCGGCCTCGTTGATGAGGCCCATAGCTTCCATGGAAAGGTCGATGTCGGCCACAGGATCACGCCTTGGTGAGGTTCAGGACATCCGACTGCCCGGCGTCCAGCACGGCGAGGGCAGAGATGGCGAAAGGCTTACCGCAAGCAGGACCGAGGTCCGTGCCCATCCCGTTGAAGTCATAGACGGGGATGCGCTTGGCGCTGGCGGCGGCGCGGATGTCATCCGCGGACGGGGCATTGTTGGCGAGGATGACCATCTTGGCCTCCCCGTTGGTCACGGCCTTGCCGGTCTGATCGGCTCCGATGAGCACGCTGCCGGTGGCGATGACGGTTCTCAGGCTACGTTGTACGTCCATGTTCAGGCCTCCTTGTCAACAGGTTCTTCTTGGTCTTCCGCCGCATCGGCAGGAGTGGTCAGGGGGGCGTCCCCGTCGACGCCGAAGGGTTCGTCCATGGCGAACATGGGGTCATCCTCCGGGTCGGGGACGGTGTTCTTGGGCTCAGGCATGCTCTTCTTGAGCTCGCTGAGCTTCTTGGTGTCCATGGCCAGGCGCACGGCGCCGGTGCCCAGGTTCACGGGCTGGCCGACGATGATGTTCTCGGCCACACCGTTCAAGGGGTCCACCTCGCCGATCATGCCGGCCTGCAACAGGTGGTCCACGGTGATCTCGAAGGCCGCACGGGCCAGGATCGACGACTTCTGGCCGGAGACACCTTGGCGACCGATTGCCTTGACGTTGCCGTCCGCGGTCATCACGTCGGCCACCAGCATCAGGTGCCGGCGGTCCACGTTGAGACCTTGGCCGGCCAGCGTGTCGTGGGCTTCCTGCATCACGGAGGCGCGCGCGGCCTCGATGCCGAGCTCCTCCTGGATCTGCAGGATGTCGTTGGTGTGGACACGGGAGTGGTCCACGCCGGCGACCTCGAGCACCTCCCGCAGGTTGCTGCCCTCCGTGTAGAGGACGTAGCCACCTTCGGTGGGCTCCTTGGCCACCACGATGCGCTTGATGCCGTCGATGCCCTTCACCTTGATCTTCTTGAGGTCGTCGACCGCCTTCTGCAGGTTGCGGAAGTTGGGCTCGCCGAGGCTCACCAGGATGTGCGGCGGGTCGGCGTCGTCCACGAGCTTGCTCTGGATGCGGCGCACGCGGGCCACGGCGTCCTGGACCTCTTCGAGGGTGATGTCCTTCTCGTCCAGGAGGTCCTTGCGCGGGCGCACGAAGATCTCCAGGTTGGCCAGGTCGCTGTCGATGTCGGCCACCTGGCCCAGCGTCGTCGTCTCGATGCGGTTGACGACCTGGGTCGCCTTGACGCGGTCGGTCTTGACGTCGTCGTTGAGGAAGATGCGCATGGTGGGCGTCGACGGGGTGCGCCGAGCGTCCACGATCTCGATGAGACGGGGCAGACCAAGGGTCACGTTGATCTCCGCCACACCGGCGAAGTGGAACGTACGCATGGTCATCTGGGTACCCGGCTCGCCGATCGATTGGGCCGCCACGATGCCGGCCGCCTCCGTCGGGTCGACGCTGCTGCGGCGGAATTCCTCAAGGGCGAGGTCGGCCGCCAGCTCCAGCTTGGCCTTCGTGTAGCCACGGGCCTGCGCGGCGTCCACCAGTTCACGGATGACGCGCTGGGGCAGCTTGGCGCCCTGCTTGGCGACGCGGGCCGCCACGGTCTCGTCCAGCTTGAGCAGCTTCGGGTCGCGGGTCTCCTCGACCACCACGAGCTCCTCGAAGGCGCGAGTGTCCTGCACGCGGCCCCGGCGGGTGCGGCGGGCTGCCGCCTCACGCTTGGCCTTACCGAGCTTGAGGAGGATGTCCTCCACTTCATTGCCGGTGAAACCGGCGTCCATGAAGTCCTTCTTGGAGGCCTGCTTCGACTGGGTGACGGTGAAGCTCTCCGCCAGGCGCTCGGCCGTGTCGGCATCGAACCCGTACGTGTTGATGAAGCTCTTCAGGGTCTGCTTGGAGGCCATCAGTTCTTACCTCCCTTCTTGGAGCGGGCTTCCACTTCGCGGAAGACGTGGTCCAGGTCCACCGGGGCACCGGAGGAGCTGCGGGTGGGGTCGACGCCGTCCTCACCGTACTGGAACTGGATGACCTGTCCCATGGTGTTGCGGACGGTGCCGTCCTGTTCGACGCGCAGGTCTTCCAGGGCGTTGATCAGACGGCGCTGCATGTAACCGGACCGGCTGGTACGCACGGCCGTGTCCACGAGACCTTCACGACCACCCATGGAGTGGAAGAAGTACTCCGTGGGCGTCAGACCGGACTTGTAGGAGTTGGCCACGAAGCCCTTGGCGTTGGCTCCCAGGTCGCCCCACTTGAAGTGCGGCAGGGTGCGGTCCTTGTAGCCACGGTGGATGCGCTCGCCGCGCACAGCCTGCTGGCCGACCATGCCGGCCATCTGCGACAGGTTCAGCATGGAACCACGGGCACCACAACGGGCCATCAGGACCGCCGCGTTACCCATACCGACGTGCTTGGCGACGATCTCACCAGCGGCGTCACGGGCCTGACCCGTCTCGCGCATGATCTCCATCTCGAGGGTCTCCTCGGCGGAGCGGCCCGGCAGGGGCTGCAGGGTGCCGCTGGCGTAGGACTCGACCAGGCGCTTGACCGCGTCGCGGGTCTCGGAGACACGCTTGGCGATCTCGTCCTTGGCGTCGTCGGGGATGTCTTCGTCGTCGATGGACGTCGAGAAGCCACGCAGGGTCAGGTAGCCGTTGCCCATCTTGGTCACCTTGTCCAAGAACTCACGGGCACGGGCGTTGCCGTAGCGGCGGCTGATGGTGTCGAGGATAATGCCCTTGAAGGAGGCGATCGCCTTCTCGTCGATGCCGCCCGTCAGGAGACGGCCGTTCTCGATGCGGACGATGTAGTCCTCGTCATCGATCGCCTGCTGGTACTCCTCTTCGCTCTCGCCGACGTTGCGGGGCCGCGTGGCGGCGCTGCGGTACTCCAGGTTCAGGTCCTCGGGCAGCAGGGTGCTGAAGAGGTCCTTGCCGAACACGTAGCGGCGGATCTCGCCGTTGGCGTCCTTCTCCTCGGAGATCGGGGGCGGGGAGCCCTTGAAACCCACGCGGGCGAGCACCTGGGTGGCGTCCTCGACCTCCAGCTTGGGGTTCTTCCAGGTGAGCAGGAAGTTGCCCGAGATGTGGTCGTGGATGGCGCCGATGATGGGGCCGCCGAAGCGAGGGGAACGGATGTTCTCCTGCACCTTCATGAGGATCTCGGCCTCGGCACGGGCCTCTTCACCCTGGATGACGTGCAGGTTCATCTCGTCACCGTCGAAGTCCGCGTTGTATGGCGGGCAGCACGGCAGGTTGAACCGGAACGTCTTGCCGGGCATGACGCGCACCTTGTGCGCCATCATGGACATGCGGTGCAGCGTGGGCTGCCGGTTGAACAGGCAGACGTCGCCGTCGTCGAGCTGGCGCTCCACGATGGCACCCACTTCCAGGCGCTTGGCGACTTCTTCCGCGTTCTTCTCGGTCACCTTGACACGGCGGCCGTCAGGGCGGATGACGTAGTTGACGCCAGGGCTGTACAGGCGACCCTGGGCGGGCTCCGGGTCGGGGCCACCGAGGATCAGGTCGCGGCAGTACGCGAAGTTGGCCGGGGTCACGCGCACGGGCGTGGAGAGCTCGCGGGCGCACTGGATCGGCACGCCGACCTCGTTGATCGACAGGTTCGGATCAGGGCTGATGACCGTACGCGCCGAGAAGTTGACACGCTTGCCCGACAGGTTGGACCGGAAACGGCCTTCCTTACCCTTCAGGCGCTGGCTGATCGTCTTGAGGGGACGACCGGAGCGGTGGCGGGCAGGCGGGATGCCGGCGGTCTGGTTGTCGAAGTAGGTCGTGATGTGGTACTGGAGCAGTTCCCACAGGTCCTCCACGATGAGCTGCGGCGCACCGGCGTCACGGTTCTCCTGGAGGCGCTGGTTGATACGGATCACGTCCACCAGCTTGTGCGTCAGGTCGTCCTCGGAGCGCTCGCCGGAGTCGAGGGTGATCGAGGGGCGCATGGTGACCGGGGGCACCGGCAGCACCGTGAGCACCATCCACTCGGGGCGGCACACTTCGGGGTTGATGCCGAGCAGCGGCAGGTCCTCGTTGGGCACCTTCTCCAGCCACTCGCGCACTTCACTGGGGGTCAGCTTGTGACCGTTCTCGCGGAAGGTCGTCGGCTTGTCCACGTCGATGGTGCCGTGTTCGCGGCCACTGTGGGGCGAGACGGTGACGTTCGAGGCGTCCTTGACCAGGCGCTTGATGATGCCGGCCGGGTCGCGGCCGTCGCGGAACGCGGCCTTCAGCTGCTCCTCGTAGTCCTCGCGGACACGGTCGGAGAGCAGCAGGCGGCCCGTGGAGCGGTCCGTGGCGCGCAGGATGTCACGCACCATGCGGACGAAGCCCACGTGGATGACCGGCATGGCCAGATCGATGTGACCGAAGTGACCAGGGCAGTCTCCCACCTTCTGGCCGCAGGTCTTGCAGCGCAGACCGGGCTCGATGACACCGAGGCGGGGGTCCATGAGACCCATCTCGATGGGGAAACCGTCGTCGTCGTACGTGTCGGCGGTGATGACCTTGGTCGCGGAGAGACTGCGGACCTCCTTGGGGGAGAGCAGGCCGAACTCCATGTGGCCGATCTTGCGGGGTTGGTTGGCGCGGGTGCGCTGGGGCATCATCATGCGACCGCCTCCAGGCGCATGCGGGGCGCCAACATGAGGGCTTGAAGTTCTTCCATGAGCAGCTTGAACGCGTAGCTCATCTCCACGGGGTGGATGTCGGCGTCCTCGCCGCTCGACAGGCTGCGGAAGAAGCCGCGCCGGTCGAGCATGCCGATGAAGCCGCTCTTGGCGTCCACGTACTGCACCGTCAGGTCGGACTCGTCGAGCAGACGGTCCTTGATGACCATGGCAGCGCCGTGACCGATGAGGGCGTCACGCTCCATCTCACCGAACCGGAGACCACCGTCACGGGCACGGCCCTCAGTGGGCTGGCGCGTCAGGATCTGCACGGGACCGCGGCTGCGGGCGTGGATCTTGCCGGCCACCATGTGGTGCAGCTTCTGGTAGTAGATGCAGCCCACGAAGATGTCCACCTCGAACATGCGGCCGGTCTGGCCATCGTGCAGGCGGCGGCGGCCGTTGTGCTTGAAGCCGTTGGCCAACAGCGCCTGGCGCATGACCTCTTCGTCGTCGGCGCCACTGAACGCGGTGCCGTCCATGAAGCGGCCCTCCATGGAGCCCACCAGGCCGCCGATCATCTCCAACACGTGGGCGACGGTCATGCGGCTGGGGATCGCGTGGGGGTTGACGACGATGTCAGGCTGGATGCCGAACTCGTCGAACGGCATGCCTTCCTGGGGGACGATGAGGCCCAGCACACCCTTCTGGCCGTGCTTGGACGCGAACTTGTCGCCCAGTTCAGGGATACGCTGGTCGCGCACCTTGATCTTCACCATGCGGGAGCCGTTGACCGACTCCGTGAGCATGACGGTGTCCACGAAGCCCTTCTCACCGTGGCGCACGGTGACCGAGGTCTCGCGGCGCTTCTGCGGCGTCAGGAAGTCCGTGGGCTCCTCCAGGAAGCGGGGCGGGCTCGTCTTGCCGATGAGCACGTCGCCGCCGGAGACGGGGCGCTCGGGGCTGATGAGACCGTCCTCTTCGATGTACGTGTACATCTCTTCGGGGCGCACACCGCGGCTCTCGGGGTCAGGGCGCTCGAAGCGGTCCTCCTGACCACCGGGGTACCGGCGCTCTTCGCTGGCGTAGGTGCGGAAGAAGGTGCTGCGGCCCAGGCCACGCTCCAGGGACGCCTTGTTCATGACGATGGCGTCCTCCATGTTGTAGCCGTGGAAGCTCATGACAGCGACCACGAAGTTCTGGCCGGCCGGGCGCTCGTTGAAGTTGATGTACTTCGTCGCGTGGGTCTGCACCATCGGCTTCTGCGGGTAGTGCAGCAGGTGGCCACGGGTGTCCGGGCGGATGCGGTAGTTGCTGTCGCCGAAACCGAGGCTCTGTTTGCCCATGCCCGCGCCCATCGTGATGCGAGGCGACGAGTTGTGCTCAGGGTAAGGCACCAGGCTGCTGCCGATGCCCAGAATGACCATGGGGTCCACTTCGCAGTGCGTGTGGTCCTCGGTGATCTCCTCGGGCGTGAGGGCGATGAAGAGGTTCTCCTCCTCTTCGGCGTCGATGTACTCGATGACACCTTCGTTGACCAGGTCGCTCCAGCGCAGGCGGCCGGCCACCAGGTCCTCGACATACTCGTTGGTCAGCCGGAGCACACCGCTGTCGGCCACCAGGAGCGGACGGCGCACACGGCCGGCGTCGCAGTTCAGGTAGACGGCGTTGGACTCGTCGTCGAAGAAGACGTTGACCTCATTGGAGAGCAGGCCCGCGCGGCGGCGGTCCTTCAGGCGGCCCACCAGGTCGCGGGCGTTGTCGTGCAGGCCCACCAGGTCACCGTTGAGGTAGACGAGTGCGCCGGGCACGTCGCGTTCCACGGGGCGCAGGCCGAAGTCGCGCAGCACGCGCTCGACTTCACGGTCCGGGAAGCCTTCACTGACCTCCACGCAGAGACTGAGGTTCTTCACGAGGCCACAGTTGGGGCCTTCGGGGGTCTCGTTGGGGCACAGGCGGCCCCACTGCGTGGAGTGCAGGTCACGGGCCTCGAAGTGAGGCTGCGAGCGCGTCAGGGGCGACGTGACGCGGCGCATGTGGGAGAGGCTGGCGAGGTTCGACGTGCGGTCCAGCAGCTGGCTGACACCGGCGCGGCCGGAGACCCAGTTGCCCGTGGCCAGGCTGTGCAGCAGGCGCTGCGACAGGACGTCGGCGCGCACGGCGGTCTGGATCTTCACGTCGCGGTTGCGGGCGTGGGCGCGCTCCAGCTGGTACTTCAGGTCCTTGCACAGGGCCATGAAGGCGACGCGGAACAGGTCCTCCATGAGGTCGCCAGCGAGCTTCAGGCGCTTGTTGGCGTAGTGGTCCTTGTCGTCCGTCTCGCGCAGACCCAGGAACAGTTCGAAGACGGACTGACCCATGCGGGCCAGGAAGATCGCCTTCGTGATGCGGTCCTCGGGCTCCTGGCCCAGGTGGGGCAGGAGGTTGCGGTCCATGAGGGCCTCCACGCGCTTGACACGGTATTCCTTGGCCTGGCCGCCGGCGAGGCGCTTGCCCAGGTAGGCGATGGCCTCTTCGCGGCTGGTGACGCCGTATTCGTCGGCGGCGGACTCGATGTTGCCGAAGATGAGGGGCTCCATCTGGTCGTCCGTCTGGATGGCGTGGACGATCTCTTCGTCGGATTCCATGCCGAGGGCGCGCAGCAGGATGACGAGGGGGATCTGGCCGCTGGCGCTGGGGACGGTGACCATGAGGTTGCCGTCCTTCTTGCGCTCCACGACCACGAGGGCACGGTAACCTTCGTGCTGGGAGAACACCTTGGCGACCTCGACGTCAGTGCCGTAGCGCGTCGCCTTCTCGACCAGCACCCGGTTCGGGGCCAGGTCTTCGAGGGTGATCAGCACGCGCTCGGTGCCGTTGGAGATGAAGTATCCGCCGGGGTCCAGGGGGTCCTCCTGGATCTCCACGAGCTTCTGTTGGTGCTCCTCGTCGGTGAGGGGGCGACCTTCGGTCTCCTCCATCACCTTGCGGCTGATGTTGCAGTGGGCCGAGTGCGCCATGATGGGCAGGCGACCGATCTGCACCAGCTCCGCCTCGTGCTCGATGCCGTCGATGACGGGCACGAACTCGAGGGTGAGGGGGGCCTGGTAGGTCAGGTTGCGCAGGCGCGCTTCCATGGGGGAGAGCGGGCGCAGGCTGCCGTCCGCTTCCTTGACGACGGGGCGACCGACGCTGATCTTGCCGAGCTTGATCTGGTAGCCCTCGATGTCGGTCTGGACCACGCCGCGCTCCGCCGTGTCATCGTCACCGATACGGATGTTGTCGATGACGTGCTGGAGGCGTTGCGCGACGAAGTCGTTGTAGCTGGCGATGTGGTGGTTGACGATGCTACGCTCAGCGTAGAAGGCGTCGACGAGTTCACGCATGGTTACAGGGCCCCTACGATGAGTCGGTAGGCCACGGCGCGGCCGGCGGTGGGGCTGTCACGGACGACGCGCACGACGCCTCCGGCTTTGCCTCCCACCACCTGGACGGCAGGGTCGTTGGCGCGGATGCGCGGTAGTTGGTCCTTGGTGATGCCCATGCCGGACAGGACCTCCTTCGCCTCTTCCTCCTCCAGCAGCTCGTGCAGGGGCACGAGCCGGTGGTTGAGGACGTTAAAACGGAATTCTTCGTCGCCCACGTGATCACCTGCTCCTTCGAGACTCCACCGTTCGGTTTCTCCTCGCTGCGGCCGCCGCCGGGTGGCGACGTCCCTGACCGGCCAAGGCCGCACTCGATGGCGTGGCCTACGGCTGAATCAGAAGCGCAAGAGCGCGCGAAGAGGGGCCCCTACATAACTGTAAGCCCCACTTGAATCACCGTAGGAGGGGGCGGGCCGTCTTAGAACTTGCCTTGGGCGAGGGGGTCGAGGGTCCACGGGGATCGAAGGCGGCGGGGGCCCTACGGGATGTAGCAGCGGCCCAGGACGTTCTCCTCGTAGCAGCAGATGACCTCTTGCGGGGTGCGCACGACGGGGGTGCAGGGGTATTCGGGGTTCGGGCAGCCGGGCTCCGTGAAGCCGCAGTCTTGGGCGGCGGCGGGGGTCAGTCCGACGGCGAGGAAGCCGGCGATGCAGACGACAGCGAGCAACGTTGCGGGTCGCATGGGTCGCCATCCACTTGTCGCGCTTGAAGCTGCGCGTGGCCCATCCATCCAACCGAAGTGAGCGGGCCTTAGGGGCGACGAGGGCGGCGCAGCCGCCGTCGGCGAGGCCAATGCAGGTTGCAATGCAGGTGGCCAACCGAGTGGGCCTTAGGGGCGACGAGGGCGGCGCAGCCGCCGTCGGCGAGGCACAGCCGGACCCTAGGGTTCGCGACTGCAAGGAGCGGGCCCTAGGGGATTCGAACCCCTGACCGGCGGATTAAAAGTCCGCTGCCCTGACCTGACTAGGCTAAAGGCCCAATCGGGCGACTGGGTGGCGCTTAAAAGAGCAGGGGGAAGGAAGAGGGGCGGGGGCGCCTAGCCGATGGTGGGGTAGGGGTCGCCGTGGTCGGGCACCGGGGCGGGGGTGCCAGGGCGGTCGCCGACACGGATGAGGCGGAGACGCAGGTCGTCGCCGTCGCGGTAGCTGGCCAGGTAGTCGCCCTCCGAGTGGCGCCCGTCGCTGGGGTCCCAGGGCACCTGGCAAAGCTCGACGGCGGCGTTGTCGGTTTCCGTCGTGCTCCAGGCGTGGTCGGAGAGCCGCCAGGCCGCGCGACGGTCATTTTCGGCGGGAGCAAGGTCCCAGGAGAACATCTGGACGTCGCCGCCGGGGTGGCGGCCCAGGGTGACCAGGCCGTCGGTGTGCAGGGCCGCCACGCTGGTCTGGGTGTTCTCGTCGACCTGCGGCAGGTTCGGTTCGCCTGCGGTCATCTTGGCGACCAGGGTGCCGGTGAAGCGGTCCACGCTGTAGGTCTGGGGCCAGTAGTCGCCGCTCGTCAGGTGCAGGGGTACCACGTAATGGAGGTCGAGGGGGTCCTCGTCGTCCAGGTTGACCGCGGCGATGTGCGCGGCCGTCGCGCGGCTGGTCATCTCCATCTGGTCCTCCTTCTCGATGCCACCTTGTGGGCTCACCGTCCAGCTCTCCAGGTTCAACCGCTCCGTGCCGTCGCGGGGGCCCACCGTCACCACGTTGTGGCCGATGAAGAGCGGCTGTGCGGCCATGTCCAGGCCCTGGAGTGGGTTGACGCTGTTGGCGAAGCCCTGGCCGACCAGCTCGCCGCCGGGCGCGAAGGTGAGGCTGCGCAGGTTGGTGCGGCCTTCGTCGTCAAGGAAGGTGAGCAGCGCGAGGGCGTCGTCGTCGCCGCGGCCGTGCTGGCGCAGGGTCTCGAGGTTGAGGTCGGTGCCGCTGCCCAGGTGCGTCGCGCCGTCGGCGAGGAACGCGGTGCCGTCGGTGTAGACGCCGAAGGAGGCGACATGGATGCCGAGGGCGGTGCGCGTGGCGAGGGCGAAGTACCCGTCGCCCAGGTAGCTCACCTGGATCTCACGGTTCAGGTCGGGCGCTTGCACATCGACGTCGAAGTCGGGCAGCCCACCGGCGGCCGGCGGTTGGGGCGCGTCGCCGAGCAGGCGGACGACCGGGCCAAGGGCCGCTTGGACAGGGGCCAACGTGTCTTGCAGCAGGGCGAGCGGGCTGCCGAAGCCGGGGTCGGCGACATCAGCGCCATTGTCCGCCGCCTGCGCCAGCGACTTCAGGGCGTCGGGCACAGGCACTGGGGCGGGCACGAAGCCCAGGACATCACCGACGGACGGCGGCCAGGGCGTCGTGTCGAGCGTGGTATGGCCCAGGAGGTGGAGCTTGCTCTGGTCCACGTTGACATCCCAGGTGAGGATCTTCAGGCGGCCGTCCTGGAGGTACGCGGCACTGACGGCGCGGTTCCAGGTGGCACACGACGCGTCGTGGACCGTCACGGCCTGCCAACCGTTGGGGCTGCCGCGTTGGTCTGGGTGGAACAACTGGTCGAAGCCGGTCTCGAACAGATGGTCGCCGTCGCCGACCTCGGCCTGGTTCTTGCCCTGCATGTAGCCCGTCGCCAACCAACGGCCGGCGTGTTTGAGGGTCGCGCCCAGACACCCGGGGCGCTCCTCATCCGGAACTGCATTGGGCCCGTTGCAGCGGTTGAGGGGGCCGCCGCTGCTGCTGCCAGGCTTGAAGAGCACGCTCCGGCCGGCGTGGTCGAAGCAATACGTCGGGGTGGGGCCGTACGTCTTCGTGCCGCCATTGGCCGTGGTCGTCGTGAAGGCAGGGATCGCCGAGCAAGGGCCACCGGCGAAGCGCTGGAAGAGCGGATTGTCGCGGGCGTGGGTCATCCAGGTCGCCATGTCCCGTGCCGTGGTATGGTGGAACTGGGCGTTCACATCGGCGATCCCGTAGGCGTTCATGAAGATCGTATCCTGGAGCCCCAGCGCATCGGCGTGCTGGGTCATCATGGCCGCGAAGGCGCGGTCGCAGGCGGCGCCCGCCAGGTCTGCCGGCTGATCATCGGCCAGACAGGTGGGGTCGTAGCCGGCGGCGACGTGCTCGGCGACAGCCGTGGCTGCATCGTTGCCGCTCCAGCGCATCATCCCTTCGAGCAGGTCGTCAAAATCGACCTGTTCCCCTGCCTGTAGGGGGTTTCCGCTGTTCCATCGTGTGCCCGTGTTGTCGGTCATCAGCGAGTTGCCGGAAGCCGGCAGGCGTGCGGCGTTGGCGCTGATCGTGACGACATCAGTCAGAGCGACAATTCCCTCGTCGATCGCATCGACGGCCAGGTGGAGCGTCCAGCTCTTGGTCGCACTGGCCATGAAGGAAGGGTCGTCCGGCAGCCGCGCGAACAGCGTCGCTCCAGGCGTGTCGAGGCCGTACAAGGGGTCACCCAGGTAGGCCCGGTCGGCTTCGATCGGGGGGAAGGACCAATGGGATGACGCCATGGGGACGGCGAGCAGGATCAGGGCTGTGGCAAGGGTTGCGGTTCGCGGAACCATACCCCGACCATCTGACTGGCCTACTTAACCAGCCAGACGATAACGTGCTCCTTCTGGAGACAAGCGGCTGCAGGGTGCTAGTCGCGACGGGGGCGCGCGGCGGGGTTCGCCGAGGGTGGCCGTTGTGGTGGCGCGCCTTCCACGCGTTCCAGAGCGGCCACCATGCGGCGTTGCAGGTCGACCTGTTCACGGAGGTACGGCGTCGACGTGGCGGCCTGGATGAGGGACTCCAGGAGGTGCTTGGTGTCCCGGTAGGGGCGGACGCCGGTGAGTTGGTGGAAGCTGCGGGCGCGGCCTGTCTGCACCTCGCGGCCACCACCGGCGCCGACGGCAACACCTCCCATGATGCCTGCCTTGGAGGCGCCGCCGCCCACGGCGATGCCGGCCTGGCTCGTGTCGGCGCCCAGGCCGAAGCCGCTCTGGGTGACAGGGATGATGGTGCCGAAGCCGAAGAGGCGGCCAAAGAGCCCCTGGGAACCGTCCAGGTCGGTGACCGCCTCGTAGCGCATCTGGCGTTCGTGGCGCACGAAGACGCCGCCCATGAACAGGATGCGGAGGTTGGTGAGGATGAAGCGGTGGCTGCGGCGGTGGCCTTCGACGCCGATTGCGGCGGGGATGCTGGCGGCGGCGAGGAACCCGGGCAGCCAGGTGCCGTAGCCGGTCGCGCCGTCCGAGAGCCAGATGGTGAGCCCGATGGCGGCGAGCCCAGCGGCGGCGTAGCCTAGGGGGATGCTCCAGCGGATCTTCACCACGGCGGCGGGGATGCCGACGGCGGCGAGGCCAAGGAGTGTGAGGACGTAGGCGGCGGGGGCGTTGCCGTACAGGAACGTCCAGAACTGGTACCAGGGTCCGGAAGAGGCGTCGGCCCACCAGGAGGTGCGGACGATCCAGGCCAGGGCGGCGGCCCAGAGGGCAGGCCACAGGGCGAGGGCGAAGGAGCCGCCGAAACTCAAGGGATGGGGCCGTAGTTTGCTCTCGATGCGTTCGCCTGGCAGCAGCCGGATCGTCTTCTTGCCCATCCTGCTTCTCTCTGGGCGTTTGGGGGATGATAAGTGTTGGTCCTTAGAACCGGGCGTACGGGTCCCGCTTCCTGGCCACGAGTCCCAGGCTCAGCGCCGTGCCGGCCGCGGCGAGCAAGGAGACGGCGTTGACCAGCATCAGGTCATCCAGCGCGGGGCGCCCGAGCACCTGGAGGGCCACGAAGGCGGCCAAGGGGATCCATTGCACGAGCCAATGGATGCGGCCCGTGAACGCCACGAGGCCCCAGAGCGCGGCGCTGGCGAGGCTCAGGACGGCGCCGGTGAGGGCGATCGCCCAGACCACCTGGAACGGCGCCCAGTACGCCGTCGGCGCCCACGGCACGAGGGCGAAGTAGAGGGCGTACAGGACCGCCAGGAAGCCAAGGAACGGCCACGGATTGGCCCGCAGTCGCCGCCGCAGCACGGCGATGTCTCCCTCGTCCCCTTCCCGGTGGAACCGGCTGCCCCCTTTGCCCTTCACGAAGCTCGGCTTGCTGCTGGGCAGGGCGACAAGGGCCAGGAGGGCGAACGCGATCCCGGCCGGGGTGGCCAGATCGAGGCGCGCGACAGCAAGGGCGAGCTCCTTGGGGAACGTGGCGAACGTCGCCACCAGCACGTCGAGGGCGGCCTGGAGGCCCGGGCCGGCCGCATCGAAGGTCAGCAACCGCTCGTCCAGGAGCAGCCACGTCGCCCCCAGGAGCAGCGCGGGCGGGATGAACAAAGGCGCCAACGCCGCGGCGGCGAAGAACAGGAACCCGAGGGGCCCCGTACGCAACCGCCGGGGCAGCACGTGCCCTTCCTCGACGCCGGCCCTGAACTCCTTGATCCCATGGCCTGAAAGGAGGAGAACCGCTGCGTGGCTCAGTTCATGGATGAACGTCCCGAACCAGCTGACGATGCTGTAGAGCCAGCCGTGGTAGCGCACGAGCTTGACCAGCGTCCGCCGCAGCACCTCGACGGTGGCGGTCTGGAGGCGCCAGAGGAGCCAGACGGCCAGGGGGGCGAACGCCGCAGCAGCGAGGGCTTCCCACCAGACCAGTCCGAGGATCTCCACGCTGCTTCTGTGGCCGGGGCGGGCTTAGTACGTGTCGCTTGGGCGTTCGTCAATCGATGAGGAGCGGGCGAGCCACGGCCGCCAGCCGCTTCTGCCGACCCTGTCGCTGGCTCTCCACAAGGCCCAGACCCTCTAGGAACCGCACATCCTTGGACAGCCGGGTCTTGTCGCGGCGCAGGTGGGCTGCCACGGCGTCGAGGCTGTCGAACGGGCCATCCTGGCGCAGGGCCAACAGGAGGCGCAGCCGCTCCCGGGAGAGCCCTTGGCCGCTGGCCACCAGCATCTCCAACGGGATGACCATGACGTCCCCAGGAAGGGTGTCCGGATGCTCGGCGGCGTGCTTGAACAGGTCGAAGGCGCCGCGGATCGCGTCCTCAGGCTGCATCTGCATCGTCATGGGTCGCCCCCTCCATATGAAAGTTGGCGTAAATGGTCAACCATAGCGGTCCGGTACTGCTGCCAGTTGGCCAATAGGTCGTCGCGGGCGGCATCAAAAAGTTCGCTCAGGCTGGTGCCGGGCGCGTCAAGGGGCTGCCGTTGTTCTGGCGGGGACCGCCAGAAATCGTGGCGGTGCCGGCCACCGTGGCAGTCGTCGTAGCGCACGACCACGGCCCAGCCATCCCGCCAACGGATACGATACTGGACCGTCCATTCCAAGAGTCGGTCGCCGTTCACCACGCGCCGCAGGTCCAGCACGTCCTTGTCGAGCCGAATGGGGTAGCTGAGTCGATGGACCTTGGCCGGCGCCACAGGGCTACATGGTCCCCAAAGTCCAAATCCAGCCTGTCGCGGGGAGTGAAACTAATCCACGACCTTAAGCCGCGTCGGCCGCCCGGTGTGGTCGTAGGCGCGCCAATCGTCCGGGCCGTAGGGACGGCAGAGGATGATGTGGATCTCGCCGTGGTCCTCGAAGAGGGCGAAGTCGGCGTCGCTGGGGTACGGGTGCGTGTCGGGGTGGCTGTGGAGGCTGCCGTTGATGGTGGAGTCGACGGGCTGCATCCACATCTGGAAGATGGCGTGCTCGTCGCCTTGGACGGTGCCGGGCAGGAGGACGATCTCTTCGACCGTGTCTCCGATGACCGTGAGCATGGCGCCGAACTCGAGGGGGTCGCCTTCCTTGGCGGCGGCGCGGGCGAGGTCGAGGGCGCCCCGCCGCAGGTACTTGATCGTGTGGTGGTCCACCGTCTGGCGGCTCCACGTCTCCCATTGCGCCCAGGCTTCCTCTTCGGGGAGGTTATTGAACCAGTGATCGTACTCGTCGTCGGTCCACTCCTCTTCCGGGAGCTTCTCAAAGCCTTCACGGATGACGTATTCGCGGCCGCGGCGACGCTTGAACCAGCCCATGTCCTTCCTCGTTCCCCCTACCGAGTGAGCTTGTTGCGTACCCGTTCATAGAAGCTGCTGCCCAGCCGCACGAACCGGGCCGCCTGGTCGCTGGTGTTGATGGTGACCGTCTCGCCGGTGGCGACCTCGAAGCCGTGTTGGCCGTCGACCACTACCTTCGCCGGCTTGGCGAGGTCGGAGGAGTCCCGTTCCAGGAGGGTCACTTCGATGGTGCTGTCGTCGGGGATGACCCAGGGGCGGGCGGCGAGGCGGAACGGCGCGATGGGAGCCACCACGACGCCTTTGAGACGCGGGTGGACGAGGGGGCCGCCGACGCTCATGGCGTACCCGGTGCTGCCGGTGGCCGTGCTCAGGATCACGCCGTCGCCGCGCAAGGTGTCCATCAGTTCGCCGTCCACCTTGATCCGGAACTGGATGAGTTTGGCGATGCGGCTGGTCTGGAGGGTCACTTCGTTGGCGGCGTCGGGGAGGGCGCGGTCGCCGAGGCGGGCGGCGAGCTTGCGCCGTTCGTCGATCTTGTAGTCGCCGGCGAGCACGCGGTCGATGCCGGCGGTCGCCTGGGCGGGTTCCACTTCGGTGAGGAAACCGATGGCGCCGGCGTTGACGGCGAAGACCGGCTTGTCCGAGCGTTGTTGCACGTAGAGGATCGTGCCGTCGCCGCCGACGGTGATGAAGAGGTCCACGTCGTGGTGCATCTCCTCCACCGTGCGCCCCTGGGTCGTCGGCTCTTCGCCGTCGGCGTGGTCGAACCGGGCCAGATTGTCCTCCATGGAGACCTTCTGGCCGGCCGCTTCCAGGTGGTCGCGCAGCCGGAACGCCTCCTTGCGGACGTGGGGGATCGCGGCTTTGCAGACGAGACCCCAGTGCAGGTCGCGCTGTTCGCCGGGGTTCACGGCAGGCCCTCCATGTCCAGGAGCGGCAGGGCGTCGACGTTGTGGACGGCCACGACGCCGGTGCGGGCTGCCAGGTCGAGGGGCATGTTGAGGTCGCCGCCCTTCGGGTCGAGCGCAGCACCACCCGCCTCACGGACGAAGAGCACGCCGGCGGCCACGTCCATGACCCGCAGCCAGGAGCCGTTCACGACGAACGCATCGAAGGCGCCGGCGCCGGCCAGGCAGAGCTCCAGGGCCGAGGAGCCCATGTCGCGGTAGTGGTGCTCCGGGTGGCGCTGTGGCAACTGGTCCAGATGATCGACGATGGTGCCGACGAAGAGGTCGCGCCCTTCGGGAAGCCCGCGGCGCACCACGTCCTTGCCGTTGACCGCCGCGCCGCCGCGCGCCTGGGCCGCGTACGTGTCGCCCGTCACGAGGTTGCGCACCACGCCGGCCTGCAGGCCGTCCAGGTCGCCGTCAGCGATGGCGATGCTGGTGCAATAGAAGGGGACGCCGTGCTCGGCGTTGCGGCTGCCGTCCAAGGGGTCCACGACCGCCCATTCAGGGCTACCGTTGTCGACGAAGCCGGCCTCTTCGGAGAGGACGCTGAGCCCTGCGGCGGCCGCTTCTTCCAGGATGGCCGCTTCGACGAGCTGGTCGGCGAGGCTCGTGGGGGTCCCATCGGCGCCCATGCCGACCGACTGTTCCAGGTCGCTGCGGCCGCGGGCGTCCTGCCATGTGTCGAAGGCGGCGTCGGCGAGCCGGCGGGCGGTCCGAAGGGGGTGCACGCCACGGCAGCGGGGCCGGCGTGGTTCAAGTCTGCGGAAGGGGGAGGAGGGGCCTTGGTGGGCGCTCAGGTCGTACTATGGCTCGGGGCCGCAGTACTCGGGTTGCCAGGGGCAGCCGCGCAGTTCGGGGTAGCAGTCCTGCCAGCCGCCGTAGGACGAGCTGTAGCCGATGCAGACGACGCCCGCACAGGACTCACCGCCGGTGTTGACGGCGTTGCCGATCACACAGTAGGCGACGGCGGACGTGGGCGTGGCGATGGCGACGAGGCTTCCCGCGACGAGCGCGGTGACCAGCAGCAATGTGGCACCTTTCATGGTTTCACCGCCACCGCGAGGGCCGGGTCGCCTCAAGGGCGTTGGCGTGGCCGATCCAGCTACTTTCGCTCGGAGCCATCCTCGTCCTTGGGCCGGGGGCCGAACAGGGGCGCCGGCGGCGGCAGGCCGGCCTCCAGGCACTGGCGCACGAGCTTCCTGCGGTAGAAGAAGAAGATCGGCAGGCCGGCGGCGACGACGGCCAGCCCGGCGAGGCGGTTGAGGTCGCCGATGCCGGTGTAATCCGTGGCCAGGGCGGAGATCTGGTCGTAGAGCAGGTAGCCGACGAAGGTCCAGGAGGTGATGACGAAGAGGATCGGCACCACGGGGTAGCCCCAGACCTTGTACGGCCGTGGCATCTCGGGATGCGTGCGGCGCAGGACGAGCAGGCCAGCGGCGGTGAGGCCGTAGAAGAAGAACGAGATGAAGACCACGTTGTCCGTCAGTTCACTGAAGTCGAAGAACAGCAGGAACACGCTGGCCAACAGCGCCTGGAACAGGATGGCGTAATGGGGCGTCCGGCGGGGGCTCAATTGGCCAAAGAGCCGCGGGAACAGCCGATCGACGCTCATGGCGTAATAGATTCGGGGGCCGCTCAGCGTGATGCCGTTCAAGGCACCGAAGACCGACACGAGGATCATCACGGTCACCAGGGACTCGCCACCGTCGCCGAAGAGGACGTTGGCCACGTTGCTGGCCACGGTGCGGTCGCTGTCGAAGCCGGCCTGGCTGCCGGCCGCGAAGCCCTGGAAGCCGAGGACGTTGAGGTAACCGAAGGAGACCAGGATGTAGAAGGCCATGATGGAGACGAGGCCGAGCAGCATCGCCTTCGGGATGTTGCGGCCCGGGTTGCGCAGTTCGCCGCCGACGCGCACCACGTTGGTCCAGCCGTCGTAGGCGAAGAGCGCCGCCACCATGGCGAGGCCGAAGAAGCCGGACGGGTCGAAGCCCTGCTGCGCCTGGCCGTCCTGGTCGACGTACTGGGGGCTGTCGAAGAAGCCGGCACCGGGGCTGGCGGCATCGCCCACGAAGAGCAGCGCCGCGCCGGCCAGCAGCACGATGAGGGCGCCCTTGAGGACCGTGAAGGTCATCTGGACGAAGCCGCCGAACTTGACGCCGAAGTAGTTGACGATCGACAGGAGGGCGATGAGGCAGACGGCCGTGAGCTTCACCGTCGCCGCCTCCGAGCCGAAGAGGGGCGCCCAGCCGTCCGGTTTGAGCTGGTTGAGCTGCTCCGCGAAGATCACCGCGAGGGCCGCGGCGGAGCCGGCCAGGTTGATCGTGAACGCCGTCCAGCCGGACATGAACGCGGCCAGCGAGCCCATTCCCTCCTTGAGGAACACGTACTCGCCGCCGGCCTTCGGGAACAGCACGCCCAGCTCCGCGTAGGTGAGCGCACCCATCAGCGTCAGCAGGCCGCCGAGGATCCACACCGCGACGATGAGGCTCGGGCTCCCGGCGCCAGCCGCCACGCGGCCCACCCCCAGGAAGATACCGCTGCCGATGACGATGCCCACGATCATGGACACCGCGCCGAACAGGTTCAGCTCACGCCGCAGGCCGCCGTCGCTCTCGCCGTCGCCTCCGGGGTCCTGGGCGGTGGACGGGGCAGGTTCGGCAGGGACCGCGATGCGTGCCATGGAGCACCGGCGATGGCGGCTGGGCGCTGTTAGCCGTTTTCGCTGCGTTCATCAAGCCCCGCCGGGTCGATGGGGCATGCTCCGCACCCTCGCCGCCCTGGCCCTCCTGGTCTTGGTGGCGTCCCCTGCCGCCGCGCTGACCACCTACAGCACCGTCGACGGCGCCTACCAGATCACCGTCGGCCACCAGTCCAGCAACCTGGACGTGGGCGACGTGACCAATCTCTACCTGGAGATCCGGGCCAACGCCACCGATGGCGAGCGGGTGCGCAACGTGGACGACACGGTGACCGCGACCTTCGTCGCCCCCGACGGCACGGAGGCGACCTGGGACCTGGTGGAGCGCACGAACCGTCCCGGCGTCTACGAGTTCGACCAGGACTACCGCCTTTTGCAGGCGGGCAAGTACACGCTGATCCTGCGCGGCGACATCCGCGGCAGCGAGGTGGAGCACGCCTACCGCATCGAAGAGACCGTGGGCAACGAGGAGGCCCGCGACTTCCCGCCCGCGCCCACCAACGAGGCCTTGGCCCAGCGCGTCCTGGAGCTGGAGCGCCTCGTGGCCGACCTCATGGGCGAAGAGCCGCCGACGACCAACAGCGCCGACGACGACACGATCAGCGGCGACGAGGGCGGTTCGAAGAAGAACGACCGCCGTGGCTCGCCTGGCCTCGGCACCCTGATGCTGGTGCCCCTGGCCGCCGCGGCCCTCCTGTTGCGCCGTCGATCGTAGCCCGCCGGCGCTCCCGAGGCTTTGGCAACGCTTTATCCGTCGGCCTCCTTGGCGCGGCCGAGGCAGACCATGAAGGAACAGGCCGAGGTGCGGACCCTGAAGGAGGGTCGGTACATGCTCATCGACGAAGAGCCCTGCAAGATCGACTCCATCACGAAGTCGAAGCCGGGTAAGCACGGTGCCGCCAAGGCCCGCATCGAAGGCAAGAGCATCTTCACGGGCGCCAAGAAGACCTTCCAGGGCAGTGTCACGGACAAGATCTGGGTCCCCGTCATGGACCGCCGCGGCGGCCAGATCCTCGCCATCATGGGCGACCAGGCGCAGATCATGGACGGCGAGACGTTCGAGACGTTCGAGCTGCCCATCGGTGACGTGGAAGGCGTCGAGGCTGGCCTCGACTGCGTCTACATCGAGTCCATGGGTCGCCGCATGCTGACCCAGGTCTCCAGCGGCGGCGCCTGAACGCGCCCCGACACCCTTTCCCCTTTCGATCCCACGTTCTATTCGGACTCCGCCGCCTTGGCGACGTTGAGGTCCCAATCATAACGAAGGTAGCGCAGCTTCAGCCCGTCGCGGTGCGCCGCCACCCATGCCGCGTCGTTGGCCGGCGCGTACTGCTCGAAGGTCGCCAGCACCCCCGCGCGGCCGCCGAAGTCCTTGGCGTACCACTTCAGGATGCGGTTGAGACGCAGGATGCCCCGTTCGCGATCAAGGGTGTACCCCCCGCCCGGCTGCAGGAACGCCCGTGCGGCCAGGTCCAGTTCCGCGTCCAACTCTGGGCCGTGGTAAGCGCCGCCGCGAAGCGGTGGGCACCCGGTCGAAGCGCACACGAGGGCGAAATGGCCCCGGGGGTCGCGGCGCAGGTGGGGTTTGATGAGACTGAACTCCAGGCGGTAGAGGCTCATGCGGCGCCCCCCCACACGCACGGGTGTGCCAAGGAAGAACACGAGCCACCAGAAGGGGTTGCGAAGGCTGCGAACCTGCCGGCCGCCCCGCCACAGGCGTCGCAGCACGGCGTCCAGGACCGTCACGTTGTAGGCGTTGAGCAGGAACGCGTAGCGCTCCGGGCCCTTCATGGTACCCAGATCGGCCTGGGCGATCGCGTCCAGGCTCGGCTGCAGCTCGGCGCGGCGCAGGCGCGTGTAGTCCACATCGCCGTCGGCGTCCACGACGGCGCCCAGCAGCTCGTCCGGGTCGGTGGCCATCAGACCGGGGGCGCGGCGAGGGGCGTCTCCTTGCGGCCCACCAGGAGCAGCTTGCCCATCTCTGTCAGCTGGATCGTCAGGCGGCCGAAGCTGCCCCGGTCGATGGCGACCAGGCCCATGTCCTCCAGCCCCTTGCCCTCGCGGGTCGTGCGCAGGTGGTAACTGAGCAGGCTCTTCTCCACGCCGGACGCCTTGGACAGGTCGGTGAGGCTCTCGGCGACACCGTCGAGGCGGTCGAGGGCCTGGAGGACGCGGAACTTGGCGTCACTGATGAGCTCGGTGTAACTGAACTTGAGCACCGGGAGCGCGAACGGCGTGTCGTGGTCGACACCGATGGCCGGGATGCCGTTGACGAACGCCGCGGAGAGGGCGCTACAGGTTTGCATCTTCTCGCCGCTGGAGACGTTGAGCAGCACGTCCGTGAACTCCATCGCCTCGGCGGCGTGGATCTCCGAGACCTGCCGTAGGGTGTCCATCAGCACGTCCGCCGCGTCGATCTCTCGCAGCTCCACGTCGATGCGCAGGGGCTGCACCTGTTGCTGGATCTCCCTAGCCCGCTCCTCCTTGTCCTTCGTGTACAGGAGGATGAGGCGGCGGACGGGGTAGTCGCGCACCCCGATGAGCACCGGGTCCACTTCGTCCCCGACGGTGGCGATCATGAGCACTTGGGCCATGGTGTTGGATGCCCCTTGGACTTGATAGCCAGGCGCTTGACAGGTTGAAGGCTGTCTTCAACTAGAATCGGCGGCGCCGGCCTGCGACGGCCGCGGCGACGATGCCCAGGAGCAGGAGCGGCGTCGCGAGGCCAGGGGCACCTTCGTCCTCGCCGTCGCCGTCCGTCGCCCCGCCACCGGAGCCACCGGTGTCGCCGGGGCTGCCGTCGCCGCCGGTGTTGCCAGCGTCACCGTCACCATTACCCGGTTCGTGGTCGTCGCCGGCCGCCTCGCGCACGTTGATCGTGCCGAACATGGTGTTGCTGTGGGGCTTGCAGTAGTAATGGAACGTGCCGGCCTCCGTGAAGTCGAACGCGAACACCTCCCCTTCGTTACGCAGCGTCTCGTCGAAGAGGCCGTTGGGGGTCATGTCGTCGCGGCCATCCGTCGAGGTGACCGTGTGGCGGGCGCCGGTGGTGTCCGCGTGCACGAACCGGATGGTGTCGCCGGCCTGGATCGTCACCTCTGCCGGCTCGAAGACGTAACGGAAGTCCCGTTGCACGATCTCCACGGTGACCGTCTCCGCCGCAGCGGGGGCCGTGGCCGCGAGCACGGCAGCCAGCGCGACGAGGCAGGCGGTGGTGAGGGGGGCGCGGCGCACGATCATTCCTCCTTCTTGCGGCTCATGTAGAGGTAGCCGATGATGAGGGCACCGCCGATGACGACCACCCAGACCAGGGAACTGGTGCTGGCGGGCTCGGGGGTCCCGGCGTTCATCACCTGGAACGTGGTGACCTCCTGGCCGTTGGTGTGCGGCCCGGCGTCCGCGTCATCGTAGACGACCACGATGTCGTTGTGGCCGTCGGCGAGGGCGGACAGGGGGACCTCCAGGCTGTAGGCGCCCATCATGCCACTGGTGGCCGTGGCGACCTCTTCGCCGCCGACGCGGGCGCTCACCTTCTTGCCGCCCTGCATAATCAGGCTGCCTTCCAGGCTCACCGTCTCGCCGCTCACTTCAGGCATCGCGTCGAAGGAGTCCACCTTGTCAGGGTTGACGTCCGCGCCGCCATGGGGGCCGATGTTGGGGCAGTTGACCAGCATGGGGGTCCCCATGACGCCGAAGCCGTTGGCCTCCGTGAACTGGGCGGCGTGGCTCGCCTGGTTGACCTCGTAGCCCACCGGGAGCCGGTTGACCCAGAAGACCTGCCAGAGGGGGCTGTAGCCGTCGTCCAAGCGGTCCTTGTCGATGACGTTGCGCTGGCCCATGTCGGCGGGGCCGCCACTGTTCTGACCCGGCGTGACACCGGTGAAGAATTGGTTGATGTGCCAGATCGGGATGAAGCTCACAGCACCGTTGTTGACGAAGTCGGCCACCACCATCTCAAAGCCGCTGCCGGCCGCGGTGGCGTCGCCGGTGCGCGTGAGGGGGTTGTAGTGGGCGGCGAAATCGGCGCTCGTGGTCTCGAAGGTGAACGTCTGCACCTCGTGGCCGTCGAACCAGGCCATGACCGGTTCGATGGGCGCGATGCCGCCGCCGGGGGCCTCCAGGCGGCTGCCGGTCGGGACGAGGGGCATGTTGACGTAGATGTCACTCTCCACGAGCTGGGCGCGGCCCAGGTCGACCGCTTCCTCGATCTCTTGGTAGGAGGAGAAGTCGTTGGAGCTGTAGCTGAAGTTCGGGTCCACCCAGACGATCTGCACGAAGTCGCTGTAGGAGGTGCCGTCCGCCGTGTGGTAGCGCAGGATCGGCAATTGGTCCTCGACCAGGTTGTTGAACGGGTCCGTCAGGTCCATCGTCGGGATGTACAGGGGCGCCACCGGGACCGCCAGGTTGTCCGGGCCGGTGCCGTAGTTGCCCGGGACATACATACGGAACTTGTAGTAATGGACGAGCTTGTCGTTGAGCCAGCCAGGGTGGGCCTTGAAGAGCTGGTTCTCGGCGTCGTAGTCCATCGCCTGCGGCGGGATATCCGGCTCCTCGTACACCGTGGCCGGGGGACCATCCGGGTGGTCAGCGGCTTGGGCAGGGGCCAGCGCCAGCATCAGGGCGGCGACGGCGAGCGTCAGGGAGCGTCGAAGGGGGGTCGTGAGCATGAGGTTCCTCTCGTGGAGCAGGTCCGTGGGGGGTGAGGCCGGCCGCCACCATATGGCAGCTCGGTTCAACAGGGTGGAGAACGGGATAGGGGTTGAAGAAGGCGTCCAACGGCGCAGGCCGGGGACCGTCCGGACGCCCGTCAGGCGTGGTCCGATTGGGTCACGTCGCCGTTGCCGCGCACGACGAAGTACGCCGCCAGCAGGATCATGGCGACCTGGAACTCCATGCCGCCCATCGGGAAGCCCTCGGCGGGCGTGAAGCTCCAGCGCGGCCAGTGCAGCTTGACGATGGCGCCCACCATCACCGGGATCAGCACCAGGCCTCCAAGGCGGGTGAGGGCGGGCATCTTGAAGCCGCCCAGGAACACCGCCGCGCCGCCGGCCGTCTCCGCCAGCGCCACGAAGAACGCCGTCGTACCGGAGAGGTCCATCATGGTGGCAAAACCGTCCAGGTCACGGAACTTGTTCACGCCATGATAGACGAAGATGCTCGCCAAGGCGAAGCGCAGCAGCCAATGGGCGTGCCGTGCCCAGACGATGGTCTCCGTCTCGGTCGTGGTGGCCGCGACGGCGGGATGGGCAAGGGCGTTCGGGTCCGCCACATCAGGAGGGGCCATACAGGAACAGCCGCCGCAGTGAGGATAACCGATGCCTTGGGGGATTGAACGTCCCCTTCAACCGCAGGCAGCCGCTAGCAGTCCAGGCGGTCGACGCCGTCACGCCAGCGACCATCACGCAGGCGTTCGGCCAACGTGTACTTGCGCCGCCGCGCGTCGCGCAACGAGACACCGACGCGTACGGCGCGCAGCTCGTTGAGGCTCTGGAGGGCCAGGTACATGGTCCGACGCTTCAGCCCGGTCGCCTCCTGTAGTTCGAGGGGGCTCATGGGCGTGGAGGAGGCATCCAACGCCTCCAGCACGCGCTCGCTGGTCGGGGGGAAGAGGCTAACAGCGGTGGCGGTCGCACTCATGGACAAGGGGAAAGGGCCCCTCGGGAGGATAACCAGGCCCTTCTAGGAGTTGGACTGGGCCTTCAACGGGTGGACCATGCTGGTCAGATGGCCGAACCATCGCACGCACCGACAAGCGGTTCCCCAACACATCAAGAGGATGTGCAGGGAGCTGGATTCGCGACGGGGACACGAAGTGTTCCCGGCGAGCGAGCTCCGCGAGCGGAGAAGCCTGCTGCCGAACGGAGCGAAGCGGAGTGCAGGGAGCAGGATTCGAACCTGCGAACCACTAAGGAATAGACCCTGAATCTATCGTCGTTGGCCACTTGACTATCCCTGCAAGTGTTGGCGGATGGACGCCGGCCTCCGTGAGGGGGTGGCGCGAGGCGGCCCAAATGGGCCCCCTTCTTGAGCGTTCCGAGCAGGCGACGCCGGGGAGCGTCGGGTCACGTCGGGACAGAGGGAGGGGAGAGGGAAGGAAAAGGGTCCGAAGCCAGGGGCCTACAGGTCGGCGATGGCGTCGCGGAACGCCTTGAAGCGCTCCGTGAGGATCTCCACCGCCTTGAGCAGGGCATCCTCGGCCTTCAGGGCGCCGTCGGTCTCGAAGCGGAAGATGAACTTCCGGTCGTTGTAGGTCACCTCGAAGGCGTCGCCAAGGAACTGCTGGATGTCGTCGGCGCGGTTGACCGCGTCCGGCTTGAGGATGACCAGCTGGTCGCCCTCCATACCCAGGATACCGGCGGGCGTCTCGGCGACGGCGCGCTCGGCGTCCTCCTTGGAGATCTTCTTGGCATCCACGGTCGCCTGCGGGTAGTACTTGTACCCAACAGCCTGGGAAGCCTGCCACTTGGCGTGCTGGGTGCCCATGCCGAGCACCGCTTCCGCCTCAAGGATGAGGCGCTGGCCGGCCAGGAGCTCCACGATCGGGATCTTCGGGTCGGCCGGCAGGAAGCTGGCGTCGTCGCATTCGAGGTCACCGGAGTAGACCGTGCACGGGCCCTCCTTGGTGAGGGTGAAGCGCACCAGGTACTCGGGGTTGCCTTCGTCGTCCACGCGGCCCGCCAGACTGAGCGTCGACGGGTCGGTGGGGATCGGCAGCAGGCCCAGGCGGTGCGCCACGATCTCGTCGAACAGGGCCGACGTGTTGTCGTACAGCGTCACCTTGTCGATGGCGAGCTTGGGCACTTCCGCCAGCAGCACGCGCCGCAGGGCGTTGACGAAGTACGGGTGCACGCCCTCGACCACGAACTTGGCGTGGCGGTCGGACAGTTCCAGGATCTCGGTCTGGATCTTCATGAAGCCTCAGACACGGCGGCCGCGGCGGCCGCCCTTCTTGCGGGTGCCATCGTGGGGGACCGGAGTGACGTCCTCGATGCGACCGACCAGGATGCCATTACGGGCAAGGCCACGGATGGCCGCCTGGGCGCCAGGGCCGGGGCTCTTGGACTTGTTGCCACCGTAGCCGCGCACGCGGATGTCGACGGTGGAGAAGCCCTTCTCCTTGAGCGCCTCGGCGATGCGCTGGGCAGCGCTCATGGCCGCGAACGGACCGCCCTGGTCCTTGGCCGCCTTGACCACCATGCCACCGGAGCAGCGGGTGATGGTCTCGGCGCCGGTGGCGTCGGTCACCGTGATGATGATGTTGTTGTAGGACGCGAAGATGTGGGCCACGCCGCGCTTCTCGCTCATGCGTCAGCCTCCTTCTTCTCCTCGGTCGTCTCAGCAGGGGCCTCAGCGGCCTCGGTGGTGGCTTCGGCGGCGGGGGCCTCAGGGGCCTCCTCGGTCTTGGCCTCCACGGCAGCGATGACCTCAGCGGCCATCGCCTTGGGGCGGACCGGGTGGTTCTCGTCAGCGATGGTCTTGCCGGCGTCGATGTGGATCAGGTCCTCCTCTTCGCGGCGCACCAGGTAGCTGGGCGTCGTGACGCGGCGGTCGCCGATCTGGATGAGGCCGTGGGAGACGAACTGGCGCGCCTGCTTGGGCGTGCGGGCCAGACCCTTCAGGTAGACCTGGCTCTGCAGGCGGCGCGTCAGGATGGTCTCCACTTCGAGACCCAGGACGTCGTTGATCTGGGCGTCCTCGGGGGTGTAGCCGCTGCGGTGCAGCCGCTTCAGGAGCAGGCGGGCCTCGCGGGCAGCCTGGGAGTCGGCCGGGTTACGGGTCCGGGAGACCAGTTCACGGGCCTGACCGCGGATCTCGCGGAGGCGCGTCTGGGCCTTCCAGATCTCGCGCTTGTTCTTGAGACCCCACTTCTTCTGGATCTCCTTCTCGGCCTGGATGCGTTCGCCCTGCCACGGGTGGCTGGGGGTGGTGTACTTCTTGCGGGGGAATTTCGGTTGACCCATATGCTCACCTCAGGATCACTTCTTCTTCCGCTGTACGCCAACGGTAGCGCCCTTGCGGCCGTTCGCCTTGGTGCGCTGGCCGCGCACGGGCAGGTTGTTCTCGTGGCGCACACCGCGCCAGCTGCGGATCTTCTTCAGACGGTTCAGGTCGTCCCGCAGTTGCAGGTCGATCTCGGAGCCGATGATGTGCTTGTCGTCGCCGGACTCGGGGTCCATGCGGCGGTTGCGCATCCAGCTCGGCGTGAACTCGTCGATGCGGTCCAGGGTGGACACGATCTTCTGGATCTCCTCCGGAGGGAGGTTGCCCATCAGTTCGCGCTTCTCGACGCCGGCCTCGGCCGCGATGACGCGGCTCAGGCGGCTGTTGACGCCCTTGAGGCCGGTGAGCGCGTTCACGACGGTGCGCTTACCGTCCAGGTCAGTGTTCTCGATACGGACGAGGAAGTTGAACTCCTCTCCGAACTCTTGCTTGTCTTTTGCCATAGTGACTCCCCCCGGACGCGTGGTCCAAGGATCTGCCCTGCCGGCCGCAGCGGTGCTACGGCTGACGTGCAAGCGGCCGACAAAGGTGGGGTATAAAGGTGTAGGGGCGGCCGACAGGAGGGCATGCCCTTCGCGGTCGGGGCGCAACGAAGGCGTTTGCAAGCACCTTAGACCCCCAGCCGACTCGCCGCGCCGTGCACCCGTTGCGCGTCGTGGCACTCGCCCTGTGGCTGTTGCCCGTCGCTGCGGCGCAGTTGGCCATCCCGGACTCCGATTGGCTCCCCGTCGTGGTGATCGCCTGCGTGGTCGGGGCGTTCGTGCATGCCTTGGCGTTGGCGCGGGGTTGGAGGGAGGCTTGACGGAGGCGGAGGCGTCCGCGTCGTCGGAGGGCCTGTGGCCGTTGGTGCGTCGGGAGCATACCGGGCGCGGCGCCGCGGCGTTGGTGCTCCTGGTGGTCCAGGGGCTCTTCGAGGCGGGCTCCATCCTGACGCTGGTGCCTCTGTTGGCCGCCGTCGGCATCCCGGTCGGCGAGGCCGGATGGGCGGGCACCGTGTTCGATCGCCTGGGCTGGTCCCCTGGGCTCCTTGGCGTCCTGGCGCTGTTCGTGGCCCTGCAGACGGTGGTGGCGGCGACGGGGCTGTTGCAGGCGCGGTGGGGTCTGACGTTGCAGCACCGGGTGACGGAGACGGTGCGGTCGCGGCTGCGTGACGACCTGGACCGGATGAAGTGGTCCTCGTTCCGGGCCTTGGAGCCGGGGCGGGTCCTGGATGCCCTCACGACGCAGACGGAGCGGTCGGGATCCATGGTGTTCGTGGCCTTGACTGGCGCGTCGGCCGTGGTCCTCATGGTGGTCCATGCTGGCCTGGCGTTCACGTTGGCGCCGGTGCTGACCGTGCTGGCCCTCGGCTCGGCGGCCCTGGTCGCCTTCGTGCTCTCGCCCATGATCCGGCAGGCGCGGGGCATCGGCGAAGGGCTGCGGCAACGCTACCAGGAGCACCACGCGGGGGTGGCCCGTTGGATGGCGGCGGGGCGCTTGGCGCGTTTCCATGGCTCGGGGCCGTTCGCCACATCGAAGGGCATCGAGGAGGCGAGCGTCCACGTGGTCCTGCACCGCAGCCGCGCCCGGTTCCTGTTCGAGGTGGCCGGCGTGCTGCTCCTGGCGGCCATCGCGTACGCGGCGGTGTCGGTCTTCGAGCTGGAGCCGGGTCGCCTGCTCCTTTGTCTGTACCTGTTCGCCCGTCTGGTGCCCCGCGCCCAGCAATTGCAGCAGCAGGCGCTGACGATCCAGTCCCTGCGCCCGGCCTGGGAGGCCACGTCGGCGCTGCACCGGGAGGCCGTGGCGGCCCAGGAGCCCCCGGCGGGCCCCGTCCGTCGGCTGCGGCAGCGGCTGGAGCTGCGTGGCGTGACGATCCGTCATGACCGGACCGTGCTGGACGGGGTCGACCTGGTGGTGCGGCCGGGTGAGAAGGTGGCGCTCACGGGCCCCAATGGCGCGGGCAAGACGACGTTGCTGGAGTTGCTGGGCGGCCTGACGGAGCCCCATGAAGGCCAGGTCCTGCTGGATGGCGAGGCCCTGGACCGACCGGCGTGGCGCCAGCGCGTGGCGTACGTGCCCCAGGAGCCGATCCTGCTCGATGGCACGGTGCAGGACAACCTCGCCTGGGCGGCCCCCGATGCTGACGAGGCCCGCGTCACGGCGGCGCTGGCGGCCGTGGACTGCCCCCGCCTGGCTCCGGACGTGGAGGTCGGGCCGGGCGGCAACCGGCTCTCCGGGGGCGAACGGCAACGGTTGGCGCTGGCGATGGCGCTGGTGCGTGACCCGGACCTGGTGCTCCTCGATGAGCCCTCCAGTCAGATGGACGCGGCGGCGGAAGAGCGCCTGGCGGCCGTGGTGGCCCGCCTGGAGCCTGCCGTCGTGATGGTGAGCCATCGGCCCGGTGCCATGGCCGGGATGCCTCGGGTGCTGCACCTGGACGGGGGACGGCTCGCCCCTGCGGCCGCCGCGTCGTAGGTCGCAGGCTTGAAACCGGGGGCCACCTGGTCGCCGCCGTGGTCTACGGGGTCTTCGGTCTCAGGGTGGCAAGCGACCTGTCGTTGCCGTTGCGGCCCGCCGAAGCCGGGACCGGCCCCGCCGACGTGACCATCGAGGCCGCCGAGCTGCCGGCTTGGACCCAATGGGACCAGGAAGGGCCGTGCTGGCAGGCCCGCGACGGGACGCTGCGGTTCTGGCTGCCTGACGAGTTTGTCATGGAGGTGGCGGCCGGCGGCACCCACATCCGGTACCACTTGGAGGACGGCGTCAGCGTCGACCATCTTCGCCCGTTCATCCTGGGCAGCGGCCTCGGCGTGGTCCTGATGCAGCGCGGCGTCCTGCCCCTGCATGCGGCTGCTGTGGTCAAGGACGGCCGGGCGTTGCTCTTGGCGGGCATCTCCGGGGCGGGCAAGTCCACGACGACGTGGCGGCTCACCCAGGAGGGCTTTGCGAGCATGGCGGACGACGTGGTCGCCCTTGATGTGGGGTCGGACGGCGTCACGGCGCGGCCCGGCATGCCGTTCGCCCGCTTGTGGGACGACGCCGTGGAGCGCCTGCAGGCCCGCGACGCCGCCTCGCAGCGGGTGCGCCCGGACATGGAGAAGTTCCTGGCACCGTACGAGGAGGCCCAGCGCCATGACGAGGAGGTCCCCGTGGCCGGCATCGTCATCCTGGCCCCGCACGGTCACGGCGAGGTCGCCTTGGAGCAGGCGCAGGGCCTCGCATCGTTCCGGCAGTTGCGGGCCCACTGCTACCGCCGCCGCCTCGGCGAGGGGCTGGGGCTGGCCCCCATGCAGTTCCAACAGATCCAGGCGCTCTTGACCCAGGTGCCGGTGCACGTCCTGCGCAGGCCGCGCGATGGCGACTCCTTGGACGACGTGGTGGCTGCCCTAGGTGCCCACTTCGACGCCTTGGCCAAGCGGGCGGCCCCATGAGCCGCTTTGTCTGGCTGGCCTCCTACCCCAAGTCGGGCAACACGTGGACGCGGGCCGTGCTGGGCGCCTACCTGGGCGGCGGCCTCGACGACCTGGGGGACCTGGAGAAGACCACGATGGCCTCCAGTCGGACCCTGCTGGACGAGCACCTGCCGTACGCATCCGGTGACGTTCCCGCCGCGGCGCTGGATCGGCTGCGCCCTTTGGTCTACGAAGCGGTGGCCAAGCGCCCCCATGACGGGCCCCGGCTCTCCAAGGTCCACGACGCCTGCCACGACACCGGCGCGGGGCCGCTCTTCCCGGCGGCGGCGACCCAAGGGGCCGTGGTGATCGTCCGCGACCCTCGCGACATCTGCTGTTCCTGGGCGGCGTTCATGGCGACGAGCCTGGAGCGCTCCGCGGGGTTCCTTTGCAACCCGGAGGGGCACTTGGCCGGCAGCGGCAAGAAGAGCCAGACAAGGCAGACCATGGGCTCCTGGAGCGACCACGTCGCCTCGTGGCTGGATGCCCCCTTCCCGATCCACCTCGTGCGCTACGAGGACCTGCTGGCGGACCCGGTGGCCGGCTTCTCGGGCGTCGTCCGGTTCATCTGGGGCGACGTGGACGGGCCGCGCCTGGAAGCGGCGGTGGAGGCGGCGCGCTTCGAGCGGCTGCGGGCCAAGGAGGACGCGGAGGAGCATGGCTTCGCCGAGCGGCCGGCCAAGGCCGAGCGGTTCTTCCGCAAGGGCAAGGCGGGCTCGTGGCAGGAGGAGCTGCCCCCTGAGCTGGCCGCCAAGATCGTCCGCCACAACGGCGCCATGATGGAGCGCCTCGGCTACGACACGGGCGCCCGGCGTTCCACACCCTTGAAGGAGGTGGGCGGAGTGGGCGGCGCATGAGCCTCACGTCGACGACGGTCATCCAGCGCGCGGAGGGTGCCTTGTCGTCCCGCATCGAGGACGCCACGGTGCTGCTGCGCGCCGATGACGCCGTCTACTTCCACATGGACGCCCCGGCGACGGCGATCTGGGAGCTGCTCGAAGGCGAACAGACCGTGGGTTCCCTGGTCGCGGCGCTCGTCGACCGTTTCGACGTGGACGAGGCGACGTGCCGCGCCGACGTGGAAGCGTTCCTGGCCCAGGCGAAGGAAGCGGGGCTGGTGCGGTTCTGATCCGGGCGTACCTCCGTCTGGATCCGGCCGTGCGCCGTGCCATGCGTGAAGCGGCCCGTGCCTTCCTGTGGGCGGGCTTGTACGACCGCGTCCGCCCCTATCCGAAGAACATGGCGCGCCTGGGGCCACTGGGTCCTCCGTCCTCCGATGGCGAGCATGCGCCTGGAGTGCCCCCTTCGCGGCCCTTACGGGAAGTGATGCAGGCGTACCGGGCGGTGCGTCGGCGTTGGCCGTGGCACCTGTCCTGTCGGGCGGAGGCGCTGGCGGCGCATCGGATGCTCAGCCGACGCGGCCTGCCCACGGTGACCGCGATCGGCGTCGCAGTGGACGATGATGGGGTGACGACGAGCCATGCGTGGCTGTCCTGCGAGGGTCATGTGGTGACAGGGCGTGGCGCTCAGGGCCACCAGGTCATCGGTGAACGACGGTCCGGCTAAGAGGCGCCGAATCCGGGAATCGTCGCCTCGCCAAACGTGGGAAGCGCTCCGCCTTCGGGTTCGACCTCGTCCAACAGGCGCAGGCGGGGCGCGTTCCAGGTCTGCTTCATAGGTGGCCCAGGAGAGCGGGGGGTTATAGTCGCGACGCAGGCCCGGGGACGGCCAGATCCAGCCGACGGGCCGCCATGTAGGCCTTCTGCGTCAAGGCGCTGCGCACGCCCACCTGTTCACGGCCCAGGTCCGCTTCAGCGATCCGTCGCATCGCCTCGCCGTCGAACAGCTGGCTCGCCCACGGGCCCAAGGGGCGCTCCTTCAGGGCCGCGGCCATCGTCTCGCGACCTTCCCTCATGGTCCGGTGGGGGCAGGGTGGCTTCAGCTTGACCGTCGCCTGGGCGACGGAGCGCGGCGTCAGGTCCGCCATGGCGCGGCGGAAGAGCCCTCGCTTCGTGCCTCCTTGCAGGAACATGTCGGCCGGGGCCTGGAGGGCCGCTTCGATGACGTCCGGGTGGCGCAACGGGTAGGCGATGCGGATGCCCACCTTGGCGGCCAGGGCGTGCTCCTGCTCCATGCGGCTCACCTGGACCTCGTGGCGCCACATCCACCACCTCGCCGCCGCGATCGGGAGGCGGCCGTGCAACGGCATCTGGGCGTCCTTCAGGTGCGCCTTCCAGGCGGGGCTCTGGGCGACAGCGGGTCGCAGCCACGGGCCGTCGAGGCGCGGGGCGCCCGCGTTGCCGGGGGCGAAGTGCCGGGCCAGGATGTAGCCGGTGCGTGCCAGGCTCCATGGGTGGCCTCGGCGGCGTGCTTCGGCGGTCATGTGTCGGTGGACGCGTAGCCAGCGGCCGGTGCGCATCCAGCGGTTGAGGATGGCGAGGCTGCCGAAGCTGGCGAACTCGTCGCCCCCGACGCCACTGAGGATCACGTCGCAGCCGTCCGCCTTGGCGCGCTCCAAGACCCGTCGGAACGGGTTGCGGGGGCCGCTGACCATCAGGCTCTCTTGGTCCTGGAAGTCGCCGCCGTGGTCGAAGTGGACCGGCGTCCACTGGGCGCCCAGTTCGTCCGCAACGGCCCCCATGGTCACCTCGTTCTCTTCTCCTTCGACAAGCGGGATGTCGCGGGGGAGCCAACTGTAGGTCCGGATGGGGCCGCCGGTCTGCTGGATCGCCGCGGCGGCGACCGTGGTGGAGTCGAAGCCGCCCGTCATCATGGCCGCCGGCCGCTGGGCACCCTCCAGGGCTTCGGCCATGGCGCGGTCGAAGGCGCTACGCAGGCGCGTGGCGGCATCCTGCGGGGTCCGCTGGATGCTCGGGTCCGGTTGCCACCAGGGCTCCACGGCGAAGGGGCCATCCGGGTCCACGAGCTGGTGGCCCGACGGGATGCGGCGGACCCCTTGGATGATGGTGTGGGTCTCCATGGCGCTGTGGCCGTGGATCCAGTAGGGGGCGCCGGCGAGGTCGAGCCGGGGGTCCGGCACGGCGGCGATGGCGGCCTCCAGGTCCGCAAACGGTTCCCATCGGCCGTCCAGTTGGGTGACCCAGAGGGGGGTGCGGCCGGTGGCGTCGCGGCGGATCACGATGGCAGGTCGCTGGGGAACGTGGTCTCTGATGTGAGGGGAAAACTGCCCGATCTGGGCTCGACGTCTTCTAGTAGGCGCAGGCGAGGGGCGTTCCAGGGTTGCCGCATCGAGGCAGGATGCCTAGCTTTCACCTTAAGAAGTGGTATCGAGGACGGTGACCACCGCCACGTCCACGCCGGTCGCCGACGTCCTGTCCGCGCCAGGCCCAGGGCGGATCCAACTCGTGGCGTCGCGGCGGATCACGACGGGAAGTCGCTAGGGAACGTGGTCTCCGTGGTCAGATTCGTGCCCGATTCGGGCTCGACGTCCGCCAGGAGTCGGAGGCGAGGGGCGTTCCAGGGTTGACGCATCGCGGTTTGATACCGGGCGGCCTCTTTAAGTGGCGTCGTGCAGGAAGGTGCCGGCCGGCCGCCTACGAGAGGGAGCCGATCGGCGTCGTCGCCTCGAAGAAGAACGGGCTGAAGCCGCCTTCCGGCTCGACGTCTTCCAGGAGGCGCAGGCGGGGCGTATTCCAGGGCTGCTTCATCATGGAACCATCCCGCGGCCACTAAAAAACGGGTCCCAAGAAGGCGAAGGCCAAGAGGAAGGCCCGTTTCGCCGCGCCGTGGACCGGTTGGACACCCTGGTGATCGGCGGCGGCATCCTTGGCTGCGCCGCCGCGCTCGCCCTGGCACAGGAAGGGCATGACGTGGTGCTAAGGGAGCAGGCGAACCTGGCCGCAGGCAGCACGGCCAAGGCGGCGGGCATCGTGAGCACAATGACCTGGTGTGACGACGACTACAGCCTGGTCGCCGAGACCCGCGGCCTGGTCGGGGAGCTCATCAGCCTGGCCACGGGCGAGGGCAGCCGGCACGTCCGCGGCGCCTGGCGCCCCTACGACTCCATCACCGTCGCCAAAGGCGAAGCCGGCCTGCGGCACCTGGACGGGGTCCAGGACCGCCTGGAGCGCCACACCGAAGAGCCGGAGCGTCTGGGCTGGCGAGAGGCGGCCGCAGCGTTCCCTGGCGTCGTCTTCGAGCCCGGCGAAGAGGCCCTGGTGGCCCAGGAGGACGGTGTCATCGAGGCGGGCGACCTCTTCGATGGCATCCGGACGCGCCTGGATGCGGAGGGCGTCGAGGTGCAGGAGAACGCCCCCGTGACCAGCCTTGCCGACGCGCCCCCTGCCGAGACGACCGTGGTCGCCGGCGGCGCCTGGACGAAGCCCCTCCTGGCAGAGGCCGGCCTCCCGTTGCCGGTGCAGCATTTCCGCACCCAGGCGGCCAGTCTACAACTGGAGGGCAGCCTCAAGCTCCCGATCGTCCACGACACGGTGAAGGGCTTCTACACGCGCCCCGAATCAGAGGGGACCACGATGGCCGGCGACGGCACGATCCTCCGCCATCACGACGTGGACGACTACGACGAGGCGGCGAGCCCCGACTTCCGGGACAGCATCGCGGTGCGCGTCGTCCAGCGCTTCGAACGCGGCGCCCAGGCCCTGTGGCGCACCGGTTGGGCCGGTCTTTGCGTCGCCACCCCGGACAGGCGCCCCCTCTGCGGCCCCCACCCGGACAGGGACGGTTTGTTCGTCCTGACGGGCGACAATGGCTTCGGCCTCATGCGCGGCTTCGCCCTCGGCCAACGGCTGGCGGACGCGGTGGACGGCCAGGTCCATTCCGAGACGGACATCGCCCGCTTCTGGCCAGACCCCAGCGACGACTTCGAGATGCAGGAAGGCTATGGCCTGTAATGCGGGGGTGGCGTGGGGTTGGCCGGAGGCCATGCCCCACCCGTGTTGCTCGATCTGACTGCAGGTCGGAGGGTATGGGCTCTAGCACGCGCCCGCAACGCTGAAGGCCGCAGCCTCCGCCTGGCCGCCCATGCGCCCGACCTTCCTGGTCCTCCTGTTGGCCGCCCCGATGCTTGCCGGTTGCCTCGGCGATGACGCTGGCGGCGACGATGCAGCACTGGCCGCCCCTGACCTCTCCGCGCTCCCGCCGGGCAGCGGCTACGATCCCGCTCTCCTGTCCGAGGACCGGTTCGGCATCCTCGACCCTGTGCGGGAGTACGTGGAGGCCACCATGGACGGCATCCTGCTCCATGCTGAGGTCCACCTGCCAGACGGCGAAGGGCCGTGGCCCACGATCTTGCAGCTGAGCCCCTACAACACCCACATGCCGGATGCGCTCGTCGATGCGTTCGGCTTCCTGCCCGCCGGCGTCGGCCTCGTCAACACCTACGTCCCCAAGGGGTACGCGGTCGTCATCGCCGACGTGCGCGGCACGGGCGACTCGGAGGGCTGCATGGAGATGATGGGGCCCAAGGAGCGCCAGGACGCCTACGACCTGGTGGAGTGGATCGCCGCTCAGGCATGGTCCGACGGCCACGTCGGGATGCAGGGTGTCAGCTACGTGGGCACCACGCCCCACGAAGCCCTGGTGATGGCGCCGCCGCACCTGGACACGGTCGTCACCGTCGCTGGTGTCACCAACCAATGGCGCAACGTGTACCAGAACGGCGTGCCCTACAACTTCCGTTTCTACCCCATCACCTACGAAGTGACCGAAGGCCTCACCCCGCCCAACGATGTCCAGCGTGGCCCCGCCTGGGCCCTCAATGCGGCTGACGGCGCCTGCGACCAGCAGCCTGCCCTGGAGGCGATGTCGCCCGGCACCTACGAGAAGGGGCTCTACACCGATTACTGGGCGGACCGGGACATGACCACCATGACCGGCAACGCCACGGCGTCGATCCTCTACTCCCAGGGCTTCATCGACCGCGCCGTCAACCCCATCGAGGCGGTCGCCTGGTTCAACGACCTGCCCGTCCCGAAGAAGGGGCTGTTCCACCAGGAAGGCCACCGCTACCCGCCCCGCGAGGACTACTTCGACCTGGAGCTCGCTTGGTTCGATTACTGGCTCAAGGGCATCGAGAACGGTGTGATGGAGGCGCCCCCGGTCGAGGTCCAGCTCAACGACGACCGCATCCGCACCGGCAACACCTGGCCACCGGCACCCGCCGAGACCACCGCCAAGCGGCTCTACCTGGGCCCCGGCGCCCTCGCCGGCGAACCGCCCGCCAACGCCACCGAGGCCTACACCGCCTTCAACGCCGGCAGCGGCTTCGTCAACCTGGCCAACTTCGCCGCCCCCGTGGAAGAGACCGTCGCCACGGCCGCCGGTGCCCCCCATGAGCTGGTCTACCTCAGCCCGCCCCTCGCGGAGGACCTGCACCTGGCCGGCAGCGCCTGGATGCACCTGGTGGCCGCCAGCGACCAGGAGAACACCTACTTCCTCTTCGACCTGGTCGACGTGGCCCCCGACGGCAGCCAGACCTGGCTCGCCGAAGGCTGGTTCAACGCCCACCTCCACCAGGGCTTCGACACCTCCACGCCCCTCGTGCCCGGCGAGCCGACCACGTTCCACTTCGCCTTCGAGCCCCGCGAATACGTCCTGGCGGCCGGTCACCAGGTCGGCGTCCACTTGAAGGGCAGCGACGACGGCGTCTTCCCGTTCGACCAACCGCTGGCCCTCAACACGGTCCACTACGGCGCCCAAGGCTCCTGGATCGAACTGCCGGTGCTCGCCGACCCCATCGTCTGGGACCGCCCGAGCGGCATCTAGACGAGCCGGACACCTGCATGCTTATGCCCCACCGCCGCCCATCAAGACACATGAGGCGTGCTGCTGGCCTGCCCACCCTGACCGTCACCTTGGCCCTCGTGGCCACGGGGGCGCTCGCGGGCTGCCTGTCCGACGATGACGATGATGGCGCGATGGCCGTGCCTGGCCAGCCGTTCGCCATGGACGGCCGCGGCTGCAAGGAGCTCCTGGTCAACGTGCCCGCGACGGCCGACGACGTGCGGCCCCTGGTCGCCTCCGGGTACCAGATGCTGGGCGAAGAGACCGGACAGGTCACCCTGTTCGCCGGCCTGCAGGTCTGCGATGAACTGCTGCTGGACGGCATCGGCGCCGGGCCTGCCAGCACCAGCGACGTCGGCGTCCTCATCCAGAGCCCCGACGGCACCCCCGGCCTGCACTACTACCAACTCTGGTGGCTCACCGACCACGCCGGCCTCGCCGAGCGTTTGCAGGCGATGGGCTGGGACGCCGGGTATGTGCCCGAAACCAACCTCACGGACGGCCGGCAGATGGACCTCCTTGGACCGGTCGCGGCCAGCATCCCCTGGGCGGGCGGTGCGTACAGCGTCACCGCCAACGTGCTAGCACTTCCCCTTCCCATGGACGCCGACGCCACCGGTTGGCAGGACGGCCCCTTCGGCACCGTCACCGTAGCCAAGAACCTGGCCAGCGACCAGTTCGGCACCGGCATCGGCAGCATCGTGGCCCGCGACGGCCCCCTGGCCTCGGCGCTGGGCGGCGGCGTCGCGCAAGGGACGGCCCTGGTGAACCTGTACCAGATGCGGGGCATGGTGGACTATGGCGACGCGTCGTAGCCTCCTCCACTTGTCCGCTGCGGCCCTTCTCGCCGTCGCGCTGGCCGGCTGCACCGTGGATGACGAAGGCACCTACACGATCAGCGGCGCCTTCACGCAGAGTCGAACCGCCGGCGACCTCATGGACTTCCACGAGACCGTCTCGCCGTACTCGGATGACGTGGCGATCATGGAAAGCTTCCCCGAACAGTTCGTGATCCACGTGGACGGCCGTGACCGCTGCGACGAGCTCCACGACCTCTTGTCCGCCAAGCGCTACCTTGGTCGCCTCGGCGCCTGCGAAGCCCAGGTCGCCTAGGCCCAGACGACGAAGTCGTCGAGTGGCTTGCGGGCCAGGTCCGGCACAACGCAGTCAGCAGCGGGGTAGCCCACGGGCACCAGCAGGTACGTCCGTTCGTTCTTGGGACGGCCGAGGAGGTCGCGCAGGTAGGTCATGGGGCTCGGCGTGTGGGTGAGGGCCGCCAGGCCGGCCTGCCGGATCGCCGCCAGCAGAAAGCCGCAGGCGATGCCGACGCTCTCGTTGACGTAGTAGTGTTTGGACTTGGAGCCGTCCGGGTGCAGGGCGTAGTCCTGCGCGAAGACCAGGATGATCCACGGCGCGTCGGTGATGTGGGTCTTCTCCCAGTCTGTGCCCAGCGGTGCCAGGTCGCGCAGCCAGTCCTCGGGGGCCACCTCGTCGTAGAAGCGCCGCTCCTGCTCCTCCGTCGCCGCCCGGATGCGCGCCTTCAGTTCGGCACTGCGCACGGCGACGAACGTCCACGGCTGCTTGTGCGCCCCTGACGGCGCGCTGCCGGCCACCGTGAGGATCTCCTCGATGGTCTTGTGGGGTACGTCCCGCTTGGGGTCGAACTCCCGCACGGTCCTTCGGTCGTCCATCCATTGGCGGAAAGCGCGCACGCGCTCCAGCCCTTCCTCGGGGCTCACGTCCTGGGGGCGGTAGGGCACGAACGGATGGTCCGGGTCGGCTTCGGTCGGGGGCACGAGCGGCGCAGCGGTCGCCCGCATAAGGCAAGGACGGCTGCCCCAAGCGCCAAGAACGCAACGTCGATGGCCGCGCATGCGAACCTTGGTGGTGGCCAGCGTGGCCTTCCTGGTCGCCGCGGCCCCGGCGGTGACCGGCGACCTGCTTCTGGACCTGGCGGACGACCTGGCCAGTGATGTGGCCGGGGAGAACCCGTGGCTGGAGCGCCGCGTGCTGCACATCGCCCACCAGGGCGGCGAAGCGGAGGCGCCCAGCAACACGATGGTCGCCCTCCACTACGCCATGAGTCAAGGGGCCGACGTGCTGGAGATCGACGTCCATGCCACCGCCGACGGCGAACTCGTGGTCATCCATGACACCACCGTGGACCGGACCACCGACGGCACGGGCCGCGTGGACGCCATGAGCCTCGCGGAGATCCAGGCGCTGGATGCCGCCTACTGGTTCGTCCCCGGCGAAGGGGCCCGGCAGGGCCGCGCCGAGGCCGACTACACCCTGCGCGGTCAGGGCATCATGATCCCCACCCTGCGCGAAGTGCTGGAGGCGTTCCCGGACGTGCTCATCAACATCGAGATCAAGGCGACGGCGCCGGAGACGACGCCCTACGAGCACACCCTCGCGGCGCTGTTGGAGGAGTACGGCCGCGGCGACGACACGATCGTCGTGAGCTTCCTCGACCCCGACACCGAGATCTTCCGCCTGTGGAACCAGGACGTCAGCACAGCGACCGGCACCGGCGAAACGGCGCTGTTCTGGGCTGCCTCCAACGCGGCTGGCGGCGCGCCGAGCCACCACCATGCCCTCCAGGTGCCCATCAACTTCAACGGCGTCCCCGTCCTGAACCAGGACTTCGTGGACGACGCCCACGCGAGCGGCCTGGCTGTCCATGTCTGGACCATCGGTGACGCCGAGACCATGCACGAACTGATCGACCTTGGCGTCGACGGCATCATGACCGATCGGCCGAGCGTCCTGCAAGCGGTCCTGGTAAAGCGGGGGCTCGCCTGATGCGCGCCGCCCTCCTCGCTCTCCCGCTGCTCGTGGCCGCCGGTGCCAGCGCGAGCCTGCTCGGCGAACTCACCAGTCCCGATCCCCTCAGTCAGCCCCCTTGCGCTGACGGCGTGGAGCCGGAGCTGTTCTTCTTGTGGGACAGCCAACTGGAGAACCTCGCCTTCGACGACGCGGGCAACCTGGTCGTCGTGGACCTGCACGGGGAACGCCTGGTCCTCCTCGACGGGGCGGGCGCCCAGCAGGCGGTCCTCGACCTGCCCGCGACGCACGGCATCGTCCATCATCCGGCCGAGGGCCGCTTCTACGCTGCGGGCCTGCTCCCTGACGGCACCGGCCCCACCGACGTGGTGAGCTTCCGCATCGCGGACGGCGAATTCACCGACCTGGCCACCTACGCCATCGGCTTCGACGTGGTCAACGGCATGGCGTTCGGCCCCGACGACGCCCTCTACGTCAGTAGCCCCCTCGCGGCGCAGGCGCCATACCTCATGCGCATCGAGCCCGGCGGCGGCCCCTGGGCTCCGTGGCGCGACCACTACGGCCCCAACGGGCTCTGGCCCGCGGACGGCGGCCTCTACGCGGCGATCACGGGAGACCAGTCGAGCCCCATCCATCACGTCCCGTTCGACCAGGCGGAACCCATGGAGACGGTGGCGCTGCTCAGCACCGGCGCCGTCACGCTCCAACCCGGACTGCACGCACCCAGCGGCCCTGCCGCTTCGCCGATCGTCCTGCCCAAGGGGCTCGACGACCTGACCATGGGGCCCGACGGCATGCTGTACGCCACCGCGCACGTCACCGGCGAACTCCTGCGCGTCGACCCCGCCGACGGCTCCGCCTGCGTGCTCGCCGACGGCTTCGAGGAGCCCACGAGCGCGCGGTTCGCCCCGGCCAGCTTCGGCCTGCACGGCGGCGACCTGTTCGTCACGGAGATGGGGGGCTACGCGGTGACAGCGCTCTACGGCCCCGGCGATGGGGCCGTCTGGCGCCTCGATCTCGCCTGAAGCCGCTCAAGCCTCGTCGCGGTCCAGCCAAGCCGCTTCCCAGTCGGCGTCGTCGCCTCGCCAGCCTTCGTGCAAGGTGGGTGTGGGGACGACCGGCCGCCGATCGCGGCGGCGGTGCAGCCACCAGGCCACGCCCAGAGGCCCTGCGACCCAGAGCACGAGGAGGACGCCCGCCATGGTCCAAGGGCCGAGCCACGACGGGATCGCCGCATCGCCCAGGGCGGCGCGCTCCAAGGCATCGCGGAAGTCAGGGCGCCACAGGATGACGAGGCCCCGGTACGCGGCCACCGGTGAGAGGGCCTGGGTGGCGTAGAACCAGTCCGGGAACTGCCCCGACGTCAGCTCCACGTAGCCCGTCGCGCGGAACAGCCGCCAGCGCACCAGGTTCTCGTAGAGGGCCACGAACGACAGCCACGCACCGGCGGCAATCGGCAGGCGGGCGACGGCCGGCGCGGCCGTGCGCACCAGGGCGCCGAGGGCGTAGAAGGACCAGGCCAGCAGACCATGGCTCCCGACGAACGCCCAGGTGGCACTCCAGGAAGGCTCCGACGTGAGGGCCACCGCCGCAGCACCCGCCACGGCGCAGGCCGCGGCGATGAGTCCCAGGTCCAGCGGCCACGCAAGGGGACGTCGGGCGCGCAACCCCATCGCCATGGCGGGGAGGCTGGCAGCGAGGATCAGCTCAGAGCGCGCCAAGGCGACGCCGTTGGCCAACGTCCCCGGGCCCGGGCGACCATAGGGCAGCGTCCGGAACGGCCAGGCGTTGTAGACATGGGCGCCCAGCACCGCGGCCGCCGCCAACGCGACGGCGAGGACGATGGCGAGCGGCAGGGACCGACGTAGGCCGTTCACGCCTCACCGGTCGGTTCGGCGCCCAAGGGCTCGGCGCTGACGTAGATGCCACCCATGACCGCCAAGGCGTCCACCATGAGGAGCGGCGCACTTGCGTCGTCAGAGGGCTCCACATGGTTGGCCACGCCGCCCATGACCGCCTTCGCCTGCAACTCGACGCGCCACGTCGGAGGGACGATCACTTCAACGCCGCCGGCCAGGGCGCGCACCGTCAAGGGGACACGCTCGGCGGCTTCGGGCAGAGTGGCCTCTCGCAGGTCGACGCGGATGCCCCCCGTCACGGCCACGAACCGGCCGCCTGACAACTCCGTCTGCACCACGTCGTCGATGCCGCCATGGAACGCCAACTGGAACCGCTCGCCGGCGCGCAGGCCACTGCCATGCCGCCACGCCTCCAGGAGCGTCCAGGCTGCCAAAGCCGTCCAGGCGGCCACGAGGAGGCGAAGGACGAGGAAGATCAGGGCGCGCACGCACCGACAGCGCCGCAGCGGCGCATAAGGGGCGCGGAGGCTACTCGGTCGCCTTCATCGTCGCCGCGGGGTCGACCCACGCCAGCTCAAGCCAGGTCCCTTCGGGGCCCGTGTGGACGGTGTTGGTCGCCTGGCCGACGCTGGTGGCCGGTAGGATGCCGCTGGGGTCGTAGCAGCCGCCGCGGAAGTCCTCCATGCAGGTGGAGCCGACCGTCGGCAGCGCGTCCATGTTGCGGCTGTCCTGGCTGGCCACCATGAGCACCAGGCGGTGCCCTTCCTCGAGGACCACGGCCGTCGGCTGCAACGGGATCGTCCAGGTGTCGGCCTCGCCCGGCGTCAGGGGCTCCCAGCCCGGCGTACGGGGCTCGCGCAGGTGGCTGTCGGCGTAGCCATGGGTGATGCGCGTCCGGCTGCCGTCCGGAGCCTCGTCGAACAGGTAGACGACCCACTTGGTGGCGTCGTGGCTGCTGGAGGCGGTCAGGTGCAGGGTCGGGGCGCCGGTGACGAGGCGGGCCGCGGGTAGGGGCTCCGTGGCGAAGCTGACGCTGCCGTCCCAGTCGTTGCGGTAGGTCTCCAGCGTGTCCTCGTAGGAGAGGGAGCCCTCAGCGCCGGGGGCCTCGGCAAGGGCCTCGCCGTCGGGGTAGAACGTGAGGCGTTCGCTGCCGTCCAGGGGCCAGTCGTGGCTGAGGTGCCAGGTCCCTTGGGAGTCCTCCACCAGGATGCGGGGTTCGTCCCAGAGGCCGTTGTCGATGCCCAGCAGCGTCGCGTCCATCCAGCGGTGGCGGATGTCTGCGAACGTTTCGGCGGGGTGGCCGTCCATGTCGGGCCAACCGTGGTACCACCAGCCCATGATGGCGTACTTGGGCGCGTCGTCCGGCAGGGCGTCCCAGTAGAGCTGGCTGTGGTCAGGGTGGACGTTGACATCCACGAAGCCATGGGTGAGCAGGATCGGTGCCAGGTTCGGCTCGATGTTGCCGTTCTCCAGTTGCAGCGCCAGGTCACGATCCTGCCACAACTCATGGAACTCGCCGTCCACGGGGGCGTAGTCGAGCACCATCTGGCCGTGGCACGGCGCCACCTGCGCGGCCGCAGCGAACGGATCGGTCGGGTTGGTGTGGGGCGCCAGGTCGATCGCCTGGTAGAGGTAGCCGTTGAGCTGATCCTCGAACTTGGCGCCCTGGAGCCACTCGTCCTGGTAGTAGGACACCACGGGGGCGTGCGCGAGCGCCGCCGTCAGCTCAGCGTCGGCCACGTGGGCCACGACGCTGCCCATGCCGGGGTGGCTGACACCATCCGTGACGATCACACCGTTCGACCAGGGCTGCTCGCGGATCCAGTCGGCGAACAAGCGGGCGTCGCTGCGGTCCGCCGTGCCACCGAAGTCGAGGCAGCCGCCGCTGGCGTGGCCGCCGCGGGCGTCGGCGCGCACGAACGCGGCGCCTCGCAGGACCACGTCTTCCCAAGCGCCGCCCGGGCTCACCTCTCCTCCCATGCTGAAAGCGGAACCCAGGCCGCGGTCAAGGGTCTGGTACGGCGTGATCTCGAGCAAGGTGGGGATCTGGGCGTCGGACGGAAGCCCGGCCGGGAGGTACAAGGTCAACGCCAGGTCGGTGCCGTCCTCCGCGGTCATGCGGTGGAGCGTCTCTACGGTGCCGTCGAAGAGGGGTTCAGACAGCATCGCCTTCCATTCGTCGGTCGCCAGCCGCTGGGCAGTAGCAGGTCCGACCAGTGGCTCATCGCCGCCCTCATCCTCGATACAACCCGCGAGCGCCAGGCTGGCCAGCAGCACGGCGACGCCGATCCCTTTCAGGTCCATGCGGCACAGGCCGGCCACCGCCACATGAGGTTTGCCGCGCCGTCGTCGGCAGCCCGCGGAACGCTATGGATGGCCGTTGGTGCCCGACGGACCCGTGTTATCATCGTGCTAGCTCGTGTCTTTTGCACCCAACTTGCTGTTCTGCTGGGTCTGGCCAGACCGAATGCTTAAACGATGCAAGGTGTGGGCACACTGTCGCCTCTCGCGGCTGGTGAGAACATGAACAAGACGAGCACGATGCTCGTGGCCCTGGCCCTCGCCGCCACCGCCATGACCATCTCTACCCCGACGCTTGCCCAAGAAGACGCGTGCAGCAACTCGCTGGACATCCTGTTCGTCTTCGACACGACCGGTTCCATGGGCGGTGTCCTCAGCTCGGCGAAGGCCGGTGCCACGGACATCATGAACAACATCCAGGCCCTGGTGCCCAACACCAATTTCGCCGTGGCCGACTACCGTGACTACCCAGGCACGTACTTCTACCCGGGCTACGGCAGCTTCTGGGGCACCACCTACGGTGGTTCCAGTGACTACCCGTGGAAGCTCCACAGCGGCCTCGACGGCGACACCGCCAACGTGCAGAGCGCCCTCGATGGCGTCTCCCTGGGCTGGGGCGCCGATGGCCCTGAGTCGCTGACCCGCGCCATCTACGAGAGCCATGCCGACAGCAACATCGGCTGGCGCGCCGACTCCACCAAGATCGCCGTGTTCTTCTCAGACGCACCCCCGCACGACAGCGACTTCGCCGGCAACAACTACGGCGGCGACCCCGGCCGCAACGGCATCGGTGGCGACGGCGATGACCTGGACTTCGAGACCGAAGTGGCCAACCTGGCCGCCGCCGGCATCCAGGCCGTGACCATCAACAGCAACAGCTGGAACCCCAGCTACGCGGCTGCGTACCTCTCCTACATGGCCTCCCAGACCGGTGGCGCCTACGCGCAGCTGTCCGGCGATTTCGTCGGCCAGATCACCGATCTCATCCTGGGTCTAATCCCCGACGCTGACGCGGAAGCCTACAACCTGTACGTGGACGTGCGCCAGAACACCGGCGCCCCCGAGCTGCCCGGCCAGGTGCTCATCGACCGCCTGAACCAGCGCGTCGCCCCCTCCGACAGCAGCGGCAGTGTTGCTGGCGTCGACCTGGCCGACTTCGGCGTGGAACTCCACGCAGGCACCTTGGAGAGCACAGTCTCCGCGACACCCATCGAAGCGGTCTCGGCCGCCTCCGCGGCGGTCCAAGGCTTCAGCCTCACCGTGGGCGGGGACGAGATCCTCTCCGCGACCGCCATCGAAGGCGCTGCCAACAGTGGCTCCCTGCGCCACTCGGCCTCCGCCGGCGCCACCACGCTCATCGCCGGCCTCATGGTCGCTGGCGAGGCTGTGGAGGTCCCCGCGGACCCGAACACCGTGATCGAGCTGCCCGAGGGCCTTGGTCAGGTCGTCCTGAACGAGCAGTCTGGCGCCACCGGCACCAGCACCGCCTGGGCCGCCGTCAACGCCATCCATGCCACCGTGGACCTCGGCGCCGGCAACACGCTTGAAGTGATCGTCAGCCATGCGTTTGCCGGCTCCAAGTGCTTCGGCGATGCCAACTACGGCGACCCGGCCCTTGGCGGCTACGACACGCTGGACGCCGCCAGCGACGCGGTCGCCGAGACCACGGCGCCCCTGGCTCCCGTGACGGGCCCCGCTGAGGCCGCCCTGGCCGAGGCGCTGGCGACGATCGAGGCGAGCTACGCCGAGATCCGCAACCAGATCCCCGCGTAGGCCCGACGACGCACCTTTTCCTTCCCTCTTTCCCTATTTTATGCCGTACGAGATCCCGGCCGGAGGTGCGGCCTTGGCCTGGTCCACGGAGCCTTGAAGAGCCAAGCCTTGATGGAGCGCCCTTGGCGTTCCAACAGGAGGGGCCGCGGCTTCCGCATCCGTTCCGGAGCGATGCGGTCCTACAGGATTGGCTACGCCGACACCTTGGCGCCGAAGCGCTCGCACAGGCGATTCCGGGCCTTCGATCCTGGGGCGACCGATGTGGAGAAGGGGGGGACGTCCTCGCCCTGGCGCGCCAGGCGGAGGCCCAGGAGCCCCGCCATGTGCCCTTCGATGCCTGGGGCCGCCGCGTCGACCACATCGAGGTCGCCGCCGGTTGGACGGGCCTGGACGCCGTCGCCGCACAGGAAGCCCTCGTAGCGGGGCCCTACGAGGCGCAGGGCGGCGAGGCCCGCGCGGACGCCCGGATCGTCCAAGCTGCCCGGTTGTTCCTGTACGCGCCCAGCAGCGCCATCCACATCTGCCCGCTCGCCATGACCGACGGCGCGGCGCGCCTCCTGGAGGTCCACGGCCGTTCCACGCTCGAACACGTCGCCGCCCATCTCACCAGCCGCGACCCAGCGACGTTCTGGACGTCCGGGCAATGGATGACGGAGCGCGGTGGCGGCAGCGACGTGGCCGCCGCGACGCTCACCCAGGCTGAGCCGGTGGCCGGCGAACCTGAAGAGGCGCGGGACGCGTGGCGCCTCACCGGGGACAAGTGGTTCACCAGCGCCACCACGAGCCAGGTCGCCTTCACCCTCGCCGTGGCACCGGGCGACCGGGGCCCATCCGTCTTCTGCGTCCGACTGCGTGATGGAGACGGGGCGTTGCGCGGCATCCGCATCCATCGCCTCAAGGACAAACTGGGCACCCGGGCGCTGCCCACGGCCGAGCTTTCCCTGGAGGGGACGCCGGCGACGCTGGTGGGCGAGCGGGGCCGCGGCATCGCGACCATCGCAGTCCTGTTCAATGTCACACGGATCTACAACGCCCTCTCCGCGGCGGGGCTCCTGTCACGCGCCGTCATGCTGGCCACCGATTACGCCGATCGGCGCGAGGCGTTCGGCCGGCCGCTGGCGGAGCTGCCGCTCCATGGGGCGACGCTGGAATCCCTCGAACTGGAGCGCACGACGGCGATGCTCCTGGCTTTCGAGACGGCACGTCTGCAAGGGCGCCATGAAGGAGGGCTCGCCACGGCGCAGGAGGAGGCGGTCCTACGGCTGCTCACCCCGGTCGCCAAGCTCATGACGGCCAAACAGGCGGTGGCCGGCATCAGCGAGGCGTTGGAGTGTTTCGGTGGTGCCGGCTACGTGGAGGACACGGGGCTGCCGAGGCTGCTCCGGGACGCCCAGGTGCTGCCGATCTGGGAAGGCACCACCAACGTGCTGTCCCTCGACGTGCTGCGCGCCATCCGAGGCGACGGTCTCTGGCAACAGTTCGCCAGCTGGGTGGACGGCCACCTCGAACCCCCCGGCGTGGACCTGGCCCCTGATGCGCGCCTCGACGAGGCGGGGGTTTGCCTCCGCCATGGCCTACGAGCAGCCACGCAGTGGTTGGAGGCGATGCGGACCGAAGGCCGGGCTGCCATGGAAGCCGGTGCACGGCGCTTCGCGGTACTGCTTGGTCGCATCTCCGCCGGCGTCCTCCTTGTGGACCTGGCGCGGCAAGCCGCTAGCGACTCCAGCGTGGACTACGCGGCGCGGTGCACCGCCTGGTGCGAGCAGGTGGATGAAGCGTCGCGGGCGCTCCTGCGACACGCGTCGACCGACCGGGAGCCTCCGGTGCCTAACGCCGGCGTAGCAGCAACGCGGTAGCGTTGTCGGGGGAGCCGTTGGCGTGCACCTCGTCGAAGAGGGGCTCCAACGCGGCGGCCGGGTCGTCGGCTTCCAGCGCCGACAGCAGCGCCTCCGGGCTCACAACACCGTCGACGCCATCCGTGCAGACGAGTAGGCTGGCACCGACCGGCACCTCGATGGAAGTGACGTGGCCCCTGACGTCGCCGTAGCCCAGACAGTCGGTCACCATGTGGCGCCCGGCCCGGTCCAGGGGGTTGGCGCGGCGGGGGTGCCCGTCCATGATGAGGTACGCCGCGGAGTCGCCAGCGTTGATGATGTGCCCTTGCCCTTCGCCGTCCAGCCAGGCGACGACCGCCGTGGTGGCGCCGCCCGTGGCGATCACCGCCTCGGCCAACCGGTCCAGTAGGTCGCCCGGCGTGGTCCCTTGTTCGACGGCCGGTGCCAGCGCTTCGGCCGCGCTCTGGGCCGCCTGCCGGCCACGCGGCAGGCCACCCAGGCCATCGAAGGCAGCGGCGACGATCTGGCCCTCCTCCGGCTTGCCCAACGGAGCAAGGGCCCAGGCGTCTTCCTGGCGCGGACGCTTGGCGCCGCGGTCGCTGCGCACCCCGACGGCCCAGGGGCCCCAGTCGGCCTGGTGGCGGATGCACAGGAGGTCGCTGTCGGCCTGGCTCATCGCGGCCCGGTGGCGTAGTGCGGTCCTCTATTTGGGTGCCCCTCGCCCAGGCTTCCCCGTGGCTAAGCCCAACGGTCGAGCGAAGGCTGCGTCCGCAGGCGCCGCAGCAGCTCCATGTGGGCCTGCCACCCCTTGTAGCGGGCGTGCCGGTCCATGTGCCGCAGGGCGTCATCGGTGGTCTCGAACGGCAGGCCCCGGGACTCCAGGCTCAGCCTCGCCGCTTCGCGCACCACCCAGACCCCCAGGGGCGTCGTGTAGTCGTCCGTCACCTCCCGGAGGACGATGGCGGTCGCCTGCCGCCCCGCCGCAACGAGGTGCTCCAGCACGGACAGACGCGTGGCGTAGTAGGCCCCGGCGGTGGCGCGGGCGTACCCTGTGCGGCCCCGGTGGTCCTCGTGGTCCGCCGCCGCGATCGGCTCCGCAGCACCGGCGGCCCAGAAGGCCCCTTTGAGCCATACCTCCTGGAATTCGTAGCTCCAGATGCGCGGCAGCAGGAGGATCTGGAAGTGGTTCCCGAACGCCCCGCCGGTGTGGACCGTCGGCTTGTCGATCGTGGGCAGGTCCTGCACCTGCTGGGCCAGCTGTTTGCCGATCGTGTCGTCGCTGGCCGTGATCGCCCAGCGCGTCGGCACGAGCCGGCGGCGGGCGCCCAGGCCGAGCATCCCGGCCGACAGGATGCGTTCCAACTGGTACCGGTCCGTCCCGCCTCGGTACAGCTCCCACGCCCCCTCCGACGCCCGCAGGTCCGTGTCCCCGGTCACCCGCTCCACCGGCCGCTCGACGCGCACGTTCTCGGTCGCCACCGCCCGCTCCACGCCCACCGTAGGGCCATGCGGGGCGGTGAACTCGCCCACGTGGCTCGTGTCGAAGCTGGGCGCCTTGGTGAGTTGGACCTCCGTGTCCACCGGTCGCGCCGCCACAGCCAACTCCTGGCTCAAGCGGGTGATGCGGTCCGGGTCCCGGGCGCCCTGGTCCACCTTGACCGCGTGGGTGGTGCGGATGAGGCTGCTGCGCAGCCCCACCACGTCCGGGATCGACAGGTCCAGCCATCGGCGGGGGGCATCCAGGAGGTCCGCGGCGTCCGCGGCACGGTGGTCCGGGGGTAGCATCGGCCCCACGTTCACCTTCGGGTAGCCGTAGCGGCCCACGAAGAGGCTCGGCGGGCTGCTGCCGGCCACGTCCCGCCCTACCTTCTGGCTCGCCGGCAGGTGGTGCTGCACCCTGCGCAGGAGAGGGCAGGGATCGATGCCACACAGGCCGCGCGCCGCCTTGCAGGCGACGCACAGGCGGGGATCGATGGAGGCGAGCGGGTCAGCCGGGCCGCCTGCGTCCACGCCCCGGGACCCGAGGTCCCACCCATAAACTTGAAGAATCCGACCATCGGCCTCTCCTTATGGCAGCGCGAGCCACCCACGGTACGGCCCCCACAGGGGTCGTCCTGGCCCTCCTGGCGGGGGCGCTCGTGGCTGCTGCCGGCTGCCTCGATCCTGAAGTGGCGCCCTCGCCGCCACCCATCGCGATCGGCCACCTGGAGCCTGAGCGCATGCGCGACGGCGGCTTCTACCAGTTCCACCACGCCGGCGGCGAACTCGCGCTCTGGTCGAACTTCCAGGGCGGCGACGGAGCCGCCTTCGACCTGTACGGCCCTGACCATCGGCGTATCGCGGTGCCGGTGGTGCCCGCCCCGGATGGACGCGACGCGGGTGTGGCCGCCATCGACGCGGAAGCAGGCCGCTACGTTCTGTCCCTCTACGGTTGGGAAGAACTGGAGATCCTGGCTCTCAAGAGCGGCGGCATCGAGGTGGAGTCGGTCCGCCCCTTGGCCCGCCACGTGGAGCGGCACGTCCTCGCCTCGACGGACAAAGACGCGCCGCTCGCCCAGGTGCCGGTCCCGTTGCAGCCCCAGCCCATCGACGAAGCGTTCACACTGCGCCTGGCGCGCACGCCGGTCCACCTGAGCCTTACGGTGGCCGGCTCCATCACGGACCTTCACTTCGATGCCGCCAGCCCCCTCGGCCCAGTGCTCGCCACCGCCGACGCCGGCGCCGGTGCCGTACCTTTCAATGGGCTCCAGGCCCGTGACCTCTACCCGATCGTCGCCTCGTTCCACCCCGAGAACGTGGTCGACGAGTTCCTGGAGCTGCGCATCAAGGCCGAAGACCTGGTGGGCGAACTGATCCTGGAATCCATCAGTTACAGCCTGGCCGGAGCGCCGGAAGCGAAGGCGGGACGCGCCGACGACCTGACGTTCCTCTACGGCCGCCTGCCGCCCGGCGAACCCAACGCCTTCCAGGTGCCTCCCGGCGCCCGCGTGTTGGGTTTCTCGGATCTTGCCGTTCCGACGTTCGGCGAAGACTTTCCGCACGACGGGGACGACGCGCCTGCTCCGTCGGTGGTCCTCCTGTACGGCCCCGACGGCAGCACGCAAGTGGTCCGCTTCCGTTCCGACCCCGTCTTCGTGGCCGCCGAACCGGGGCCCCATGTCGCCGTGCTCCTGACGGGTGCGGCCTTCGTGTTCGTCGATGCGACGCCCATCGATTTCCAACTCCACGCCATGACCAACCGGACGGTCTTGTTGCCCCAGGAACCGGGCGGCGCCGACGGCCATTTCGGCATCGAATCGACCACGTTCGACCCCGACGATGAGGTGGTCTTTGCGGCCCGACCCTTGGCCATGGCGTCCTCCAGCGGCCCGCTACCCGCGTTCTTCATCGGGTCGGCCGGCGGCTGTGACCACTCGTGGATCAACCTCCGTCAGGAAGGCGAGAGCGTCGCCTACGCCAGCATCGACGACCTGCAGGCCGGCACTGCGGCGGGCTTCGACGGCGTCGGCACCCGGCTGGCGCCCGGCCCCTTGGAGATCCTCCACGGCGGCTTCGGCGACGCTTCCTGCTACGTGGGTGCGCAACTGCGGCTCTTCACGCGCCCGGAACGCTGAAGACGGCGCCCGGCTGGCCGCGCCCATCGTCCGGTCGGCAAG
>JBMYRW010000012.1:0-51011 GCA_049602735.1 Thermoplasmatota archaeon
GACGCTCCTGTACCAGCCCCACGAGCACAACATCAACCGCAACGTGAGCTACTACGGCAAGGGGCAGTTCATCGCCCTCTGCCTGGAGGCCCACCTGCGCCGCAACGGGGCCACCGAGGGTCTTGACGCCGTGATGCGCCACCTGTGGAAGCACCACGGAGACGCCGGGGCCGGGGTGCCGGAAGGCAGCGCGGCCGTGGCGGCGATCGTCCAGGAGGCGACCGGGGTCGACTGCCGGCGCGAACTGGCCCGCTGGGTCGATGGCACGGGCGAACTGCCCATCGCGGCGGCCCTGCGGGACCTGGGCTGGGACCTGAAACGGGATCACAGCGACCCCAAGAACAAGCTCGCCCTCGGCGTCCACTTCAAGGCGGGCGGCGACGACGGGCGCCCCGTGATCGAACGCATCCCCGAGGACGTCCCCGCCGCTGCGGTGCTCCAGCCGGACGATGAACTGGTCGCCGTGGAAGGGTACGCCTGGAGCAAGGCGCGCCTCCAACAGGCGGCCTCGACCCGCGAGGCCGGCGACACGGTGCGTTTGGCCGTCTTCAGGGAGGGCCGCCTGCGCGAACTGGACGTTCCCCTCTGGGAGAAACCGCCGGACAAGCTCACGATCACGCCCCGCAAGGGCGACGCGGTGGCCACGCGCCGCCGCAACGCCTGGTTGGCCACCGGCAGCTGAGCCGACCCAGGCCTATTCGAGGGCCACGGAGAGGCTGCCCGTGAAGCCGTCGAAGAGCAGCTCGATCTGGTAATCGCCTTCCGCGGCGCCAAACGGCATGGACCAGTCGCCGCAGCGGCGCGGCTCATCCAGGACCGTCCCTTCTGCGTTGCTGATCTTGATGGCCACGCAGCCTTCACCTTGGGCCGCGAACACCAAGCGGCCGGAGGGCAGCGACGCGCTCTCAGAATGGGCGCCTTCGAGGCCTGAGCCACTGGTGGACCAGATGAGTCCCTCGCTGTCGGCTGCCGTGCCCGCCGCGTCCTGCAGGCCGCCTTCTTCGGGGGGTGGCGCGAAGGCGAAGAACAGCACGGCGGCCAGCGCGAGGGCGAACCCTGCGGCCGCGGCACCCACCCAGGGGGCGACGCGCCGGCTGCCACGACCAAGCCCCTCCTTGGAGAGCGCCCGCACAGGCAGCACCATCTCCTGGGTGCCGGAACGGACCAGGCCACCGACGGGGCCGATCGCCACGACGAGGCCTTCGACGGCCCCTAGGGACTCCAAGGCCGCATGGATGGAGCCCTCTAGGTCCAGCTCCCCGTCCTCGGCGCGCAGGCGACGCGCTTCGTCCTGCACGTGGGCGAGGACCTCCGCCTCCACCTGACGCTGGATGCGGCGGGGCAGATGGTCGATGCGCGCGCCAAGAGAGCGCAGGTACGATTGGAGAGCCCAGTGGACCACGCACCTCCAGACCCCCGTCTCTTTCTAAGTCCTCAGGGCGAACCCTTGAAGGCGAACCGGCCGTCCCCGAAGCGCTTGCAGGGCCACCTGGCGGCACCGCCGCGCCTCACCAGCCGCACCCGACGCCTGGCACCCGGTGAACGGGACGACGCCCTGACGCTCCTCCAAGCGGCCGCAGGGACGCCCCGTGGCTTCTGGGTGGAACAGCAGGACGACCGCGAACCGATCGTCATGGTGGCGGTGGGCGCCGCCTGCCGCATCACGGCGACGGGACCGGACCGTTTCCGTCACGTCCAGGAAGCGGCGGCCGAACTGTGGCGGCGCCTGGACCACGAGGGGCCCCTGCCGCCCCGACTCCTGGGTGGCTTCGCGTTCCACGACGACCATGAGGCGGTGGGCCGCTGGCACGGCTTCGATGCCGCCCACTTCATCCTGCCCGAGCGGCTGCTCCTCTGGAAGGACGGCGCCCTGTACGAGAACGTCGTCGAGGCGGAGGGGCCAAGCGTACTGCCTGAACCGTCGCGGCAGGTCGGCCCGGCCGCCGTGGATGACGACGAGGCCGCCTGGACGGCCGCCGTCCGTGATGCGTTGGAGGCGATCGAGGCCGGCGAGCTCACCAAACTGGTCCTGGCGCGCAGCCCGCACCTCGACCCCGAGGCCGACCCCGCCGACGTGGTGCCGCGCCTCGATCCGTCCACCCGTTTCCGGTTCCTGGTGGAGCCCCGCGCCGGCCACGCCTTCTTCGGGGCCACGCCGGAACTCCTGGTGAAACTGCACGGCGACCGCCTGGAGACCCACGCCCTGGCCGGGTCCCGCCGCGCGGGCGACGACGAGAGCGAGGCCGGCATGCTCGCCCACGACCTGCTCACGAGCCCCAAGGAGGCCCTTGAGCATGAACTCGTGGTGGCCGACATCCGTGAGCGGCTCTCCCGGCGGGGCGCCCTCGTGGAGGCCCAGCCGCGTCGCATCCGGCGCCTGCGCCACGTGCAACACCTGGAGACCCCCCTGCGCGCCCCTGCGCCGGCCACCACGCACGTCCTGGACCTGGTCGCCGCCCTACACCCCACGCCCGCCGTCGGCGGCACCCCTCGCCGGGAGGCCCTGGCCGCCCTGAAGCGACTGGAACGGTTCCCGCGCGGCTGGTACGCCGGCACGGTGGGATGGTTCGACAGTGAAGGGCAAGGGACCTTCGCCACGGCGCTCCGCTGCGCCCTCTCCACCCCCGATGCCACCTGGCTCTTCGCCGGCGCCGGCATCGTGGCCGGCAGCGACCCGCGCCGGGAATGGCAGGAGACCCGGGTGAAGCTGCGCCCCATGCGGGAGGCGCTCTCTCGATGACGTCGCCGGTGAACCTCAATCAGGCCTGGGCGAGCGTCCTGGTCGACGAGCTGGTGCGTTGCGGCGTCCGCGAGGCCATCGTGTGCCCCGGCAGCCGCTCCGCGCCCCTGGCCCTGGCCGCCCACGACCATCCTGCCCTCCACGTGGCCGTGGTGCTCGATGAGCGCAGCGCCGGCTTCCATGCGCTCGGGCAAGGCCAGGTGACCGACCGGCCCACCCTCGTGCTGACCACCAGTGGCACCGCCGTGGCCAACCTGCCACCGGCGGTCACGGAGGCGGATGCAGCCGCCGTCCCCCTCCTGATGGTGACCGCGGACAGGCCCCATGAACTGCTCGACGTCGGGGCCAACCAGGCGATCGACCAGACGCGCATCTTCGGCCGCCGCGTCCGTTGGGAACGGGGCCTGGGACTCCCGGAGGCGACGGCCGCCGCTTTCGGGGCGCTGCGGACCGCCGCGTGCCGGGCCTACGCCCATGCGGTGGCACCCGTCGCCGGCCCGGTCCACCTGAACGTGCCCCTGCGGGAACCGTTGGCCCCCCAGCGGGATGACCACGCGGAGCAGCTGCTTGAAGGACTGGCGCACGGCGGGCGACGCGGCGGCGGCCCCTGGGCACGCATCAGCCGACCCCATCTGGTGAGCGACCAAGGCGACCTGGAACGCGTGGCAGGTCTCGTCGCGCGGGGCAACGGGGTCATCCTCGCAGGGCCGCGCCACCGGGACGACGGCACCGCCGAACTGCTGCGGCTGCTCGCCGCCGACCTGGATGCCCCCCTCCTGGCGGACCCGCTCTCCGGGGTCCGGTACGGCCCCGCCGGCAAGGCCACCATCATCGGCGCCTACGATGCGTTCCTCGGCCACCAAGCCCTCCGCGACGCCCTGCAACCCGACTGGATCCTCCAGTTCGGAGCCTCGCCCACCTCCAAGAGCCTCCACCGGTGGCTCGCCGCCCACGCCGACGTGCCCAGGATCCTTGTGGACGAACGGGCCTCTGGCCGCGACGAACACCACAGCGCCAGCCACATCCTGGCCGCCGAACCCCACGGCGTCGCCGCCGTCCTCACGGACCACATCGAAGGTGCCGGGTCCGACCCGGCCTGGGGCGACGCGTTCGTGCAGGCGCAGACGGCCGCCCTCGATGTCCTGGGCGACCACGAAGGCGAAGGCGCCGTCGCACGCACCCTCGCCGAAAGCCTTCCCCCAGAGGCCCTCCTGTTCGTCGGCAACAGCAGCCCCGTCCGCGACCTCGACCGGTACGGCGCCCCCCGCGCCGCGCCCCTGCGCGTCCTGGCCAACCGGGGCGCCAGCGGCATCGACGGCCTCGTCAGCACCGCGGCAGGCGCGGCCCGCCTCCATGCCGGCCCGGCCTATGCACTCCTGGGGGACCTGAGCCTCCAGCACGACCTGGGCGGGCTCGCCGTGGCAGCGGAGCAGGCCCCCGACCTCACGTTCGTCGTCGTGGACAACGGCGGCGGCGCCATCTTCGACCGCCTCCCCGTGGCCACGGCGGCCCCGAAGGAGGCGTACGAGGGGCTCTTCGTCACGCCCCAGCGCTTGGCCGTGGCTGCGGCTGCGGCCTCCTTCGGCCTGCAACACCGGACCTGCGGCCTTGGCGACCTGGACGACGCGCTTGCGACCAGCGACGGGGGCATCCTCCAGGTCACGGTGGCCCGCGAGCGGACCCGCCGCGCCCGCCAGGCCGAACAGGACCGACTGGCCGACGTCCTGGGCGCCGTCGTGCCCGCTTCGTAGGTCGGTCTGACCGCCGCAAGCATCGTCCACGTTGGCAGAAGCATCCCTAGAACAGCAGGGGAAAAGGGGGAAGAAGGTGGGCCGAAGCCCGGACGTGGTCAGTCGGAAGACGTCCTACAGGTAGCGCTCCAGGAGGCCGACATCCGGCTCGCCGACGGGGCCGCCGGGGCCACCGCCCACGAGGCCGCCCAGGACATCGATCGGGACGTCGAAGATCTCCAGGCACTTGATGATCGAACCACCAGGGCCCTTGGCACCAAGGCTGCCGAGGCTACCGGCCGCGCCGGGGGAACCGGGGGTCTGGGACCAGGCACCGGGCCCGTCGCCGCCGTTGCCGGCCGTCGCCGTCGCACCACCAGCGCCGCCACCCGTACCGAACATACCGGGAGCGCCACCGGCGCCACCAATGCCCTGGCACTTGGAGCCGGGTCCGCCAGCGCCACCGCGGCCACCGTCGCCGCCGTTGCCGCCGCGGCCACCCTTGCCGCCCTGGGCCTTGGCGTCGCCACCCTGGCCGCCGCCGTTGGACCAGCACCAGAAGCCGCCGGGAGCACCCGTGCCGCCCGTGGCGGAAGCACTGCCACCCGTACCGCCGACGCCGCCGGCACCACCGTAGCCGCCCGTCGCGCCGGGTCCACCGATGGCGCCGCCGGGGGCACCCGTGGCACCCGTGGCACCGCGGCCACCGTTGCCACCGCGTCCACCGTTGCCGCCAGAGGCACTCGCGTCGCCGCCGTGGGCCTTGCAGGTCTTGGTCGTGGAGCCACCAACAGCGGTCGCGTGGCCGCCGTTGCCGCCCTTACCACCGTTGCCGCCAGGTGCGCCGGGGGCGCTGCCGTTGCAGCCCGTGCTGCCGTCCTTGCCCTGGCCGCCGGTCGCGGAGGCACCGCTGGGCCAGTTGGCCGCGCCCTTCACATCGGAAGCGGTGCCGCCGTTGGCGCCGTCGCCGCCGCACAGGTTGATGGAGAGGCCACCGTGGCCGCCCTCGGCGATCGCGTCGCCGCCCAGGCCACCGTCGCCGGGTTCGATCGTGATGCCGTTGCTGTACAGGCCGAGGATGCGACCGGGGGCGCCACCGTTGCCGGCGATCGCCGTGGCGTCGCCGCCATCCAGGCCGGCACCAGCGTGGTGACCGTACGCCGTGGCGTCGCCACCGTCACCCGCGATGCCGCCCACCAGGGACCCAGCGGAGCGGGGGTCGACCGGCACAAGGAGCGTGATGTCGCCACCGTTGCCACCGTCGCCCGCCACAGCCTCAGCGTGGGGATCCTCTTGGGTGCCCGTGGCCACCAGGGAGAGGCCATCGCTGCCGTCGCCGGCCGCCAGCACGCCGCCCTGGGCGAGCAGGAGCGTCGCGCCGGGACCCAGGGCCTCCACGAGGATGGAGCCACCCTTGGTACCGGGCGCATCGTCGCTGGCGTGGCCCGCTTGGACGAGGCCGGCGATCATCAAGGGGCCGCCCGTCTGGAGGGTGATGGAGGCGCCGTCGGTGGCGACGAGGTCGCCGGTGACCGTGAAGCCGGCCAGGCCCCGCAGGACCAGGTCGCCCACCACGTGGTGGTCGCGGGTCAGGTCGAGCGTGTCCGCGTCGACCAACCCATAGAGGAGCGGCGTCGCCTCCTCTTCCCATGCGTTCACCGGCATCGCCGCAAGCATCATCATCGCGGCCAGGGAGGCCGCCAATCGCGTCAGGTTCATTCGTTCACCTCGGACATGAGCGTCCAAGGAGCACGATCCACGAGGGTTTCTTAGGGCTGGCTGGCGCGTCGTTCCCCCCTTGTAGGTCGTTGCTGTCAGGTCGTTCCCCGGGGCGGGGAACGTCGTGACAACGACGCTTTAGATACCCCGACGGATGGGTTGGATTGCCGCGCTGCGGCGGACGTGGTGAACATGAAGACGACGATCATGGTGGTGGGATTGCTCGTACTGGCCGGAGTCGGCGGGGCCAATGCCTCGCCTTTGGAACCCATGGAGGCCCCACGGGGCGGTCCAGGTGTCCAAGGCCTGCTACAACAGTTGCTGGGTGGAAGCGGAGGGCCGGGCGACCTGGATGGTTCCTGTATCCCTCCGAGCCCCGTGCGGGACCTGGTGGTCACGCCGGTCGCCAATGGCAACCGCTTGGACTGGAAGGCTCCGGTCGCGCCCGGCGACAGCCCGATCCGCGCCTACAAGGTGTTCCGCATCGACGCCCTGGACCCCGCCTCGGGTTACCAGGTGTTCCACGTGAGTGCCGGCTCCCGTTCCTACCTGGACACGGACACGGACCGTCAACCCTTGACGATCCCCACGGGCCCTAGCACGGACCCGAACATGGAAGGCGGCCTCGAAGGCGTCTTCGTGTACCTGGTGGCCGCCAAGAACGACTGCGGCCTGGGAGGCTTTAGCAACCCTGAGCTCGTGATCGCCGGCTTCAATCCCCTGCTGATGGCCTGGAAGGCCAAGGGCGGCCCGTGGCCCCATTGCCTCATCCTTACTGTCATCTACCCTGTCGCGCCGCCGTATGTCAACGGCCCGCACCTCGAATGCCTGCTACCTCTGCCGATCTGAACATGACGTCGTCCCATCCCCGCCGGGCCACCCTCACGGTGGCCCTCCTGTGCCTGTTGCTTGGCGCCGCCACGATGCCCGTGGCCGCAGCGCAAGCAGACCTGGAAGCAGTCCGTGCGGAGGTGGGACCCGGCCAGATGGAAGGCGGCCTCGTGGCGTTGGCCATCGCCGCCCAGGCGCGTGAGACCGACCATGCGGGCGCCGAGGCGTCGCAGCTGTTCGTGTCCGCCCGTCAAGTGGACGTGAAGGTGGATGAGGCCCAGGACGGGCCCGCGGCCGGCGGCGTCGGCGTTGGTGGTCAACCGGCGTCGAGACAATATCGTCTCCACAACGCCACCGGCGCGGCATTGCCCGTGCAGGCGTCCAACGACCTGGCGATCCTCCGACTGCCGGGCCAGGAGGCCCCGACGATCACGTGGACCTCCGAGGGCGGCTCCGCCGAGGCGTCCGAGGGGACGTACCGTATGGAAGACCGCATCGGCACCGGCCGCTCCACGATGGCATCGCTGGACGGCGCGCTCACGTGGGGGGAGCAGGCCGTCATGCCGGTCCTTCGCATCGAAGGCGACTTCCTGGTGGGCCTGTGGGAATGGGACCTGCGCCTCGATGGAGAGGAAGGAACGCGCACGGAGACCACCGGCCGCGACTCGGATGCCCCGCAGGCGCTCCCCGTCCTCGTCCAGTCCGAGAGCTCCCGCAGCCAGGCGTACCTGTCGGTCCGCGACGGCGTGCTGGAGCTCACCGGGATGCCCATGCGGCTCCTGGAGCTCCACGTGGAGGACGCCGAGGCGTCGACGTCGGCCGCGAGCTTCCATGACGTGACGGGCCGGCTGCCCGGCGGCGAGGCCGTCGAGGCGACCAGGCTGTCCCTGGAGGGCGCGCTCGACATCCGACTCACCACCGCAACGGCCAACGGCCTCCTTTCAGCGGCCGTCGGAGGCGCCATCGATGAAGCGGCGGCGGACGGCGTCCCCTTGTCCGTGGTCGTCGGCGACCCTGGAGGCTGGAGCCGGTATTGGCCGTGGCTCCTGGTCCTGGGTGCCGCCGTCGCGACCCCGGCCGGCGTGGTGGGGGCACAAGCGGCTCAGCACAAGCGTCAGAGCCACCGCATGGAGGACCTGGAGTTCCTCGTCCAAGGCGGCCACCTCATGGAGGCCCTCGCCGTGGCCGACGACCTCGTCCTCTCCAAGGCGTACGCCGACGATGCCCTGCTGCTCAAGGCGGACGCCCTCCTCCAGTTGGGCCGCCCCGACGAAGCGCTCGGCATCCTGGGTCGCCACTGGCACCCCGCCACCCAGGCCCCGGCGGCCTGCCTACGTGGCATCGCCCTCTCCCGGCTGGAACGGGGCCCCGAAGCGGTGGAGCAGCTGCGCACGGCCTTCGCCACGGCGCCCCACCTGGCAGCCCGTGCACGCGCCGATCCGGCCGCCCGCTCTCTTCTGCGAGACCCACGCCTGCAACATGCAGCGGGGGCATGGACCTGAACGCGCCCGCAGCCGCCCAGCGCGCCCCTCCGGAGCACCCCACCCGGGCCAAGTTGCTCCTGTGGATCGAGGAGCGCCCTGGTGCCTGCATCCAGGACATGGCGGACTTCCTCGAAGTGGCCCGCACGGCCGCCGTGCACCATGTCCGCGTGCTGGTCAAGGACGGTTACGTCCGCGTGGTCAAGAGCGGCCGCCGCGCCCTGCATTATTCGACCCGCGTGGGTGCCAAGCCGGGCGATGATCTGCTGGCGCACCTGCGGTTGGAGCGGGCCCGGCTCATCGTGGACGCCCTCAGGGAAGACCCCGGGACGTCGTGGCGTAGCCTCGCCAAGCGGCTTGACGTGACACCCCGCGCCGTGCGTTGGCACGTGCAGCGCCTGGAGCAAGAGGGGCTCATCCAGGTGGTGCCCAAGGACCGCGGGGCTCGCCACGTCGTGGTGCTCAACCCGGCCCTGCGTCACCTGGCCTCCGAGGGGCTCGACGAGCCGGTCTATCAGCAGCCTCGCCAGGCGGTGGGTGCGGAAGCGTAGCGGGGACCCGTGGTGTTTCGCCACGCCCCTTATGACGGGCGCCAAAATGGCGGCGCCCATGGAGCCTGCAACGACCACGGGCACGCCGGACGAGCCTCGCCTGGTGCGCCCCGGTGCCGACTGGCAGCCGGCCGAGGGCAAGGAGTACCAGGACATCACGTACCACAAGGCCAACGGCATCGCCCGCATCGCGTTCGACCGGCCGCGCATCCGCAACGCGTTCCGCCCGGAGACGACGGACGAGCTGATCGATGCCTTCGAGGACGCCTGGCATGACACGTCCATCGGCGTGGTGCTCTTCACGGGCAACGGCCCGAGCCCCAAGGACGGCAAGTGGGCGTTCTGCTCCGGCGGCGACCAGACGGTCCGCGGTGATGCGGGCTACGTGGGCGGCGACGGTACCCCTCGCCTCAACGTCCTGCGCCTCCAGCGCATCATCCGCTCCATGCCCAAGCCGGTCATCGCCCTCATCCCGGGCTTCGCGGTGGGCGGCGGCCACGTCCTGCACGTCATCTGCGATCTCACCATCGCGGCGGACAACGCCATCTTCCAACAGACCGGGCCCCGCGTCGGCTCCTTCGACGGCGGCTTCGGCAGCAGCCACCTCGCCCGCCTGGTGGGCACCAAGAAGGCCCGTGAGATCTGGTACCTGTGCCGCCAGTACAACGCCGAGGACGCGCTCCAGATGGGACTCGTTAACACGGTCGTCCCCCTCGAACAACTGGAGGAGGAGGGCGTGCAATGGGCCAATGAGATCCTCGACAAGAGCCCGCTCGCGATCCGCACCCTCAAGTCGGCCTTCAACGCCGACGAGGACGGCCAGGCCGGCATCCAGGAGCTGGCCGGGAACGCCACGCTGCTGTTCTACATGACCGAGGAGGGGCAAGAGGGCCGCGACGCGTACCTCCAGGGCCGCAAGCCGGGCTTCCGGGAGAAGAAGTGGCTGCCATGATGGACGAACTGCTCGAGGAGTTCCCCCGCGCCGGCTGCCACATGGACGACGTGGACGAGAAGATCCAGGCGTTCGAGGCGAAGTACTGCACGCCGCTCAACGACGAGGACATGCGCGGCGTCTTCGCGGAGGTCCATTCGGATCACGAAGACTGTCCGTGCGACTGCTGCGCGGCAGCATGACCGCCAGCGCCTGGATCGGTACCCTCCGCCTTCGCACCCTGCCGGCCGCCGCGTCGCCCGTGCTCCTGGGCGGCGCGCTCGCCTACTACCTGGGCGGCTTCCATGCCCTCAGTTGGGTGGCGGCGCTCGTGGGCGCGCTGTTGATCCAGGTCGGCACGAACCTGGCCAACGACTACTACGACCACGTCAAAGGGGCCGATACGCCGGACCGGGCGGGACCAGCCCGCGCCAGCGCCACCGGTGCCCTGGCGCCCCTTGCGGTGCGCAACGCCGCCTTCGGCGTGATGGCCGCGGCGGCCGTGGTCGGGCTGTATCTGGTGTGGCGGGGCGGCTGGCCGATCCTCGCCATCGGCGTCGCCGGCATCACCAGCGGCATCCTGTACACGGCGGGGCCCAAGGCGCTCGCCTACACCGGGCTGGCGGACCTGTTTGCCTTCGCGTTCTTCGGCCCGATCGCGGTCGCCGGCACCGTTTACGTGCAGACCGGAGACTGGGCGTGGCAGGCGCTGGCGTGGGGCATCCCCATGGGGACGCTGACCACGGCGATCCTCGTCGTCAACAATCTGCGCGACCGCCCGACCGACGAGCGGGTCGGCAAACGGACGCTGGCGGTGCGCTGGGGCGACCAGGCGATGCGGGCCTACTGGCACCTACTCGTGCTCGTGGCCGCGGCGACCGCCTTCGCCATGGCCCTGCTTGAGGACGAGGTCCTGTTCATGCTACCCGCGCTGACGACGCTCCTCGTCCGCTCGCCCAGCAAGCTCATCCTCGGCCCCCTGGAGCCCCGGGCTGCGTTGAACCCGGCTCTGGGTGGCACGGCGCGACTGCTCCTGGTCTACGCGCTCTTGACCTCGGCGGCCCTTGTCGCGACGGCCCGGCAAGCCCTATGACGGCCGCCCCGGTGCCCGCCGCGTGAGCCTGGCCTGCCACCCGCTGCGCCTGCCCTTGTCGCAGCCGTACACCTGGTCGAAGGGGAGCCATGACAGCCGCGAGACGGTCCTGGTTGCCGACCACGGGGGCTGGGGCGAGGTGGCGATGCCGCCGCATGAGCCGATGGCGGACGTGGCCGAGATCGCCAAGTGGCGACTCGATGCTGAAGCGGCCCCGGAACGCATCCGTGCCGGCCTCATGGGGGCCCGCCTTGACGGGGAAGCCCGCGAACAGGGCACGTCGTTGGCGGAGCTGCTGGCGGCCCGCAGTGGTCTCACCGTGCGCCGCGTGGAGTGCAACGCCCTCATTCCGGTGCTGCCGACCCGCGAGACGACGCAGGCGGCCCGGGACGCCGTCGAGGCGGGGTACCGGACGATCAAGGTGAAGTCGGACGGCAACCGCAAGCACGACGTCAACCGGCTGCGCAGCCTCCGCAACGCGCTCCCCGACGTGCGCCTCCGCTGGGACCCCAACGGCGCCTACAGCCCCATCTGGGCGGCGGACCACCTCAACGACCTGGCGCAGTTCGAACTCGAATACGTGGAGGACCCGGTCAAAGGACGCGCCATCGAGCGGCTCATCGGCCGCAGCCCCGTGCCCATCGCGATCGACGAGGGGGCCACCGACATCGATGCCATCGCCGAGAGCGAGGCCCGGGACGTCATCGTCAAACCGCAGCGCGTCGGCGGCCCCGATGCGGCGGCCCAGGTGGTGCAGTGGTGCCGGGACAACGACCGGCACGTGACGATCACCAACAGCCTGGAGAGCGCCGTCGGCCGGGCCCATGCCCTCGCCGTCGCGGCCCTCACGCAGAGCGCCGCCGGCCTGGCCACCGACACCTTCCTCGGCCTCGACGTCGCGGAGCTGCCGAGCCAGCCGATCATGGAGGCGAAAGGCCCCGGCATCGGCATCGATCCCGTCATCCCGGACGAAGCGCGGTGGACGCCGCCCGTCAAGGACGAGGCCGACGAAGACGACGCGGCGGCGAAAGCGGCCGACGCCCCGCCGGCCAAACGGATGTTCTCGCGGCGGAAGTGACGATGCGCATCGGCGTCCACGGCCCCAACAGCGTCCATCTGGAGGCGCACCTGGAGGCCCGGCGCCGAGGCTGGACCGTCGTGCCCCTGCGCGGTCCCGACCTGGAAGCGGAAGCGGCCCGGTTGGGCGCCCGCGCCGTCTGGCCGGACGTGGATGGCCTGCCGGATGGCCCAGGCGAGGTCCGCGTGGTGCTCCAGACGAGTGGAACCACCGGCGAACCGACCCCCGTCGAACTGACGGATGCCATGCTGCAGGCCCACCGGGAGGCCTGCGCGCCGCTCCTGGGACACGACGATGAGGCCGTCTGGCTCCTGGCGCTCCCATTGACCCACATGGGTGGCGTCGCGGTCCTGGACCGATGCCTCCGGGACGGCGCCGGGCTTGTCGTGCTGGACGAACACGGTCCCGCTGCCATCGCCGAGGCGCTTCCAGGGGTCACCCACGTCAGCCTCGTGCCGACGCAACTGGCGGGCCTCCTGGGCCAGCTCCCGGCCCCGCCGGCCGGGTTGCGCTGCGTGCTCTTGGGTGGTGACGCGGCCGATCCAGCCCTCGTTGGGCGAGCGCTGGATGCCGGTTGGCCCCTGTTCTGTTCCTATGGCATGACCGAGGCGTGCGGCCAGGTGGCCACGGCCACCCCGGCCGAGCGCGGCGCGCGCCCCGGCACGGTGGGCCGGCCGCTTCAAGGTGTGGAGGTCACCATCGAGGATGGCCAGATCGTGGTGGCGGGGCGCACGGTCGCAGGGGGTCGGCATGCCACCGGGGACCTGGGCCATCTGGACGACGACGGCTACCTCTACCTCACCGGCAGGACTGCCGAGCGGATCATCACCGGCGGCAAGAATGTGGACGCCCGCCGCGTGGAGCGAGCGCTCCTTGAGCATCCGGGCATCCACGCCGCCTGCGTGGTCGGATTACCCGATGCTCGCTGGGGCCAGGTGGTCGCCGCGCTGGTCGAGGGCGAAGCCGACGAAGAGGACCTCGACGCGCGGTGCCGTGCCCGGCTGGAGCCCCATGAGGTGCCCCGGCGCTGGGCGTTCGGGCCCGTGCCGTTGACCGCCAAAGGCACGCCCGCCCGCGGCGAGGCGGCGGCGCGCTTTGCTTAGGCGACGGTGCCGGTGTAGAGCCAGGCGATACCGCCCGTGAGGGGCCGCACCTGGATGTCCGTGAAGTCCGCCGCGTCCCGCATGATCTGGGCGAAGGCGTCGCCGCACGGGAACGCTGCCGCGGTCTCCGGGAGGTACTCGTACGCCGCCCGGTCGCCGGTGACCAGCGCGCCGATGCGGGGCATGACGTGCTTGGAGTAGATGCGGTAGGGCCACGAGATGGGCCCCTTTGGCTGCCCGAACTCCAGCACCACCACGCGGCCACCTGGGCGCACCACGCGGGCCATCTCGGCGACCGCCTTGGCCGGTTCGTCCACGTTGCGGATGCCGAAGGCGATGCTGGCCGCATCGAAGCCGTCGTCCGGGTAGGGGAGCGCCATGGCATCACCTTGCTCGAAAGCCAGTTCGACGCCCCGCCTGGTGGCCTTCTCGACCGCCACGTCCAGCATCGGCTGGCAGAAATCGGAGCCCACGACGGTGCCCTCCGCTCCGACGCGTTTCTTGAACGCGAAGGCCAGGTCACCCGTGCCGGTCGCCACGTCGAGCACACGGCTGCCTGGGCCGATGGCGGCCGCCTTGACCGCTTTGCGGCGCCAGCCGGAGTCGACGCCCAAGGAGAGGATCGCGTTGGCCCGGTCGTACTTGGGCGCGATGCCGGCGAACATCTCCTCCACTTCTTGGCTCATGAGCGCACCTGGAACTCGGTGAGCCACCCGTCGAAGAGGCCGCAACTGGCCGCGATCGCGGCCGCCGGGGCGCCGGCTGCCGCGATGGGGTCCAGGGCGTCCGTGTCGGTCTTGCGGTGGCGGTCCAGGCCGTCGAGGAACGTGGGCCGCTCCACCTGGTACAGGATGCCGGTGGGCACGCGGCGCGTGTCACGGATGACGCGGCGGGCCGCCTCCAGGTCGGAGGGATCGTGCCCTTCCTCGGCCACGTCGGCCGTGTGCTCGCGGAACCATTCGTAGGTGTTGAACGCGTTGTACGTGATGCAGGGGCTCTGCACGTTGACGAGACTGAAGCCCCGGTGCTGCACCGCCGCCTCCAGGAGGGGCACGAGCTGCTTCAGGTCGCCGCTGAAGCCCTGCGCGATGAACGTCGCACCGCCCGTCAAGGCGAGCTCGAGGGGTCGGACCGGGCTTGCCAGGGGCCCGAGGGGGCTTGCCTTGGTGCTCTCCGCTTCCGGCGTGGTCGGGCTGGTCTGGCCTTTCGTGAGACCGTAGACCTGGTTGTCCATCACGACGTAGCACAGGTCCAGGTTGCGCCGCGCGGCGTGCATGAAATGGCCCAGGCCGATGCCGAAGCCGTCCCCGTCGCCGCCCGCGATGACGTTCGTCAGCTCAGGGTTGGCCAGGTGGATGCCGGTCGCCGCCGGTAGGGCGCGGCCATGAATGCCGTGGAAACCGTAACTCTGGAAGAACGCCGTGAAGTTGCCGCTGCACCCGATGCCGGTGGTGATGACCAGTTCCTCGCGCGCGAGGCCCAGGTTGGCCGCAGCGCGCTGCATCGCCGTCAGCACGCCGAAGTCGCCGCAGCCGGGGCACCAGTTGGGGAACTTGCCCTTGAAGTCCTTCGCCTTCAGGGTCGTCGCCTCCGTCATGGGGCCACCTCCGCAGCCGCGATCACGTCATCGCTGGTCAGCGGCGTGCCATCGAAGCGGCGCGCCGGCCGCAACCGGTCATGCACAGGCAGGGCCGCCTTCAGGAGGGTCGCGAACTGTCCCGTCGCGTTCGCCTCGGCCGCAACGATCGGCGCGTCTCCGTGCAAGGCCTCTCGGAGGGCCGCTTCGGGAAGCGGGGCGATGAGCCGCACCGCGACCACGCGGACCGAGCGGCCGTCGGCCGCCATGCGTGCCGCCGCCTCGCGGCAAGCCTCCACGGTCGAACCCCACGAGAGCAGGATGACGTCGGCCGGGCCGTCGCCGCCGGGCCCATGGTCCTCGACCAGGATCGGATCGGCCGCCTCGGCCACGATCGCCTCCATGCGCCGCAGTCGCCGCTCCACCATCGCCGTGCGCACTCCCGGCACCTCGTTCGTGAAGCCGCTCGCCGCGTGCTCCGTACTGTTGGCGTAATGCAGTCCCGGTTCGCCGGGCAGGCTCGCGCGCACCGGATGGGACTCCGACCCATCGCCTGCGTAGCGCGTGTAGGTGCCCTCCCATTGACTCGAACCCTCAGCCCCCGGCGCCGGGCCGCGCACGTCATGGCGCGCCGCCTCCGCCGCCACATCGAACGGCGCCACGGTCTGCTTGAAGAGACACATCTGTTGATCGAGGGCCACGAACGCCGGCGCCTGGAACCGCCACGCCAAGCGGAACGCCTCACTGGTCGCCGCGAAGGCATCCTCCACGCACGTCGGCGCCACGACGATGCGCACGAACTCCCCCGTGCCGCCATGCACCAAGTGCAGCAGGTCCTCCTGGCCGTGCTTCGTCGGCATCCCCGTCGAAGGACCCGGACGCTGGCAGTCCAGCACGACCACTGGCGTCTCCGTCGAGCCGGCCAAGCCGACTGTCTCCGACATCAAGGCGAGGCCGGGGCCCGACGTCGCCGTCAGTGCCCTTGCGCCCGCGAACCCGGCGCCCAGGCACAGGTTGAGCGCAGCCATCTCATCCTCCATCTGCAGCGCCACGCCGCCCAGCTCCGCCAGCCGCGGCGTCAGGTACTCCAAGACGTCGCTCGCCGGCGTGATCGGATACGCAGCCGCCACACGGCAACCAGCCGCGAGCGCGCCCAGGCACGCCGCCTGGTTGCCCGACAAGAACAACGCCGGACCGTGCACGGGCACCGGCGCCTCAAAACGAACGTCCAACGCCTCGGCCGCCGCAGCACCTGCGCGCACCGCAGCCTGGTTGAGTGCTACGACCTCGTCGCCCTTGCGAGCGAACTGCACCGCCACCGCGTCCAGCACCGCATCCACCGGCACGCCAAGCAGCACACACGACGCACCCAGCGCCACCATGTTCTTCGCCCGCTTCGAGCCCGCCTCCTCAGCCAGCTGGGTGAACGGCAACGCCGCCACACGGCAACCAGAGGCCGCCACGAACGGCTTCACCACGCCCTCATCCACCACCAGCAGACCATCAGCCGCCATGGAGGCATCCAGACCCGGCAACACCGTATCATTGAACGCCAACGCCACATCCACGTGACTCGGCGGCACCAACCGCCCCTCCGGCGTCAACCGCACCGTGAACGACGTATCGCCGCCACGGATCCGACTCGGAAAATCCCGCTGCGTCGAAGGCCGCCAACCTGCGGCAGCCAACGCCCGCGCGAACGTCTCACCGCCCGCCTCCAGGCCCTCACCCGCAGTACCCGCGATCCTCCAGGCCACGCCGTGGCGACTCACGGGCCGCGCCACCCGCGCCTCCTGGAAGAAGCCACCGGCGCGCTCATATACGGCACCCGAGTGGCGCAGCCTATCCGACCCAGCGGGGTGGGGTAGCCAGGAGATCCCGGCGGGCTCATAACCCGCAGACCGGTGGTTCAAATCCACCCCCCGCTATTTTTGTCGCTTGCGGCGCACCCTTCGCTGCAGGATGCCGCGCCGTCGCGCGCTGCGGCCTTCACATCTTGACCGCGGGCTCCGCCACCGGGGCGCTGCCCCGCCGTCGTCGCCCGCAGCCAACCTGTTCGGCCTCGCTGCCCGACGACACTGGCCTCCTTGGCTCAGGGCGCTTGCGGCGCTCGGACCCCATCACGAGTCGTTGAGGAGTTTGGAAACGTCCTTCCACCGATACTCACCCATGGCCTCCAGCGCCTCTTCGGACGCGCCGCCGCCGGCTTCAAGGAGCGCATAGGCGGCTTGGTTGCGGGCGAAGTTGTTGGTGTCGAGGGCGCTCATCTCGGTGACGATCCTTCTCATCTGGTACCCCATGACGTTCCAGGTGCTGGCGAAGCCGGTGTCGCTGTAGGAGACGTCGCCGGTGGAGTAGTTGGGGTGTGGGAGGCTGAACAGGTGGCCGGTCTCGTGGCTGACGACCCAGTTGAACCATTCATGGGGGTGGGCGCCGGGGCCGACGCGTTCGAAGTTGGTGGACTCGTCCCAGACGCCGTTGTAGCCGACGACCTCGGTCATGACGCGGACGTTCTCGGCGACGAGGCTGGTGCTGATGCGGTGGCCGCTGAGGGCCATCTGGGCGTTGCCGTTGCTGGTGGTGCGTTGGTCGGCGAGGTCGCCGTAGACGACGAGGCTCAGGTAGGGTTCGCAGCCGTCATGGGCGACGTGATAGTCGTCGAAGTTGAGATCGAGGTATTCGGCGGTCAGGATGCGGCCGTTGTTCTCCCGCGTCGTCGCCTCCAGGCCGGGGTCGTCCTGGGGCAGGTGCAGCACCACGAGGTCCACGTGGACCGGGTCCTGGGTGAGGTTCTCGAACGTCGCCTGCAAGCGGGGGACGTCGATCGTCTCGTCCCAGCTTTGCAGACCGAGGGCCGTCGGGGTGACGCTGGTGCCCCGGACGGCCAGGAGGACCGTCACGGCGTGGCAGGGCAGCGTCGTCGGGGGCCAGATCGGCATCTGGAGGGCGCGGATCGCCGTCGCCCGCTCCACCCAGGCGGCCATGGTACCGGTGCTGGCGTCGGGGATGTGGTGCGGCAGCTCTTCGCCGGCCCACGGGTCGGCCGCCGCGTAGGGGTCCCAGATGAGCAGGTCCGTCCGCTCGCCGAAGGCCCGCACCGGTTCCCGCCAGCCCACGTCGCCGGCGTAATGGTACGCGTGGCCTCGTTCGCCCACGTCGAGGATGACGAGGCTGCTCACGCCGGCCGGGACCTCTTGGATCAGGGGGAGGTGCTGGTGCAGGTACGCCTCGATGGCGTTGCCGTCCAGGATGGCGCCGCCGAAGCCGGTGAGGCCGCCGTTGCCCTCCATGACCGCGCTGGGGAGGAACGCGTCGAAATCGACCTGCCACGCCTCGTCAGGGGTGAAGACGCTGTAGCGGGCCGTGGGGGCCAGGGCGCCGCTGCTGCGCAGCGTCATGGGGCCCAGCGCCTTGTCGAGGGCCGCCGCGTCGGCCTCTTCGAAGCCGATGAGGAAGACCGGCACCGGGACCTCCATGGCGACCGTGCTGCCGTCGACCTTCACCGTGGACGGGGCGAACGCCGCGATGGGGGCGTCGGGGCCCGTGGCGGGCTCTCCGTCGTCTCCAGCGAGGCACCCCGCCAGGGTCGTGAGCAGGAGGACGGCGGCCATGGACCGTGCGCGCATGGGCGCCCATGCCGGGCGTGCCTCTTGAAGCCGCCCCGGCCGGTGGCCATCCCGGGGCCAGCTACTCCCTGCCCTTCTGGAGCGTGTTCCAGGCGATGGCGCCCGCGATGACGACGATGCCGGCGAGCACCAGCCAGAACATGGGTCCCACGCCGTCGCCGCCCTCGGAGGCGCCCGAGGTCGTCGCCTGCGTGTCGGCATCCGTGTCCTCCTGGACGGCGTCCTCGTCGAGCGTCGCTCCCGTGGCCAGTTCGATGGTCTGGGTGACCTGCCCGGTGGCACCTTGGTCGTCCGTCACCGTCAGGGTGACGTTGTAGGTGCCCGGCGTGCCGTACAGGTGGTCGAACGTGATGCCGGTGGCGGTGCCGCCGTCGCCGAAGTCCCAGTCGTACGCTGCGATGGTCCGGTCATCCGACGAGAGGCTTCCATCGAACGTGCATGAGATGCCGTCGCAAAGCAGGTTGAAGCCCGCCGTGGGCGCCTCGATCGGGATGCGGCCGTAGACGTTGAACGCCCCAGCGGGCGCCTGCAACAGGGAGCCGACCACGAAGTCGTCGCCCGCCTGCGCGACGTTGAACGCCGTGAATTGGCCGCCGGCCGGGTCGTCCGACGGGTGAAGGCGAGCGGTCTTCTGCCACGTGGCGCCGTCCTGTTCGAAGACGTACGCCGTGCCGCCGTACTCCGCCTCTTGCGAGTCGTAGGGGGCGCCGATCACGGCCGTTCCATCACGCAGGTCCATGTCGATGCCGAAGCCGTCCTCCGCGGCGGGGCCGGCGCCCAGCACCTGGGTCTGCGTCCACGTGCCGGCGGTGCCCTCGAAGACGTAGACGGATCCTGGGCTTGCCGGAGACTGCCCGGTGTTGTGCCGAGGGGCGCCGACCAGGACGGTGTCGCCGTCGATGGCGACCGACTGACCGAAACGGTGGTTCTTGCCGGAGGTGGACGGTTCCAGCCGCGCTTCCGGCTCCAGCGTCTTCTGTAGGGTCGTCGGATCGGTCGTCGTCTTGAAGACGTACGCCGCCCCGGCCCCTTCGGCGTTTCCGGGGTGGCCGACGCTGCCGACTGCGATCCGATCGCCGGACATGGCGAGCGACGACCCGAACAGGCCGTCCTGGATGGCGTCGGTCGCGAAGTGCTTGGTCACCTGGTTGGTGTGCCAGACGCGAGCCTCATCGTCGTAGCGGACGTGGTAGATGGCTCCCGCCACGGTGGCCATCGTATGGTCGCCGGGGGCGCCCACGATCAGGCTGTCCGGCCCCAACGCCAACGAGGCGCCGAAAGCCGTGGCCTGTGCGTCCGGGTTGTCGAACGAGAACGCCCACGACCAGACGCCCTCATGGCGGTGGAAGATCTCCACGCCGCCGTGACCCTTCGCCTGTGGGGCACCGATGGCGATCCAGTCCCCGTAACTCGCCATCGAATCCCCGAAGTTCGTCATCGTTGAGCCGCTCAACTCGTACCCGCCGACCAGGTCCTGCACGTAGGACCACGAGCCGCCCGGGCCCCGCTCATACAGGGCTACGGCGCGGTCCATGGGCCCCTCGGGGGCGTAGCTCGCCAGGATCAGGTCATCGCCCCCATGGATGAGGCGCCCGAACTGGCTACCTTCGTGGGCCGGGAGGACCTGGACGCGCTCGAACAGGGGGGCCTCCTGGGCCTGCGCCGGTAAGGCCGCGACCAGCAGTGCGGCCAGCACGGACGCGGCGATCAGAAGGTGGGTCTTTCCGGCGACGCGTGGCGAGGCCATACGTCCAACCTGTCTGCGTACTATTTAGGGGCCCCCTCGATGAAAATCAAGCAGAGGCGGAACCGAGGGGGCATGACCATTCGATGGCTGTCCGAGGACGGCTATAACCTCCAAGGCGTCCAGTGGGTCCATCATGAGCCTGCGCTGGGCCCCTCCGACCGCCTTGATCCTGCTGCTTGCGGCCCCCATGGGCGCTGTGGCGGAGCCTTGCGCATGCCCACTCGACGACCTGGGTGAACATGTCTGGATGCGCCCCCACGATGACCTGCTGGGTGGCGACAACCTGACCGTGGGCGGCGTCCCCATGCTGGCCGCGTGGAGGCTCCACCCTGCTGCGGACAACGTGACGCCGACGGTGGAACGCGGCGATGCCCGCACGGTGCTGGGCCTCGGCGAGGACACCCTCACCTTCCATGACACCCCGACCGGCCTCGTGGGCTTCCGTGGCCCCGGGTCCCTCCTGTTGACGCTCCCCGAAGGCAGCGAGCTGACGACCACCTCCTGGGGCGCCAAGTACGTCGTCGCCGATCGCCAGGTGGTCCTCCTTTCGGACGATCTCACCCATGACGTGGGCAGCGGCCAGGTGCTGCTGCGGGGCGAGTCGAGCATCCACCAACGCTCTGTGCCTCCCGCCGAGCCCGCGCAGGCGCGCCCCGCTGTCGAGGAGGCGATCGATGACCAACAGGTGGCCGCCGAGGTCGACCTGGCCGATGGCGCCGACGCCGGCAACGGTGCCCGTGTGTACGCCTACGACGACGTGCAAGTGGAGGTGAGCTCCCTGGCCGACCATCTGCGCGTGCAGGTGAGCGCCGAGCTGCCCACCGGCCGCGCCGTGGTCATCCAGCTCCCGGACGGACTGCGTGGCCAGGAGCTCCTGCTGCGCTACTTCGACGTGTACGAGAACGCCGCTGGCGATGGCACCATCGAGACCGAGGTGGTCTTCCATGAGGCGGACAGCCTGGAGGACGCGCTCGATGCCTCCAACGACGGCGGCCAGCCGGAGTACTGGGTCGTCGAGGACGAGAACGGATTGCAGCTCATCGTGGCGTTCCCCCATTGGAGCGTCCACGCCGTCACGGTCGCCAGCCTCGGTGAGGCCTTGGCCGACGTTCCCCCGAACGTGGTCATCGGCGCTGTGGTGGGAGCGGCCGTCAGCGTGGCCGCGGCGGCGGTGCTGCTGCGGCCACGCCGGCCTTCCCTGTAGGCATCGGTCATCAGGCGGTCCCGTCTGGGGGCCCGTCGGCCGCGGCGTCATCGCCGTCATCGATGACCTCCATTTCCCGGACCGTACGGGGTGCGTCGAGCTCCAGCCAGACCTCCGCGAACGCGTCCACGGCGGCGTCCAGGAAGCTCTCACGGTAGGTGACGAGCACGCTGGCCACCCTCTCCGGGTCGGCCAGGTACAGCTTCTTCGTGCGCCCCGCGGGCTCTTCGCGGATCATCTGGGCGCCGCGCAGCTTGTTGAGATGGAAGCTCAGGGTGGGTGCCGAGACCCCTGCGGCGGGGCGCAGCTCCTTCGGCGTGGCACCAGGATGGGTCAGGAGGTGCGTGCAGATGCGGCGCGGCGGCCCCTGGCGGACCAGGTAGAGGATGTCCTTGTCGCGGCGGTCCATCCCTTCAGCCGGGTAGAACGCCTTGTGGCCCGCCCCTTCCCGCGTCGCGAGGTGGCCGTGCTTGACCAGCTGGTAACAGTGGTATTCCAGGGTGCTCACCGGCATGTCGAGGGCGTCGGCGAGGGCGCGCAGGTGCAACCCCGGGTTGCCTTCCACGAACTGGACGATGCGGCGTCTCGCCTCGAGATCCAGGACGCGGTCGCTCGTCGGCATGGGTCAACGCTTGAGCACGGCGAGGTAGAGGACGGTCACGGTCGCCAGCCCCAGGAGCGTCGGCGCGGGCAGCGACGGGTCGGCGCGGTCCTGGACGGCGTCCACGGTGGCCAGGACGCCCTGCACGAAGAACAGGAAGAACGCCAAGGAGACGAGGCCCAGGCGGCCATGGCCGACGCGTCGGTACGCCAGGAAGCCGACCACGGCGAGCAGCAGGGAGAGGCCGGCCAGCAGCACCGCTGCGGCAACGGACAGGTTGGCAAGCCAGGCGCTCATGCAGCGGCGAGTCCGGCAGGCGTTTTACGACCACCGAATGGGTCAGGCGTTTCCCCGACGATTCCGGGCATCCCGCTCGTCGTGCAGGCGCGCCACGAGCCTCCGGGTCGCGTCGCCGGCCGCACGCGGCAGGGTGAACTCGTCCGTATGCGGGCAGTAGTCCTCGTCCAGCACCGCCTCCCGGAGCCCTTCGTCCCAGATGGCCGGGAAGCTGCGGCAACCCTCCGGGCGCCCGTCGTACACCGTGCAGCGCCCATCAGCGCCGAGGAAGATGCAGGGCCGTCCGTCGCCGCCGCGGGCCGGGGGGCCGTCACGGGTGCGCAGTTGCAGGTAGCCGTCGTCCGCCTGGAACCAGAAAGAGTCGCCCAGTTCGGGTCGCGCCTCCCGTAGCCGGGCCAGGTCCGCCTCCGTCAGCAGCATCTCGATATCATGGCAGCACGCACTGCAGCCATGCCGTTCGCACGGCGAGCCTCCCAAGGTGGGCAGCTCGCCCGTCATGCCCGGTCCTTGGCCAGTGTCACGCCCCGTTGATGCTGGTAGGTGCCGCTGCGGGCCTCGTAACCCTCCGCCGGGGCGGAGCGCAGGTCCTCTAAGATGAGCTGGCAGAACCGGTCACCAACCGGGATCTCCAGGGGCTCGGCGGCGCTGTTGAACGCCGCCAAGGTCAGGTTGCCCGCGAAGCCCGCCTCCACCTTGCCGAAGCTCGCCAGCACCCCGCGGCGGGCGTAACTGCTGCGCAACCAGAGTTGGCCGCACGCGGCGGCCGGCATGGCGACCACCTGTTCGGTCCCCACCAGGAAGCGGCTCATGGGCGGCACGACCACGGTCCCCTCCGTCACCGCGTGGTCATCGTGGTGGCCCGGCACGAGCACCTCGCCGATGCGCAGGTCGAGGCCATTGGGCGTCAGGTCGTCCGGAAGCCAGGGCTCGACGCCGAAGCTGCCGTCCGCCACCGCTGCCGCCAGGTCCGCGTCGCTCCAGATGGGCACGGCCTGCAGGCGCCGCCGGTCGCCAAGAGGGTTGCGCAAGCTCCCGGCGGCCGCTCACTGGGCATGGATGGCCAACGGCAACTCCAGTTCACCGACGACGCCGTATTGGAGCACCCAGTCGCCGTCCTCGTACGGCAACCGCCACAAGCAGGTGCAGGTGGCCCCAGGGACCGCCAGCCCGAGATCGTCATGCTGCGCGTAGGTCCCAGCGAGCAGCGCGTGCCGGGTCCCGTCAGGTGCCACAGCCGCCACCCCCGCGTTCCCCAGCGCGGTCACAGGCCCCGTCGCCTCCACCAGTAGCTCTAGGTAGGGTCCATCCGGGACCACGAAGGGCACTTCGCCGCCCCCGGCGGGCAGCGACGACGACACGGAGCCGTTGAAGACGCTCAGGATGGCGGGCGACCCGTCCGCCGTGCCGTTGGGCCCGTCCCCCGGGCCAACACCCGCGGCGTCCACGCCATCTGATCCGGGACCTCCATCAACGGATTCGCCGAGGCAACCGGCCGACGCGGCAGCAAGCAGGACAAGGGACAGGGTCAGGAGCCAAGGGGAGCGCACGCCGCGCCAGGCCCGCCACGCTGCATCATGGTTGCGATGGCTTCAAGGAGGACGCCGGGGTCGCCGGCCACTCCCAACGGGAAGGGCCCATGGGGTAGTTTGGTATCCTCGTGGCTTTGGGAGCCACTGACTCCAGTTCAAATCTGGGTGGGCCCATCTGTGACCGTGCCCGGAGGCCGCGCGTGATCCGCCCCTTGCGGGTGCTGGCCGCCACGGGCCGCATCGCGCAGCTGTTCAGCTTCCTGATGCTGGTGCCCATCCCGTTCGCGCTCGTCTACGAGCCGTGGGACCTTCAGCTGGGCCCCGTGTCGCTGCCCCTGAACGTCCTCGTGTTCCTGGGCTCGTTCCTGGTGGCCGCCGCGTTCTGGGCGCCAGCCGCGTGGGCCAGCCGCAGCGTCCGCCTGGAGGACCTGCAGGACCGGGAGGCGTACCTGACCGTCGGCGCCGGGTGGCTCGTCCTGGTCGCCCTCGCCACGCTGCCGTTCCTGTTTTCGGGCACCCTGCGCAACCCGGCGGACGCCTTCTTCGAGGCGATGAGCGGACTCACAACGACCGGCTCCACGGTCATCGACGTGCCCTTGGAGTCGGTCGACCGTTCCGTCATGCTCTGGCGGGGTCTCCTCCAGTACCTGGGTGGCATGGGCATCATCGTCCTCTCCGTCGCCCTGCTGGCCCGCCTCACCCATGGCGGCATGCAGCTCCTGGCCGCCGAGACCCCCGGCACCGAAGTGACCCGCATCCGGCCCCGCCTCGCCCAGACTGCCAAGACCCTGTGGCTCCTGTACGCCGGCTTCAGCGTCGTCTTCCTCGCGGTGTTCCTGCTGCTGATGCGGTTCCACATCGGGATGGACTGGTCGGACGCCCTCTACGACGCCGTCCTGCACACCTTCACGACGCTGGCCACCGGCGGATTTAGCAACCACTCGGAGAGCATGGGGTACTACGATTCCGTCTGGGTCGAAGTGCTGGTGACGTTCTTCATGCTGCTGGGTGGCATCAGTTACACGCTCCACTACCACTGGCTGCACGGCGACCTGAAGCGGCTGTGGCGGGACCAGGAGCTGCGGCTGTACCTGGGCATCGTCGGCGGCTCCATGCTGCTCCTGACGATGTTGCTCGTGCGCGGCGGCGAGTCGTTCGGCGCCGCCTTCAGGGGCGTCTCCTTCACTGTCGCGTCGCTCATCACGTCCAGCGGCTTCGGCACCGTCGACTTCGATGCTTGGCCGGCCGCCACGAAGCTCGTCCTGCTCCTTCTCATGTTCACGGGCGGCATGAGCGGCTCCACGTCCGGCGGCATGAAGGTGCTGCGCGTCCTGATCCTCATGAAATTGGTGAAGCGCCAGTTCCTCAAGTTGCGCCACCCCAACGCGGTGACCCCGGTCCGCATGGGCAAGACCGTCATCAAGGAGACGACGCTCTTCACCGTGGGCGCCTTCGTGGCGCTCTTCGTCGGCCTCTGGCTGGCCGGCACGTTCGTGCTCACCGTCTTCGACCCCTCGCTGGCCCTGCTCGATGCCGCCAGCGCTTCCGTGAGCGCGGTGGGCAACATGGGGCCCGGCTTCGGTGTCGTCGGCCCCACCCAGGGTTACTGGAGCCTGACGCCGCTGAGCAAGGTGGTCCTGGCCCTGCTCATGTGGATCGGTCGGCTGGAAGTGTTCGCAGCCCTCTTGGTGCTCAGCCCGCGCAGCTGGCGTTCCTGATCGCGCCTAGGGTGGGCGTCGAGGTGCCTAGAAGGGGAGGCTGTTCAGGGCGGCCATCAACTGGTGGCCGGAGGCGACCGGCTGGTCGCGGTCCACCTCGATGGTGCCCCCTTCGCCGTCCGGGATCGTGCACGGGCTGCGCTGCAGGCCACGCACGTCGTTGGTCTCCACCCAGATGGACATGCCACGCGGGTCGGCCGAGTTGCCCGGCGAGACGATGTAGAACACGTTGTTGACCTGGAAAGCGGTGAACTGGGCGTTGCACGAAGGCAGCGCATCGACACTGGGGGCCACGCTGACGAACAGGAGGGAAGCGACGGCGATGGCCATGGCGGATCGGACCATGACCGCGCCATGTAGGGACCTGGATAGAACGGTTTCGTCGCATGCAGGACGGCGGCCGAGGCAAGCCCCCAAGGCAAGCCCCAAAGGCGAAGCGCCCGTCGCGACGGCGATGACGCTGGCAGATCAGGACCGCTACGCGCCCAACAGCATCTGTTTCGGCTGCGGTCCGGCCAACGCGGACGGCCTGCAGATCAAGAGTCACTGGGAGGGCGAACCGGGGCCCGATGGCGTCTTCGTCATGACGTTCGACCCTGTTGCGGCCCACCAGGCGTTCCCTGGGGTCATCAACGGTGGCATCCTGGGTGCCCTGTTGGACTGTCACAGCAACTGGTGCGCCGCCACGGCGATCATGGCGGACGAAGGGCTCGACGCCCCCGACTGCACCGTCACGGCCGACTTCCACGTGAAATTGAAGCGCCCGACGCCGTTTCCTGGCACGCTCACGGTCAAGGCCTGGGCGAAGGAGGTCGGAGGCCGGCGCGCCCGCATCTACGCCGAGGTCGAAGCCGGTGGCAAGGTGACCGCGACCTGTGATGGCACGTTCGTGGCCGTCAACGAAGGCCACCCTGCCTGGCACCGCTGGGGCTGACGTGGACACGCCCGCTGCCGCTCCTGCGCCCGCCGCCATCCCAGCGCCTGATCCGGCAGCCCACCGCCGCACGCCGGGTTCCCGTGTCTGGGACGCGGTCATGATCGCCAACGTGGCCATCCTGGGCCTGCTGCTCCTTCTGGGGCTCGTGGTCTTCGGCCTGGATGCCGCCGGCTTCGGACCGGACGTCGGCGAGGGCCCCGATGGTGATGGCGACGCAGGGGGCGCGTCGGAGGCTGCGGCCTGGTTCCAGGTGATCTTCAACTTCACCGCGTTCGGCATCGTGCCGTTCGCGTGGCTGCTGGGCACCCGTGTCTCACCGTGGCGCGGAGCGCTGGCGTACCTGCAGCTCCATCGGCCGTGGCGTTCCCTGGCCATCGGCACCGGGCTCACGGGCTACCTCCTGGTGGGCGTCCTGTTGTTCCTGCTCGTGATCGGCGTCCTGGGGCTGACACCGGAGGGCGACGCCGAAGAGACGCTGGCCTTGTCCTGGCCGCTCGTCATCGCGGTGAGCCTCGGCGCTGGCATCGGCGAGGAGGTGTTCTTCCGTGGCGTCGCCCAGAAGTACGTGGGCGTCTGGGGTCAGGCGGTCTTCTTCGGTCTGTTCCATGCAGCCAACGGTTGGCTGGGCATCACGGTCACCTTCGCGATCGGGCTCGTCTTCGGCCTCCTGGTGCGCCGCGGCTGGTCCCTGTGGACCGTCATCGCCGCCCACACCTGCTACGACCTGTTCCTGCTGGGCTGGGCCCGGGCGGCAGCATGACGGACGACGTGCGTTGGCCCAGCGAGGCGGATGCGGCGACCGAGGAGGACCCCACGGCCCGTCGCCACAGCCCCGGCGCGACGATCTGGACCGTCCTGCTAGGCCTCGACCTGGGGCTGCTGGCGCTCGTGGCCCTGGGCAGCATCTTCCTGTTCCTGACGCCAGGGCCCAGCGCGGCGGAGGCGACGTCTGAGGGGACCTTGACGTCGGGCGCCTTGTGGGCGCAGGTCGCCTTCGCGTTCGTCGCCTTCACCGTCATCCCCCTCGGTTGGATCGTCGGCACCCGCGTGGGTGGCTGGCGTGGCGCCCTTGCCTACCTGGACCTGGGCCCCATCGGTCGCGGCACCTGGACCGGCATCGCCTGGACCATCGCCGTCTTCGTGGCGGTGGGTGTGATCGCGGCCGGTTACGACGCGCTGGGTGGCAGCACGGAGAACCCGCAGTTGGAGCAGATCCAGAGCAACATGACGTGGCCGCTGGCCGTCGCGTTGGCGCTCACGGCCGGCGTCGGCGAGGAGATCCTCTTCCGGGGCATCCTCCAGAAGAAGGTGGGCCTCTGGGGGCAGGCGGTGCTCTTCGGCGTCGTGCACGCCGGCTACGGCACGGTGCTCCAGGTGGTCCTCCCCCTCCTGTTGGGCCTGTTCTTCGGGCTGCTCGTGCAGCGCCGTCAAGGGCTCTGGACGGCCATCGTGGTCCACACGTTGTTCGACTTCGTGGTGCTTGCCAGCGTCCTTGTCGCCCCGTAGTCCACGGACGTCGGCCAAGCCGCAAAGGTTGTTACCGATCTGTCTATGACATGGCTTGGCATGGATGGTTTGGGCAAACTTCAGCAGCGTGACGCCGGAGCACCGGAGACGATGGCGGTGCAACGCGCCATCACCGATCGCCTCGAAGCCGAAGTGGAACTCCTGGAGCGCCACCTGAAGCTCCTGCTCGAGGTCCACCAGAACGGCCCCTTGGGCATCCTGAAGCTCGCGGGCAACCTCGACCAGGCACCCCACCGCGTCCGTTACAGCCTGCGCCTCCTCGAAGAGAGCGGCCTTATCCGGCCCAGCACGTCGGGCGCCCGCACCCCGGACGGCATGGACGAGCGGTTCCGCAGCATCCGCCACAGCGTCCGCGACGCCTCCAGGCGCCTGGCCGGCATCCAGGAACGCCTCGACCGACTGTAGGGGCCGTGGCACCTGATGCCGCGCAGGCAAGTTCCTGCCGGGCGCCGCCGCGCCGCCGCATCCACTTAAGAGAGACCGCCCGCTGCTGGGGCTGATGTCCTCGCCGCCGCGAGCCCTGCTGCTGGTCGCCATCATGGCCAGTGCCCTCCTTGTCTCCGTCACGCCCGGTCACGCCGATGGCAGCACCGCAACGGGCACCGACGCGCCCCCCGCCAACGACGACTTCGCCGATGCCACCGTCCTCACCGGCGACTTCTCCGAGCACATCCCCAACATCGACGAAGCCACCCAGGAGGCCAACGAGCCTGACCCGGGTTGCATCAGTCCCCCGGACTACAGCGTCTGGTACACCTTCACGCTCACCGCCGACAGCGGCTTCGAGGCCTACGTCGATCTGCCCGGTTACGATGACAACGCCATCGTGGCCCTCTACCGTGGCACCGACATCAACAACCTGGAGGCCCTCCACTGCGACTGGAGCAGCTACGGCTACGCATGGTTGAGAGACATCCATCTGCCCGGCGGCCACACCTACTACATCCAGGCGAGCCCCCGCTTCGAGCAGCACGCCGACGATGGCATGGACGTCGACTTTTCCTTCCACGACGTGGAGCCCAACAACCACTTCGCCGACGCCACCGTCATCACCACCGACACGTTCCAGGACACCCCCATCCACGAGTACGCCAACGATGAGGTGGGCGAGGACACGGACTGCGGCACCCGCTCGCTCTGGTACCAGTACACCCCTAGCCAAGACGGCGCGCTCGCCCTGGGATACCGCTACAACTACTGGATGGGCGTGTACACCGGCAGCAGCGTGGACGCCCTGACGGAGATCGGGTGCTCGAAGAACGATGGACTCAGCAACGAGCTCGTGGTCGACGTCCAAGCCGGTACGTTGTACCACATCCGCCTCGGCCACAGCCACGGCGCGATGCCCGCCGGCACGTTCGACTTCACGTTCGTTGGGCAGCTCGTCAATGACGACTTCGCCGACGCCCAGGTCGTCCCCGCGCTGCCGTTCGCCATGGAGGAACTGCTGGCGCCCGCGTCCGTCGAAGCGGCGGAGACGTCCTCGTGCGGCGACCCGGCCATCGACTCCATCTGGTACACGTTCACCGCGCCCATCACCGGCACCTTCGTCGCGATGCTCGAGGATCAGGACCCCGCGTTCCCCGTCCTCACGCTCTACCAGGGCACCGACGTGGCCAGCCTCACGGAGATCGGGTGCCGGGATACCCACTGGCGCGACCTCGACCTCGCCGTCGGGGTCCTCGCTGGCGAGACGTACCACCTTCGCGTCGCTCTGGAAGAAGAGGACCTGGACACGGTGCGCATGAGCATGGACGTCAACGTCCCGCCGCCCAACGACGACCTGGCCGATGCCATCGAGCTCGTCGGCGACCACGTGGTCGTCCACGCCGACAACCGTGGCGCCACCCAGGAAGACGACGAGCCGTCCGTGTGCAGCGAAGCCGCGCGGTCTTCCATCTGGTACACCTACACCCCCGCCGCCGCCGGGACGCTGCGGGTGACCTCCCATGACTCCGACCACGCGACGCACATGGACGTCTTCACCGGCACCGGTTTCGGTGACCTGGACCGCGTGTCTGGTGGCTGCGAAGCCTTCCAGTTCGCCGCCGACCTGGGCACCGAGTACATCATCCGCGTGACGGGCGACTTCGAGCGTGGCGACGTGACGCTGGAGCTCGACATCGGCACGGCGCCGGCCAACGACGACGTGGCCGACGCGACCCCGATCACGCTGCCGTTCGCCGAGACCATCGACACCAGCACGGCGCTCACGGAAGCCGATGACCCGGCGAGCAGCTGCCTGGCCAACAGCCGCTGGTATGACGTGGGCACCGCGCCGGTGACCCAATGGTACCGGGCGACGGTCACCAACAGTGACCACGAGGCCCACATGGGGATCTACACGGTCGACGCGGGCCTCTCGTCCGGCTACCGCTTCCAGGACTGCTTGGGCTCCCACAGCGGCGATTCCAGCGAGATCCTTCTCGAAGGCGGCGAAGAGATCCTACTGGCCATCGGTGGCCACGACTACCAATCTGGACTCGCCGACCACACCTTCGAGGCCCTGCCCCGGCCGGCCAACGACGATTTTGCCGACCGCCTGACGGTGACGGAGGGCGTGCCCTTCCCCGTGGAGATGCGTCATGCGACCGCTGAAGTGGACGAACCGGAGGGCCACTGTGGTTGGAGTGGCTCCTTCCCTCGATCTCTGTGGTACGAATGGACGCCGTCCGTCAGCGGAACCGCACTCCTTGACCGAGCCGGCGATACCTCGTCGTTCCGCATCTACCAGGGCACCTCGGTCACCGACCTCGAGGTCGTCCACTGCCCCTCCACGTACCTCGACGGCAACGCCACCTTCCATGTCGAAGCCGGCGAGACCTATCTGCTGCATGCCCTGGCCCTGCATTGGTGGGATGTTCCGGACCTCTCCCATTGGTCCGTGGACGTCGTACCCGGTCCGCCCAATGACCTGATCGCGAATGCGCAGCCGATCGGTCTGGGCACCACGTTCGTGGGTCCCTTCGACCTGGCCACCTGGGAGGAGGGCGAAGCCCAATGCAACTTCCGTGACAAGACACTCTGGTACAGCTACGAGCCTGCCCAGGACCACTGGCTACGCGTGGACACGCTCGGGCGGAACCAGCACGACGGGCTTGCCGTCTTCGCCGGAGACCCTGGCTCGCTCGAAGAGCTCTACTGTCTCGGCTATGGTAGCGAGGAGCACTACTGGACCGACGTCGTGCGCGCCGGCACCACCTACTACTTCCAGGCTGAGAGCCACAACGATGGCTTGGCCGGCTTCAACCTCGTCCTGACGAGCCTCCAGCGTCCCGTCAACGACCTGTTGGAGGACGCCCAACCGCTCGTCTCCGGCACCACATGGGTGCAGGACACCACGGGGGCCACCCAGAACGCACGGGAGCCCTCGCCGTGTGGCTTCCCCACGAGCCGCACCGTTTGGTTCTCCTTCGAGGGTGGCGACGGTGCTGCGGTGATCGACACGACGGGGACGGACCATGACACCCTGGTCGCCGTGTACCAGGTGATGCCCTTGGGCACGTGGTGGGGCTTCAACCTCGAGAGCATCGCCCGAGGCGGCTTCCTCGGCTGGAACGAGTTGCAGCTCATCGGCTGCTTCAACATCCCTGCCGGCGGCGAGGTGTTGGCGTTCCCGCACCTGTTCTACGACCAGTACTACGTGCAGGTGGCCGGCTATCAGCGCCAGGTGGGCGAGCTCCATCTGGACTTCCTGTCGGTGGACCCCGGGCTCGTCCTCTAGGGCTCCGCCGGGTGCCGGCAGCCTGAAACCGCGTCCTGCCTGGGCCGGATCGTGTTCCGGCTCGTCCCGCACACCGCCGACGTGGCCATCGAGGCCCAAGGGGGTAGCGAGGGCGAGGCTCTGGCAGCAGCAGCGACGGGGCTGACGGCCCTGGTGGCCGGTCAGGACGACCCACGCGACCTGCCCGCGACGACCGAGATGGCCTTCGACGTGGAGGCCCCCGACCTGCCTGCGCTCGCCGTCGCGTTCCTGTCGGAACTGGTGTGGCTCCAGGAGGCGGATGAACTGCTCTGGGTCACGGGCGGCGTCCAGGTGACGGCGACGGACGATGGCGGTCTGCGCGCCCGTGCCCGCGCCAACGCGGCGCCAGTGGAGGGCAACGTGGACGGCGGCGTCGAGGTGAAGGCGGTGACCTACCATGATCTGGCCTTCGAGCGCCGTGGCGACGGTGGCGCGGCGTGGTTCCTGCGGGTCGTCGTGGACCTGTAGGCCTGGTGCTCGGGCGCAGCGGTCAAACGGGAGGGGGGGCTGGCCGCGTCGTGGCCTGGCCCGGACCCCTGAACGCCGTCGACGACGTGGTGCACGAGATCCCCGCCTCCTATGAGGGGCGCGAGGGGGGCCTGAAGATGAACGTCCCCGGACGCATCGTGGCGTCGCCGGAGCTGCTGCGGCACATCCGTGACGACCTGGCGCCGGAGCAGGTGGCCAACGTGGCGAGCCTTCCGGGCATCGTCGGCCACAGCCTCGCCATGCCGGACATCCACTGGGGCTACGGGTTCCCCATCGGCGGTGTCGCGGCGTTCGACCCTGAAGCGGGTGGCGTCGTGTCGCCCGGCGGCGTGGGCTTCGACATCAACTGCGGCGTGCGACTGCTGGCGACCCCGTACCACGTGGACGAGGTGCGGCCGCGGCTGGCGGAGCTGGCAGACACGCTGTTCGCCCAGGTGCCGTGCGGCATGGGGAAACGGGGCGGCATCGCCCCCTCCGAGGAGCAGCTGGACACCATCATGGCGACCGGCGCCGGCTGGGCGGTCCAGGAGGGTTACGCCACCAACACGGACCGGGAAGCGATGGAGGAGAGCGGCGTCATCGAGGGCGCCCGGCCGGAGCTGGTGGGCGAACGGGCCCGCCTGCGCGGCAAGCGCACCCTGGGCAGCCTTGGCAGCGGCAACCACTTCCTGGAGGTCCAGGTGGTGGACCGCACCTGGGACGACGCGGCGTGCGCTGCCTACGGCGTCAAGGAGGGCCAGGTCGTCGTCATGATCCACACGGGTAGCCGTGGCCTGGGCCACCAGGTCTGCCAGGACACCGTCCAGGACTTCCAGGTGGCCGGCGCCAAGTACGGTATCGACCTGATCGACCGCCAACTCGCCTGCGCGCCCCTGGACAGCCCCGAGGCGGAGGGGTACCTGGGCGCCATGGCGGCTGCGGCCAACTTCGCGTTCGTCAACCGCAGCATCCTCACACACCATACGCGCCGCGTCTTCGCCCAGCTGTTCGCCGGCAGCAGCGACCCGGCGGACGCGGACACGCACGTGGTCTATGACGTGTGCCATAACATCGCCAAGTGGGAAGAGCACCGCATCCCCGGCGACGGGCCTTACGGTGGCGAGCGGCGCCGCGTCTGCGTCCACCGCAAGGGCGCAACGCGGGCCTACGGTCCTGGCCACGAGGCGCTCGCGCCGCGTTTCCAGCAGGCCGGCCAACCGGTCATCGTGCCCGGCGACATGGGACGCCAGAGTTTCCTGCTCGCGGCTGACCAGGGTGCCCTGGACCAGACGTTCGGCAGCAGCTGCCACGGCGCTGGGCGCCGCCTCAGCCGCACGGCCGCCAAGAAGCAGTACGACGGCCAGGACCTCATCGACCTCCTGGCGACGCGCGGCATCCTTGTCCGAGCGGCCAGCGCCAACGTCGCCGCGGAGGAGGCGCCGGAGGCCTACAAGGACGTCAGCCAGGTGGTGGACAGTGTCGAGGCAGCCGGGCTCGCTCACAAGGCGGCCCGCCTGCGCCCCCTTTGCGTCGTGAAGGGCTGACCAAGGAGCAGGCGGGCTCCGGTGCGCAGCACCGGATGCCCCCAGCAGGTTCCAAGGGACGCGGTCCCTGGGCGTGCAAGGACGTCAGCCAGGTCGTCGATTCAGTGGAGGCAGCCGGCCTGGCCCACAAGGCGGCCCGCCTGCGCCCCCTGTGCGTCGTGAAGGGCTGGCGAGGGAACTGGCAACGACGGCGCGCGGTCGGTCCCGCCGCCCGGACCGAAAACGGGGGCGTGGACGGGTCCATGTAGCGCCCCTTTCCCAGAAGGAAGCGGCCACAAGCTTTATCGAACGCGCCAGGTCGTCGTCGAAATGGTTCTCATGAACACAGTCCGCCGATCCCTGGTCGTTGGCTGCGCGTTCCTGCTCGCGGCGGCGATCCCCCTCGCCTCCGCTCAGGAAGGTGCAGGCATCCGCAACCCCAACACCTCGACGCCGACGACGTTGTACATGCACATCGACGGCATCCAGGACTTCCCCATCAACACCCAACCCCCGGACGACCGCTACTCCAAGAGTGAGCCCTTCGGCACCATCACCCACTCCACCAGTTGTCTGCCCAGCGTGGACGGCGCCTCCCTTGTGAGCAGCAGCTTCCACACCTACTACGGTTACTCGACGCCCGGCTACGTCGAGTACGACTTCGAAGAGAACGGCGGCCCCCGCTACCACAAGGAGCGCGGCCTGTCCTTCGACGTGAAGCTGGACACAGGCTACCAGTCCACCATCTACTGGTACCTCGAATCCCAGATCGTCAGCGGCGAGTCCCCTCAGGCGGACCCCAACACGCTGCCGGTCATCATCCCCCAGGTGAAGGTCCAGGCGACCATCCGCGGCGGCGATGACGTGTCCGTGGGCGACGCGGCCTTCAACGAGGGCCCCGAGATCGCCTCCGGCGAGGCCGGTCCGTTCAACCTGTACCCGCAGACCGCCGACACCGCCGTCTACACGGTGGACGGCAAGCACGTCTACGAGTACGCCATCCCGTTGAGCTTCAGCAGCGACACGATCCTGCGCGACGAGTCCTACAACCTGCGCATCGACGTCTTCGTCGACCTGCAGGGTCTCTGTGAGCCCGGACAGTTCGAGAACAACTACGTCATGCCGAACCTGGTGCGCATCCACACCAGCCCCGAGCACCGCCCCCGCATGGACATGGCCGTGATGAACCCGATCCGCATCGAGTACATCCACCCCCAGTTCGTCGGTGATGAGCTCGTGGTCCACACCAGCTTCAACAGCCCCTGGGGCAACTATGACGTGGACGAGCAGCCTGGCGGCATCGAAGTGGCCATCAACGGTCCTTCGCCGGCCACCAGCATGGCCCGCGCGGCGTTCGTGCAGCGCCACCATGAGCACTTCTTCCACCAGGAACCGGTGGACGTGAGCTACGTGTGGCCGTACAAGCAGGACGGTGCCTCCAGCGGCGTCTACACGGTGGACGTCTCCGTCTGGAACGACCAGCACACCGCCCAGGCGGTCGGTGCGGCCCAGTTCCAGATCGGTAAGGTGACCGGCGGCGACCAGCTGCCTGCCTGTGACCCTGGCACCCCCATCGAGGAGCAGACCAACTGCGTGATCGTCAACGCGGCGGACCAGGGCGAGGACAGCCCCGGCTTCGGCCTCGTGGCCATCCTGGGTCTGCTCGGTGCCGCCGCTGTGGCCCTGCGCCGCCGCAGCTGATCGCCCCGCGATCCCCTTTTCCTTCCCTCTCCCCTTTTGGAGCGATGCGTTGGCCCAGCCAAGCGCCCGTAACGTTGAAGCCGCAGCAGCCAGGCTGCGGGCCATGCGTGGTCGTTGGGCGGGTCTGGTCGCCCTTCTCTTGGTGCTCGTCGGATCGTCGATGCCCGTGGCAGGGGTCGGCTACGAGGCCACCGACGTGGCGTCCACGACGCTCTATTTCCACTTCGGCGCCCTTGGCAGTGCCTTCCCGATCAACACCCAGGAGCCTGCGGGGACCCAGGTGCGCAGCGCGGGCGGCACGGCGTCCACGACGCTCTCCTGCCTGCCGGAGGTGCCGGGCGTCGGCCTCCTGAACGCGTCCTTCCATACGTTCTATGGCACGCCGGTGGCGAGCTACGTGGAGGCGACCAGTGATGGCCTGCGCGCCCCCCATGCCTCCGTGACCCCTGAGCATGACCTCTCCATCGACACGGCCGCGCCCGCCGCCGTGTACCTGTACCTCGAACAGGGCCTCGCGGAGTCCTCGGTAGGCGCTGACGCCGTGGCGACGCCGCAGGTAATGGTCCGGGCGACGCTGCGCACCGGGGCGGACATCTCGGTGGGCGACGAGGCGTTCAACGAAGGGGACGTGGTGGCCGTCGGCGAGGCGGGGCCCCTGTTCCTGGACCCGCGCGGCGTCCTGCCCGGCCCTGCCCCCTTCGAGGCGGATGGCGCCACGGTGTACGAGGTCGCCCTCCCCCTTGCCTTCTCGACCTCCGATGTGCCCGGCGGAGAGTCCTTCAACGTCCGCATCGACCTCTGGGTGGAGGTGCCGGGCTGCGAGCCCGACGAGACGATCATGCCCGACACGGTGCGCCTCTGGTCGAGCCCGGATGCCCGTTCGCGCCTGGAATGGAGCGTCCAAGAGCCCCTCTCCGCCTTGGAGCTGCGGCCTTGGTTCCTGGAGGACGTGGTCTACATCAACGCGTCCGTGCTGAGCCGTTGGGGCGTCTACGACGTGGACGAGGCCCCGGGCGGCGTGACGCTCACCATCGATGGGCCCACGGAGGCGTCGCGCATCGTGCAGACGCGCTTCGAGCAACGCCACGACGAGCATTTCTTCCTCAACGACCCCGTCCACGCGCAGTGGGCGTGGCCCTACAAGGAGGACGGCGCCGCGGCGGGGACGTACAACGTGACATTGACCGCTTGGAACGACCAGCGCACGGCCCAGGCGGTGGCCCACGCGGCCTTCACGCTGGGCCCCCGCACCACCACCGACGCGGACGGCCGGACTGTCTCCTGGGATGACGCCGAGGCTCCTGGCGCGCCCCTCGCGCTACTGCTGGCGGCTCTGGTGGCCGTCGCGGCCCGCGCCCGTGGACGCGCAGATCCTGGTTCCTAGGTGCCCTTGGGCCTGCGAGGGCCGTCTGGTGGCCAGCAACCCTTATGCCGAGGGCGCCGCGGTGGTGCCTTGATGCATCGGGTCTGGATCGTTGCCGCCGCCATCCTGTTGGCAGGCTGCACGAGTGACGGCGGCGACAGCGGCGTAGGCGACGAAGACGCGGAGCTGGCGCTCCAGGACGTGGACGTCCAGGCGACGTCGGACACGGGTGTGATCCGTGGTGTGGTCGTGGACGAAGCGATCCGTCCCATCGTGGGCGTCGACATCGAGGTCCCCGTCCCTGGTGGCGAACCACTACGGGCCAAGACGAACGACCTGGGCGCCTTCGGGGTGCAAGGGCTCGCACCGGGCAGCTACTTCGTCAAGGCGTCCAAGCTGGGCTACCTGGAGACGCAGCAGAGCGTCGATGTGGTCGCCGGCGTCGACCAGCCCCAACCGGTCAAGTTGGTCCTCGCGGTGAACCCGTCCACAAGCCCGTACGTCCAGGAGTTCGCGTTCAAGGGCTTCATCGAATGCAGCGCCCGGTTGTTCATCATCGGCTTCGCCGTGTGCGGGGTCATCCCGGACGACCTGAGCAACGACGCCTTCCTGGTGGAGTACGACGCGGACGCCCCTCCGGCACACCTGCAATCGGAGACCATCTGGCAGTCCACGCAGGCGCTGGGCAACGAGCTCCAGGTGAGCTTCGACTGTCTGGACTGCGGCGAAGGCGGCACGCAACTGGAATACGGGCGCGCCCAGGGTCCCAGCCCCCTCGTGATGGTGGCGGACCTGGAGTTCGCGTACGCGGAAGGCATCCCGATCGGGGAAGGTCAGCCCATCACGTTCCGCGCCTTCGCCCACGGCAACGAGGACCTGGACCTCATCGACGACGACCAGGTGCACGGCCAATGGAACAGCACCACCGGCGAGGAGTGCTTCGGCTGGCCTGTCTTCTTCGATGGCTGCTTCAACTTCAACGGCCCCGGCTTCGTGCTGCAACAGGAGTTCGAGACGTTCACGCACATCTTCCATCACTACGCGCCGCCGGAGGGCTGGCAGTTCAGCGTGGACGGCGTGCCGGCGCCGCCGGCGTAGGCCGAGGGCACGTTCAAACCGGACCCCCGTCATGCAGATGCTATGCGTGCGGGGTGGATGGCGACGCTCTTGGTAGCGGCGCTCCTTGCTGGATGTGCGGACGACGACGGCAGCAACGGCAGTGACGAACTGACACAGCAGGCCCTGGACGACCTCGACGTGGAGGCGACGGCCACCACGGGCGTCATCCGTGGCGTCGTCGTCGACCAGGCGATCCGCCCCGTCGATGGGGCCCTGGTCCAGGTGCCGCAGCCGGGCGGCGCCCCCGCCTTGTCCATGGAGACGGATGCCAGCGGCGCCTTCGGGTTCGACGGCCTGCAACCCGGACCCTACTTCCTTCGCATCACCAAGGTCGGCTACAACGATGCCCAGGTGAGCGTCGACGTGGTCGCCGGCGTCGATGAACCCGCCGCCATCAAGGTGCTCTTGGAGGCCAACCCGTCGGCAGCGCCGTACGTGCAACTGTTCACGTTCAACGGCTTCATCGAGTGCAGCACGGGTGTGCTGGCGGTGTGCGGCCTGGCCAATGCTGTCGGTGAGATCGCCGGCGTCGGCAACCTCACCAACGACCACTTCCTGGAAGTCTACGAGGTCGACCCAGGGGCACGGTTCCTGCAGTCGGAGATGGTGTGGCAGAGCACCCAGGCGGCCTTCCCCAACATGTACCAGGACCTGTACACGGCGGACGGCGACACCATCGACTCCCAGATCAACAGCACCGAGGGGCCTTCCCCGTTGGTCATCACGGAACGGGAGGCCTCCATCGCGGCGCACGGCCTGGGTGACACGCGCAACCTGATGGTCCGCGTCTTCAGCGCCGGCATCGCGGAAGTGACGATCCAACAGGAGTTCGAGATCTTCATCACGTTGACCCACAACTTCGTGCCCCCCGCGGGCTGGCAGTTCAACGCGGACGGTGCACCTGTGCCACCCGTGTAGACCGGTCGGTAACACGGCAAACGTCAAAGCCACGCCGCCGGCATCGGGGACCATGCGCGCTCCTTGGATGACGTTCCTCTTGGTGGCGACCGCCCTGGCCGGTTGCAGTGACAGCGGTGGCGGGGGCGGCGACGCCGGCGACCCGTTGGTGGACCAGGGCCTCGACGACATCGAAGTGGAGGCGACGGCGACCACGGGGGTCATCCGTGGCGTCGTCGTCGATGCGGCGATCCGTCCCATCGCTGATGCGGAGGTGTCGGTGCTGGTGGCGAACCAGGAGCCGCGTGTGACCATGACGACGGAGTCCGGCGCGTTCGGCTTCAGTGACCTGCCGCCTGGAACGTACTTCGTCAAGGCGTCCAAGCAGGGCTACTTCGAAGCGCAGGCGAGCACGGAAGTGGTGGCCGGCGTCGACGAACCTCTGGCGCTCAAGATCCAGTTGGAGGTCAACGCGGACGCAATCGCCTACGTCCAGGAGTACGTGTTCAATGGTTTCATCGAATGCAGCACGACATTCCTCGCCGTATGTGGTCTTGGTAACACGGCATCCAACCTGGCTATCGGCAGCAACATTACCAACGATCACTTCATCCAGTACTGGGATGTGGACGCGCCGCCGGAATGGGTCCAGTCCGAGATGGTCTGGCAATCCACACAGTCCATCAGTGATCGGATGTGGCTCTGGCACTCAAAAGGTGACCTGGAGCACAACTTTGACGGAAATTTCCCGGACCCCCATGTCACGGGCCCGTCGCCCTTGGTCATCTTCCACAACGCCACCCAGGCGGCTGAGGCAGGCGTTGGCGAGACGGCCTCCTTGGCGATTCGTGTCTTCAGTGGTGATGTAGACGGCACGGGGCCCCCTGATGCCATTGAGAACTGCTACGGTGTGCCCGGTCAGATTTGCTTCGCCAACGGGCCTGGCTTCACAATCCAGCAGGAGTTCAAGGTGTTCAGCCACCTGTTCCACAACTACCTGCCCCCGGAGGGCTGGCGCTTCACGGACTCCCCGCCCCCTGCGGCCCCGTAGCACGGCTTGGTCTCCCGTAGCGGGTTTGCACCAAATCTTAAACGCCAGAACGTTCGGCTCCTCCTGATGACGTTCGGCCCCCGAGCCCTGTCCCTCCTCCTGGTCGCGGTCGCCCTGGCCGGCTGTTCCGACAGCGGCGGCGACGGCGGCACCGATGATGCCCAAGAGCAGGTCTTCGACGACCTGGACGTGGAGGCCACGAGCAACACCGGCGTCATCCGCGGCGTCGTCGTCGACCCCGCCATCCGCCCCATCCCCGGCGTGACGATCACCGTCCCGTTGCCCGGCGGCGCGGACCCCCTCGTCTCGGAGACCAACCCGGAAGGCGCCTTCGCCTTCGCCGGCCTGGAACCTGGCACCTACTTCATCAAGGCCGAGAAGCTCGGCTGGGGCAGCGCCCAACAGAGCACCACGGTGGTTGCCGGCGTCGACAAGCCCGATGTCGTCAAGATCCTCCTGGAAGAGGAGCCCGGCACGGCGCCTCGCGTCGACTTCGAGAAGCATACGGCGTTCATCGAATGCAGCCTCCGCGTCGGCACCGGCCCTGCCGGGGCTCACATCGGCCTGAATGCCTGCAACGACGTGGGCAACCAGGCCACGAACTTCGTCACCGTGCTCGAACAGCCGCCGACGCTGATCCAGGGCGAACTGCAATGGAGCAACACCCAGACCCTCGGTAGTGGCCTGAGCCTCGTGGTCGGTCCTCCGGACTGCGCTGACATCAAGTGGGGCCGCAGCGATGGCCCTTCGCCGCGCACACTTGGACTCAACCAGACGACGGTTCAGGCCAACATGGCAGAAGATGACGCCTCGGTGTGCTGGCGCATCTTCAACTACCTCGCCGACGAGTCCGCCGGCTTCTTCGGCCTGACCGCCCAACAGGAAGCGGAGCTGTTCATCCACCATTTTTACAACTGGCTGCCTCCGGAAGGCTGGACGTACCTGAACGACGGCACCCCCGTGCCGCCCTCCTGAGGCAGGCCCCCGGCACCCTGCACCTTTCCCTTTTCGTTCTCCACGTTCTTTTGGCGGGTGCTCAACCGAACTTGGTGAGGCTCGCCTGGCCGCTGCGGCGCATCGCCTCCACCTTCGGCAACAGCTCGTCCCAGTCGAGCTCCTTCCATTCCAGGCCGTGGTCGCCCAGGAGGGCGCGGGCCTTGTCGGCCACGCGGGGGGCCATGAGGATGCCCCGGGTCGCTGCGTCGCCGGCAGCCGTGCCCTCGCCCCGTAGCCGCTCGACGTACCGCCAGAGCTGTTGGGCCTCCTTGACGCCGGCCGTGGTGCGCTTGATCTCGACGATGAGCCGCCGGCCGGTGGCGTCGTCGCCGTCCAGGTCGTAGAACCCCCGCTTGGAGTCCCGTTCGCGACGACGAGGTACGAACCCCTCCTCCACCAGCTCCGGGCGGGCGAACAGGAGGGCCTGGAGGTCGTCCTCGCTGCCCACCAGGGCCAGCTCCGCCTCATCGCGCAAAGGGACCGCCAACAGGAGGCGAACCTCGTCGAACGTCACGCGGACCATCTCCTCCGGCTTGGCGCGGTACGCCGTGAGCACGAGCACGTCGTCCTCGATGGCGACCTCGAACGCCGCGCCCGGGGGCTGCCAGTTGACAGGCTTCGCCTTGGCGGCCGTGTGGACCAGGAACGTGCCGTCCGGCTTGAAGAGCAGCAGCCGCTCGCCCCGGTGCAGCATGGAGCGGGCGCGGCCCTGGTAGGCGATGGAGCACTCCGCCACCACCTGGACGAGACGGCCGCGCCGCTCGCCGAGGGCCGCGAACTCCTCCTGGAGGAAGTCTTTGGCCACCTGGATGTCGGGCTCGCGGACCACCTGCATGGATCGTCCTGTGCCTCTGCCTCGTCGCGCCGCCGGGCCGCCTACGCGAGGGCGTCCTTGATTTCAGCGCGCATGTCATCGTCCGTGATGCCGCCGTCCTCGTCGAACTCCTCTTCGATCTCGGCGAGCAGCTCGGCGAACTGGGCCCGGTACTCGGGGTCGCTGCGCACTTCGTCCACCAGCTCCTTGGGTAGCAGGTGCTCGTAGACGTCCTGGTACGGAGGCCGGGGGTTGAGGGCGTTGTACTGCTTCTGGTGCACCGTGGCGACCACGGCGGCCTCCACGTTCTTGGTGCCAAAACCAGGGGTGGCAAAGGCCCGCACCAGGTCGTCCTCACCCACGTCGGGGCACTCGCTCTTGAGCTGCGCGAACAGGGCACGGCTCTGGGCGTCGGTGGCGATCACCTTGCGCCCGGCGGCCAGTTGCCGCTCCATGTGCTCCTCGACGGGGATCTCCTTGGCCATGCCGCCGCCCACTCTGGCCCACCTCATAAGGAGAACGGGGGCTGAGGGCCGCCCGCTCGGCACCCCAGGGCCACCGGATTCTCCCGGCGCGACGACAAACGTCTTTTGAAGTGGGCCACGTGCCGCGCCGAGAGACCATGCAGAAGGTTGACATCGCCATCGCCGTCGTCGGCGTGGTGGCCGTCGTGGCCACCCTGGTCGGCATCGCCACCTACGAAGACGGCGCGAACCACTACACGTTCCCCGAGACCACCGTCGCCCTGGCCGAACAGACCGGCGACGTGGGTGCCAGCCCCGTGGCCTTCCAATGGGAGGTCCCCGCCAACGCCATCGGCGCCTCGTTCACCGTCGTGGTGGACGGCACCGGCCAAGCGATCGCGGGCGGCTCCGGCACCATCAATGTGCTGCTGACCGGCCCCGACGGCTCCACCGAGACCGCCACGGGCGCCATCAGCTTCGGCCCCGGCGCCGGCAGCGCCCAGGCCACGATCACCATCGAGAACACCTGGGGCATGGCGCCCGAGGAGCTCGACGGCACCCAGGCCGATGCTGACGCGAAGTCGATCTCCTGGGACATGCCCATCATCGTGGAGGTCTCCGCGGAGGCCCCCAGCGGCCCCCTGGCCGGCAACGGCTTCGCCTTCACGGCGACGCTCTCGGGTGAAGCAACCGCCTTCGAGGCGGTCCAGGACACGCCTGACGCGGAGAGCGCCTGAGGAGGTCCAAGACCATGGCTGGTGCACGCGGTGAGTGGAACTCCCGCTTCGGATTCATCATGGCCGCCGTCGGTTCCGCCGTCGGCCTGGGCAACCTGCTTCGCTTCCCTCGCGAACTGAGCGACAACGGCGGCGCGGCCTTCCTGTTCGTCTACCTCATCCTGCTGTTCCTCGTCGGTCTGCCGGCGATCCTCGGTGAGATGAGCCTCGGCAAGCTCGCCAACTCGAGCCCCGTCAACGCCTTCCGCAAGCTGGGCGGCGAACATGGCAAGAAATGGCGCATCGCCGGTGTCTTCGCCATGATGGGCGCCGTGTTCGTGATGTTCTTCTACACGGTGCTCGCCGGTTGGGCCCTGCGCTTCTTCGCCGAGACCTTTCGTGACGGCTGGTGGGATGCCCCCACCACCCTGTTCAGTTCTGTTGAGACCGGTCCCTGGACGGTCTTCTTCCATGGCATCGTGACGCTGTTCACGGTGTTCGTGGTGGCCCGCGGTGTCAGTGGCGGCATCGAGAAGGCGAGCGTCTTCATGATGCCCGCCCTGTTCGCCATCGTCACGGGCATCATCGTCTACAGCCTGTTCCAGGACGGCATGGGCGCTGGCTACTCGGCCATCTTCAAGCCCGACTTTTCGGAATTGAGCCCGGCCAACGTCAGCGCGGCGGTCGGTCAGGTGTTCTTCTCCTTGTCCCTTGGCCAGGGTGCCATGCTCACCTATGCCAGCTACATGGACAAGAAGCAGAGTGTCACCAAGGACGGTCTGACCATCGGCTTCGCCGACACCGGCGTGGCCGTCATGGCCGGTATGATGATCTTCCCGGTGCTCGCCTTCACGGGCCTGCTCACCAGCAGCGACCCGACGATCCAGGAGGCCCTCACCGGCAGCTTCGGCACGGCGTTCATCGCCCTGCCCAACGCGTTCCTCCAGATGGGCGACGTCGTCGGACGCCTCGTGGGTGGCGTGTTCTTCCTGGGCCTCTTCTTCGCGGCCCTGTCGAGCGCCATCAGCCTCCTGGAGGTGCCCGTGAGCGTCATGGTGGACAACCTGGGCGTCGCCCGCAAGAAGGCGGCGCTCTTCATGGGCATCATCACGTACACGTTCGGCATCCTGGCGAGCCTGAACACCCACTTCCTGACCCTGTACGACGAGGTGGCGGTCAACGTCTTCATCGTCATCGCGGTGGCCATCACCACGTTCTTCAGTGGCTGGGTGGCCCCGGGCGTCGGCAAGGAACTCGACCGTGGCCTCAAGAGCCGCATCGGCAGCTCGCTGGTCTGGATGATGCGCACCGTCACGCCGGTGCTCATCGCCGCGGTGTTCATCATCGGTGGCTTCTTCGGCGGCGACTCCGGCTTCGAGTTCTGGGGCGAAGGCGCCGGCTTCAAGGAGCTGGGCCACACCGCCAAGCTCGCCTTCGGTGGCGGTGGCGGCGGCCACTAGTCCGGCCCTGCACCTCTTTCCTTCTCCCCTTCTCCGTCCACTCTCTCCCCTCTCCTGCTCGACCCTGTTCTGTTGTCCCATCAAGGAAGAACGAAGAATGCGTAGCGCGAGCGCTGACGCTGAGCGCTAGGGATCCATCAGAGAAGCGTGGGGAAGGAGAACGAGGACGGCGGGCCGGGGAGGCCTAACTGCCGGAGAGGAACTTCGCGATGAGGACCATGAGGCCGACGGCGCCCAGCAGTCCAGCGAAGAAGATGATCATGGTGATGCGGTCGCGGCGCTTCTGGGCCTCCTCGTCCGCGTCGATGTTGACAGTGTCCGGCGCGATCTCCTCGCGCTTGCTCTCGGCCATGGTGGTGCCGCGCACAGGGGTCCGCTTCTTAAGCTCTGCCAGCAGCCCGTGGGGCGGTTCCAACAGGAGGGGGGCCGGCCGTTTCCGCCACCTGCCCCAACGTTGCGCTTTTAACAAGGGCCTTCTTGGCCGCGAACGTGACCCCGAGCCCCGCCTCGGCCCAGGTAAGAAAATGGCTTCCAGCGCTGCTGCTGACCGCGGTCGCGGTCCTAGCGGCGAGCCCGCTCGGCGCGGGTTTCAGCAGTGGTATCCACAACGGGAACGCCCCTGACCCGGCCGCCTTCGAGGAGGAAGGATGCGTCGCCTGCCACGGCGACCACACCTACGCCGTCACCGACGGTGGCATCGTCTCCTGGAGCATCACGGACGCCGACGGCGTCGGCATCGCCGGCAACGCCTACGAAGCGGACGCCGTGTACACGATCACGATCAAGCTCATGGAGCAGAACGCTCCGGAAGCCGATAACCACGCCGGCTTCAACATCCGGGCCTCCGCCGGTACCTTCGAAGGGGTCGACGGCAACAGCCAGCCCAGCGACGACGGCACCCAGGCGACGCACGTGGACCCCGCGAGCACCCAGTGGACCGTCACCTGGACCGCGCCCCATGATGGTGTCGCCGTCTTCGACCTCCTGGTCAACGACGTCGACGGCAGCGGTGCCGCCGATGCCACCGACGAGGTGCACCGTGTCGGCTGGTACCTCACCGACTCCAGCCACGCCCTGCCTGGTGCTGCGGCCCACGGCGAAGAGCACAAGGAGTTCGGTGTCAGCCTCCAACAGTACTGGATCGGGCTGGTGGCCCTGACGGGGATGGCGTTCATCATGGCGTTCACCTACGTCTACATGCGCTACAGCAACCCCCACAACACGGACAAGAAGGACCGGTGACCATGGGCCTCGAAGTCCCCACCAACAAGACGCCCGGCGCGGTCATCCGCGACAGCCCGGCGCCGCGGCCCGCCATCATCGGCTTCTGCATCCTGGCGTTGACCGCCATCGAGCTCGTGTTCATGCTGCTGGTCTTCGTCGCGATCGGCAACGGCGCCAACCAGGCGACCGACCGCCATCCGGGCATCGCGGAGCTGCCCCTGGGCAACGTCCTGGCCAACGAGCAGTCGATCATCTCCTTCTGGCTGGCGTGCACGTTCTTCTGCCTCGGCTTCATCACGCTCCTCTACCAGCGCTACTTCATGGACCACGTCACCGTGGCCAAGCGCCGCTTCCGCAAGTGGGAGGATGAGGGGGTGCAACTCCATGACTGAGCGCAGCGAGGTCGGAGTTGCAGCCCAGGCCGTAGGCCGGATCCACGGTGGCGCCAGCCGCCGTGGAGGGGGTTCCGCTTCATGACCAAGTCCAGCGATGGCGTCCCGCCGGCCGACTACGTGCCGGACGAGCCCTACGAGAAGCCCGAGTCGATCCTGAGCCGCCGCTCCTTCATCCGCCGCAACGTCCAGTTGGCGGTCGCCGGCGCGCTCATCCCGGGCACCCTGGCCCAGCTCCTGCCCGCCGTGGCCCCTGATGCCATCGGTGGCGGCGGCTCCGGTCCAGTGGTGCGCCGTGACCCGGACACCAACGCCAAGATCCCCATCACGGTGGCCGACCTGGCCGGCGAGACGCCGGTCGTGGTGACGGCGGAGTGGAACTTCCTGCCCGCCGTGGTCTACAAGGTCAAGAAGGCCCAGCTGGAGGCGAGCACCGAGAAACGGGGCTACAACACCGCTCAGCACGCCATCCAGCACCCGACGGAGCCGGACAACGCGCTTCTCATCTACGACGGCAAGTGCAAGCACCTCGGCTGCACGGTCGGTTGGAACGGCAGCCTCGGTGGCAGCCTCGACCAGCCCGACTACGACGAGGACGGTGCCCTGGATGGCCGCATCCTCTGCCCCTGCCACCAAGGCCAGTACGACATCTACGACCTGGCCAAGAACGTCCCCGGCACGCCGCCGCCCGCGCCCCTGAACGTCATCACAGGCGCCATCGGCGCGGCCACCGGCGACGACGGCACCTCCTACCCGGATGCCATCGTCGGCGTCGAGAAGCTCATCCAGGACGCCTACCGCGGCGCCGACACCGCCGGCAGCGGCAGTGAGTTCGCCCTCTCGGAGGTGCCCCTGTGAGCGACGAAGGTCGCGCCCACAAGCAGGGCAAGCGCGCCTACGAGGCGCTGGCCAAGGAGAAGAAGCTCGGCTTCGTCGCCCGCTTCTACCTGATGATGCTGGCCTACCTGGACGACTCCATCCGCATCCGCAACCACATCGATGCGGCCAAGCGCGCCAGCCTCAGCATCAACCGTCAGCTGCCCCGCAGCCACTCGGAGCGTTACAAGCTGCAGACGATCTGGTACTGGTACCCCCTCTATTGTCTGGGCGGCCTGGCGTTCGTGAGCTTCATCATCCTGACCGTCAGCGGCGTGCTGCTGGCGCTCTACTACGTGCCCCATTACGAACCCCAAGAGGTGTTCACGGCGCGTGACTCGGTGCAGTTCATCATGGAGGAAGTGACCCTCGGGTACGTCCTACGTGGCGTCCATCACTGGGGAGCCCACCTGATGACAGCGTGTGTGTTCCTGCACATGATGCGTGTCTACTTCGTGGGCGCCTACAAGAAGCCCCGCGAGCTCAACTGGGTGCTCGGCGTGGCGCTCATCGGCATCACGTTCTTCTTCGCCTACAGCGGCTACCTGCTGCCGGCGGACCAGCTCGCCATCGCGGCGGCGACCATCGGACAGAACATGTTCGGGTCGATCCCGGTCCTCGGCGAGACGCTCTCGAAGATCATGTTCAGTGGCACGGACATCAACGCGGGTCTCATCCCGCGCATGTACGTGCTGCACGTGTGGATCCTGCCCTTCGTCCTCTTCGGATTGATGGTGCTCCATATGTTCATCGTCTGGCTGCAAGGGATGGCCGAACCTCATTGATGTTGGAGATGGATCATGAAACTCAGTGAACTCACCAACCTGTATGTGGAGGCCAAGGCGAAGCTCGAGGAGCAGCGCGGCCCCCCAAAGAAGCAGAAGGCGGTCGAAGGCATCCCCTTTGGTCATGAGCTGGTGCGCGACGGTGCCATCATCTCGTTCATGATGGGCGCCATCTTCGCGCTCATCGCCATCTTCCCGCCGCCGCTGCACCCGGGCTACGACATGACGAAGCCCCCGACGTTCGTCAAGCCGGACTGGTACCTGCTGTGGTCCCTGGGCCCCATCTTCCTGGCGAAGTGGCCGATCTACAACCCGCTGCCCATCGGCCCTGACGTGCTCATCGACACCAAGTTCCTGGGCACCATCCTGGTCAACGTCGCCTTCGTGGCCATCATGTTGATCCCCTTCATCGACAAGGGCAAGGCCAGGCGGCCCATCGAGAGCCCGATGGCGTTCTCTATGGGCATCTTCGGCCTGGCGTTCATCTGGTGGATGTCGATCGTCGGCATCGCGGACGTCATCTTCGCCTATGAGGTGGAGACCCATCGCGGCTTCCTGAGATGGATGCTGGAGAGTGGCTTGACACCGTCGCCGTCGGAGCTCATCAACTGGATGGGCATCATCACGATGCACCAGACGCTGTTGGCCACGTTCCTGGCGTACTGGCTCGTCAAGCGCCACCGCCCGAAGTACGAGTCGAAGCTCAACGCGACCTACTACAAGGTCCGTTAGGCCTCCTTCGACGCTTCCCCCTCTTCCCTTCCCCTCTCCTGTTCTGGCGCCTTCGCGGCGCAATGTCTGTCCCGTCGAGCCCGGGCGCCGGGCCCCGGCCTTACTGGAGGCTGCTGGTGAGCCTTGCCAGGTTGTCCACGAGGCGTTGGCCGGCGTGGAGGCGGAGGTCGCCGGGCTTCAGCAGCGTCGATTGGGCCATGTAGGTCGCTTCGAGGGCCCTGAGGTCGCGGACGACGCCTTCGTCGTAGCAGAGCAGCGAGGCCTCCAGGTTCAGTTCGAAGGACCGGATGTCCAGGTTGCTGGAGCCGATGACAGCGATGTCGTCGTCGATCGTCATGGTCTTGGAGTGGAGGTTCCAGGGCTTGGGGTGCAGGTGGATGTGGACGCCGGCGGCCAGGAGGTCTTCGTAGAAGGAGCGCTGGGCGTGCGCGAGGATGACCTGGTTGCCTTTGGCGGGGGTGATGAAGTCGACGTGGACGCCGCGTTGGGCCGCGGTGGTGATCGCCATCATGAGCGTCTCATCCGGAACGAAGTAGGCATTGACGATGACGATGCGTTCTTGGGCGTGGTAGAGGAGGGAGTTGAACACGCGCAGGTTCTCTTCGACGGGGTGGCCGGGGCCGCCGGGCAGCACCTGGGCGACGGCCGTGCCGTCCTGGTGGACGCGCCCGGGGGTCTCGGTGAGGGTCTCGCCGGTCTCGGCCATCCAGTCCATGCGGAACACGGCGTCCAGTTGCTGCACCGTGGGGCCTCCGACGCGGGCCACGATCTCCAGGTACTGGTGCTTGACCGCGTGGCTGGGGCGTTTGCGGTAGGCCCGTTCGATCATGTTCTGGCTGCCGACGTAGGCGATGCGGCCATCGACGACGACGATCTTGCGGTGGTTGCGCAGGTCGGGGCGTCCGATGCGGCCGCGCAGGGGCTGAAAGGGAAGCATGTGGCGCCATTGGATGCCCGCCTCGTCAAAGCGCCGCAGCATGGCCCGGTGGGCGGCATAGCCACGGCTGCCGATGTGGTCGAGCAGGACGCGGACGGTGACGCCCCGGCTGGCGGCGCGTTCCATGGCGGCGTGGACGGGCTCGGTGGCGTCGTCCATGGCCAGGATGTAGTACTGGAGGTGGACGAACCGCTGGGCATCGTCGATGTCCTGGGCGATGCTGGCGATCATGGCGTCATAGTCGGAGAGGACGTCGATGCGGTTGCCGGCCACGGCGGGTAGGCCTCCCAGGGATTCGGCGAGGGCCGCGATGGAGGCCGCGTCCCCGGTGAGTCCGGCGCCGATCCAGGTGCTGGCGGCGGGGTCGGATCGGGCAGCCTCGACGGCGGCGCGCACTTCAGCCTCCATGGCACGTTGCCGTTCGCGTCGTTGGCGGGGCAGGCGCGGGTTGCCCAGGATGAGGTAGACGGCCAGGCCGAACCAGGGGAGGAGCGCGATGACGAGCAGCCATGCGATGGCGCTGCCGGGGCGTCGTCCGCGGGGGACGAAGAACAGCATGACGAAGGGGACGGCAAGGGTCGCCGCCGACAGGGCCAGCGCCAGCCAGGCCGGTATGTCCACGTCGCCGTCAACGACCCGCCGGGTTAACGACGTGCCGCCGCTGCGGCCGGTGCCTCCGGCGGTGCCTTGGTCTCTTCCCGCTGGGCCAAGGCGGCGCCGGCCAAGAAGAGGAGCCCGATCACATCAGCGATGACGATGCCTCGGAGCGCGTCGCCGTGGCCGGGGGGCGGGAGGGCCAACAGGAGGAAGCTCCCCATGCTGAGGCCGGCGCAAGCCATGGCGGCGGGGCGGAGGTGGCGCCAACGCGCGGCCGCGAGGGTGAGGCCGCCGATGATGCCGAGCAGGATGGCCCGGTGGCGCAGCAGGATGAGCAGGTCGCCTTCGGGCGCCGGGATGCCGTAGGCGTCGGCGAGGAGCTTGGCGGACAGGACGCCGACGGCCGGGGCGAGGTTGATGAGGCCGACCAACACGAGCAGACCGGTGATGAGGCGCTCGCGCGTGGTGGTCATCCGGGGGCCACCGATGCCATCTCGTCGGCGACCTGGTCCAATACGGCCAGCCCTTCCGCCTGCACGCGGGCAAGGGGCACGGGGCCGCGCCGCACCGGCGGTTGCGCTGGGACGTCCGTGCGTTGCCAGGTGGTGAACTCCTGGGCCTTCTCGCCGCCCCGTTGTTCGAAGAGGCTGACGGCGAAGGCGTCGTCCGGCTTGGTAACACCGTGCGGCTGATCCTTGGGAAGCGTGTGGGTGGTGCCGCTCGTGGTGTCCTCTTGCAGGTGGGCGAGCAGGGTGGCCCGGCCTTCCGGCTTGCCGAGGCAGGCGCGTTGCCAGAGGCCCTCCGGGTCTGCTTCGAAGGCGTAGAGGTGATGGGTCAGGCGGCCCGCCAAGACGTGGCTGCGCGCCGTGCCGCTGTGGGTGTGGACACCGTAGGGGCTCGCCGGGCCGACCGGTTCGCCGGCGGGGTGCCAGAGATGGAGGCGGCGGCTCCAGACGGACCCGCTGGCATCCGTGCGCTTGGCCAGCGGGATGGCGTAGACGCCAAACGGGTGCCAGTGGAGCCCGGAGACCTCGATCGGCAGCGCCAGGACCTTCCTCGCCTCCGCGAGGTGGGCGTCGAAGCCCGGGTTGGGGTCGTGGCGGATCGGTTCCACAAAGGGGCCGGCGCGCCG
>JBMYRW010000013.1:0-42376 GCA_049602735.1 Thermoplasmatota archaeon
GACCCATTCCACCTCTTCGGTCAACTGGTGGAACACGCCGAACGCGCCCACCTTCACCGCTTCCGCCAAGGTCACCTGGAGGCGCTGGGTCTTGCCGACGCCCAGCGGCCCCACCATGGCGACCACGGCCTTGCGCTGCTTCTCGAAGACCTCCTGCTTCATGTCGTTGAAGGAGGCATCCATCTCCTGTTCCACGTGGAACAGTTCGATGTCGTCCAACGTCTCGCTGGAGAGGTCCTGGAAGGGGTTGCTGATGAGTCCGAAGCGTTCGTAGCCGGGTTGTTCCATGGGATGTCCTGCCGGTCAACCGACGCGGCGGCGGGTGTCGATGAGCAGGTTGCTGCCATCGAACTCGAAGTAGATGTTGCGGATGTGGGTGCGGCCACCCATCCATTTGGGGACGCGGAGGTACTGCACCGAGCCTTCCGCGTCCTCGCGGGCGTGGAACTGGATGATGCCGTCGGCCAAGTGGTAGACGATGGCGGCGGCGCGCGCATCCAGCATGCCCCGTTCCAGCGTCAAGACCGCCACGTTGCCGGTCTGGCGCAGGCGCTTGCGAAGGCTGCCGAGGCCGCTGGCCAGCTCATGGTCCGCGACGTCGAGCGCCGAGAAGGAGAAACTGTCCACCACCACGTCCCCTGTGCCGGCGTGGTCGTTGAGCTCCATCCAAGGCACCTGTTCGGCCACTTGGAGAGGGCCCCCGCCCACGATCTCAGGACGCTGCGCCGGTTCACCGGTACGGGTGGAGACGAACGTCACGGCGCGGCCGGCGCGGGCAGCACGGGTGGCCAGGTGCAGCGCCAGGTGGCTGGAGGCCGGATCCATGCTGCCCTCCAGGACCAGGATGCGTCCGTCGGGGACCTCCTCGATGAACTGGTCCAGGCCAGGCAGGTCCACAGGTACCGGCATCGAGGATTTCCAGAGAAGCAGGTGGCTTCAGGCCGACCCCTTGACACCCAAGCCTCACAAGAGAAACCGCCGAGCCTCTTGCTTCTCGGGTCCTCTATGGTGGCGTACGGTTCTCTTGTGGCCAGCCCTAAGCCACGGCGCCGCTGGGTCCACGCCATGCGTCCGTCCTTCCTGCGTGACCAGCGGGCAGCCTCGGAGATCGTCGGCGCCCTCATGCTCATCGTCATCGTCACCGCCGCCGCGGCGGGGCTGGGTGCCTTCGTGCTCGACCAGCAGCAGGCGACCCAGGAGGCGGAGCGGGCCAACCTGGCGCGTAGTCTGGAGAAGCTCCAGGTGACCGGCATCGAGCCCGTGGACACGGACGCGGACGGCGATTGGGACACCCTCACGTTCCAGGTCGCCAACCTGCACGCCGATCCCTCCGAGCTGTTCCACTTCACCGTCAACGGCGAAGTGGCGATCAACTACACGGTGACGCGCACCGTGAGCGGCAGCCCGGTCACGACGGACGGCAGTGCTTACACGCTCGTCGACCCCTTGGACATCCAACCGTCGGAGCGCCTGGAGGTCGCCTTCGACCTCACCAACACGACGGACAAGGACTTCCCCGCCGCGCCTGTGATGGTCACCACGGCCCAGCCCATCACGCTGGAGCTCTTCACGGGCTACCAGAACACGTTCGAACGCACGTTCATCCCGCCCACGGCGATCCCGGTGATCCGCATCGAGAACGTGGACCTGGGCACCGGCTACAGTGACGTGCAGATCCTCGACGGCAGCCTCTCCGACCACCCCTTGGGCACCGCCATCGTCGCCTGGGACTGGGCCATCGACCAGTACGTGGGTGCGCCGGACGGCGACGACTACACGGAAGCGGGCCGCAAGGTGGCCGCCAGCGACATCGATGCCAACTGCGACGGCGCCGGTGGCAACCTGTTCGACGTGACGCTCACCGTGACCGACCGGTACGGCATGAAGGGCAGCGACATCTACACCGGCTACGACTGCTAAGGGCGCGGTGGGCCGGGGCGCGCCTACTGGGGCACGATGACGAACACGTAGGCCGCCACGGCGATCGCACCCATGATCGCCGCGTGCAGGATGCCGTACTGGAGCTTGCCGCTGGTGAACGAACCCACCAGCAACCCGGCGCCGAGGCTGTTGATGAGCACCAGGTGGAAGAACCGGTCCTCCAGGGTGGAGAGGTCCATCTTGGGTGCCGCGCGGGTCACGCCGTCACCACCGCCTAGGGCAGACGCGTCGACCTCGCCGAGGCTCGGGGCGAAGCCCATCAGGCTGTTGATCATCATGAGCAGCACGCCGAATGCGATGTACATGGTGACCACGGGCGTCTGCAACTGCCGCTTCCGTTCGGCTTCGATCTTCACCAGTTCGTCCATGTCCTTGGCGGCCCGGTAGATGATGGAGGCGATCTCGCCGCCCATGCCGGATGCCTCGCCCACAAGGCTGGCGTAGCGTTCGATCAGGGGGCTCTTGGTGGGGCGGGCCAGGTTGGCCATGACCACCTCGAAGGGGCGACCCAGCCGGATGCCGTCAGCGGCCACGCGCAGGTGGCGCCCTAGGACGCCGGTTTCGGTCTTGGCAAGCTCCTTGACCGCCTTCAGGGGGTCGATGCCGCCCCGCACGGCGTCGGCCAGCTCGAAGAGGAACTGGGCGAAGCCGGCCTCGAAGGCGGCCTTGCGGCGCTTCTGGGCGAGCAGGTCGAGGCCGAACGGCAGGCTGCCCAGGGCCGCGGCGCCAAGGAGCACGTACTCGGTCGCCCAGCGGGGACGGTCCTCCCAGGAGCCCAGGGCGAGCAGGCCGAAGATGAGTGCCAGGGCGCCGAGCGCGGCGGGGACGTAGAGCACCAGGTACTCCCGTTGGACAGGGTTGCGGCGGAACCACTTGCGGAGGTTGAAGTTCCGGGTCTTCTGGAAATAGACGAGCGTGCCGGCGGCCGCTGCCACAAGCACCACGAAGACGAGCAGCACGAGGAGCCCGATCTGTTGCAGGCTGAGGCCGCCGCCCGTCTGGCCGTGCCTGGGGTCGACCGTGAAGTGCCAGCCCACCTCCACCGTGTTGCCGGCGTTGTCGGCGACGGTCAGGTTGAGCGTCTGGTTGCCGAGCTTCATGGCGAACAGTCCCGGCACGCGGTACTCCAGCCCCGTCTCGGTCACTGTGTACTGCTCCTCCAGGTCGCTCACGTCGAGCCCGTTGACGCGCAGCACGGCGCTGCCGACATCGACGCCATCCGGGTCCGCGAACTCGACGATGATGATCGGCGTCGTGTTGATGGCAAAACCGCCCGCCAAAGGTGCAAGGACGGTGACGATGGGGCCGTCCGTCTCGTCCGGGTTCAGGACGACGCCTGCGGTCGCTTCATCCTGGGCCAGCGCGGCCGGGGCCGCCAGCAGCATGGCCGCTGCAACGAGGGCCAGGAAACGGGTCGAGGTCATGGTCACTCCTGGTTGCTGTACGCCGTCGAGAGCAGGATGCCGAGCACCATCACCACGAGGGGCACGATGCCGTAGGTCAGGATGAGGAGCAGCTGCTCGGCGGACAGGCCGCCAGCGCTGGTGCCGAACGCGTCGATCATGAACGCACCGACGGCGAGGAACATGACGCCGATGAGCACGACGCTGACGTACATGTCCGCGTAGGTGCCCAGTTTGCCGATGAACTGCTTCTGCCCCTCCCGTTTGAACTCGAGGACCTTGTCGCTCTGGCTGCGCAGATAGGCATCCAGGTCGCCGCCCTGGTGCATCATGTTGGCCAGGTCCCAGAACGTCTCACGGAGCGCCGGGCTGGGGCTCTCCTTCGCCACTTCCGCGAGCGCGGTGATGAGGTCCTTGCCCTGGACGTCTGTGGCGAAGACCACCTTGCGGAACTCGCCCGTCATGGCGGGGTCATGGCTCCGCTGCGCCATGCGGCGGATGAGGGCGATGGGGGACAGACCGATGGAGGCGAGCACCGCGAGCTCGCTGAGACTGAACGGGAGCTCCTTCTCCAGCGCCGTCTTGCGGTTGCTAATCTTCGTCCCGACGACGGAGGGGAACATGAAGGCGGTCATGCCGCCGCCGACGACGCCGGCGCCGAGGGCCCAGGCGGGCCATAGGGCCCCGCCGATGAGGCCGCCGAAGCTCAGCATCGCCAGTCCGGTGACGCCGACGAAGACCAGGCCGGCCGTGATGAAGGCCATGGAGCGGAACAGGCCCGGGGTCATGTTGAAGCCGGCCTGCTTCAATTTTTGTGCCAGGCTCCGGTTTTCCTTCTGGTCGAAACGCTCGCCCAGGGCACGGTAGCAGAACGCCTTGTAGGGCTCGAGGAACCAGCGCTCGAAGTCGGTGCCGTTCTCGGCCTCCTGCTGCTTCTTGCGTTCCTTCTCGGCCACCTTCGACGCTTTCTTCTCCTTGGAATCCAGCTTCGGGCGTTGGGGGCGACGGCTGGCCTTCTTGGTCTTGGTCGTCGCCCGCCCCGCCATCTAGAAGCCTCCGGGGGGTGTGGGGAGCTTGGCCGCCAACTGCTCCACCGCGTGGTCCGGGTCGAGGTAATAGGCGTTAATCTGCTTGGTGACGTCCTTGAAATAATTGATGCCGGCGTCCTGCATCATCTTGAGGTAGGCCGCCTTGCGCTCCACCTCGGCGGTCACCTGGTCGATGCTGCGGCCCTGGGCCTTGCCGATGCGCTCTAAGACGAAGCTGCGCCCCAGGTAACGGATGTCGTCCTTCTCGGGCCGCCACGCGAAGACATCGTTGGTGATCATGTTCTTGGACGCGGGGTCCATCTCGATCACCTCCGTCACCAGCCGGAGGCGGCGGGCGCGGTTGCCGTTCGCGATCACCTGGCCGGGGAAGATCACGGTGTCGAGCGCCTCGATCAGCGCGCGCGGGATGTTCATGGGGTCGTTCTCGATGCGGTTGAGAAGCTCCTCGAAGCTCGCCGCGTGGATCGTCGCCATGGCCGCGTGGCCCGTCGAGATCGCCTGGAACAACGTGCTGGCCTCCTTGCCACGCACTTCACCCACCAGGACGTACTCCGGCCGCTGACGCAGCGCCGCCACCAAGAGGTCAAAGAGACTGATGGCCCCCGCGTCCCCGCCGCTGCCACCGCCACCGATACCGTAGCCGGCGCGGCTGACCGACTGGATCCAGTTGGTGTGGCTCAGGTGGACCTCCGGTGTGTCCTCGATGCTGACGATCTTGTCCTCCGGGCGGATGAACATGCCCAGCGCGTTGAGCAGCGTCGTCTTGCCGCTCGCCGTGCCGCCGGAGACGAGGATGGAGCGCTTCGCCTCGATGAGGCTCCAGAGGTACGCGCATTGGTGCGCGCTCATGGAGCCCAACTGGATGAGGTCGATGGGGCTGATGGGGTCCTGCTGGAACTTACGGATGGAGAACGTGCTGCCCTTGCGGGTCACCTCCGTGCCCAGGGTGAGGTTGATGCGGCTGCCGTCCTGCAACGTGGCGTCGAGGATCGGCTGGTAGATCGAGACGTGTTTGCCCGCCGTCTGCGCCAGCTTCAGGATGTACCGGTTGAGCTCCAGCTCCGATTCATAGAGCACGCTGGTCTTCATGGAGCCGAAGACCCGGTGGAAGACGTACAGGGGGACGCCGTGGCCGTTGCAGGAGACGTCCTCGATGAACGGGTCCCGCAGCACCGCGTCCGCCTTGCCCAGGCCCACCAGCTCCCGTTGCAGGTAGTAGAACAGGGTGCGCTGGCGCCGCGCAGGCACGTCCAGGTCGTACAGGTCCACGACCTCGTCGAACTTGCGCCGCAGGTACTTCTGCATCTCCGGGGACTCCGACAGGTTGCCCAGGTCCACCACGGGAAGCTCCTCCTGGTCCGTCTGGGCCTCCATCTTCTCCTTCACGTCCTGGATGATGTCGAGTTCGCCCGGCCGCAGGCTCGGCTCCTTCACCTGGTACTGGAACTCCCCCGCGTCCTCGTCGAAACGGATGTTGATGAAACTGTACGGCGGGTTCACAGGGTACGTGACGTCCACCGTGCGGCGGCCCGCCGACATGAGTCCACGCATGTACCCCATCTCCGACTGGAGCAGCAGCTTCTCTGAGATCTCCTCCTTGGGCGCATGCTGCTTGGCGAACGCCTCGATGCGGCGCTTGACCGTCTCAGCATCCGGAGGGCGAGGCCCCACAGCGCGGCGAACGGTCCCGCTCGGGTTCTGGATCCTGCTGGCCTGCTGCACGCCGGAATGAAGGGACGACACGGACGCCGCGACCCTTGTGGCTCTTGACGTTAACCGGTTCCACCAGAGAAGCAAGAGAATCGTGGACCACGGGGCCTCTCATGAGCACCCAAGCGACTCCGGCCCTACGCATGAGAAACGGGAATCGGCGACAACTACCCTGAGAAGACCCATGATACCCACCCGGATCGAGCGCCAACTCCGGGAGCACTCAGACTCCGGGAGCAGACAAGGAGAACCTACCATGATGAAGAAGTTCATGCAGGACGCCAAGGCGGTCAGCCCCGTCGTCGCTACCCTGATGCTTGTGCTCGTTGCCGCCGGCGCCGCCGTCGGTCTCGGCGTGTTCCTCGGTGCTTTCCAGGACAACGCCCAGGACAGCCTGGGCAACACCTCTGTCTCCGGTGACTGTGTGTCCATCGGCGGCTCCACCACCGTCCACCCCTTCACGGTGATCGGCACCGGTCTCTTCGAGGCCCAGAACCCCGGTATCTGCTTCGACCTCAGCCAGGGTGGCTCCACCCTCGGCCTGAAGGGTGTCGGCACCTGCGCCCTGGACATCGGCGCCCGCTCCAAGGTCACCACGACCTCCGAGCTGGAGACCTACCCCGACTGTGACGGCTCCGCCGGCAAGGACATCGGCCAGAACCTCGTGCAGACCAAGCTCGGCGACGACGGTGTGATCCCCATCGTCAGCAGCAGCAACTGCCTGAACACCGGCGCCAGCGCCGGCCAGGTCGGCCTGCTCCAGGACGAGCTCCGCGACATCTACGGCGCCAACGGCGGCAAGTCCGGCTACGCGCTCGCGGCCATCACCGACACGGACGCTGACACCACCATCAGCTGGGACGAACTCGAGGCCCACCTCGACGCTCGCGACTCCGCCACCTACGGCTTCGGCTGCGGCAGCGAAGAGATCGTCGTCTACGACCGCGCTGACAAGGGCGGCACCTCCGAGGTGTTCTGCAACAGCCTCCTCGGCGACAAGAAGGGCGCCAACGTCGGCTTCTGTGACTCCGAGTCCCAGGCCACCACCGGCAACCTGCCCAACATGATCGAGAAGGAAGGCAACGCCGCTGTCGAGAGCGCCGTCGAAGGCGACGCGAACGCCCTTGGCTTCAGCAGCATCGGCACCGCCGACGCCGCTGGCCTCACCCTCCTGGGCTTCGACAACGCTGACGCCACGTACGCCAACAACCTCGTCGACGGCACGCTCGACTACGAGGAAGAGATCGTCGACGGCAACTACGACGGTGCCCGCAGCCTCTTTTACGTCACCGTTGGCGAGCCCAGCGGCATCGTGGCGGCCTACCTCGAGTTCATCCTGACGCCCCAGACCAACGCGGCGATCAACGACGAGATCGGCTACATCCCGCTCTACTAAGCGGTCGCCTCTCTCGAAGAGAACTCCGTTTCCCTCCTTCCCCTCCCTCTTCCTCCCTTCTGTTCTCGTCGCCTTCCGGGGCGGCAACGCAAGCTTTCCAACCCCCTACCTGCGTCGGGTGGCGTGGCCGGTCTGTTCGCGCTGCAAGGCAAGCTCGCTGGGCGTGCGCCGTGGGTGGCGCTCGGTATCGTGGCGCTCCTGACGGGGGCCCTTCTGTTCGGGATGACGCTCACGGAGGCGCCGCAGGGTGATCAGGCGGAGTCGTTCCTACCGCCGGGCAGCGAGTTGGCGGTGGCGCAGGAGAAGATCCAGGAGGACTTCGGGGGCTCGCAGCAGAGCCTTGTCGTCCAGTTGATCGTGCGGGCGGAGCCGGGTGTGGACCTGTTCGATCCGGCGGCGGCGCAGGAGGTCCTGGACCTCATCGGTGCGGCTGCGGCGGACGGCGACGTAGTGGACCTGGTGGCCGAGAACGGCGTGTCGAGTTATGCCCATGTCCTGGCGGCCCTGTTGGGTGGCCCTCCAGGCGATGCGACGCGGGCGGACATCGATGCGGCCGTGGCGGCGGCGCCGGCGGCGTTCGCGCCGGTCTTCGAGCAGCTCGTCGCCCGTGAAGGCAGCCGTGCGGTGGCGGCGTTGGGGCTCATCACCCTGGACACGTCGGCCGGCTCGGATGGAGCATTGGAGCGGGCGCAGCTGGCCATCGAGGAGTCGCTGGATGCGGCCCAGCAGGAGCAGACGTTGACCCGGAGCTTCAGCGGCGCCAAGTTGAACCAGGAGACCACGGAGGCCCAGGGTACGAGTACGAACCTGCTGATGGGCGCGGCGCTGCTGATCATCCTCGTCGTCCTGGTCGTGTTCTACCGGACCGGCAGCGACGTGGCCCTGTCGATCCTTGGCCTCATCCTGACGATCGTCTGGACCTTCGGCGCGCAGGGCTACCTGGGCCCGGGCGGCATCGGTCTCATCGGCGCGGACAATCCGCTGGCCCTCATGATCCCGGTGCTGCTCATCGGTCTCTGCGTCGATTACGCCCTCCAAGTGACGGGGCGCTACCGGGAGCACATCGCGGGCGGCGAGGCGCCAAGCCCCGCCATCGAGAACGCGGTGCGCCACAGTGGCCTGCCTCTCCTGTTGGCGGCGGGTACGACCATGGTCGGTTTTGCCACCAACGTCACGAGCAGCCTGCCGCCGATCCAGGACTTCGGCATCGTGGCCGCGGTGGGCGTCTTCTCCGGTTGGCTCGTCATGACGACCCTGGTGCCAGCGGGGCGCGTGCTCTTCGACCGTCGGCGCGCGGCGCGGGGCAAGAAGCTCCAGGACCGTGCCATGGCGGACGCGATCCCCGGCGTCGGCGCCCTCGTGGGCCGCATGAGTGCCACGATCAGCCGCCACCCGAGCACGTTCCTGGGTATCGTGGCCGTGGTGAGCGTGTTTGCGTTCTGGGGTGCGGCCAACGTCAGCACCACGTTCAGCCAGACCGATTTCCTGCCGGAGAACACGGAGAGCTACGAGGACATCACGTTCCTGGCCGAGCGGTTCGGCGGCGGTGACGCGGTCGCCCAGGTACTCATCGAGGGGGACCTGACGGACTTCCGGTTCCTCCTGGACATCTCGGCGTTCCACGAGAACCTGCAGGAGGACCCGCCGACCGGCGTCACGGGCCCCGTGCGCTCTTCCTTCATCACGCTCATCACCGACTGGGCCGTCGACGAAGGCCCCCTGGACCCCAAGTTCGACCCGGCGTTCCGTGACTTCCTGACGGAACTGGTGACCGGGGGCGGCATCGGCCTGGACCCGGAGGAGATTGGTGACCTCTACGACCAGCTCGAACAGCTCGACCCTGAAGGATATGCCCAGGTGTTGGCACTTCACCCCGAGGCACAGGACGGCGACCGGACGCTCCTGACGGTGCCGGTGACCAGCGGCGACCCCGACGAGACGCGCGCCATGATCCGCGGCATCGAAAGGGCCTGGGAAGGCGACCCGGACGCGGTGACCGTGACGGGCGCCGATGTGCTCACCGTGGCCGTGACGGACGAGATGACCGACAGCCAGCTGCAGTCGGTCGCCATCACGATCGTGGCCGCGCTCGTCGTCCTGGTGGTCTTCTTCGGCATCACGGAGCGCCGCCCCGCGCTTGGCATCATCACGGTGCTCCCCATCGGCCTTGTCGTCGGCTGGGTGCTGGGCTCCATGTTCCTGCTGGGCATCAGTTACAACGTCATGACGGCGCTCATCACGGCGCTGACGATCGGCGTCGGCGTCGACTACACGATCCACGTGACCCACCGGTTCCTGGAGGAGCTGGAGGAGGGCGAGGGCATCGCCCATGCGCTGGCGCGCTCCATGACGACCACGGGCGGGGCCCTCATCGGCAGCGCGCTGACTACGGCGCTCGGCTTCGCGGTGTTGGTCTTCTCGCCCCTGGCGCCGATGCAACAGTTCGGTGGCCTCACGGCGCTCACGATCCTCTACAGTCTCTTGGCCGCGTTCCTGGCGCTGCCGCCGATGCTGGTGATCTGGGCCCTGTTCCATGAGTGGAAGGAGCGCCAGACGCCGTCGGTGCGCGTGGAGACGAGCCCGGTGCGCAACAGTGCCTGGGTGCTGGCCGGCGTCGGCGGCCCGGAAGGCTCCGTGCTCAACTGTCCCCGCTGCCGCAAGCGGACGTTCGTGCCGACGAGGCTCGACCGCCTACGCTGCCCGACGTACGGTTGCAGCTACGAGGGGGCCAACCCGCATCACCAGCCGTCCGGGCCGGCCCGGTAGTCGAGCCAGGCGGCGGGGACGCCGGCCGCGTCCTTGGCGTCGGCCAGGGCCTCGTTCTGGGGGCCCGTCCTAGGCACGCCGAAGGTGGCACCGAGGGCTGCGCACGCGGCAGCCGCCTCGTCCCAGGCCACGCTCGCGGTGAAGCTCCAACCGCCGGGTCCGTGGCAGGCAGCCCGGAGCGCGCGGGTACAGTCGGCGGCATGGAAGCGGTCGTCGGCCAGGTGTGCCGCGCAGTCGCCGCCAAGCCCCGCGTCCGGTTGGTCTTCCGCCCAGCTCCAGATATGGGCCGCCAGGCGCAGATCCTCGGGGAGTAGGTGGTCCAGGTCGATGCGGTTGACGCCGCAGCGGGTGGCATCGGCCACGTGCTGGGCTGTCATGGCTTCGCGGCCGAAGCCGACCAAGGCGCCCACCATGGTGCCGTCCTCGAAGATGCGCGTCCAGTTGCCTGCGTGCTGCGCCGGCGTGTAGGTGCAGGCATCGCCGGGGTCGCCTTGGAGGCTGGTGCCGTAGTCGTGCACCAGGGCGGGCCACGCGGCACCGACGCCGCAGTCGCTGTGGAGCAGGACCTGCTTGCCGGCGGCGCGGATGTCGTCCTGGCTGACGTCGAGGGGCAGGCCCTCCTCACAGGTGCGGCCACTGTCGGCGGGTCGGTACAGGAGGTCGCCCAGGTGGGCTTCGATGAGCGCGGCGCCAGCGTCGTGGCCCGCTTCGTCCACCAGTTCATCTTGGATCTGGATGTAGAGGACCTCGCCGGCACCTTCGCCGTCCAGCCAGGCGCGTAGTTCCGCCAGACGGACCTCCAGGCCCACCTCGTTGGTGCAGCCCACGTGGTCGACCACGTCGCCGTTGCCGTGGCAGACGATCGGCCACGGGCCGCCGTGGGCGAGGCGTGGGAAGTAGTGGACGTCGATCTCGATGGCCCGCACCCCCATGCGCAGCTGGTCCGTCAGGCTGTACTGCTGGTTCGGGTCGAGGCCGCTGAGCGTCGGTGCGTAGGCGTTGGCGTTGAACGAGTTGTGCGTGCCGAACAGTTGGGCCTTGGCCAGGGGCACCGGGCCGCCGAGGGCCTGTTGCAGCCGCAGGGCACGGTAGGCCCAGCTCTGTTGGTGCGCCGCCACGGCGTCCGGGTCCGGGATGTGGTCGTCCAGCAGCGCGCAGGAGGCAGGGCCGTTGCCGATGCTGTTGCGGCACAAGGTCCCCGCGCCGTCCAGGACCGTGGAGGCCACCTTGCAGAGCGGGTCGGGGATGCCGAGGCTCTCGTGCAGGAACCGGCAGGCGAACGGGGCTTCGCGGGTGTGGCCGTCCGCTGCGCCGCAAGCGACCGTCACCCCATCGTGGATCTCCGGGCAGCTGCCCATCACCGTCGCCGCGGCGCCGTCGAGGGCATCGCAGGCCGGGTCAGGAAGTCCGTCGCCGCGGCAGGCGTCACCGGCGTTGCTGGCAAGCGTCAGCGGGGCCGTCGCGGAGGCCGCCAGGAGGAGGGTGGCGAGGAGGATCGGGGCGGTGCGCATCGCTGGGCGACGGCGCTGGCGGGACTTGAGGGCTTGCCCGACGGGGCCCGGTTCAGACGAAGGGGCAGGCTGCCTCTTCACGGGCGCCACGGATATGGAGCAGGGCGAGGGCGGCCGTGTGGACGACCCAGATGGCCACGAGGCTGCCCCAGAAGATGGCGCTCCCGGCTTCCGTCTGGAGCCCCTTGGAGGCCAGATATAGGAGGCCGGTGGCAGCCACGAGGCCGATGATACGGCTGACGAAGCCACGGGTGGTGGGCGCGATGTGGTGGCGCTTGACGCCGACGGCGAAGACGGCGAGGCTCACCAGGTGGATCGCGGCGAGGGCGGCCACGTAGACGGTGGCGGCCAGGTCATGCTTCCAGAACAGGACCGGGATGAAGGCGACGGTGACGACGCTCAGGTAGGCGGTCTTGAACCAGAAGGTGCGGCGGTTGTGGAAGACGACGCCGGAGCCGGCCGCGGGGGACTGGGCTTCGGCGGGGGTCTTGGTGGGGGTCTCCACGACGTGGTCGTCGCACCGGATGCGCTTAGGCGTTGGGCCCGCCGAGGTGGACTTGTCAGCTTGGGCGTCCAATCCGTACACCTGGGACCATTGGTCCCATTGGGCCATCTCCCCCATGGTTTCGGGCGTCCGAAAAATGCGTCGGGTTTGAGTGTTGCGGCGGTCGCGGCCGCTGGCTCACAAGGGACGCCTTTTGAGGGGCGGCGCGAATGGAGGTTTGGCACAGCGGGCGAGGACTTTTATAGAAGTCCTGACCCATGTCCAGGTGTCCTCATGGCAAGATCGGAAGCCACCCTCCGCGTCGTCGAAGCGCTGCAACAGGATGTCAGTTACGGACGCGCTCGCCTGGACGGCCAGACGCGCATCGAACTCGACCTCAGCCCCGGCGACATCATCGAGATCAAGGGCTCCAAGGCGACCGCAGCCGTCGTCTGGCGCAGCCACCCCGGCGACGAAGGCAAGGGCATCATCCACATCGACAACCTGACCCGCAAGAACGCCGGCGTCGGCATCGGTGACAAGATCACCATCCGCAAGGCCGACGTCAAGCCGGCCAAGTCGGTCACCCTCGCCCCCGCCATCAACCAGGACCAACAGATCCAGTTCGGCGACGGCATCGACGCCCTGGCCAAGCGCGGCCTCCTCAAGCGCCCGGTCGTCCAAGGCGACATCGTCGTCGTGCCCAACATCGCGCTCTTCGGCAACGCCCTCCCCTTCAGCATCCTGGCCACGGGCCCCAAGGGCATCGTGCTGATCAACGAAGAGACCAAGATCACGGTCAACGAGGAAGCGGCGGCCGCAGCGGCGATGGAAGGCCCCTCCGTCAGCTACGAGGACATCGGCGGCCTGCGCGACGAGATGCAGAACGTCCGCGAGATGATCGAGCTGCCCCTCAAGCACCCCGAGCTCTTCGACGCCCTCGGCATCGACCCTCCGAAGGGTGTCCTGCTGCACGGCCCGCCCGGCACCGGCAAGACGATGATCGCCAAGGCGGTCGCCAACGAGGCCGGTGCCCAGTTCTACACCATCAACGGCCCCGAGATCATGAGCAAGTTCTACGGCCAGTCCGAAGAGAACCTGCGCAAGACCTTCGAAGAGGCCGAGAAGAACGCCCCGTCCATCATCTTCATCGACGAGATGGACGCCATCGCCCCCAAGCGCGACGAAGTGCAGGGCGAGGTGGAACGCCGCGTCGTCAGCCAGATGCTCACCCTCATGGACGGCCTGAAGGGCCGCGGCAAGATCATCGTCATCGGCGCCACCAACCGCCCCGACTCGGTCGATGCCGCCCTGCGCCGCCCCGGCCGCTTCGACCGCGAAGTGGAGATCGGCGTCCCGGACAAGGAAGGCCGCCTGGAGATCCTGCAGATCCAGACGCGCAACATGCCCCGCGACGACGACGTCTCCCTCGACGAGCTCGCGGACATGACGTACGGCTTCGTCGGCGCCGACCTGATGGCCCTCGCCCGCGAGGCCGCCATGAAGGCCCTGCGCCGCTACCTCCCCGAGATCGACCTGGACGAACCCGTCCCCGCCGAACTCCTGGAGAAGATGTGCGTCCAGATGGGCGACTTCAAGGAAGCCCTCAAGGTCGTCGACCCCAGCGCCCTGCGCGAGTTCCTCGTCGAGGTCCCCAGCGTCACCTGGGACAGTGTCGGCGGCCTCCACGACATCAAGCAACAGCTCAAGGAAGCCGTCGAATGGCCCCTGGAGGACCCGGAGTCCTTCGAGCGCATGGGCATCACGCCTCCTCGCGGCATCCTGCTCTACGGCCCCCCTGGCACCGGCAAGACCCTGCTGGCCAAGGCGGTCGCCAACGAGAGCGGCGCCAACTTCCTCTCCGTCAAAGGCCCCGAGATCCTCTCGAAGTGGGTCGGCGAATCGGAGAAGGCGATCCGCGAGATCTTCAAGAAGGCCAAGCAGTCGAGCCCGTCCATCGTCTTCCTCGATGAACTGGACGCCATCGCGCCCCGCCGCGGCGTCTACGAAGGCAGCCACGTCACGGAGTCCATCGTCAACCAGATGCTCACCTCGATCGACGGCATGGAAGGCCTGGAGGACGTGGTGGTCATTGGCGCCACCAACCGCCCCGACATCATCGACACGGGCCTCATGCGCGCCGGCCGCTTCGACCGCCTCATCAAGGTGACCGCCCCCGACGAGGAGGCGCGCCTGGCGATCCTGAAGGTCCACAGCAGCCGCATGCCCCTCGACAAGGACGTCGACCTGGACGAACTGGCGAAGCTCACCAAGGGCTACGTGGGCGCCGACATCGAGGCCTTGTGCCGCGAGGCGGCCATCATCGCCCTGCGCGAGGACAAGAAGGCCAAGCACGTGGCCAAGAACCACTTCGAAGAGGCGCTGCGCAACGTCCGCAGCTCCGTCACGGATGAGATCATCAAGTATTACGACCGCATGGCTGAACAACTCGGTCAGACGGCGGTCAAGAAGGTGGCCTCTGGTGGCGCTGGCGGGATGGAATTCTTGTGAAGGTGCTGCCGTAGGCAGCACCTTCACAGCGATTCCGGCCATGCTTGCATGGCCGGATGGATGCTAGGAGACAAGGAGCAAGCGAAGCGAGCGACGTTCTCCTAGCGCGAACAGGTGCGCAAGCGCCTGTGAGTGTAAGAGTTCTGTAGCGCAGCGGAAGAACTGTCACAGCGTGGCCGGTGTTGCTTGCAACACCGGCCGGCCGAGCGTAGCGAGGTGCGACAGCCTGTAGAACCAGAAGGCTGGCCGAGCGTAGCGAGGTGCGACAGCCAGTCCAACCAGCGTGAGCAGCCGCAACACCCCGTCCCTTCCAGCCGGCACGGGGGTCCCGCGAGCCAAACGCAAAATAGCAGGCTTGTCGCTCGACCCGACATGCGAACCCTTGTGCTGTTGACCGCCTTGGCCCTGTTGTTCTCTGGCTGTACCTCCGAGGACAATGCCGCGGACGCCCTCGACGCTGATGGCCAAGCCGCTGCGAGCGCCGATCCGGAACCCTTCCTCCTTGACTGGGACGGACACGTCGTCGCCGCACCGCTCGACATCCTCATGCACCAGCGCCCCACGGAGGATGCCCTGTTCACGCTGCAGCCCGCGGGGTTCAGCCTTGAGATCCCCGAAGCCCCTGCGGCCATCGAGGTCATGGTCGCCTGGGACGGCCCCGGCGCCTTCGTGTTGCACCCACACTACGTCGTCGAAGAAGGGCCCAATGCGGGCGGCACCAGCACCTACTACGGCTACCACTCGGGGGCGCTGGACCAGAGTCCCGCCTGCATCCGCATCCCGCAGGCCGACATGGCCGCCGGCAAGTGGCAGATGATGATCCACCCGGCCCAGGACGACATGGTTGACGTGCCGTTCACGATGACCGTCGGCATCCAAGGCGCCCAAGGGACCGTGCTCGATGAGATGCACGGCCACCGCGCCGACGGCCCTTCTGACATCCAGGACCACGGATGGGATCCCTGCCAGTTCCTGGTGCCCGCCGACGAGCCGGCCGGCGAAGCTTGAACTGCAAGAGCCTCCAACATTCGAAGGTCGCTCCAGTCTCATCAAATAGCGTCGCCGAGGTCTTTGGCCCATGAACCGGACGCTGGCTCTTGCCCCGTTCCTCCTGATGCTCGCCCTTTCTGGCTGCCTCTCCGACGATGACGATGCCGACGCCGCCGGTGGCGAGCCCGAAGGGCAGCTTATCGAGGGCCCGGAGTCGGGGCCCGTCCGCACCTACAACGGCACGTTCGACCTGGTGATCAACCCGGACCTTGAGGTCATCGCTTTTGGCGGCGCGTCCGCCAATTGCGTCTTCTTCTGGGAGACGGATGGCGCCCGCTATGATGTGCTGGCCGGCAACGTGACGCTCACCTGGGACGCGTTGCCCAACACGCCCAGCTTCAGCATCCGTGTCACGGGCACGGACGACGACGTGGAGACGGCGGGCGCCGGGTCGCCGGTCACGCTGACCTTCGACCAGATCAGCGTGGACTTCGACTGGGGCATCGGCTTCCACGCCGACTACACGCTGGTGGACGGGACGCTGCCGGTGGCCCAGGCGGCGACGATGGACGTCAGCTTCGCCTACACTGGAGAGCTGCCGGAGCCGGGCATCGGCACCTGCGCGGGCGGTGGCGTGTAGCGCCGTTCCTACGGGTACGGAATGAACCCGACCATGGCGTCCGCGTAGGCGGAGGCGTCGTTGACGAGTCCCACTTGGTTCGAGCCTGGTCCGTAGTGGGCGGCACCAGGTGCGTCCCCCTCGGTCAGCAAGGCGCCGACTCCGGCCCCTGCGCCACCTTCGCCGCCGAAGCTGGCATCGATGTAGGCGTAGCCGCCGTCGGCTGCGAAGTATTCACGGAACGACGGTAGCACCGTGGCGATGACGGGCCACGTGCCGGTCACGGTGCCGCCCGTCGAGCCCCATTCGTAGGTGGTGTTCTCGGCGCGGATGGCGAAGCCGTTCGTGTTGCCGGGGCCCGTCACCTGGGCGTCCGTCGTCACCGCCCGCACGCCGTCGAGGGCGGCCGCGAAGGCGGTCTCGTTGCCCACGTAGTGCTCGACGATCCAGAAGTGGTTGGTCGCCCGAGGGGAGACGAGGGCCTCATCGGTGGGGGTGACGCCGATGGCCCAGAAGCCGCGCTCGACCTCGCCGCCTTGGCAGACCATGGCCCCCAGGACGACCGCCGGTGGGGCGCTCACCTCGAAGCCGGCCGGGACGTGGCTGGCCAGGTCGGCGCCGGGCGCCGGGCTGATGAGTTCCACGGTGTAGCAGTCGCTCATCTCGATGGTCGTCTCGTAGGCTTCCAGGGGCGCATCGCCGGCCGTGGCGTCGTCTCCTGAGGCGTCTGCGTCGTTGTCGTCCGTGCATCCGGCCAAGAGCACCACGGTGGCCAGCAGGATCGGTCGAAGGTCCATGCCGTCTCCACGGCCTTGCGTCCCTTGAGCCTTGGGTCTGTACGGGTCGACGTGAACGTGGAAGCCCCGCGAGCGCAGCTTCATGGTAGGATGCGGCCCTGCCCGGGCATGAAGTGGAGGATCGCCGCTGGGGCCTTGGTCGCCGTGGGGTTGTTCATCGGGGGTTTCGTGGCCGGGCATGCCTACGTCTGGGGAGCGTACTGCGTTTCCGAGGATTGCGGGCCTGGGCTCGCGGCGTGCCAAGAATACCCTGGTGGCCAGCGGTCCCTCGCGTGGACCACGCCCGGTGTCTGGGGGGACCGTACGGCGGATCGCCTGCCGGGAGCGGCAGGGTTGGCGCCCCTTGACGATGATCCGTGGGATGCGTTTGCCGCGCCGGTGCGTTGGGCTTCCTGGCGGTGGGAAGCCCCTGCGGGCACCTCTATGATGCTGAGGTCCAGCGACGAAGGCCCGGTCGTGTGGGCGTACCTGCCAGAGGACCAGCAGCGCCGCCTCGTGGATTTCTTGGCGCTCTTCGCCCCCGATGTTCCGATGGATGACCTCGTCGCCCTCGTCGACGCCTGGTGGGCGGAGCCACCCGGTTTGGGCCGGGACATCCAAGGCCAATTCGTCCCAACGCGCGGCGGGCCCGTGCCGTTTAACCTGTCCGTGGATGCCGCGGCCACCACATTGGGTCTGCGCCTGCTCCCAGGAGCCGTGGGCGACTGGCGCGCCGTGGCCGGCCAACACGTGGTGGAACTGGATGTACCCAAAGCGGCCGTGGAGCACGAGGGGATGCGGTTGTCCATCGATGCCGGCGACCGCGTGGCAGCGCCCATGGGGGCCGTCACGCGTGACCAATCCCTGGCGCATGCCCAAACAACGCTCGCGGCGCGCACCGGTTGGGCGGTCCACGAGCCCCGCCTGCTCTACCTGGAGCAATGCGGCGACGGCGTCGGTCCGGCGCTCCTCTGAACCGGTCGGCAGGTCCTGCTTCCGGCGGCGCCCTTCGATGCCCTTTTCCCCCGCCCCCTCCTGGCAGCGGCGGGTAGCACTCATGCAAGTAATGGAATCTCAACTCCGAGGCAAGACCGTGATGAGCGACGAGGGCGGCTACCTCGGCGTCCTTCGCAACGTCACGGCCAACGTCGACACCGGCGACCTCTCCTCGATCCTCGTGGAGCCCGCCGAAGAGGTCGACCCGCGCCTGTTCCCCCAGGACAACGCTGGCCACGTGGTCTTCCCGTTCGCGTCGATCAAGTCGGTGCGTGACGTGGTCGTCGTCGCCCTCAACTGAGGCGGCGCCGCAACGGGCCTGCGCGCCCGCCTTCTCCTTCGTCTCTCTGTTCTGTGATCCATGCCGCTTCGTTGGACGCTAGCGGCGGCCCAGCGTGAGGTCCATGCGGTAGGCGATCTCGATGCCGGCGCGTTCGAGCACCAGGTCGGCCTGGAGGTCCAGGTCGCTGCGGCCGACGTGGTAGCCGTTGATGCGGACCGTCAGGTCGTTGCCGGGCTCCAGGGGGGTCGCTGGTCCCGTGGTCTGTCGGAGGGTGCCGAAGCGCAGCTCGATGTGGGTCTCGGCACGGTCGTCGACGAGTTGCAGCCGCACGCGGTCGATCCACGTGGCTCCGGTGAGCTCCACCAGTTCGATGCGGGCGGTCCAGCCCGGCTCCGTGGCGGTCAGGCTCAGGACGTCGTGGGCTGCAGGGGGCAGGGAGGCGACCGTGACGTCGGCGCTGGTGCCGTCCTGGTTGACGGTGACCGTGCCGTCCGGGCCGGGCCGGAGCGTGGCCGCGGGCGCCTGGGCGCCGAGGCTGGCGGCCACGTCCTGTCGGATCCACGCGTCGGCCGTCGCCGGGGCCGCCAGGAGGGTGGCGCAGGCGGCCAAGGCCACGAAGGCCAGGAGGCGAGGGGCACGGGATCGGTCGGAGGTCATGGCGGCGGCTCAAGGCTGGGTTCGGCAACGGGGAGGTGAATGGGGATCGGAACGGGGATCGGAACGGGAATCGGAATGGGGATGGGAAGAGGGACGAGGGGGGGGGAGGAGAGGGGCCTGGAGGATCAGGCGGGGGTGAGGCTGACCTGGAGGTCGAAGGAGCCGAGGTCGCCGGCAGGGGTGCCGTCGGCGAGCAGGTAGCTCACGTCCATGGTGTAGGTCGTGTCGGCGGGGAGCGTGAAGCCGGCCGACGTGTCGCTGGCGACAGCGTCCCAGGAGGTGACGGGGTCGCCGGCGGCGTCGTTGAAGGTGAACGTCAGCTCCGTGATGGCGGCGTCGAGGCCGGCGCTGCGGGCCACGGAGACGTTGTACGCCTGGGTGGCGTCACTGTTGGCCAGGTCCATGAGGTCCGTGATCTGGAACGCGGCGGCGCCGGGCACACTGTAGAGCGAGAGGCTGGCGCTGGTGGCGCTGGCCCCGAAGCTCATGCTGGCGAAGCCGGCGGACGAGACCTCAGGGTAGGAGGCGCCTTCGGCGAAGACCACGTCCGGATCGGCGGCGCCGACGGTGGTGGCGATGTCCTGGCGGAGGAAGATGCCGGCAGCAGCACCTGCGCCCACCAACAGGAGGGCGATGCCCGCGGTGAGCAGCTTGTGGCGTGCGAACCAGGCAAAGGCACCACGGCGGCGCTTGCGGTCGTCTTCAGGCGTCGGGGCGGGGTGTTCGCGGCCCATGGAACATCGTTTCCGGCCTTCGTGCTACTTGACCAGATAGCCAAAACATGAAATACAAGGGCCCTGGGCGGGCTTCTCCCCCTGGTCCGGCCCCGGGCCAAGGCCGCTCCGGCCGACCGGACCACGCCCTGTTCGCCCCCGAAGGGCCTCTCCCATGGACATGGACAGGTCAAAGTCGAACCTGTTCGGGTTCTGTGAATTCTGTGGGAGCCACAGGACGACACGTTCTTACCGACAAGCCTGGATGCGCGCGTCCCCGGCCCGAAGCGGTCGGGACTTCGATTCAAGGAGCTGGTCAAGTGGTTCTCTTCGTGGACAAGGCAGCCGTGCTCGGCGCAGGTGTGATGGGGGCGCGGATCGCCGAGATCTTTGCGCTCAACGGGACCAAGGTCATCCTACGGGACGTGGACGAGAAGGCCCTCGAGAAGGGCATGGCCACGATCAAGGGCGACCTGGAAGAGCTGGTGGCGTTCCACGCCGCCAAGGCCGATACGGCCATCGAGGGCTTCGAGAAGAAGGCCGGCGTGGAGCTTTCTGACGACCAGAAGGCGACCGCCCGCGAGAACCTCAAGCCGACCTACACCCAGGAGCGCGTGGAGCGCATCCTGGCCAACATCACCACGACCACCACCTACGACGGCTTCGACGAGGTCGACCTGGTGATCGAAGCGGTGCCGGAGAGCCTGGAGCTCAAGCAGAAGGTCCTCCTCGACCTCATGGAGAACACGCCGGAACACACCGTCGTGGCCACCAACACCAGCACCATCAGCATCACGGCCATCGCCGGCGCTCTGCCGGAGAACCGCCGCGGCCGCTTCCTCGGCGTCCACTTCTTCAACCCGCCCACGCAGCTGCCCCTCATCGAGGTCATCCCCGGGATGGACAGCCGCAGCGACATCATCGAGGACGTCGTCAACGTCTTTGCGCCCATGCGCAACTTCCGCTTCCCCATGCTGCCCATCGTGGCCAAGGAAGGCCCGGGCTTCATCGTCAACCGCATCCTGTTCCCCATGTTCGCCGAAGCGTTCGCCCTCTACGAGGAAGGCGGCGCCAAGGCGAAGGACATCGACCTGGCCATGCAGGCCGGCGCCGGGATGCCCATGGGCCCCCTCGCCCTCGCGGACCTGGTCGGCCTCGACGTCATCCTGCACGCCGGTCGCTCCATGGGCGAACAGGGCGTGCCGGGCAACCCCAACGGCCTGCGCCCGCTGGCGCGCATGGTGGCCGCGGGTCGCCTCGGCCAGAAGAACGGCCGCGGCTTCCACGACTACCGCAAGGAAAGCTACTGACCAGCAACGGAACGAATTTCAACAAATCAAAGGAGGAAACAAAAATGGGAGATCTCATCAACGTCAAGATCGACAATCAGACCGCCGTCGTCACGCTCACCAACCCCCCGGTGAACGCGTTGAGCCCCGCCCTACTGGGCGAGCTCAAGAAGACCTTCGAGGAGCTGGGCACCAACGACGAAGTACGGGCCATCGTGCTCACCGGCTCCGGTAACCACGCCTTCTGCGCCGGCGCCGACCTGAAGGAGTTCGCCGGCCTGACGCCGGAGGACGCCCAGGGCATGGTCAGCAGCGGCCACGAGGCGTTCAACGCCGTCGAGGACTGCCCCAAGCCGGTCATCGCCGCCATCAACAACCTGGCGCTCGGCGGTGGCTGTGAGCTGTCCATGGCCTGCGACATCCGCATCAGCAGCGACCGCGCCCGCTTCGGCCAACCCGAGGTCTGGATCGGCCTGCTGCCCGCCTGGGGTGGCTCCACCCGGCTGCCCCACATCGTGGGCGCCGCCAAGGCCAAGGAGCTCGTCTTCACCGGCCAGATGATCAACGCCCAGGAGGCCCAGCGCATCGGCCTGGTCAACAAGATCGTCCCCGATGGCGAAGAGGTCCGCGCGGCCATCGACATCGCCCGCATGATCATCCGCAAGGCGGCCCCCCTGGCCGTCACGGAGTCCAAGCGCGCCATCGACTTCAGCGTCCGCGCCGGTAGCCGCGACGACTCCTTGGCCAACGAAGTGGAGGCCGCCGGTCGCCTCGCCGCCAGCGAGGACCTCATCGAGGGCATCACCGCCTTCATCGAGAAGCGCGGCGCCGACTTCAAGGGCAAGTAAGCGGGACGACGGCCGGCGCCACGTGGCGCGGCCGCTCCCGTCTCCGCCCCCTTCTTCTCCCACTCTCCACCGGTGACACTTCATGAGCATCGAGTTCAGTTTCTCGCCCGAACAACGCCTCCTCCAGCGCAGCCTGCGTCAGTACCTGCGCGAAGAGATCGAGCCCCGCCTGCCCGTCGACGACTGGACCGGCCACGGTGGCCATAGTCCCATGGACCTGGTCAAGGAGATGCAGCAGAAGGGCTACTTCGGCATGAGCATCCCCCGCGAGTACGGAGGTGCTGGCATGGGGGAGGTGGGCTACTGCATCACCATGGAGGAGGTCTCCCGCGTGGATGCCTCCATCGTGACGATCCTGGGCGCCCACACCGGCATCGGCCTCATGCCGATCTACCTGTTCGGCAACGAGGAGCAGCGGGAACAGTACGCCCGCCCGGCCTCCGACGGCCGCGAGATCGCTGCCTTTGCGCTCACGGAGCCCACGGCCGGCAGTGACGCAGCGTCGATCAAGACCACCGCCAAGCGCGAGGGCGACGAATACGTGCTCAACGGCACCAAGATCTGGTGCTCCAACGGCAACTTCGCCGACACGCTGACCGTCTTCGCCGTCACGGATGAGACCCTCGGCGCCCACGGTGGTGTCACCTGTTTCATCGTGGACAAGAAGGAGGCGGAGAAGCAGGGGCTGCGCGTCGGCACCATCGAGGACAAGCTGGGCATCCGGCACTCCAACACGGCCGAGTTGATCTTCGAGGACCTTCACGTGCCCAAGGAGAACATCCTGGGCAAGGTGGGCGAGGGGTTCATCGTCGCGCTGACCGCCCTCGACGGCGGCCGCGTCGGGCTGGCCGCGGGTGCCCTGGGTGGCGCCAAGCGCACCCTGGAGGACTGCGTGGACTTCGTCAAGAAGCGCGAACGGTTCGGCAAGCGCATCGGCGACAACCAGTCGATCCAATGGATGCTGGCCGACATGGCCACGGACATCCACATGCAGCAGCACGCCGTGTACCACGCCGCGACGCTGACCAACGAATACTACCACCGCATCGCCGAGGGCGAACCGGTGAGCCGCAGCCTCCGCGAGCGCGTCAGTCGCGCCGCCGCAGCGACTAAGATCTTCGGCTCCGAGATGATGGGCCGTCACCTGGAGTACGCCATCCAGATCCAGGGCGGTGAGGCCCTGCGTGCCCGCAACATGCTGGAGCGCGGCTTCCGTGACCAGCACATCACGGAGATCTACGAAGGTACCAACGAGATCCAACGCATGATTATCGCCCGTGAACTCATGAGCCAGGGGGTGCCCCAATGAGCGCCGCCGGCAAGCGCCTGCGCGTCCTGGTGCCGGTCACGGGCGCCTTCCATGGCCGCCTCCGGGTGCGCCGCAGCACCGGCGAACTGGACACGGAGGGCCTCGAGCGCGTGCTGTCGGAGCCCAGCGTCCGGGCCATCACGCTCGCCAAGCAGCTCCAGGAACACGGCGCCGAACTGGTGGCCGTGCACGTGGACAAGGGCGGTGGCGAGGACGTCCTCCGGGAGGCCTTGGCCCACGGCCTGGACCAGGGCATCCTCATCGAAGGGGCCGCCGGCGGCGAGTCGGACGCCTCCACGCGCGCCGCCACGATCGCCGACGTGTACGTCCAGAACGGTCCGTTCGACCTGGTGATCGGCCCCGCCGGCTCCGAGTTCGGTGGCTTCAGCGGCGCCTTGGCGGCCGTGGCCGGCCACCTGGACGTGCCCTGCGCCATCGGTGTCCACCGCGTCGCTCCGTCCGAGGGCGGCGGCTTCACCGTCGGTTACGGCTCCATCTTCGGCGACTACGACCTCGAGTTCCCTGCGCCTGCCGTGTTCTTGGCGGGTGACGTGAAACCCGGCTACCCGTCCGCGTTCGGCATCTACGACGCCTACCGGCAGCGGGGTGTCCTGCGCGTCAAGGCGGACCAGTACAAGATCCAGAAGGCCCTCAGCAAGCGCCGCCGCATCGAGGCGGTCAAGGCCGAGGCGCTGGCGACGGAAGAGGTGGACGGCGCGACGCTCGTCCGGCGTCTGCGCGCCCGCAGCCTCATCCCTGAAGGAGGTGCCTGATGGCGGACGACGAATGGGGCTTCGCCGACATCTACAGCATGGACAGTGACGCCGGCTCCGCGAGCGGCGACGACCTGGCCGACGTCACGAGTGACGACTGGCGTAACATCCTGGTGATCGGCCGCGCCACCGCCGACGGCGTCTTCCCCGAGACCCTGGCGCTCGTGGGCCGTGCCCGCTACCTGGCGGACGAACTCGGCTGCCGCGTGGAGGTGCTGCTGATGGGTGAACACCTGGATGCGGCCACCAGCGCCCTTCAGAAGTACCCCATCGACAACATCTACCGCGTCGCGGCGCCCGACTACGCGCCCCTGGACCACACCGCCAAGATCGTGGAGCAGGTGGTGCGCAAGCGTCGCCCGGAACTGGTGCTCATGTTCCAGAGCCGCAGCGGTGATGCCATCACGGCGTTCGCGGCCAACCGCCTCGGCGTCGGCTTCGTGCTGGGCGCCACGCAGATGAGCCTCGATACGTACGAGCGCCGGGCGATCGTGACGCACCAGGCGAAGAACGAGGGCTTCCTCATCGAGACCGAGATGACGCAGCAGCCCCAGTTCGTCAGCGTCCAACGCGGCCTGTTCCGTGCCCCCATGGAGGACCCGTACGCCAGCGTCAACGTGTACGATCTGGAGATCGACGTGGGCCGACTGGCTCCCGTGAAGGTGCTGGAAAGCCGCCCGCCGGCCCCCGCCACGTTGCAGACGGCCGAACGGGTCGTCGTCGCCGGCGCCCGCGTCACCACGCCGGAAGCGATCGCCGCGGCGCGCGACCTGGCTGACCGGCTCGGCGCGGTCTTCGGCGTCACGCGGGGCCTGGCCGACCAGGGCCTGGCGGAGGACTCGGAGGTCGTTGGCCGCCGGGATGCCCACGTGGAGCCCAAGCTGCTGGTCACCGTCGGTGTTCTGGGCTCCTTGGAGTTCCTGGACGGCGTCGACGGCGAACCGGTCATCTGCGCCATCGCCAGCAGCCCCGACGACCCGATCGCCAAGCACGCCGCGTACCTGGTGCCCGGCAGCGTCGAAGAGGCGATCGCGGCCGTGGTGAGCGGGCTCTAGGCCGGCGCCTGGGCCACCAGGAACACGCGGCTGAAGGGGAATACGACCCGGTCACCCGCTTCTGGGTATGCCGCGGCCAGGCGCTCGGCCAACGCGGCCTCGAAGGCGGGCGCATCGTCCCCGGCGGCCGCCAGGTAGGGTCTGAGCGTGGTGCCCCGCAGCCACTCCAGGACGCCTCCAGGGGGCAGGACGTGATGGTACGTGGTCCGCCACGCCTCGACGAGCCAGCCGTCATCCAGCAGCCGGTCGCGCACGGTGCCAAGGTCAAGGGGCTGCGCCGGCCCTTGGGGCATCCGGTCCCGCCAGGCGGGGTTGGCTGCTGTGTCGCGGACCGCCCGGTGGCTCGGCGCGTCGAAGTTGTCGGGCACCTGGAGGGCCAGCCAACCACTCGGGCGCACCCACGTGGCCGTCCGGAGCGCCGCGGTGGCCGGGTCGCCTAGCCAGTGTAGGACGGCGTTGCTCACTACGAGGTCCTGCGCGACCTTCGGTTCCCACGTGGTCAGGTCGCCCTGTTCGAAGCGCGTTGACGGAGCTGTGCGGGCGGTGCCCTCCAGCATCTCGGCGGACGCGTCGACGCCAAGGACCTCCGCCTCCGGGTAGCGTTCGGCCAGCTTGCGCGTCGTGCGCCCCGTGCCGCAACCCGCGTCCAGCACCCGCTGGGGCGCCAGGTCATCGGGCAGCCGCGAAAGGAGGTCCACGAAGGGGCGAGCCCGCTGGGCCGCGAAGCGTTCATAGACGACCGGGTCCCAGGGCACGGCGGCCGCATGGGGCGCTCGGGTTTTTCAACGACCCTGCCCGGACGGGGGCCTTCCGGGGCTCCCAACCCTTTTTCAAGCCGCCTCTGTGGCGCGCCACAGCCATGATGCTCTTCGATGCCGCCGAGTTCGTCCAGGAAAAGGTCGCCAAGGTGCGCGAGCAGGTCGGCGACCAGCACGCCGTCATCGCCGTCAGCGGTGGCGTCGACAGCAGCGTCGCGGCCGCCATCGTCAACGAGGCCGTGGGCGACAAGCTGCACGCCGTCTACGTCGACACGGGCCTCATGCGCAAGGGCGAGACCGAGGAGACGGAGGCGATGTACCGCCGCATGGGTCTCAACCTGACCGTCGTCCACGCCGGCCCCGAGTACTTCGAGGCCCTCGAAGGCGTCACGGAGCCCGAGACCAAGCGCAAGATCATCGGCGAGAAGTTCATCCGCATCTTCGAACGCGAGGCCCGCAAGACCGGCGCCAAGATCCTCGTGCAGGGCACCATCGCCCCCGACTGGATCGAGAGCGGCGGCGGCAACCGTGACACCATCAAGAGCCACCACAACGTCGGCGGCCTGCCGGACGACATGGACCTCGAGCTCTGCGAGCCCCTCTACGACCTCTACAAGGACGAAGTGCGCGCCGTCGCCCGCCACCTGAAGGTGGAAGTGGCCGAGCGCCAGCCGTTCCCCGGCCCCGGCCTCGCCGTCCGCGTCATCGGCCACCTGACCCCCGAGCGGGTCGCCATCGCCCGTGAAGCGTGCCACATCGTCGAGACCCACATCGACGCCGCGGCCGACGCCGGCGAATGCGAGCGCCCCTGGCAGTACTTCGCGGTCCTCACCAACACGCCCACCGTCGGCGTGCAGGGTGACATCCGTGCCTACGGTGAGACCGTCGCCGTGCGCGCCGTCGCCTCCTTCGATGCCATGACCGCCCAGGCGAGCCCCCTTCCCTGGAGTCTCCTGGAGAAGATCAGTCGCGGCATCACCAACCACCCCGACCTCAAGGACAAGGTCAACCGGGTGGTGTATGATGTGACGGATAAGCCACCAGCAACGGTCGAGTGGGAGTAAGGGCGCAGCCCGAACGACTGCGAGGGCGTTCTGGTGGGGATGCCGGGGCTGCTTGCAGGCCCGGCGGACCCCCGGCTACGGTGAATGGGAGTGACGCGAAGCGTCGCTCACATGGAAGCGTAGGCGGCGGCGAACAGGTGCGGAGCACCTGTTAGTCCGTCCGCAACGGTCGAGTGGGAGTAAGGGCGTAGCCCGTACGACCACGAGGGTGTTCTGGTGGGGATGCGGAGGCTGCTTGCAGGTCTGGCGGACCGTAGCTAGCGGTTGAACAGCTCCAAGCCGAGCCTACGGCCAAGGAACGATCGGGGAAGCAAGAAGAAGGAGCAGGCCGCGGCGTTCCTCGCAGCCTCAGCGGAGGAGGTCCCACGCCGTGGTTTCAGAGGGAGCACTGGAAGCGCTCGGCGCTCCGCTCGTCCGCCAGCATGGCGGCCACCTGGTCGGCCCAACCCAGCATCGCTTGCCTGTACGTGCTCGGGTCGCCGGTCTCGTACTGCTGCACGTCGATCTGGACGACGTGAAGATCGTCGTGGAGCAGGTGGCGGAAACCGTCCACCATGGCATGGCAGGCGCCGCCTTGGCCGTCGGCCGTGCGGTGCTCGAGGTACGTGTCCGTCTCGGCCGGGTCATCGAAGGCCATGACGAACACGGAGAGGCCCTCCATCGGCTCGTCGCGGCTGGCGAAGAAGACACCGAAGACCTCCTCGGGTGTCACGGTGACGTCCGGGCTACCGGGCTGGCGGGCCACGAAGGGGTCGACCGACGCATCGCCGGGGTTCTTGTCCATGCCATAGGTCGCCGACAGGGCGGCCCAGGTGCTGTGGCTGGTCGCCATGGTCGCCAGGTCGCCGGGCAGGCGGCTGGCCAGGGGCGTGTAGAGGGCAAGTCCCTCCCGGTCGTCCTCGGCCGGACCACCGAACAGGTCGGTGCAGCCGGCCAGCACGGTCGAGGCGGTCAACAGGAGCATGAGGCTCAGGCCCCGGAGGTCCTTCAAGTCCATGATGCGGGCGGTCGCCATTTGTTATTTAAGGGGCTTGGTGGTCGGGTGGAACAGCTGCGCAGCCAAACGCCTGCACAGGTAGCCTGACACCTGTTGACGTGGCCCCCATTATCGATTGGCCCGCGCAAAGCTTCATTAGGGAACGCCATCATCGTTGCAAAGAACTCCAGTGGTAGGAGGAACGCAAACCATGGGACGACCCACCATCCTTTCGCGCCGTAGCACCCTTGCTGGCGGCTCCATTCTGCTTATCCTGCTCATGGCTTCGCAGCCATTGGCGGCCATCGATGCCACCAGTGGGCTGCCGGCCGAGCCCCCGGTCGCTCCCCTAGGTGGTTTTTCCACCGACGAGACGTTCAGCATCCTTTACGACGCTGAATTCGACGGAAGCGCGACCGAACAGGTCGTTCGCGCCGCCGAAGCCGCCCTCGATGTCAACGAGGAGGTCATCCTCGCCGGTCTGCCCGTCAACCTCGGTTGGCTCCTGGATCAGGCCCGCTCGAACCTTCAGGTCGTCCGCGACCTCGATGCCGTCCTCGAAGGCGAAGATGACTTCGCCCGCTCCATCGCGCTGGCCCGCATCGCCAGCCGCTGGCAGGCCGACAGCCTCGACCTGGGCCTCGTCGAACCGACCCCGCTCACCGGCTACACGCTTCCGTCTGAGGCCATCAAGGCGTTCCTGGCCTCGCACGGTGCTGTCCCTAGCGCCGAAGACCTGCGCGAGATCGAAGCCCTGGACCAGCAGACCCCTGAAGTGCGCCTTGCGTTCGCGCGCCTCGTCGATGGCTTCATGGCCCTCGAGGTCGCCACCGGCCTCTCCTTCGAAGCCGTGGACTTCGAACGCGTCGCCGCCCTCATCAACTACCTGACCCTCCTGGACAGCGGCATCCTGGGTGCCTCTGAACTGAACATGGTCCAGCAGGCCCAGCGCCCTGGCAAGATGCTCTCCGACATGGGCATCCACCTCGGCCACGCGCTGGCCACCCGCGACCAGTTCCTCGGCATCGTCCTTGAACTCCATGAGACGCTGCAGGACAGTGAGATCCTGACCCTTGAGACCACGAGTGGCGCCTTCGCCGTCGAACCGATCATCGCCTTCGACATCCGTGGCTTCCAGGACAGCTTCTACGACGAGAACTACATCCTGACCTTCGACCTCGAGGGCGACGACACCTACTACAACAATGGTGGCGGCAGCAACGTGTTCGAAGGCACCCTTTGGACCGACTGCCTCGTTCTCAATTCCCCCATCACCACCCAGAACCCAATCCTGCCCATCGGCCCCCGCTCCCGCGTCGGGCCTGGTATCGCGGCTGCCATCGACTTCGCTGGCAACGACGTCTGGGGCGACCCTGCCAACCCTCGCAACTGTGGTGCGAACGGCGGCGGCGACCTCGGTGTCGGGCTCCTGATCGACCGCAGTGGCGAGGACGTCTACACGGCCGGCCACCACGGTGTGAACGGCGGAGCCCACGCGGCCCTTGCCCTCTTGATCGACAACAGCGAAGACGATGTCTACACCGGCACGTTCTTCGGCGTCAACGGTGGCGGCCACTACGGTGGCGTCGGCCTGCTCGTCGACAACAGCGGCAACGACATCTACACGGCCCAACGCGACGGCTTCAACGGCGGTGGCCATCGAGCCATCGGCGCCTTAGTCGAAGGCAGCGGTGATGACCAGTACCTTGGTGGCCATCATGGCGGCAACGGTGGTGGCGTCGAAGGTGGAATCGGTCTCCTGGTCGACCAGACCGAGAACGACATCTACGACAGTCACTGGATCGGAACCAACGGTGGCGTGAACCGGGGAGTCGGTCTCCTCTTCGACGGCGGCCAGGACGATCAATACATCGGTGCTGCGCCTTACTCTGACGGCGAAGCGCGAAATGGAATTGGTATCCTCCTGGATGCCGGCGGAACGGATACCTATGATGATGGGCCGGAGCGCAGCTTCCTGCCCCACGGTACCGTAGGCCTCCGCCTGGACCTTCCCCACTTGCCCACCATCTAATTCCTAACGAACCGCAGGAGAACCCCCATGATCCCCCGTCCAACATCCGTGAAATCGATGCGCTCGGCGCTGCTAGCGCTGGTAGCGCTAGGGGCCCTTGTCCTGGCACCCGCCGGAACAGCTCTGCTACCCGACGCTGGTGCCCACCCTTCGGCATCGCTGATTGAGACCCGGGGGGCTGAAGACGCCGCGTGGGAACAAGGCGCATCAGCCGTTGAACGCGGCTTCAAGGCAGCTGAACGCCTCTTGGAGGAAAACGCAGGCTTGCCTGCTCCTGCATGGGCGCATGCCGCCCAAAAGAACACGCTGGCTCTCGGAGAGAGCCTCTTGCGCGGTGACACCGACGGCGATTCGCTTTCGTTGGCCCTTGACGCTGCCAAGAAAGCCACTCGCTGGCAGGCCAACATGATTGGCATGGGCGCCTCCTATGTTGCGCCGACGCTGGAAACCGAGTCCTCTGCCTCCGCTGCTGCCTTCGCCCTCTTGAACAAGCATGGGGTCGAAGCCACGCCGGAGCAACGCGCGGAACTGGAAGCCCTGGACCTTCAGCCGCAGGCGTTCCAGCAAGCGTTCGCCCGGCTGCTAGCAGCGTTCATGGCGTTCGAGGATGCGACCCAGAGTGCCTATGCGAACGTGGAGCTGAATGATCTTATGGCACTGTCCAACTATTTCCAGTTGGTCGATGCGGGCTTGATCGGTGCGAACAACGCCGTACCGTTGACCCAATCCCTTGCCGACCTGTTCGCGGAAGCGCGCATTGGCTTCGGCCCTCTGCTTGCTGCTCGCAACCAGTTCCTTGACGCGGTGCAGGACTTTTCGGTCGTGATGGACGAGACGACCCTCGTAGAGGTACCCACGACCTCGGGTGCAGTGGCGATCGCACCGGTCTTGGCGTACGACCTCCACGCTCTTATCAACAGTTTCTACGACGAAAACTTCATCCTGGTCATTGATGCTGAAGGCAACGATGTCTACCACAACAATGCGGGCGGTAGCAACGTGTTCCGGAACAAGTGCTACAAGATTTCGCCTCCGGTCGTCCTCAACCTGAACCCCATCATCAAGATCGGGGACAGTCTGGTGGGTCCCGGTGTAGCCGCATTGATCGACCTAGGAGGAAACGACCAGTACGGCGATCCCCTTGCCCCGCGCGGCTGCGGCCAGAATGGCGGCGGCAGCTTTGGTGCTGGCGTATTGATTGACCGCGCTGGTAACGATGACTACGTCGGTACCTACCGAGGCGTGGCTGGCGGCGCTCACTTCGGCGCAGGCTTGCTTGTTGATTCATCGGGCAACGATGATTACCGCAGCACCGAGCAAGGTGTCAACGGCGGCGGTCACTACATTGGACTTGGTCTGTTGGTCGACAACAGCGAGAATGACCTGTACCTGGGCACGGAGCGTGGCGTCAATGGCGGCGGCCACCGTGGCGTCGGTTCGATCATCGACGGAAACGGCCAGGATACGTTCATTGGCACGGACATCGCTGTGAACGGCGGTGGTTACATCGGTGTGGGTAGCATCATCGACCAGAGCGGAGATGATACCTACGTCGCGGGCGATAACGGCGCCAACGGAGGCGGCCAATATGGTGTGGGCCTGATTCTTGACGTGAGCGAGAATGACCAGTACACGACCGCATCTGGTACGGGCACGGAAGGTGCTGGCTTTGTGGGCCTCGGTCTGATCCTTGACCTCGGCGGTCAGGACGACTTTTCGGGAACCGGTGAAGGTACGGTCGTGCCCAACGGAATCCTGGGTGCCCGGATTGATATCCCCCACCTCCCGCCCATCTAGGCGTCGGGTGAATTCTCTTCCTTCCTTCTTCCTCTGTTCTAGGTTGTTCGTCACTGCGTTGTAGGCCTGGCCTTGAGGATTCTATGTGCTTCCAAAAGGGGGCAGCACCGGCGCGATGTCCCGGCTATTGCCCGCGATTCTTGCTGCTCAAGCGGGGATTCTCGCTTGCGCTTCTCGTGGCGCTTGTGATGGGGCCCAACCCACGCTGCGGCCTTATAGCTGCTAACTTAGCAGGCGGGGCTCGCAGCGACCTTATTGCTGAGCGCCATGTGTACATCGCGGGCCTGTTCCCGTAGGCTCTCATCGTCGCTGGTGGCGTCGGTGATGATCAGCGTCTGCCCTGTCCCGGCGAGCTGGACGTTTTCCTCGGGGTCGGAGCACCACTCCGTGGCGAACAGCCAGGCTTGCATGTCGCCTTCTGATCCGAACTGGAGCGTCATGGAGAAGATGGCGCTGCTGTTGTTGTCGAGGGGGCGATACGCTGTGATGAACGCTCCTTCGGGTTGGGCGCCGCCATTGCGGACCCGGGATGTGTCGATGGATCCGGGGTTGCTCGTGGCGTTGAAGACTTGGCTGATACCTGTCCAGAGCTCGGTGTCCTCTTCGAGCATCATGACGTTGGGTGGCCATTCGGTCTGATTGAGGGCGAAGTCAGCGGGGAACGATGCGGTGGTGCTCGAGGGTTCCGGCTCGGGTTCGTCTTCGCTGGCGCATCCAGAAAGCAGTGCGGCGACGGCCAGGAGGGCCAGCGTCCGGTTCATGGGGCCTCAGCGGGGTCGCCCTTGAAGGCCTTTTCAGGTCTGGTCAGACGGCGAAGGTGTACTGGATTTCGTCCCATCCGGTCTGCCGTGACGCTTCTTCGCCCAGGTAGGAGGCTTCGAGGCGCTTGATGCGGCCGTAGATGGCTTCGTTGCGGGGGAGGCTGACGAGCAGTTGTTCGGCGAGGCGCACCATGCGTCCGGTGATCTGTTCGATCTCGGTGGGGCGTTGGGCTTGCACATCCTGGAGCATGGAGCAGCGGTTGCCGGCGGTCTTCTGCAACGTCGTGAGCGCTGCTTCAGCTGGGTCGCCGGGAAGGTCGACGCGGGCCCGCTTGGCGAGGCTGGCGCCTTCTTGGGCGAGGTGCCGGACGAGGGCTTGGAGGTCCGCGTCGGCGTGGATTTGGCCGTTGGTCTTGTCGTGGAGGGCGCCGACGGGGTTGATCGCGGCGTTGACGAGGGCCTTGTACCAGATGGCGCTGCGGAGGTCGTCGGTCCAGGTCGGTTCCAGCTCGGCGTCCTTGAGGAGGTCGTGGAGGCGGTGGGCGGCTTCGGGCGCATCAGGGTCGGGTGCGCCGACGAGCGTGGGGCCGGTGCCGGCGTGGTGCAGGTGGCCAGGGGCCTGGACAGTGATGCCATGGGAGGTGAGGGCCACGGCGAGCCGTCCCGGGGGGACGTGTTTGCCAAGTTTCTGGGCGTTGCCGAGGCCGTTCTGAAGGGTCGCGAGGACGCCGTCGTCGTGCAGCAGGGGGGCGACGGCGGCGCCGAGGCGGCCGGTGTCGTACGCCTTGCAGGTGAGCAGGACGAGGTCGTAGGGGCCGTTCTTGCGCGCTTCTTCGAGGTCAGTGGCGACGGGGACGGGCGCGTGGAACGTGGTGGCACCGTCGATGGTGAGGCCGTTGCGCAGGGCGTCGGCGAAGCGGGGCCGCGCAAGGAGGTGGGCTTGGTGGCCGGCGTCCTGCAGTCGGGCTCCCAGCCATTGCCCGATGGCGCCGGCGCCTGCGACCAGGAGTTTCACAGGTCCACCTTGCGGTGCATGCCAAGGAGGCTGTCCGTGGTCTCGGTGGCGTCGTCGTCGAGCACGGCTTCGGGCTCGAAGGGCTCGATGCCGATGCGGTCGGCGAGTGCCTGGTAGGTCGCCTCGTCGAGGCCGCAGCAGGGTCGAAGGATCGCGAGGTCGAGTTCGCCGGGCGGGATGAGGCGGGAGTCGAGGCGGTCGCCGGTGGCCACGGCGTCGGCGCCTCGGCGCTGGGCGATGGTGGCGGCGGCTTCGAGGAGGACGGCTTTGGCGACGGTGCCGCTGCACACGGGCAACAGGTGGGCCCATTGGGGGAGGCCCCAGGGAGCCAGCGCCTCGAAGCCTTCCAGGGGGAGGCTGCCACTGTGGCCGGCGTGCAGGAGCTCCACGCGGCTGCCTCGGCGCATGAGTAGCCAGGCGGCCACGAAGCTGGACGGATCGCTGGCGAGCAGCACGACGTGCCCCTGGCTGCCGGCGGGGAGGCCTCCCGGCCCGGGGTGCTTGTCCGTGTACAGGTAGGTCTTGCCGCCTCGGATGTCCAGGTGGATGCGGAGGTCGGGGTCGCTGAGGTCCACCTGGGGGTCGCGGCCTGCTGCTTCGGCCGCCCGCCACACCGCCTTGCCGATCTCGATGTTGGCCTCTTGGCTGCTGTAGGCGTGCTTGCCGTCCCGCTTGGCACGGATGGCGAAGGTCGTCCACGTCCGTTCGAGGGCGAGCTCTGCCGCCGCTGCGCCGAGGTCGTCGAGGTCGCTGCCCAGGATGCGCACGGGGGAGGCGCTCACGACGCCGAACGTGTGGGTCGCCACGCGCAGGAGTGCTGCCGTGTCGGGGCCCGCCAAGAGCAAGCGAGGGCCGATGCGCTCCACGTCACCCTCGACCTTCTCCCGTAGGAGGCCGTCGAGGAGGTTACGGCGCAGTTGCTTGACCATGGCGCGGCGCACGGGGGCGGACTTGATGCCGATCTCCCCGAACCTCACGAGCACGCCGTCCCATTGCACGCGTCGTCCACAGGGGGTCGCCTAAAAACGCCATTCCGGCCGCGCCAGCGCGCCTTAAGTACGGCGGCCAGCGTCCGCCGACCTCCAGCCGCCCTTGCTGCACGTGTACCCAAGCGGCCAACGGGGAGAGACTCAAGATCTCCTGCTTAGTGCTTCACAGGTTCGAATCCTGTCACGTGCACTCCCTTTCCTTACCGGCTTCACCCTCCATTCCGGTCGGCCATGCGGCTGAGGCTCGGCGAAGGAGGACGCTGCTGGTCGACAGGACTCCCCCGGCTGGCGAGGCCGGGACCACCACCCTTCGCCGAGCATCAGCGCATCGTCTTCAGGGTGTTGAGCCTTGTGTGACAACCGTTCTACAGGCCGACGAAGAGGCCCACGTACAACCCGTACAGTGTGGCCTGCACACCCATGTACGCTGTGTCGATGGCCCAGACGCTCCAGGGGCGCTGGGCGAAGAAGTTGTTCGTGCTGGTGGCCGTGAAGTGGAACACGAGCCAACCGATGGCGCCTGTGAGCAGTCCGGCAACAGCGTCGCTCTGTTCGGTGTTGGGTTGGACGAAGTCGGTGAAGACGTACCAGAGGGCGGCGGTCATGCCGGCGGCCATGAGGGCGCTCCAGACGTAGCCGGGCACGGCCTTCTTCTGCATCGCCTTGAGCTCCTCTTCCTCCAACTCGGCCATGCCCATGCCCTTCATCCAGGGCTTGGCGAAGAGCAGGCCGTACCACAGGAAGCCGACCACTTGGGCGGTCACGATGGCGGCCAGGATCGCGTAGAGCAGTTCGATCATGGCCCTTCATCGCCGGTTGCATAAAAGGGGCGGCCCGTTGCAGCCCGTGGCCCTACACGCCCTTGCCGTCGCCGCCGTGGCCGGACTCACCGCCATGGTGCTCCTTTGGCTGCTGAGCCTGAAGCTCCGCGATGCCTCCATCGTGGACATCTGGTGGGGCCCCGGCATCGCGGTCCTGACCGTGGCTGCTGCCTTGGGGGCCGGCAGCGACGGCGCGGGCCCTCGTCGCCTCATCACCTTGGCGGCCGTGGGCCTCTGGGCGGGGCGCCTCGCGTGGCACATCGGCCGCCGCAACCTGGGCGTCAAACGGGAGGAGGACGTGCGGTACGCGGCGTGGCGGGCCAAGCACGGGGGTCGCTGGTGGTGGCGCAGCCTGTTCCAGGTGTTCCTGCTCCAGGGCGTCATCGCCTGGGTGGTCGCCTTGCCCGTGATGATCGCCGTCTCTGAGCCGTCGAGTGGCATGGGCGTCCTGGATGTGGTCGGCGCCGCCGTGTTCCTGTTGGGCCTGGGGACGGAAGCGGTGGCGGACCGGCAGCTGGCGCGCCACATCGCGGACCCCGCCAACAAGGGCCGACTCCTCGATTCGGGCCTCTGGCGCTACAGCCGCCACCCTAACTACTTCGGCGAGGCGCTTCTCTGGTGGGGCCTGGGCATCCTGGGCGCCGCGGCGGGTGCCTGGTGGAGCCTCGCAGGCCCCCTCGTGATCACGTTGTTCCTGCGCTTCGGCAGCGGCGTACCCCTCACCGAGCGCCGCCAGAGCCCCAAACCGGGATGGGACGAGTACGCGGCGCGCACCAACGCCTTCGTGCCCTGGCCGCCGCGCCGCTCGCCGCCGACAGGCCAAGCGTGATGAGGCCGCCGCCGCATCCTGGCCCGTGAGCCTCCTCCAGGAGCGCATGCAGGCGCCCGTGCACCAGGGCCGCCCCGCCCGCGTGGACGCCGTCGGCGCCGTGGGCAACCCCGCCTGTGGCGACGTGGTCACCCTTTACCTCACCGTGGAGGACGGACGGGTCCAGGCCACCTTCGACTCCCTGGGAAGCCCCTACCAGTTGGCCACAGCGAGCGTCCTGTGCGACTGCGTGGCCGGCAGGACGCTTGCGCACGCCCGCGAGCTTGGACCGGGGTGCCTGGAGGAACGCCTGCCCGACCTGCCGCAACGGGTCCGCTACCTCAGCCGACTCGCCATCGAGGCGCTCGGACGCGCCCTGGACGCCTACGAGCGTGGCGACGACCCCTCCGCCGGCGGCCCGCCCCCCGTCGATGATGCAGCCGCCACCGCCTACGTGCTGGAACTGCTCGCCGACGAAGTGCCCCGCAGCGCCGCCGACCTGGCCACCGAACTCGAAGAAGCCGGACACCGGCTGCCGCGTTCGCTGCTCCGGCTGCTGGCCGATCTGCGCGCCTCCGGCCAGATCGAAGGGGAGCTCAAGGGGACCCAGTGGCGTTGGTGGCGAACAGCCGGCGTAGCGTGAGTCGCGCCCGGGCGAGCAGCAGCCACGCCACCGTGAAGCAGGCGGCGAAGAGGCTGCCATGGATCGCTTGCGGCCAAGCCACGGCCACGATGATGGGGCCCCGGACGTAGCTGACGACCTTCGTCTCCAGCAGCGCGTTCTGCAAGAACAGGAGCCCGTTGCCGACGAACAACGCAAGCATCCACCACTGGTACTCAGGGAAGAACAGGGCGGCCCCGAAGAGCACCACCGCGATGCCCACCGTGTCGAACGTGGCATCCAGGATCGCCCCGGCGCGGCTCTGCAGGTTCCCCGTGCGGGCCAAGATGCCGTCGCCGCCGTCCAGGAGGATGACGAACCAACTGAGCGCGAAGAACGTCCACGCATGGCCCTCCAAGGCCGACCAGATCATGAAGCCGAAGACCGGCGCTTGGGCGAAGGTGAAGTGGTTGGGGTGCACGCCACGGGCCAGCAGCCAACGCGCCGCGACCGTGAACGGGCCGTCGAACGTCCCCTCCTCGGTCCGGCGGCGAAGCCCCCCGCGACGGGGCGGCGCCTCCGTCACGGGTCGGCCCGCATCCAGGAGGTCGCGCCGCCCTTGTCCTCGAGCACGTAGCCGGCCCCCGTGAGCGCGTCGCGCAGTTCATCGGCGCGGCCCCAGTCCTTGGCGGCGCGGGCTTCCTGCCGTAGGCCGAGGATCGCCTCCACGAGTTCGCCCTCGGCCTCGCCCGCGACACCCAGGTCGCCGGCAAGGCTCACCAGGGCCTCGGGCGCACCGGCTTCAGTATGCTCGGCCTCCGCGATCGCAGGCCCCTTGAACAGCGTCAGGACTTCGCCGACATCCTCGAACGTGGCGAGGGCCTCGGCTGCGGCGCTGGCGCCCAGGAGGTCCGTCTCGAGCGCCTGGTTGGCCGCCTTCTGGAACGTGAAGAGCGCAGCGATGGCGGTCGGTGTCGCGATGTCGTCGTCCATGGCCGCCTCGAAGGACGCCCTGAGATCGGAAGCGGCCGTCTGCAGGGCCGGGTCGACGTCCGCGCACCCCATGCGACCGGAAGCGGCCGCCTCCGCCAGGCGGCGGCGGGTGCGGTTCAAGCGGCCCACGGCCTTGGCGGCCTCGTCGAGGCCCTTACGGCTGAAGTCGATCTTGGAACGGTAATGGGTCTGGACGAAGTAGAAGCGCAGGGCCTCCGCGTCGATGCCGGCCGCATCGAGCTCGTCCAGCATTTCCTCCAGGACGATGAAGTTCCCGAGGCTCTTGGACATCTTCTCGCCGTCCACGTTCAGGAAACCGGTGTGCAGCCACGTGCCCACGAACGGCGCCTTGCCGGTCTTGGCCTGCGACTGGGCGATCTCGTTCTCGTGGTGCGGGAAGATCAGGTCCTGGCCGCCGCCATGGATGTCGATGCGGTCGCCCAACGCCCGCGTGGACATGAGGCTGCACTCGATGTGCCAGCCGGGCCTGCCGCTGCCCCAGGGGCTCTCCCAGTTGGCATCCGGGTGCTCACCGTCGCCGGCCGCCTTCCACAGCGCGAAGTCCGCTGGGTGGCGCTTGTCCGACTCCACCTGTTTGCGGGTGCCCGTCGCCATCTCACGGAAATCCCGGTTGCTCAGGCTGCCATAGCCGCAATCCGGGAAGCTCGCCGCAGCAGCTTCGTCGTAGCCGGGGACATCGAAGTAGACGTTGCCGGCCTCCGTGGCATAGGCGTGGCCGTTGCTGATGATCGCCTCGATGAACGCGATGATGTCCTCGATGGAGTCGGTGACGTGGGGTGTCTGGTCCGCCTCGCGGACGCCAAGACGCGCCATCACCTGCGCGCACCGGTCGTCCCAGTACGCCGAGTGCTCGCGAGGGGACACGCCCTTCTCGGCCGCCCGGGCGATGATCTTGTCCTCCACGTCGGTCACGTTCTGCACGAACGTCACGTCATGGCTGCGCTCCAGCCAGCGCCGGATCACCTCGAAGCTGACCGCCGTGCGCCCATGGCCGATGTGAGCGTGGTCGTACACCGTCAGGCCACACAGGTAGAACCCCACCTTTCCGGGCTCCAGGCTCTGGAACGCCTCCTTCTGGCGGGTGCGCACGTTGTACAGCTTCAGGCTCACGCTGCGGCGGCACGCGGCTAGCGGTGAAAGGGCTTCGCCGTCAGAGACCGCGCCCAAGGCGGCGGGCGGAGACGGCCACGGCGACCAACAAGGCCCCCACGGCGACGCCCAGCGGCACCGGCGTGCTCTCCTCATCCGTCAGTTCGCCGGAGAGGACATCCGCCCTGGAAGCCTCGTCGGCGATGTCCTGGTCCCCAACGGAGACGACGGTGCTCAGCGTCCGTAGGCCGCCTTGCACGGCGGCGTTCGTGCGGCTGGTCGCCGTGAGCGTCACGTCGCCCACCTCGCCCGGCGAGGCGTCCTTGGGCGCTGTCACCTTCAGGGCCAGCGTGCGCGACTCACCGGGTTGCAGCTTCACCTGCAGGTCGCCTAGGATCTGCGCCCAGTGGACATTGTTGCCCGTGAGGCTCAGGTCGAACGTGTCGGTGATCTCACCGGTGTAGGCCATGTTGAACTCGTAGACCAGGCTGCGGCCGGGGTTAAGGCGGCGGTCCTGGCCCATGTCGCCGACGGTGAGCTCGATGGCCCGGTCGGTGACGAACGTGAGGTCCACGGGGGCATGGTACTCGAAGAGGGGGAGCCGGATGACCGTCGCGGTGGGGTCGATCGTCGGTTGTGTCGTGGGAGCCAGGGCACCGGGCACGTAGAACGCGCCCGTCATGGTGGGGCTGTACATCTGCACGTGCAGCCGTAGGTTCCGCTCCCAGCCTTCGCGCACCTGATAGTCGATGAGGTCCGCCTCGGGGGTCGGCGTGAACGCCATGATGAGGTCCTGGCGACCGCTGAGGGTCCCGGAGAGCTGGACCGTCGCATTGGCCAGGACGGTCGTCTCGACGTCGCCACCATCGTTGCCGCCCAGGAAACGACCGCCGTTGCGCTGTTCCCTGTCTTCCAGGACCAGATAGGCATCAACGCGAGGGTCCAACGCCGGCACAGGCAGGTTGATCGCCGTGGTGAGTTCGCCGATGCGCGACAGGTCGAAGTCGAGACCCATGCGGAGCGCCGGCGACAGCGGGAAACTCCAGTACGACGCGCCGTCCGTCCCGCCACCGAACGCAGCGAAGGCGACGGGCGGCACGACCGTGCCGGCGAGCGGCAGCCCTTGATCCAGTTCGTCCACCGTCGAATCGGCGGCGTTGAACCAGCCATAGTTGCCGTTGAACACCGTGTCGAACGGCGGGTCGCCTTGGAACGAGGCGCTGTGCAGCCACAGCGTGTCGTGGTGTCCGGCGGGTTGCGGGATGCGAGGCCAGTAGACACCGAGCTGGGTCGAACTTCGGCCATCGCCCTCCAGCGATTCGAAGACGACGTTGAAGTTGTCGAGCATGCCGTGCTGGTGCACGAACGGGATCGAGACGAGGAGCGTCACGTTGACGCGGCTCTCTGCGGGTACCGAGACGCGTTCCGAGAACGCCATGGTCCACGACGGGTCGGCGCCTTCGATGGAGACGGCCACAAGGTCCTCTTCGGCGGCGCGGTTCTCCACGGTCACCTGGTAGGCGAGTGTCGTCGCTTCGCCGTTGGTCCAGCGGACCGGGTCGAGGGTCGTGCTGAACAGGTCGCCCTGTTGGAAGATGGCGCCGGTACGCACCAGGTACGAGACGGCGCCTTCATCGGGCACCCGATCGGCGAAGTAGGGGCCGTAGATCGCGGTGCCCGTGGGCAGCTTAGGATCGATCTCGATGAAGCTCGGCCCACTCTGGCCGATGACGAAGATGTCGGTCAGCTCACGGCCCTTGGCGATGAGCGCCTGGTTCTCATCCACCAAGAGCTCCTTGGGCAAGTGCGCGACGATCCGCTCCTCCGTGAAGTCGAACTCCACTTCGACGCGGTCGATGAAGCGCCAGAAGCCTTCGCCGGCGCGGGCCTGCAGGAATCCCTCGCTGCTGCGTTCAAAGACGCCGTTGAGGGGATTGTCGAAGGCCGTCACGACGGCGACCTTGTAGCTCTGCTCACCGAGGGTGAAGAAGAAATCGTAGTCGGGATCGAAGCCGGGGAACGGGAATTCGCTGCTGGATTCGATGTTGGCGACGGTGGCGAACAGGGACAGAGTCTCCTCGTCCTCCGACCAGATGCCGACGTCCACCATGTCCACGCCGGCGAACATCCCCGCAGGCGCGGCGCCCGCTTCGTTGCCATCAGGCCCCAGGAGGGCCACGTCGCCGGTCCCGTCGGTGGAGAGCACCGTGGCCTCGGATGCTTGCGCGGAGACCACGGGCATCGGTGCCAGGAGGACGGCCAACAGGAGACCCAGCGTCCACTGCTTCATGCATCCGACGCCGGCTCGTGACTCTTAGGGGTTGTGGTGGCAGGCTCTGATTCTGGAAGCAGGGCCTCCTGGACCGGCGGCGCCGTGATATACCAGGACCCGGCGTCGCCGCGCGTGGCGAACCTCTACTGGCCGCACAAGGACCAGTTCCGCAGCCGCGAGAAGAAGACGGCGCGCCGTCTGCAGGCGTGGCAGGCGGCCGAGCGGGCAGCCACCAAGCACCTGGTCTTCAGCCACGCGTTCTGCCTGGACGGCGTCGGCTCCGCCGTGGTCGCCCTGCGCGCCCTGGGGCCCGAAGGCGTCGGCGTGGCCTACTGCCAGCCGGACAAGATGGTCAAGGCGCTGCGCTTCGTGGCGGAACACCCCGGCCGAGGCCGCAGCCTCCTCGTGGCCGACCTCTCGTTCAACCCCCAACACTTCGACGACCTGGTCGAAGCCGCCGCGGCGGTGAAAGCGGCCGGGTGGCGCATCGAATGGCGCGACCACCACCACAAGCAGTGGGAGGGGCTGGAACTGGACCGCCTCCGCGCCAGCCTGGACGTCCTGACCGTCAACGATGACGGCACGGAGAGCGGCGCCAGCCTCATGCAGCAGGCGCTCGCCCCGAAGGACGCGTTCCTCAAGCGCTTCGCCGAGACCGTCCGCGACCGCGACATCTGGGCCAACCAGCTCCCCGACTCGGAGACACTGGAGTACGCGATCACCTACATGGGCACGGAGGCCTTCACGGGCCACTTCGTCCACGCCGCCCCGGAGACGCCGGTGGTCGACAAGACCGTCGAGGCGGCAGCCGATGCCCAGAAGGCGAAGCAGGCCGACCACACCCAGCGGATCACCAGCCACGCCCGGTACGCGACCACAGCCAACGGAAAGGTCGGCGTCGCCTACGGATGGCTTCCCAAGAACGTGGGCCTCCATCAGATGATCGCCGACGGCTGCGCGGTGGCCATCAACGTGCGCCCGAACGGCAAGATGAGCATCCGGAGCCAGAAGGGCGCCGAAGTGAGCCACCTCATCGCCCGGGACTTCAACGGCGGCGGTCACCCCAACGCAAGCGGCGGCGACCTGGGCCTGGAGGGCCTTGCCTACTGGATGTACATCCTGCGCAAGGGGCGCGTCCGCCGGACCAAGGAAGTGATGGCGAGCGCCGTGCGCCACCTGGAAGCCATCGGGCAGGACTGATGGCCGCGCGACCGGCGCAGGGGCGTTGGGAAGACGACCACGTGCTGGTCGCCGACGTGGCCCAAGCGAACCGGCTCTACAGCAAGACCCACGCGGGCAC
>JBMYRW010000014.1:0-40309 GCA_049602735.1 Thermoplasmatota archaeon
TGCTGGGCTGATGCTGGGTCGTACGCGTAACCCGGGCGATGCCGCAGAACGTGACGCCTAGCGCTCGTCCGACGGGAGCCGTGGCTCCTAGATCAGGCGGCTACTTTGCGGGCAGGTCCTTGGTGAACGCGAAGGCACGGTCGACCCACATGCGGAGTTGGGAATCGTCCGCGATGCCTTCTGCTTCGACGTACATCATGGACGGCATGGGACGACCGGTGAAATCCATGGGCGCCGTGTGGGGTTCCTTCCGGTATTCCGCCGCGAGCTCCTTGGACAACCGGAGCATCAGCTTGTCGTCCACGATGCCGCACGCCATGTTGCCACGGTCCAGGTAACAGATGCCACCGAACATCTTGCGCTCAGTGGCGTGGGCCGGGAGGCAATCGGCGATGCGCTCTGCGAGCCCTTCGTCGTAGCCCATGCCGACCCATGGCCCAGGGACTACTTGGCCACGGCGCGCTGCAATCGCCGCCGCACCCACAGAGGATAAGTACGGCGCCGGACGCGGCCGCATCATGCGGCTCGTGGTGGTCTTTCTCCTGTTGGCAACGCTTGGCGGATGCCTGGAGACGCCCCCGACGGGATCGGATGGAACGCCGGTGGACGATGATGCCGCGGGCGCCCCGGAAATCCGTCGCGCCCTTGTCGGTGTGCTGGACACCGTGATCAACCCGTACCACGAAGCCGTGGCCAGGCCATCCTGGACGACGCACCCGTGCCATTCCTGGCCAGGCTTCGACTGCGACATGCAGGCGTTGGACTTGTCGCTGGACCCGGCCCTGAGCTTCGAGGAGGCGGTCGCCAAGGACCGCGATGTCTGGGACGCCGTGGAGCCCGGCACATGGTACTGGATCCCCGGCACCGCGTTCGTGGCGGTCATGGACCCGACGTGCGCCCAAGGGTGCTTCTTGCCCTACGTCGGTCCCACAGGGGCGAAGGAGGAGCATGGTGCATGGACCACGGGCATCCTGGGAGATGATTCGCCGGACGCCGCGTTGATGTTCAGCGGGATCTCGGTGGGGCCCGCAGCGTTTCCGTACGATCCCTTCGCCGCCGCCCCGGTCCTGCCGGACATCCTGAGTGCTTCGATCGGGGCCTTGACGGGAGTGGCGCCGGCGCCTGTGGCCTGCCCGAACGTGCAACTCGTCCACACAGGTGACCATCCGTTGGTGGTCAAGGCAGCGGGCAACGACCCCGGCCACAGCATCCTGCTCGACTGCGGCTCCGGGGACCCGCGGGTGATCGCCGTGGGTGGGGCCAGTGCGCCGGAACGGAGCCAGGTCATCCGGGCGGCCAAGGACATGGACGTCGTGAGTTCCTACTGTCGCCCCATTATCCTGTCGGAACACCGCACCGAGCGGTCTGACACGCTCACCTGTGGCACCAGCCTCGCCGCGCCGACCGTCGCCGCCGGCTTGGCCAAGACGTTGGCCATGGCCTGGAGGGAAGGGCTGGACCCGAGTCCGGCCGAGCTGCGTGATGCCCTCAACCGGTCCGCCACGTACGATCCGTCGGTCCCGTACGACACGCCAGGCCCTGCTTCGATCCCCCTTCGGGACGAAGCGCCATGGCTGCAATGGGGTTGGGGCTTCTATTCGGAGGACGATGCCAACAGGACGCTGGCCGTCCTACGAGGCGACCCGGTGGACCCTCGGCCGGAGGAGGCCGAAGCCCATCAGGAACGCCTGTTCATGGCCCGCCAGACCCTGTACGGCACCCTGTAGCAGGCCGACCGCGCCGCTGGGCTACTTGGGGGGCAATGTCGCCGCGAAGCCGACGGCGCGCTCGATCCAAGCCGCAAGCTCGTCGTCTTCGGCCAGGAGCTCCTGATCCACGAGGAACCAGCCCTTCATCGGCTTCCCTTTGCCCATGGGGTCGAAGGGCCGCACGCCGTCGCCGGCCTCGCCGTCGGAGCCGAGGCGCACAAGGAGTTCGTCGCCGTGGACCCCGAACGCCATGTTGCCCGCAAGCGTCCAGCAGCGGGCCCCGAAGACCTGCTTCTCGTTGGTGTCCAGGGGAGCCAGGTCGCGCAGGCGTTCGATGAGGATCGGGTCGTTGGGCACATCCTGCGATGGTGGAGGGCTTGAAGAGACCTGCCGGACTGGCCGCGCCGTGAGCGTCCGCCTGCCGGCCGAATGGGAGCCGCAACAGTCCGTGTGGTTCGTGTGGCCTCGTGACCCGCAGACCTGGCCGGGGGAGCACCTGGAGCGCGCCCGGGCTGCGTATCGGCAGGCCATCGAGGCGGTGGCGGCGCACCAACGCGTGGACCTCATCGTCCACCCGGAACTGGAGGTGCCGGTCGGGCTGCCGGCAGCGGTCCGCGTCCACCGCGTAGCCCACCAGGACTCCTGGATCCGGGACTATGGGCCCCTCACGGTGGAGGCTGGGGGCACCCCGGTCGGCCTGAAGTTCCGTTTCGATGCCTGGGGTGGCAAGTACGACAGCCTCCTGGCGGACGACGGGGTCGCGGCGCGCCTCGACTGGCCTGCGCCCCTGGCCCCCGTTGATGCGGTCCTCGAAGGCGGCGCCGTGGAGACGGATGGCCGGGGGACGTTCCTGGCCACCGAGTCCGTGGCCCGCGGGCGCGGCCAGAGCGTGGCCGAGCATGAGGCGATCCTCCGCGACCACCTGGGCGCCCGGAAGGTAATCTGGCTCGGCGACGGCATCCAAGGGGACGACACGGACGGCCACATTGACACGATCACCCGTTTCGTGGCGCCTGGCAAGGTGGTCACGGCGGTGGCACCGGACGGGCATCCGGACCATGACGCCCTGGCGGACAACCTCGAACGACTGCGCGGCGCGACGGACGCCGATGGCCACCCCTTGGAGGTCCTGGAGCTGCCATGCCCCGAGCCTTTGTCCACCGAGGCAGGGGACCCGTTGCCGGCCGGCCACGCCAACTTCCTCGTCACGGACCGTGTCGTCCTTGTGCCCACCTATGGTGGTGCCAGCGACCAGGCGGCCATGGACCTCCTGGGCTCCTGTTTCCCCGACCGGCGGGTGGTCGGCATCGACCACCGGGACCTCATCTGGGGCTTCGGCGGCATCCACTGCCTCTCGATGCAGGTGGCGCGCCCGCCGGCGGGTTGAATCGAGGGGCGAAGCGTAGCGGAGAACAGCAGAGAAGAACGGAAAGTCAGAGGGGAAGAAGAGAAGGAAGAGCCGGGACGCCGCGCGCTTAGGCGAGGGAGGCGCCGCCCACGATGGGGCTCGACTGCACGGTCACCACGTAGGCCGCCGTGCCGGACACGTCATCGCCGGACACCACGATGTCGAAGGCGGTGCAGTAGTTGGCGACGAACTTGATGGAGGCGACACCGTTCTCGCCGCTGTCGCTGTGGCCGCGCGCGGAGACGCCGAGGCTGTTGAACGGACTGACGTAGTTGAGGGTCACAACGTACAGCTTGGGCATCCAGACGCCGAGGCAGGGCTGGTCGCCGTGGGTGCTGAAGCGGTGGGTGTTGCTGCCACCGTCACCGATGGTTCCGGCGAAGGGGCCGGGTTGAGGGGTCCCGATCGCCGGTTCGACGTCGGGTCCGAGGCCGGCCTGGATGCCAGGGGCGGCGAGGGTCAGAAGCAGGCACGCGGACACCAGCAAGGTACGCATGGGGCGACCAAGAGGCTGGCTGGCCATGAAGCTGACGCCTGTTCGGGGCCTCTCTACGGGAGCGCGCAGTACTGGTCGGCCGCAAAGGCGCCGGCGGGGTCGGCGCTCCGCTGGAGGCCACTCTGGCCGTTGGTCTCGCCGTACAACGTGGCCGCCACGCCGTTGTTGAAGTCGATGGCCACGTAGTCACAAGTGCTGTCGTAGAGCGCCGCTTCGGAGCCCAGGTCGATCACCAACGGGGCCGGGCCTTCGTAGGCGTCGCCGATGCAGTCGTTGCCTTCGCGGTCCTCAAGGTCGACCTCCGGGCCGGTGTTGTAGAGGGTCCCGCGGTGCTCCTCGCAACCGGTGGCAAGCGCGACGGCGCCGGAATCCAGTGTCTGGATGATGATGTCCCGGTTGTCCTCGGTGCTGGGAGCGGGCCACTGGGGGGTCCAGGCGAGACCGAGGCGCAACGAGGCGGCGACGAAGACGATGGCGCGGCGCATGGCGATCAGGCAACGGAGCCAGCAGCGCCTACATCACGGTTGCTACGGTAGCGTGCAGAACGCGTCGGCGGCGTGGGCGCCCGTCGGGTCACCGTCCGTCTGGAGCCCGGCGACGCCGTTGGTCTCCGCGTAGGAAGTGACCTCGACGCCATCCCCGACGGTGAACAAGGTGTAGTGGCAGGCCACCTCACCGTCGCCCATCAGGATGAACTGGAAGGCAGGCAGGACGTTGGTCGGGCAGGCGTCGCCTGCATTGTCCACTTCAGGGCCCGTGTCGTAGAGGATCACGTTATGTTCGCTGCAGCCCAGCGCGGCCGCCGCGTCCTCCGCGATCTTGGTGTTGATGACGATGTCCCGCTTGTCCTTCGTCATGGGGGCAGGGTACTGGGGCATCGCCACCAGGGCGACGAGGAGGGCCACGGTGAGCAAGGCAAGCGTCCGTTTCATGGCGATCGACTCTGGACGGGGCACCGTCCGTATGAAGGTTCGCCGCCCTTTGGATTAATTGATGGAACAATATTGATCAGGTCGGGCGCCGGACCCGTCGCCGGAGCGCTGTAGTCCCTCCACGCCGTTCGTCTCGCCGTAGAACACGACGCGAAGGCCGCCGACCCAGGCCACCAGGACAGCGTAGGCGCAGGGGGCCGCAGCACCGCTCGGGTCGGTCAACGTCGCCTCCGTCTCCATGGGCACCAGGAACGTGCAGCCTGCTCCGCGTTGCTGCGTCGTGCCCACCGATGCGCCCGAATCGTAGAGTGTCAGCCCCGCGTGCCGGCAGCCGATGTCCCGCCCGGTGCCGAAACCGGGGGTCTGCACGATGATCTCGCGGCTGTCCTTCGTGGTCGGGGCCGGCACCTGGGGTGCCAGCAGGACCACGAGAAGGGCGCCGACAGCCAAAAGGGCCATGGTCCGCTTCGTCAAGGTTCCACCCGCGTATCAACAAGGGCGTCGGCGGTTAGATTTTTCGGAATCCGTCGGCCGCGAGCGGTGGCGCTCTGTTTCCCCTTTTCATCGGCTTCAAGAAGGTGGCGTCCCCTGGGCGCAGCCATGCCCCATCTGAGCGCCTCCTACAGCGTCACGATGCGTCTGCACATCGACAACCAGCCCGGGATGCTCGGCCGCATCGCCACGGTCATCGGTGAAGCGGGCGGCTCCATCGGCGCCATCGACACGGTGCGCTTCGAGAAGAACGGTCGCGTGCTGGTGCGCGACGTGACGGTCAACTGTGAGAACGAGGCCCATGAGCAGCGTTTGAAGAAGGCCGTGGGAAAGGTGGACGGCGTGGAGGTGCGCTCCACCAGTGACCGCGTGTTCCTGAGCCACCTGGGTGGCAAGATCGAGGTGATCAGCCGCATGCAGCTCAAGACCCGCGACGACCTCTCCATGGCGTACACGCCGGGCGTAGCACGGGTCTGCCGGGCGATCGCGCAGGATGAGCAGACGAGCCACAACCTGACGATCCGGCGCAACACGGTCGCCGTGGTCTCGGATGGCAGCGCCATCCTGGGCCTCGGCAACCTGGGCCCCGCGGCGGCCATGCCGGTCATGGAGGGCAAGGCGCAGCTGTTCAAGGAGTTCGGCGGTGTGAACGCCTTCCCGCTCTGCATCGACCTCCACACGGCGGACGAGATCGTGGCCTTCGTCAAGGCGGTCGCCCCCACGTTCGGCGGCATCAACCTGGAGGACATCGCGGCGCCCACCTGCTTCGAGGTGGAGGCCCGGCTCAAGGAGGAGCTGGACATCCCGATCTTCCACGACGACCAGCACGGTACCGCCGTCGTCATGCTCGCCGGGCTCATCAACGCCCTGAAGGTGGTGGGCAAGCAGCTCGCCGACTGCAAGATCGTCTTCTCGGGCGTCGGCGCCAGCGGCACGGCCTGCACGAAGATCCTCCTGGCGGCGGGGGCGACCAACATCATCGGCTTCGACTCCAAGGGCGCCGTCTACAAGGGACGCGGGGGGCTCAACGCGGCCAAGCAGGAGTACGCGGAGCTGACCAACCCGGACGGTTTCACCGGTAACATCCACGAGGCGCTCGCCGGCGCGGACATCTTCGTGGGCCTCAGCCAGCCGAACCTCATCACCCGCGCGGACGTGCAGAGCATGGCCGACCAGCCGATCGTCTTCGCCATGGCCAACCCCGACCCGGAGATCACCCCCGAAGAGGCCGGCCAGGCCGTCGCCGTGATGGCGACCGGCCGCAGCGACTACCCGAACCAGATCAACAACGTGCTCTGCTTCCCCGGCATCTTCCGCGGCGCCCTCGACGCCGGCGCAACCGACATCAACGAGCCCATGAAGCTCGCCGCCGCCGAAGCGATCGCCAGCCTCGTCACGGATGAAGAGCTGGGTCCGGAGTACGTCATCCCGAGCACCTTCCACCCCCGCGTGGGCAAGGTGGTCGCCCGCGCGGTCAAGAAGGCGGCCATCGAGAGCGGCGTCTGCCGCAGCAAGGGGAAGGACCCCAGCAGGCTCTGAGGGCGCTCCCGATTCTCCACAGGCTCCAGTGGTTTCACTCGCCTCCCCCTCCCCTGGTTTATGCAGGGGGCTTCTATGGAGGGCTTGCAGCAGGCGACCCCTGCTGTGGAGGACCCCTCCATGCAAGCGATGACAGACACCGCGCCCCATTTTGAACAACTGACCCGGGCGCTTGGAGACAAGATCGGAAGCGAGATCGACGAAACGGAACTCAAGGCGGAGTTCCAGAAGTACCTGGACTACGGCGTCCCCGTGGACCAGGCCGTCCGGACCATCCTGCGCCACCACGGCGCACCCACCAGCCCCCCGCCCGCAGCCGCAGCCAACGCCGCCGGCAGCGTGGACACCAGCGAGCCCGTCCCCTTGGCCGACGTGCCCCCCGGACTCCCCGTGGTGACCTTGAAGGCGCGGCTGCAGACACTCAACACGAAGGTCATCACTGCCCGCGGCGAACAGAAGGAGATCCTCTGGGGCCTCCTCGCCGACCCCACCGGCACCCTCCCCTACACCTCCTGGCGCCCCCTGGAGGGCCTCGAGAAGGGCGATGTGGTCCGCATCGAAGGCGCCTACACGAAGGAGTTCAACGGCGAGACGCAGGTCAACTTCGGTGACCGCAGCCGCATCGAGAAGCTCGACCCGAGTGAACTGCCCGACACCGCCCCCGAGATCCGGGATGTCCCCATCGCCGAGGTGCGCCAAGGCCTGCGGGGCTTCCGCATCACCGGCCGCATCCTCGACGTCTCCAGCCGCGAGGTGATGGCCCGCGGCGAGCCCAAGATGCTCTGGAACGGCACCATCGCCGACGACTCGGGCAAGGTCGCCTTCACCTCCTGGCACGACCACGGCCTGGCCGCCGAACAGGTGGTCACCATCGAGGGCGGCTACGTGCGCGCCTTCCGCGGCATGCCCCAGTTCACCTTCGACGAACAGGCGACGGTCACCAAGGCCGACGACGTGGAACTGCCCAGCGCCGAGGAGCTCGACCAGGCGCAGCGCACCACGCTCGCCGAGGTGATCGACCAGAACGGCGGCAGCGACGTCTCACTCGTGGCGACGCTCCTGGAGGTCCGCCCCGGCAGCGGCCTCGTCTTCCGTGACCCGGAGACCCGCCGCGTGCTCATGGCCAACCAGGTGGACGCCACCAGCGTCCCCGACCTGCGCATCAAGGCGGTCCTCGATGACGGCACCGGCGCGGTCAACGCGTTCATCGGCCGCGAGATCACCGAAGGGCTGCTCGGCAAGGGCCTGGAGGCCTGCCAGGCGGAGGCCAAGGAGGCGATGCGCTACGAGGTCATCCAGGACCAGCTGGCCGACATGCTCACCGGCCGCGTCTTCCGCGTCCGCGGCGACGTGCTCTCCGACGACTACGGCCTGACGCTGATGGCCCGCCAGTTCACGGCGCACGAGACCGACGTCAAGGAGGAGGCCGCCCGTCTCCTCAAGCGCGTCGATGAGGCCCAGGAGGGGCTCTGATGGCCAACTTCCAGCGCGAGGTGGCCCACCGCCTCTTCGCCGCCGAGTTCAATGCCAGCCGCCACACCATCCAAGGCGAAGGCGAACGCGACGCCAGCTACGTCGTGAGCCCCCTGGGGGCCAAGGTCAACCGCCTGCACGTCGTGGGCGTCTGCACGGACGTGGAAGCGGTCGGCGAGGCCGGCGACGTATACCGGGCCCGCATCAGCGACCCGTCCGGCGTCTTCACCGTCTATGCGGGTCAGTACCAGCCGGAGGCGGCCCAGGCGCTCTCGGAGATGCAGCCCCCCTGCTTTGTCGCCGTGACCGGCAAGGCCCGCACCTATGAGCCCGAGGATGGCAGCATGTTCTGCTCCATCCGCCCCGAGACCGTCACCGTGCTCGGCGACGAGGGCGAAGGCGTCCGCGACCAGTGGATCCTCACCACGGCCGGCTCCACGCTCGAGCGTCTGCAGGCCAACGTCAAGGTCCAGGCCGGCTCCGAGACCACCGACCTCCCATCCCGTGCCGCCGACGCCGCGCTGCTGGCCAAGGAGACCTATGGCTGGGTGGAGCTGCCCCGCTACTGGGAGACCACCCGCAGCGCCCTCGACCACCTGGTCCAGGGCAGCGAGGTCCCCGTCCATCAGGTGCAGCAAGGCCAACAGGAGGAACACGGCGCTGCGCCTGCTGCGCCGCCCACCTGGAACCCGGAGACGGCGCCTTCGGGTGCCCCTGTGGCCGGTGCCCCTGCTGGCGGTGCGGCTACTGCCCAGGTCGACCCGGCCAAGCAGGCCGCCGAAGAGGAACTGGACGACGCCATCCTCGCAATGACCAAGAAACTGGAAGGCGACAAGGGCGCCAACTGGGACGACATCGTCGAAGAGGCGACCGGCAGCGGCGAGCTCACGGCGGACGACGTGGACGAGGCGCTCAACCGCCTCATGGACAAGGGTCTCGTCTACGAGCCCACGCTGGGCATCCTGCGCTCGACCTGAGCACCCGGCGCCCAGTAGCGCGCCGCCCTCTCTCTACCCTTCTTCCTCGTCTCCGCCCAGGGTCTCCGCGAGTTCACCCTGGGGGTCGACGATCATCATCCCCACCTTGAGGCGGTTCGCCTCCTCCTCGGGGATCGGCTCGTGGACCGCCTTCTCGGCCAGGATGCTGGAGTTCCCGAACGGATCTTCCAGGACCAGGGTGGCCGGGTCGGCCTGACCGTCCCGCATGGCGCCCAGGACGTTCTGGAGTGCCTCGATGCGGCCCAGGGCGTCGTCGCTCTCGGCGTCCGTGTGCAACTGCGCCAGCACCCGCTCGACGCGTACCAGGATGCCCTCGATGTTGCTGATGAACGCCTCGGAGGCCAGGCCGGGCTCGATCTCGATGCCCAGCTCCGGGATGCGGACGGTGCCGCTGGAGCTTCGCACCACGCGCACCATCATGTCGTCGCCGTCCGTGATCCGGTAGGACCACCGCGTCGGCTCCTTGGTCTCCGTGAGGACGAAGTCGGCGTGCTTGTAGCCGCAGTGGTCGCACCGGATGAGGGTCTCCAGGGACTCGCCCAGGTACGGCAGGTCCACCGTCTCGGCGGTGTAGTCCATGCCCTGGGTGCCGCAGGCGGGGCAGACGGCTTCGGGGATGTGCGTGCGAGGCACGGGCCGCGCCACCAGGCCACGGCAAAAAGGGTTGGGGGAGAAGGTCGGGAAGGGGCTCCGGGGGAGCCTAGTAGCCGCTGCGGGCCTTGTTCCGGTCGATGCGGACGCCCGTGGGGGCGATGATCATCATCGTCTGGCCGAGGCCGGCGATGTCACCGTTGATGTCGGCGACGAGCTTCTTGAGGTCGCTGATGATGCGGCGCACCACGATCTCGTCGGATTCGATGGCGCTGAAGTCCAGGAGGACCAGGTTGCCCTTGTAGACGTAGTTGACAAAGTCGCGCAGTTCGTCGTACTTGGTGAGCTCGCCCACCTTCACCATCATGCTGGCGGTCTGGTCGAACAGTTCGGTGTCCTCAAGGTGCTCGTCCAGGTCGATGAAATCATCGCCGGACGCCTTGCTCGTCGTGGTCGGCGCAGGCTTCGCTGCGAAGAGGCTCTTTAGTCCCATGAGTGCATCCCGCGGAACGCCAGGAGGGGGCCTCTCATAAGGGTTGGGAGTCGGGGCCGGGCCCATTCAGGTCGGGCCAGGCGTCAGGCGGCCTCAGGCGGCGTCGAGCTCCCACAGCTTGTCGCCGATGTGGTGGACGGATGCCACGGCCTTGCCCTTGGTCGCCGCGCCCATCTCCGCGCCGGCCATCAGGCAGCGCCCCACGCCGAGCGGCTGGCCGTTCTTCTCGTCACGGATCCAACACCAGTCCCCCGGTTGCAGGTCCGGGTGGGCCTCGGTGATGCCGGGGCTCATAACGTCGGCGCCGTTGTGGACGAATCGCACGGCGCCCATATCGACCGTCACCCACGCCACCTCGGGGCGGTACGCCAGGAGGCCCCGCATGGACAGGAACGGCTTCCCCTCCTGTCGGAGTCCGTGCACCACGCCGTCCACGATGATGACATCGTAGTCGGGGAGGCTGCCGGTCTCCACCGCGGCGCTTTCGGCCCAGAGCTGCGTCCCGCCGAGTGCGGCGGAGAGTTCATCGCGCAGCGCACGGGCCGGCTTCGACTTCAGGCGGCCCCGTTTTCGGATGCGCAGTTCGGACACGGCCGTGCCATCCTGCACCGGCACATGAGCTGCCCGGTCCGTTGCAGCGCGCCAAGCGGCCGGGCCCAAAACCTCATGAAGGGCACCCTTGTCGCAGCGCCCTACGAGGCTGCCCTAGGGCGGTCGCTTTCAGGAGACATTCACATGGGAACCGGTACTCCCTCCATGCGCGGTGGTCACAAGACGCACATCCGTTGCCGCCGCTGCGGCCGCCACGCCTACCACATCCAGAAGAAGCGCTGCGCCTCCTGTGGCTTTGGTGCCACCAAGAAGCTGCGCAGCTACAACTGGGCCAAGCGTCATTGATCGGCGCCCGGCCTCTTCTCCTTCCCTCGCCCTTTTGGTTTTCAATCCGATAGCGAAGCGGCCGTTGAGTAGCTCCGCCATTCTTGAGAAGCGAGAAGCAAGGAGCAGGATTCGCGACGGCAGACCGGAGGTCTGCCGGCGAGCACGCGTAGCGTGCGGAGAACCCTGCTCCCGGAACGAGCACGCCGGGGGCGTGCGAAGTGCAGGGAGCAGGATTCGAACCTGCGAACCACTAAGGAATGGATCCTAAATCCATCGTCGTTGGCCACTTGACTATCCCTGCAAGTGTTGGCGGATGCGTGCAGGGCATGGATGCTGGATCCACCGTCGTTGGGCGGCGTCGCCTTCGTGCGTGCCCAGAGGGCTCGCCCGGGGCCACTTGACGATCCCTGCGGGGGGTTGCAGGTTCCGTCGTGTGGCTCCGTTGGCCACTTGACGATCCCTGCGGGGTTGGGCCGCCGAGCCGGCCGCCCATTAAAAGAGGAAAGGGAGAAGGGGGGCTGCCTGCTTACGCGATGCTGCGCACGTGCAGGTCGAAGATGAGCGTCTTGCCGCCCAGCGGGTTCTGCTGCGAGGCGGTGGTGCCGTACGCGTCGGCCGGCGGGATGCGGTCGGCTGCCGCCGCGCCTTCCAGGGTGCCGATGGCGAGGTCGGTGAAGCCCTGGATGACACCGCTGCCCGGCGTGAACTGGAAGGGCGAGTAGGCGGGGCGGAGGTTGAACGTCTTGTAGCCCAGGTTGTTGCCGTCGACGAACTTGGCGACCTCTTCGACACTCGTGTCGAACAGCAGGCCACTGGTCAGCAGGCCGATGTAGTCGGCCGTCACGCGGTCGCCCTGCTCGACGATGCGGGGGCCGATGTCGCCGGAGCGCGCCATGGTAAGATCCAGTTGGACGGTCTTGCCGCCGAAGCTGGCCGTCACCGAGATCGTGAGGGGGTCTCCGCCGCCGCGACCCACCGTGGCGTCCAGGAACAGCACGGCGCCGCCACCAGCACGGAGGTTCATCTGCGCCGCGCGCTCCTCGAGCACCACGTCGACGCCGTTGGGGGCCTCCACGGTGACGTTGCCGGCTTCGAGGGTGCGGGCGACCTGGCTGTTGAGCACGAGGAGGAAGCGGGCCGTGCCGCCGTTGGTGGCGACATCGATGTGGTCGCGGGGGCTCCAGAACAGGAAGTCCGTGGGGGCGTCGTCGCCTTCGGCCTCCTTGACCCAGGCCTTCTCGAGGACCACGGTGCGCTCGGGCGTCCCGCTCACGCTGCCGGCGGTCTCGTGGATGTAGTCGAGGACGTCGAAGCCCTTGGTCAGCATGCCGAAGATGGCGTGCTTGCCGTCCAGGTGGGGCGTGGCCTTGTACGTGATGAAGAACTGGGAGCTGCCGGTGTTGGGGCCGGCGTTGGCCATGGAGAAGACGCCTTCGCCGAAGTGATGGAGGCGCGGGTGGAACTCGTCACGGATGCTGGGGCTGCCGTCCGCCGCGACGCCGCCACGGCCATCGTCGCTCGGGTCGTCATCCTTGCTGTTGGGGTCGCCGCCCTGCATCATGAAGTCGGTGATGATGCGGTGGAACTTGGTGCCGTCATAGAACCCGTTGCGCACGTGCGCCAGGAAGTTGCCGGCCGTGATGGGGACCAGGTCCTCACAGATCTCGGCTTCCATCGTGCCCAGGTTGGTCTCCAGGACCACCACGGGCTGAGGCTGGACGCTCTCGAAGCCCAGGAACTCGTTGCAGCCGCGCGTCTCGTGGGCGGCCCGCAACGGGTCGTCGGGGCCGTCGGCCGGGGCGTTGCAGCCGGCCATGGCGGTCAGGAACGCCATGACGTACACGTAGAACTGGTTCATGCCGCGGCGACATGGGGGTCCTGCAAAAGGGTTGGCCCGGCAGGCGCCCACGGTGCGCGATGGCGCAGGCCGGTGCGTTCTTGACGGTGGCAGCGCTCGACCGGCCTCTTGATCGAAGGGCAGCGGGACGTACCGGTCGCCGTCGTGGGTAGCGGCGGCTTCGGGACCTGCATGTCCCTCCTGCTCGCCTCCAACGGGACGGAAGTGCGGCAATGGTGCCGCAACCCCTCCTACGCGCAGACGCTCGCCAACACCCGGGAGAACAGCCGTTACCTGCCCGGCGTCAAGCTGCCCCTGGGCATCTGGATCACCAGCAGCCTCGAAGACGCGGTCGCCGACGCCGAAGTGGTCGTCGTGGCCGTGCCGAGCCAGGCCGTCCGCGACACCGCCAAGGCGATCGCGCCCCACTTGGCGCCCGGCGTCAAGGTGCTCAACGTCGCCAAGGGCATCGAGAACGGCACGTTCCTGCGCATGAGCCAGGTGCTCCACGAGGAACTGGGCAACCGCACGCCGGTCGCCACCCTGTCGGGCCCCAACCACGCCGAGGAGATCGCCCGCGGCATGCCCGGCGCGACCGTCATCGCCAGCAAGCACAGCGGCGCCCTGGATCTGATGTGCGACCTCTTCACCACGGACGTCTTCAAGGCGTACCCGCGCAAGGATGTCATCGGCGTCGAGCTCGGAGGGGTTCTCAAGAACATCGTCGCCCTGGCCTGCGGCATCACGCGCGGCATCGGCTTCGGTGACAACTCCGCTTCCGCCGTGATCACGCTCGGCCTCGACGAGATGGTGCGCTTCGGCGTCCACAGCGGCGCCCGCCAGAAGACGTTCACCGGCCTCTCCGGCCTCGGCGACCTCGTCGCGACCTGCACGAGCCCCCACAGCCGCAACCGCCGCGTCGGTGAGCTTCTCGGCCGGGGCCTCAGCCTCAAGGAGGCCCTCCACAGCATGGGAGGCAAGGTTGCAGAGGGGGTCACGGCGACCAAGTTCGTGCATGAACAGGCGGTCGCCGAGGGCGGCAACCTGCCCCTCACGGCGGAGATCTACAACATCCTGTACGAGGAGAAGGACTGCCGCGAAGCGGTCCGCGACCTGCTCTCGCTCATCTGAAGCAAGGCGGCCAGGCCGGCGCGCCGCCCGCCGCGCGTCGCACAACCCTTAACCCGATGGCTTCTCACCCGAGGCTGATGCGTGCCTGGGTGATGCTGCTCCTGCTGACCTTGCCGGCCTTCTCCGGCTGCCTGAGCTTCCTCGTGGACGACGACGAGCCGGTGCGCCTAGCGTACCCCGCCGACGTGGGCTACGATGCCAGCACGGTGGCCGTCACCGACATCCGCAGCACGGACGCCGACATCGTCAGCTTCGACAACACCACCCTGTCTGCCATCATCGTCGAACCCCTGGCGGCCGGCACGCTCCCCGATGGCTCCCCGGCCACGTTCCCCATCCTCCTGTTGGGCCACCCCTGGGCGACGGCCAAGGAGTTCTACGAGAACATGTTCTTCGGCCCCCACGCCGGCGAACCCGAGCCCCCCGTCAACATGCTCGAAGAGCTGGCACGCGCCGGGTTCATCACGGTCGCCTGGGACGCTCGCGGCTTCGGCCAGAGCGGCGGTCAGGTCACCATGGCAGGCCCCGCCGAGATGGCGGACATCGACGCACTCATCGACCACGTGGAGGAACGCTACCCCACCAATGGCCTCGTGGGCATCATGGGCCAGAGCTACGGCGGCGCCCAGGCGCTCAACGCGGCGGGCACGAACCACCGCATCGCGGCGGCGGCCGAGTTCCAGGGCTGGACCGACCTCTACCATGGCGTCTCCCCTGGCGGCGTGCCGAAGCTGGAATGGCTCACCATCCTGGCCGGCACCGGCGCCGCAACTTCCGGCGCGCAGCTGAGTCCCCTGTTTGCTGACTGGGCCCAAGCGTACGCGACCCGCAACGGCCTGTCCGAAGTGGAGGCCCAGATGGATGCCCGCAGCAGCTTCGAGCGCCTCCCCGGCGACGACACGCCCCTGTTCTTCTGCCAGGGCCTCCAGGAGACGCTCTTCCCGCAAGTGGACCTGGCCGTCGAAGCCACGGACGGCTTCACCCGTGCCGTCCTGCACCACGGCGGCCACAGCACGTTCCACCGCCCCTGCTGGGATGCGGCCATCGAATGGTTCCAGTTCTTCCTGCGCGGCCTTGACACCGAAGTGGACCAGTGGCCTGCCCTCAAGACGGTGGATGCCCGCGGCGGCGACCTCGTGGTCGAATACGCCGACTGGCCGCAGACCACCGACATGGCGCTGTACCTTCGCGCCCCCGACCTCAACCCCAACCCGACCCCGAATGCCACGTTCACCATCGTGCAGCGCGGCCTGGCCAACCCTGTCCTCGAGCCCACGTTCGTCTGGGACCTCACGGGGCGACCCAACAACGAGATGCCGGAAGGGTTCCGCCAGGACCCCGCGGCCGTCTTCTTCCAGACGCGCCCCTTCCAGGAGCCCGGCGTGCTCGTCGGCGCCGCCGAGTTGAAGCTGGAGCTCGCGGACAACAGCACCGCCAACCTGCCCTTCCAGGTGACCGCGCAGCTGTACCACGTCACGGAAGGCAACAGCCGCCTCATCGCCCGTGGCGCCGCTGCAGCGATCACGCCTGACGACCTGCTGGGCAACACCACGCTGCCGTTGCGCCTCGACTTCACCAAGACGGACCTGTTCGTCGGTGATGCGTTGCAGCTCAAGCTGGCCGCCAACGACCCCAGCGCGTTCGCGCCGCTGCTGGCCAACTATGATGTGACGTTCACGGGCGACTCGACCCTGATGCTGCCCCTGCTCTCCTAGAGCCTCGTCGAGGGTCGCCTCAAGCCGTGGCGGCAGCCGCTTCGTCGCCGCTGGTCGCGCCGTGGCTCGTCGCGGCCGCAATGACGGCCGACAGGCCCTCCGCGGGTAGCAGCCGCGTGGCGCCGATGAGCTCCACCGTGAGACGGGGCTCGTTCTTCTCCCGTTCGCGGCCCAACCGGTCCTTCATCTGCTTGTCCAGCTCCTCGATGCGGCGGTTGTTCTTGAAGGTCAGATCGTGCAGTTGCTTCTCCAGCTTCTGCTGCTGCTCCTCCAACTTGCGCTCGCGGATGCCGTTCTCCGTGAACCACAACCGGTTGCGGATCTCACCGAGCTTGCGGCGGATCTTCGCCTCATCGTGGCGGATCTCCTCCTTGAGGCGCTCGTAGTAGTCCTCCAGGCGGCGCTCCGTGCGGCGGATCTCCTCCTGGGCCTCCTCCCGCTTCTTGTTGTAGACCGGCACGACGGCGCCGCCCACTTCGAAGCGCGCCTTCTCCACCAGATCGTCGAGGAGGCTGGGGGGCAGGGGCACGGTGGCCGGGGCCGGTTCGCCGTCGGGGACCTCGTGGAGCTCCTCCAGGACGTCCATGACCTCGCCGTCGTCGCCGATGAGCACGGTCACGAAGCTCTCCACCTCGCTGCGTAGCGTCTCGATGAAGTAACGGTAGTACAGCAGCGTCGCCGGCTGATCCACTTCCGCGGTCACCAGTTGGCCGACGCTGCCGTCCTGGCGCAGCAGCCGCATGGATTCCTGGACGAACTTGCTGCCCAGGCTGAGCAGCTCGACCTCGCCGTCATGCTGGTCGAACGTGTCCATGTCGGTGGTGAACGTATGGACGCCGCCCATGCGCTTCCAGTACGTGCGGGGCAGGCGGACCGTGGTCACGCCTTCCTTCTGCTCCTGCTCGGCACCGGAGGCGGCGACGAACGAGCCGACGAAGTCCAGCACCTCGGCCTCCAGGTCGACGCTGGATTCCACCTGGATGTCGTCCTTGGCGGTCGACAGGTCGAACTTCTGGAAGACGCTGGCATCCAGCTCCTTGATCTCGTCCGCCTTCACCTTGGAGCGCTTCACTTCCCGGTTGACCTTGGTGAGGCTGTCCTTGACGTCCTCGTCCTTCTCGGAGGTCATGATCGCATCCAGGATGCGCTTCTCCAGGCCGCCGGACTCGTTGATCTCCGACAGGATGAGGTCCATCTCACCGATGGCCACCTCGAAGAGCTTGATCTTCTCGTAGAGCACCTGAAGGACGTAGTCCTCGATGGTGTCCGCGATGGCGAGGTTGAGGATGACCACCTGGTCCTTCTCCTGACCGATGCGGTGGACACGACCGATGCGCTGTTCCACCCGCATGGGGTTCCAGGGCAGGTCGTAGTTGATCAGGATGTGGCAGAACTGCAGGTTGAGACCTTCACTGCCGGAGTCGGTGCAGACCAGCACCTGGGCGCCGGTGCCCCGGAACTCCTCCAAGGCGCGGCGGCGGCGGCCGGCGGAGAGCTGACCGTGGTACTTGATGTTCTCAACGCCGTCCTGCTTGAGGCGCCGCGACAGCAGCTCCTGCGTCTCGCGGAACTGGGTGAACACGATCATCTTGTCCTTCGTGTTCTTGGCCAGCTCCAGGATCAGGTTGACCTTGGCGTTGCGCTTGATCGACTCCGCGCGATGTTGCAGCTCCTCCATCGCCAGGAGGGCGTCCTGGTCCTCCACCTTGGGCATCATGTTGCCCAGAGTGCGAGCGAGGGCAGGGGCGCTGGAGGCGACCTCGCGTTCGAGGATCATGAGGGCCAGGTGGCTCTCGAAGGCGCCCTTGAAGCTCCGGATGAAGTTGCTGACCGCCTTGTGCAGTTCGTATTCGCCCTTGGAGGCCTGGATGCGGTGGGTCTCCACCACGCGCTCGGGGAACTTGAGCCCGGTCTCGGCGCGCCGGTTGCGCACCATCACCTGCCGCAGGAGGTCCTGGAGGCGGCCGGCGTGCAGCAGGACGCGTCCTTGCGCGTCGCCGATGTACTCCTCCTCGAAGTGCTGCAGCGTCCCCAGCAGGCCGGGTTTGATGAGGTTGATGAGGTTGTACAGCTCCATCAGGTTGTTCTGGATGGGTGTCGCCGTGAGCAGGATGGCGTAGCGGGCCGTGATGTCGTCGGCCAGACTGTACCGCTGCGTCTTCTTGTTCTTGAGGTAGTGGGCCTCGTCGATGACGACCAGGTCCCACTCGCGGCCGATGATGTCCGGGTAGTGGAGGCTCGACTTCGCGGTGTCGATGGAGGCGACGACCTTGTTGTGGTTGTAGGTGCCATCAGGACCTTCGCCGAAGCCCCTGAACTCGGGGTCGTCGTGCTTGGTGAACCGCTCGCCGAACTTGTCCCACAGTTCCTGCTGCCATTGGCCGGCCAGGGCGGCGGGGGTGAGGATGAGGATGTCGCGGGCGCGGCCACGGCTGATGAGCTCCTTCATCACGATCCCGGCCTCGATCGTCTTTCCGAGGCCCACTTCGTCGGCCAGGATGGCGCGGCCTTGCAGGTCGTTGAGGACGCGTAGGGACGCGGAGACCTGGTGGTCGAGGATCTGGATCTTGCGTCGCAGCTGCGCGATGGAGGTGATGCCTTCGTGGCGCAGGGCCTGCAAGCGGTGGGCACGCAGGTTGAGCAGGTGCAGGTCGGGGCTTGCGAACTCGCCGGCGACGAGGGCCTTGGTGGCCTCGAACGGGTCGTCGATGGGGTGCCCTCGCAGGGGGTCGCGGCGGGCCCGCTTGAACAAGGTGCGCTCAGGTTTGTCGCTCATCGAGACTCCAAGAACCAGAAGTGTTCGATGCGCCGCAAATGAACCAATATATAAAAATGGTGGTGAGAAGCCGCTGGCGGACCTGGGCCTAAGTGCGTGGTGCCATCACCGGCCGCCAGCCCGTCGGCGCCGCGGGGGACCAGCCGGTGGCGTCGCCGAAACGCTCGAGCCAGGCCGCGTGGTCCGCCTCGAGGCCGTCGCGCAGCTCGGCAGCCTGGCCCAGGGCGGCCTCCTCGGGCACCGTACCCGTTCGTTCCCGGTTGTCGTACTCCGCCCGCAGCCAGAACGTCGCGTTGCCCTCCCAGTCCGGCTGCGCGGCCACGATGGCGAGGCGGGGTCCCGTCGGATGCAGCGCCGACAGCCCCCCTTCGTCCGCCACCCGCAGCTCATAGCCCATCGCCACCACGGCCTCGGCGGCCCGCGTGACGTTCCAAGGCGCTTCGAAGGGCACCTCAGCCGTGACCCCCAGCAGCACGAAGCAGGGGTCGCTGAACCAGCCGCCACATTCGGCCCACGGGGCGACGCAACCGGCCACGAGCAGGGCGGCCACAAGGGGGGCGGCGAGGGCAGCAGGGCGCTCCACGCGGCTCGACGGCAGGGCCGCCATGAAAGGGTTTCAATCGCGGCGGGGCGCTGGCTGGGTGTGCACGACCCTGACCTGCCGTCCTTGTACCTCCTGATGGCCACCCGCGACCGCACGGGCAAGCCCATGGGATGGCATCAGATCGGCTTCGGCGGCTCCGTCCTCATGGAGTTGGCCCTCCAAGGTGCCGTCAGCATGCAGGGCAAGCGGGTCCACGCGGGCCCCGTGCCGCCCGAGGACGAGCTGCTGCGGCTGGTCTGGGACGACGTGCGCACCGACAAGCCCAGGGCCGCCTCCACGTGGGTCAACCGCCTCAGTGGCGGCCGCTACAGGCTGCTGCGACGGCAATGGAGTGCCCGCCTGGTGGAAGCCGGCCTGCTGCGCCACCAGCGCGTCAAGGTGCTGGGGCTCTTCCCTCGCGACCTCTACCCCTCCAACGGCACCGGCCGCGAAGACGCCGTGCGCCACCGCATCCTCCGGGCGGTCCGCGACGGCCGCGGCGAACCCCGCCTCCTTTGCCTGGTCGCCCTCCTGTATGCCGCCGATGGGCTCGCCGAAGTGACGGCTGACCGGGCCGAGCGCCGGCGCATCAAGGGCCAGGCGAAGGCCTGGATGAAGGAGGACCGATGGGCCAAGGCGGTCGGCGAGGTGGTCGCCGCCATCACGGCCAGCATCGTGGCAGCCAGCGTCATCGCGGCCTCGGCCAGCAGCTGAAGGGTCCAACGGCCACCGCCACGGCCAAGAGCCCCCGCACCGGTCGCCCTGTGTGCAACTGCGCGCCGTGCTGTTCGACCTGGACAACACGCTCATCGATTTCCTGCGCCTCAAGCGCGCCGCCAGCGACGCCGCTGGGCGCGCCATGATCGCCGCCGGCGCCGACTTCCCCTTCAGTGCGGACGAGGCGGGCGACATCCTGTTCGGCGACTACCTCCAGGACATCGAAGGGGACGACGTCTTCGAACGGTTCCTCAAGCAGCACCACCGCCAGAAGCTCAGCCTCAGCCAGCACCACGTCGACCGCATCACCGCCGCCGCCGTCAACGCCTACCTCCGCGCCAAGCTGCTCAACCTGGAGCCCTACCCCGGCGTCCGCCGCACGCTCCTGCACCTCGCCCGCCTCGGCATCAAGATGGGTGTGGTCACGGACGCGCCGCGCTTCAAGGCGTACCAGCGCCTCGACGGCAGCGGCCTCGCCGACTTCTTTGAGACGGTCATCACCCACACGGACCACGGCGAACACAAGCCCCACGAACGGCCGTTCCTGGACGCCCTCGACGCCCTGGGAACGCAGCCGCAGGAGACGCTCATGGTCGGCGATTGGCCGGAACGGGACCTGGAAGGGGCCCGCAGCGTCGGCCTGCGCACCGCCTGGGCCCGCTACGGCAGCCACCACGCCGACGACCTCGTGGAGGCCGACTTCGAACTGGCCAGCTTCAGTGACCTGAAGCGGGTCGTGGGGCTGAGGGCCTGAACGCCTGGTAGCGAGGCCGATGCCTACGCCGCGACCTTCGCCGCGGCCAGGGTCCGCTGCATGACGCCGCCAAGGCGCTCGATACCAGTGGCGATGGACGCGTCCGTGGCGTGCGTGAAGTTGAGGCGCATCGTGTTGAGGCCCACCTGGGGGTCCTTGCTGGGGAAGAACGGCTTGCCGGGCACGTAGGCCACCTTCAGCTTCACCGCCTCTTCGAGCATCTGGACACAGTCGATGCCCTGGGGCATCTCGGCCCAGGTGAACATGCCGCCCTGGCTGCGCGTCAGGTGGACGCCGTCCTGCTCGCCGGGGAAGTGTTCGTCGATGGCGCGGAACATGACGTCCCGCTTGCCACGGTACAGGTCGATGATCTTGGGCAGGTGGCGCTCGATGGTGCCGCTGCCCAGCATGTCGGCGGCGACGAACTGGGTGAAGGCGTTGGTGCAGAGATCGACGCTCTGCTTGGCGATCACCATCTTGCGCACCAGGTCCTGCGGTCCGACGCTCCAGGCGAGGCGGAAGCCGGGCACGAGGATCTTGCTGAAGGTGCCGAAGTAGAGCACGCGCCCCTCGTCCTTGTCCATGGAGTACATGGTGGGGACCGGGTCGCCGTCGAAGCGCAGCTTGCCGTACGGGTCGTCCTCCACGACGAGCAGGTCGTGCTCGTGGGCGAGGTCGAGGATCTTGCGGCGGCGCGCTTCAGGGATGACGGTGCCGCTGGGGTTCTGGAACGTGGGCACCAGGTAGAGGAACTTGGCGCGGGTGCCCTCCTTGCGCAGCCCCGTGAGGACCTCGTCGAGGCTGTCCGGGATGAGGCCGTCGTCGTCGCTGTCGGCGGCGGCGTAACCGCAGCCGTAGGTGTTGAACGCCTGCAGGGCGCCCAGGTAGGTCGGGTTGCTCGTGACCACCGTGTCGCCGGGGTCGAGCATGACGCGGCCCAAGAGGTCGAGCCCTTGCTGGCTGCCGTTGGTGACCAGCACCTGGTCCGGGTGGAAGGCGAGGCCGTCCTTGCCCAGGTAGTCGGCGATCGCCTCGCGCAGCTCGGTCACACCTTCCGTGGTGCTGTACTGCAGGGCGCGCTGGCTGTGGTCGGCGAACACGCGTGCGGTCGCCTCCTGGACCTCTTCGACGGGGAAACTCTGCGGGTTGGGCAGGCCTCCGGCGAAGCTGATGACGTCCGGCTGCTCGGTCAGCTTGAGCAGTTCACGGATCTCGCTCGCCTTCATGGCTTGGGCCACGCGGCTGTAGAGGGGTTTCAGGTCCATGGCAGCATTCCGGCCCTAGCTGGCGGGGGGTAAAAGTGGTTCGCGCGTCCTTCTCAATGGACACTTGTGGTGAACAGGGGCAACCAAGGGTGAACAGCTTCAGGTGGGCCGGCGATGGACGGCACCTGGGTGGTGTTGAGGGCCGGGTGGCAGGTGACGGGTGCGAGCGGGTTCACCGGCTGAGCATCGCCCGCAGCCTGTCCCCCGCAGTCGCCACCCCTTGCGGGGTGGTTCGCCGCGAGACCGCCACGAGCCAGTTTTGCCTAACGGCTCAGCATGGCGCGCAATCGGTCGCCTGCGTTTTCCGCATGATCCGCGATCTTGCTCAGCTGCAAGGTCGTCTTGAGCAGGTGGTAGACGCGGACGCCGCCCAGTTGCTCCTCGGTGGCCGGGTCAAGCAGCAGCCGAGAGACCTTGTAGCTCAGCACGTCCGTCTCGTGCTCCAGCTCGTGCACGCGGTGGATGAGCTTCTTCTCCTCCTCCCGCTCGCGCTTGACGAAGCCGGTCTCCACCAGGTCCCTGGTGTTGGCGACGGCGGCCTCGTAGGCGGCGACGGTCTCCAGCACCTTGGCCAGGAGCGCGCGTAGGCCGTCGGCGATCTCGCCGGGCACCACGCCGGGGCGCATGCTCATCCACATGGCGGCGTCCTCGGCCTCGTCCAGGATGCGGTCCTGTTCCGAGAGGGCCTGCAGGAAGAGCGCCTTGTCCACGGGCATGCGGACGTTGGCGGGCAGGTGGTTGCGGATGTTGCTCTTGATCTCGTCAGCCTCCAGTTCCAGGCGGCTGACGCGCTTGGCCAGTTCGAGGACGTCGTTGCCGGCGATGAAGGCGCCCAGGGTCTCCTCGAGGGCGTCCAGGCATTCCTGGATCTTGGCGGCGTGGGCGTGCATGCCGTCGAAGGGGCTCTTGTCGCGGAAGGTGTCGAAGATCGGGGCGCGGAAGTGTTTGCTCATGGTCTCACCTGGGTTACAGTCCGCTCATGGTCTTGAAGACGAGATACAGCAAGCCGGCCAAAAGGCCGGCGGCGGGGAGTGTGAGCAGCCAACTGAAGACGATGTCGCGCATCACCTTCAGGTCGATGGCGGCGACACCGCGCGCCAGGCCGACGCCGAGCACGCTGCCGACGAGGATCTGACTGGTGGAGACGGGGATGCCCCGCGTGGTGGCCAGGATGATCGTGGCAGCGGCGGCCAGTTCGGCGGCGAAGCCACGGCTGGGGGTGATCTCGCTGATCTTCTGGCCGATCGTCTGCATGACGCGCCAGCCCCAGGTGGCCAGACCGATGACGATACCGGTACCGCCCACCAGCAGCACCCAGAGGGGTAGGGACGCCTTGGAGGGGAAGGTGCCGTATTCGGCACCGGCGACGGCCACGATGCCCGCGAGGGGGCCGATGGCGTTGGCCACGTCGTTGGCGCCGTGGGCGAAGGCGACGCTGCCGGCGGTGACGATCTGGAGGGCGATGAAGCGCTTCTCGACGGTCTTGTAGAGCTCCGTGTCGGCGCCGACGGCCTCAGCGGTCGGGTGGGGGGTGCCCCGTTGGCGCACCCGGATGATCACCTCGGCGATGATGGTCACGGCGGCGGCGATGCCGACGGAGGCCAGCCACGCTTCGGTGGCCACGACGGTGTTGCCGGCGGCGTCCTTGCCGATCCAGCCCAGCTCCTTGTACCAGCCGACGTTCTTGAGGCCCTTCACAAGGGTCGCCAGGGCGATGATCAGGATGTCGAGGAAGATGAAGAGCCAGCGCCAGCGGTCGACCGCCTTCAAGGGGTCGTTGCTGTTGAAGATGACCGCCTTGATGAACCAGAAGAGCGCGAAGGCGATGCTGCCGCCCAGCAGCGGTGCGAAGAGCCACGACTGGAAGATCTCGATGACCTTGTCCCAGGCGACGGCGTCGCCGGCGTGGTCCCAGCCGTAGAAGGTGCCCGCGGCGAACATGCCGGCGCCGATGACGCCGCCGACGATGGAGTGGGTGGTGCTGACGGGCCAGCCCTTCCAGGTGGCGAAGGTCAGCCAGAGGGCCGTACCCAGGAGGGCGGCCAGCATGCCGAAGATGTAGAGCTCGGGTGCGAACTCGAGGCCGGCCCCGCCGCCGGGCATCACGGCGTCCGCGGTGGCGTTGGCGGTCATGTTGCCCATGTCGGGTGCGCCGCTGGCGGCCGCGTCGCGTACGAAGGCGACCTCGGGGTCGAGGATCTTCTTGCGCACGGTGTCGGTCACTTCGCCGCCTGCAAGGACGGCGCCGGTGAACTCGAGGACGGCGGCGACGAGGATGGCCTGCTTGAGGGTGAGAGCGCCGCTGCCGACGCTGGTCCCCATGGCGTTCGCGACGTCGTTGGCGCCGATCGTCCAGGCCATGTAGAGGCCGAAGAGGCCGGCGAGGCCCACCACGACCTCAAGACTCATGAAGCCAAAATCAAGCATCTATTGAGGGGCGGCCGGAAGCGGCACTTGGCCTTGTTCTCAATAGACTATAGCTTCTATTGTTTCGGCTGCGGCACCTTAGAGCGGCTTGGCCACGGTGCGCTCGTAGAGCATCTCGCCCGTCTCACTGTACGCCATGCCGGTGAAGGTCTCCTGGCGCAGCTCGAACCAGAAGAAACCGTAGACCTCGCCCTCCTGGAAGAACGCCTCGTTGCGCGTCTCGTCCGACAGGTCACGCTGCTTGGCCCCGGCGCCGCTGACGATGAACTCCGTGCCACCGCAGCTCTCCACGGGCGCCAGCCATTGCAGGTCATGGTCGTGGCCGGTCATGATGAAGTCGACCTTGCCACACAGGTGTTCTTCGTAGAACTCCTTCACGTACTGCCCCGAGAGCGCCGGCGCGTAGTAGTCGAAGCCGCACAGGTTGGTCGGGACGTACTCCGTGTTGTTGCATTCGTACTGGCCGGCGTTGCCGTGCTGGCCGTTGCTGACGTACGGATGGTGCGCGAAGGCGATCTTCCACGGCGTGTCGGCGGCCGCGATGGCCGACTCCATCCAGGACTCCTGTTGCTGATACGTGTAATCGGTGGGCGGGAAACCTAGGCCGTAGAACATCAGCGTGCTCGAATCGATGCCGAAGAGGCTGACGTTGTTGGCCACCAGGCCGTAGTAGCGGGCCGGCAGGTGCCACTTGTCGCTCTCGCGGTCGGTGCGGTAGGAGTAGGCGACCTCGTGGTTGCCTGCCTCGTACCAGTGGCCGAAGCCCGTGTCGCAGGGGTCGCCGCAGGGGCCGCCGGTGAGCGGGTCCATGGAGTTGTCATGGTTGCCCAGCACCAGGTACCAGGGCTGCGTCAGGTTGGCGTAAGGATCTTCGAACTTGCTGATGAACTGGGGGTCGTAGGGGTCCTTGACGCCCGACTCGTAGATGTTGTCCCCCAGGGAGAGGATGAAGTCGCAGCCGCGCTCGGCGCAGACCTGTTCCATGGCCGCCGCAACAGCGTACTGGGCCTCCTTGCCGGTGCCCGTGTCGCCCACGGCGATGAACCGCGTGACGTTGGTGGCCGTCGGGACCTCCAGGATCGGCGGCTCTTCCGGCGGCGCCTCCGGCATGTCCGGGTTCTGCGTAGGCTCCTCCACGTTCTCGGCCCCTGGGGCCTCATCGACGGTGCCGGCGGGGCTGCTGTCGGTGTTGAGGCAACCGGCCAGCGCGATCGTCATGAGGAGCGCCGCCAGGGCGAGGACGCGCAGGTGCTTCACAGGCGCACCTCCGAAAGGACCCGCAGACGCTTGGCACCCTTGAGCCACGCCGCGACACCTTCACGGGCCTCGCGGTCCTTGCGCAGGGCCGCGCCCACGGCCTGCCAGCCGTCGGCCCGGTGCCGGGCATCGTCGGGGGCGGCCAGGGCGCCTTCGCGCCGGGGGTCGGCGTTGCGCACCAGGTCGTTGGCCTCGGCGGCGGCCAGACCACTGGGGCTGGAGCGGTAGGCTTCGGTGATGCGGTTGCTGCCGGCGGGCACGTTGTAGACCGCGATCAGCTGCTTGTTGTTCTTCACGGCGTCCGTCGCCTTGTCCACGACGAAGGCGGCGTAGGTGGCCGTGTTGGGCGTGAAGGTGACGGTGGCGTAGCCGTGGCGGCTGCTGTTGAACATGCGCATGTGAGGGTTGCCCACAAGGGCCAGGTCTTCGATGAGTTCGTCCTGGCCAGGGAACACGCCGATGCCGGTCTCCTCCTCGAGGATCTCGCCGAGGCCGGCGCTCGTCATGCCGGGCGTCATGAACTCCACGGCGACGCGGTTGCCTTCGGGCTCCGGCGTCTGCGCGTTGTAGTCTTTCTTGACGTAGCCCACCATGTAGCTGTGCAGGTCGCCGGTGAGGACGATCGTGTTGTCCACGGCGCCCAGGGCCTCCGCGAGGATCTGCCGCTCCGCCTCGTAGCCGTCCCAGGCGTCCAGGTTCAGGAAGACGCTGGCACCGGGCAACGTCGCCGCGAGCGGGCTCATCTGTACCTGTTGGCCGAGGCTCTTCCAGGTGGCGCGGCTGCCGGCCAGGCCGTCCAGGAGCCATTCCCGCTGCGGCAGGCCGAGCATGGTGGCGTCCGGGTCGATGCGCTTCTCGGAGAACGGGCTGACCTTCTCCTGGTCGGGCTCCGTGATGCCGGCGAGGCTGGGCGGCGTGGTGCGGTACCAGCGCTCGTCGAGCATCCACAGGTCCAGCAGGTCGCCGAAGGTGAAGCGGCGGTAGAGGGTGATCGCCTGGAGCGGGTCCTCCGCCTCCGGGTCGATGGGGATGCGCAGGGGCAGCCAATGGAAGTAGGCGGCCGCGGCGTCGCGGAAGAACCGGTCGAGGGCGGCGGGGTCGTCGTTGAGGCGGAAGCCTTCGTCGCCCATGTGGTGGCCGGCGTCGTGGTCGAAGTACCGGTCGTTGGCCACCTCGTGGTCGTCCCACGTGGCGATCATCGTGTGGCTCTCCAAGGCCTGCATCATGTGGACGTCGCTGCGGTGCATCGTCCACATGTAGGTGAGGTCCTCCTTGGTCTCCATGCGGGGTGCGCCGCTGGGCAGCTCCAGACCGCGGCCGGGGAAGTGCTTCCCGTTGTAGGACTCCTGGCCGTTGTACTCGTAGATCATGTCGCCCAGGTGGACGATGAAGTCCACGTTCTCCTCGGCGATGTGGCCGTAGGCGCCCCAGTAGCCGTTCTGGAAGTTCTGGCACGTCACCAGCGCCAGCTTCACCTCCTCGACGCGGGCATCGGCGGCCGGCAGGGTGCGGGCGCGTCCGATGCGGCTGGGGGTGCCGCCGTACAGGAAGCGGTAATGGTAGGCTTGCCCGGAGGCGAGCAGGCCGTCCGTGTCGAAGCGGACCGTGAAATCGCTGGCCTCCTGCACCGCGTCCCCCGGGATGACTCCCTGGTAGACCACGTCGCGCATCTCCGGGTCCGTGGCGATCTGCACGCCGACGGGGTGACGGCGCTTGGCCTGCTCCGGGTCGATGCGGGTCCACAGGACGAAGCCGGTGGGCGTCGGGTCGCCGCTGGCCACCGATTGAGGGAACACGCGGTCCGAGGGGACGTCCGTGTCGGTCCGGAAGATCAGGTCGTCGTCACTGCTGGCGCCCGGCTCGAACAGGGGAAGGCGGGTCCAGGGGACGGCCTGGCTGATGGCTCCGGCGGCCACGGCGGCGCCGGCGGCGCGCAGGAAGGCTCGGCGGTCGATCGACTGCACGACGTGGGCCCAGGCTTGGGGCCTTTATCCGTTTTCTATGGCATCTCTATGGAAGCCGCAGCGAGCCCCTCAGCGCAGCCAGACCCGCTGGGCCGTGGCGGCGTAGTGGAGCTTCTCGGCCATCTTGCAGATGTTGTCGCCGGAGCGTTCCAGGTACCGGGCGACCATCATGTAATGGGCGCCGCGTTCGATGTTGTGCGGGTCCTCGGCCATGTAGGTGAGCGTCTCGCGCCAGATGGAGTAGCGCAGGGCGTCCACGTCGTCCTCCAGCTTGGCGATCGTCTCCAGGTCGGGCGCGGCGGCATCAGCAAAGGACTGCATCACCAGGTCGAGCATGCGCTCCACCTTCTCGCCCATCACCAGCAGGGCGGCGGGGCGGGCGACGTGGGTCTCGTCGGGCCACTTGGCACAGACGCTGGCGATGTCGTAGCCGTAGCGGCCGACGCGGTTGAGGTAGGTGGCGAGTTTGAGGACGGCGCCGACGTGGCGCAGGTCCCGGGCGACGGGGCTCTGGAGCGTCAGGACCTCCAGGGCCGTGGTCTCCACCTCTTCGTCCAGGTTGGCCAAGGCCTCCGTCTGGTCGATGACCGTCTGGGCCCGGGCTCGGTCCAGGTCGGCCAGGGCGCCGATGCCGTCATGGAGCATGGTGCGGGCCTGATCGCCCATGTCGCGGACCAGTTGGTCGAGGGCGGCCAGCTGTTCTTGGAAACGGTTGCGGACCATGTTAACCAAACCTCCCGGTGATGTATTGTTCTGTGAGTTCTTCACGCGGCGCCTCGAAGATCTGGTTGGTGGCGCCGGATTCCACGAGCTTGCCCTTGTAGAAGAAGGCGGTCTTGTCAGAGACGCGGGCCGCTTGGCTCATGGAGTGGGTGACGATGACGATCGTGACCTCCTTCTTGAGCTCCAGGATGAGGTCCTCGATCTTCTGGGTGGCCACGGGGTCCAGGGCGCTGCAAGGTTCGTCCATCAGCATCACGCGGGGCTTGACCGCGAGCGCGCGGGCGATGCACAGGCGCTGCTGCTGGCCACCGGAAAGGCCGGTGCCGGGTTGGTCGAGGCGGTCCTTGACCTCCTCCCAGAGATGGGCCTTCTTGAGGGCCCATTCGACGCGTTCCTGCATCTCCTTCTTGCCGAGCTTCTCGTGCAGGCGCACACCGTACGCGATGTTCTCGTGGATCGACTTGGGGAACGGGTTGGGCTTCTGGAACACCATGCCGACGTGGCGGCGCAGGGCCACCGGGTCGACCTCCTTGCTGCCCACGTCCTGGCCTTCCAGGTGGATCGTCCCTTCGTGGCGGGTGCCTTCGATGACGTCGTTCATGCGGTTGAGGCAGCGCAGCAGCGTCGATTTGCCGCAGCCGCTGGGGCCGATGAAGGCGGTCACCTGGTGGCGGGGGACCTCCAGATCGATGCCGTAGAGCGCTTGGGCGTCGCCGTCGTAGAAGAAGTCGAGGCCCTTGATCTGGATGAGGGGCCGGGCCAGGGCATCGCCCTGGTGTGGCCCGCCGGCCGCGGCGGGGCTGGAGGCCGGCGGGGCGCTGTGCCCATGCTTGACGGTGATGGTGGTCGGGGGGGTCATGGTAGGAAGGGGTCGTGGGGTCGGGTGGGGTAGGTGGGTGGGGTGGGTCACCAGCGGATGCGCTTCTGGAGGCGGTTGCGCAGCACGATGGCCGCGAGGTTGAGCACAAGAGTGGCCAACAGGAGCACCACGATGGAGGCGGCGGCCATGTTGATGGCGGCCTCACGGGGGTCCTGGGCTAGGAAGTAGGCGCGCACCTGGAGAGGGGTGCCCACGTCGAGCGGGCCGAAGCCGAAGAGCGCGAAGGTGGGGATGCCGATGATCAGCAGCGGCGCCGTCTCACCTGCGGCCCGGCTGAGGGCGAGGATCTGGCCGGTGAGGATGCCGGGGAGGCTGTAGGGCAGGACGTGGCTGCGGATGGTCTGCCACTGGGTGGCGCCCAAGGCGAGGCTGGCCTGGCGGGCCGAGGCGGGGACCGTCTTGAGGGCCTCCTCGGTGGCGACGATGAGGATGGGCAGGATGAGCACACCCAAGGTGAGCGAGGCGGCCAGGTTGGTGGCGCCGGGCGGCAGGTCGAGGACGGTCTCGAAGCCGCGCACGAAGATGGCGAGGCCAAGAAGACCGTAGACGACGCTGGGCACGCCGGCCAGGTTGCTCACCGTGGCGCGGATCCACTCCGTCAGGCGGCTCTTGGCGGCGTATTCGTGCAGGTAGATGCCGGCGGCGGTGCCGATGGGGACGGCGAAGAGGAGGGTACCGGCCAGGACCGCCAGGCTCGACAGGAGGGCGTCCAGGATGCCGGATTCGCCGTTGCGCAGACCGCGGGGGCTGTAGTCAAGGGTCCAGAAGTTGAGGGTCATGTGGGGCACGCCGTCGCTGAGCATGCGCGCGAGCAGGGCGGCCAGCGCGGCGATGCTCACCAGGGAACCCACGACGAGGATCCCCTTGGCGACCCGTTCCGTGCGGCGGCGGCGTTTGAGCGCGGCGTCGGCCTGCAGGTCGAGCCGTCCGCCCGCCTGCTGGGGGTCCTGGCCGCTCATAGGTGACCTCCGTCCACTTCACGGTACTTTTTGACGAACCGTTGGGCGACGAGGTTGAGCGCCAAGGTGAGCAGGAACAGCATGAGGCCGACGGCGAACAGGCTCGTGAAGACCGGGCCGTGCTGGGGCGTGTCGCCGCCGGTGCGCTGCACGATGAACGCCGTCATGGTCTGGATGGAGTCGACGGGGTTGAAGGTGAACGTCGCCTGGGTGCCGGCCGCCATCGCCACCGCCATGGACTCGCCGATGGCGCGGGCGACACCGAGGACGAAGCTGGCCACGATGCCAGACAAGGCGGCGGGGAGCACGACCTTGCGGGTGGTCTCCCAGCGGGTGGCGCCCATGCCGAGGCTGGCCTCCTTGAGGTGACGGGGCACCGCACGGATGGCGTCCTCGGAGAGGCTGGTGATGATCGGGAGCACCATGATGCCGACGACGACGATGGCGTTGGCGGCGTTGAAGATGCCCGCCGACTTCTCGCCGAACAGGTAGAACAAGAAGGTCCCTTCGTCGGTCCAGCGTTGGATGATGGGGCTCACCACATGCAGGGCGAAGAAACCGAAGACGATGGACGGGATGCCCGCCAGGAGTTCGAGGACCGGCTTGAGCAGGCCGCGCACCCGGGGGCTGGCGTATTCGGCCAGGTAGACCGCCGTGGCGAGGCCGATGGGGAGGCCGATCACGACGGCGCCGACGGTGACCAGCATGGTGCCGGAGACGAGGGGCCAGATGCCGAACTCGCCGTAGTCGCCCTCGCTGATGGCGAGGGTGCCGGCGGTGCGCCACGTGGTGGAGCCGAAGAACTCGGCCAGGCTCACGTCGCGGAAGAAGTCGATCGAGTTGCCGGCCAGGACGTACAGGATGAAGCCCAGGACGAACAGGACACTCACGCCGGCCGACTGGAAGAGCCGGCGGGCGACCGTGTCGCCGATGCGGGCGCGCGTGGCGACCCGAAGGTCCTCCGGTCGCAGGTCGGTGCTCGGGGTCGCGGTCACGGCAGGCGCCCCGCACCGCGCTGCGGCATAGCGCTTCGGACAAGAGAGAATAGAATCTATAGAGACGGCACGAGACGGAGCCTCGGGTCATGAGAATCGGTGGCTCGAAGGCAGCGGTCCGGGGCCAGCCAAGAACAGTGTCCAAAGAAGAGGATGGAAGGAAAGAGGGGAAAGGGCTTGGAGGGGGGAAGAAGGCGGGGGCGGGGTGAGTGGCTCAGATACCGAGCTGGTCGTGCATGCGGCCCAGGGTGCCGGCGTCCAGGGGCACGTAGCCCACATCGGCGACGTCCTGTTGGCCGTGGTCGGCGTTCAGTATGTAGGCCATGTAGTCCTTCAGCATACCGTGGGGGACGTCGTTGGTGTAGACGTACAGGGGGCGGCTGAGGGGGGTGTACTGGCCGCCGGCCACGGTGGCCGTGCTGGGCTTGACACCTTCGACGGCGACCAGGTTGACCTTGTCGTCGTTCTCGATGTAGTAGGCGTAGCCGAAGTAGCCGATGGCGTACTCGTTGTCCTTGATGCAGTTGACCAGCGTGTTGTCGTCAGGGGACTGCTGGACGTTGTTGCCGCCCTTGCGGGGCTCCGCCTCGTGGAGGATGGCTTCGTTGAAGTATTCGTACGTGCCCGAGTCGTCGTCAGGGTAGCACAGGGTGATCTTCTCGGCAGGGAAGTCGCCGTCGATCTGGTCCCAGGTGGTGGCGTGGCCTTCACCGATGAAGAGGTCGTGCAGCTGGTCGACGGTGAGGTCGGTGACGAAGCTGTTCTTCTTGGAGACCACGACGGAGAGGCCATCGAAGGCGACGATCCACTCGACCGGGTTGACGCCGTTGTTGCGGCAGGTGGTCTTCTCGGTCTCCTTCATGGCGCGGCTCATGTCGCCCACGTCCAGGCTCTTGTTGCACAGGCCGCTGGCACCCTTGCCGCTGCCGCCGCCGGCCACGCGCACGTCGACGCCGCGGCCCTGCTGGAACGCTTCGGCCCAGAGTTCGGCGGCAGGCAGGACGGTGCTGCTGCCTTCCTGGCGGATGACGTTGTGTTCGATGGTGCCGCCGGTGGCAGCGCCGAAGACGGAGACGTCGCCGCCGCCCGTGCTGGTGGTGCAGCCGGACAGGGTGATGATCGCGAGGGACAGGGTGGTCAGGAGACCGAATGTCTTGGTTTGCATGGTCCTCGAGGCTCGCTGACCGGCTTCGCGCGTTAACGCTGACCACCGTGGACTCATGAATCTCTATAGATTCCGCCCGGCGGGGCCGGCTACGGTCTCCTATGGAGCCGCGGTGACATCTCTTGAGGCCCGACTCAGACGATCCCCTTGACCTCGTAGTGGCCCGCCACCAGCAGCTCGATGGTGATGTCGCGGCCGTTGTCGTTGCGCCAGTACCAGCCATGGGTGCCCTCGAACGGGGCGTGGAAGGAGCCGTCGCCGCGGCGGTCCGTGTGGACCTGGTAGCTCTGGAAGTAGCCGGTGCTGTCGGTGGGCTCGCCGTGGAAGTCGGTGTAGAGCATGCCGTCCGCCTGCCAGTTGTAGACGATGCCGCTGCCCTCCTCGAGGATCACCTTGAACTCCAGGCCGACGCCGGCGGGGATCGTGACGGTGAAGTTCTGCACCGTGAACGGTTCCTCTTCGATGGCGTGGATGCCCACGTCGCTGCTGGGTGCGGCGAGCTGGGTGAGCCCGAGCCCTTGGCCGACGCCGGTGGGGTCGATGTTGTACTCGGCGGGCAGGATGAAGAGCACCAGGAGCACGGCGGCCACGAGGGCCATGTAGCCGGTGAGGCTCAGCAGCGTCCGAAGGTCCATTTCGGTGTCGGGCGCGGCTTCAGGCGCGGCTTCAGGCGCGTTCGTGGGTGATGTCATGAGAAGTAGCCTCCCAGTTGGAAACCGACGAGGAGGAAGCCGCCGAGCATCAGCAGGGCGTTGGTCACGGTGGCGAAGCGGAGGTACGTGGGGCTGCGGCGCCAGTACGTGATGGCGAGCAGGATGGCTGCAAGCGCGGTGGCCTGGCCGAGTTCGACGCCGACGTTGAAGGCGAGCAGGTTGCCCACGAGCCCTTTCTCGGAGAGGCCGAGGTCCTGCACCTTGGTGGCGAGGCCGAAGCCGTGCACGAGGCCGAACAAGAGGACGGCCTTGCGGCTGTCCGGCTGCTTCCCGAAGAGCTTCTGCCAGCCGCCCAGGTTGTCGAAGCCCTTGTACACGACGCTGGCGCCGATCACCGCGTCCACCAGGTAGCTGTTGGCCGGCACGTCCGCCAGCACGCCGACCAGCAGCGTCACGCTGTGGCCGAGGGTGAAGAGGCTGACGTAGATCCCGATGTCGCGGGGCTTGTACAGGAAGAAGATGACGCCCACCAGGAAGAGCAGGTGGTCGTAACCGGTCACCATGTGCTTGGCGCCGAGGTACATGAACGGCCCCACGTTGAGGCCCTCGTTGCCGGCCAGGAACGCCGCGTCATCGTCGCCGACGCCATGGCCACCCACCAAGGGTACCAGGAGCAAGAGGAGCAGGGCCGAGGACCCCGCTGCCAGCGCGACGCGCCGCCGGTTCACGCTGACCCGGGCCTCCACAGCACTTCGCCGTCACCGGCCACGGCGGCCGCGCGCGCGAGCACGAAGAGCAGGTCGCTCAGGCGGTTCAGGTAACGCAACGGCTCGCCTCGGCAGCCGCCGGCCGCGTGCAGGCTGACCACGAGGCGTTCAGCGCGGCGGCAGACCGTGCGGGCGAGGTGCAACCGGGCGGCCAGTTCGCTGCCACCGGGGAGCACGAAGGAGGTGAGCGGCGGCAGCGGGGCGTTGGCCTCGTCGGCCCAGGCCTCCAGGCGCGCTACCTCGTCGTCGCCGGGGCCGCTCGTGCCGCCAGGCGTCGCCAGTTCGCCCCCCAGGTCGAAGAGACGGTGTTGCAGGCCGGCCAGGCGCTCAGCCAGGGGTCCCTCGGCGGCCTCGACACAGAGCCCGACGACGGCGTTGAGCTCATCCACGGTGCCGTAAGCGTCCAGGCGGGGGTCGTCCTTGGGCACGCGACTACCGTCGGCGAGGCTGGTGCGGCCCTTGTCGCCGCCACGGGTCACCACACGGTCGATGCGCACGGGTCCCTTGGCGCGCTCGCCTCCTTCGCCGTCGGCCACGGGCGGCCGAACCTGGCCTAGCGCTTGAACGACGTGGTCGGCACCAGGGTGGCGCGGTCCACTTCCCTTAGCCGTTCCAAGGCGGCCTGGAGTCCGTGGACGCGGTCGGCGGCGCCCCCGACGATGAGCACGTCCATGCAGACCTCGGGCTCGCAGTGGGTGTGCATGAGGCTGAGGACCACGTCGTGGTAGGCGTGGCGGACGTCACTGACGCGGGCTTCGTGGCCGTGGCCGTACACCGTCGTGATGCTGCCATGGACATGGGCGTCCCCCGCTGCGGCGCCGCTGGCGTCGGTCTCTGCCTGGAGCTGCCGGCGCACGGCGGCCCGCAGGAACTCGCTGCGACCCTTGTAGTCCCCGGCGTCGATGGCGCCGTCCATCTCCGCAACGAGGTCGTCCGGGAGACTCATGCTGACCACGGCCATTGTGAAGCGCCATGCACTCGGATTCATAACAATGGCGTCGCGGTTATCAAGGGCGTGCGGTCGGCGACGCCGTGGAGCCCTGGATCCCCGCCCTGCTCGCCGTGGCGGTCGTCAGCCTGCTCAGTCTCGTCGGCGCCCTGAGCCTCAGCTTCGGCGCCCTGCGTCGCCACAGCGTCGCCATCGCCCTGGTGGCCCTGGCAGCGGGCACCTTGCTGGGTGACGTGGCGCTCCACATCCTGCCCGAGGCGACGGCGGCCAGCGGAGGCTTCACGTCCCGCCTCGGCGGCTACCTCTTGGGTGGCTTCGTGCTGCTCTTTGTGCTCGAAGTGGTGCTGCGCGCTCGCCACAGCCACGCGGAGCACATCGACGACCCGCACCATGACCACGCCGACACGGAGCACATCCAGCCGTTCGGGTGGCTCAACCTCATCGGCGACGGCCTCCACAACCTGCTCGACGGCGTCGCCATCGCGGTCAGTTTCCTGGTCTCCATCCCCGTCGGTGTCGCCACGACGATCGCGGTGGCCCTGCACGAGATCCCCCAAGAGCTGGGTGACTTCGCGGTCCTCGTGCGTTCCGGCATGAAGCCGGCGCGGGCGCTGCTCCTCAACCTTGCCTCGGCGCTGCTGGCGGTCTTCGGCGCCATCCTCGTGTTCCTGATCGACCTGGACCCCCACGAGATCGAACAGGTGGCGCTGCCGCTGGTCGCGGGTGCCTTCATCTACATCGCCGCCGCGGACCTGATCCCGGAGTTGCACCACCACAACCGCGGCCGCGCCGCCGTCGTGATCCTGCTGGCGTTCCTCGCTGGCCTGGCGCTCATGTTCGGCCTGGTCGCCATGGAAGGGGTGCTCTTCGAGGCGACCGGCGAAGCGGGCCACGGCCACGGCCACGTCCACTGAGACCACCGCCCCACTCTACAGTCTATAGAGATTCTTGGGCTACCCTATAACCACCCGAGCTCTCAAGGGAGCCAGGTGGAACTCAGACGCATCCAGGTGACCGGCGGCAGCACGCACGTCATCAGCCTACCCAAGAAGTGGGTGGACCGCAACAAACTCGGCCGCAGCGACACCCTCGCCATCCACGAGGAACCCGACGGCAGCCTCCTGATGGCGCCCTACGGCGAACTGCGCACGGAACGCCGCAGCCGCCGCATCACCATCGACCAGGACACCCCCGCCGACAGCATCGTGCGCCGCCTCGTGGGCGCCTACCTGGCCGGTGCCGACGAGATCCAGGTGCACGTCCAAGGCGGCCGCTTCACCCCGGAACTCCGCCAGACCCTGCGCACCATCAAGCGCGACCTGGTCGGCGTGGAGATCCTCGAAGAGTCCCAGGACACCGCGATCCTGCAGGACCTCATGGGTGTCAGCGAGATGGACCTCCGCAAGGCGGTCACCCGCATGCACCGCATCGCCCAGATCATGTTCAACGACGCCTGGCAGGCGTTCGAGACCCGCGACGGCGCCCTCGCCACCGATGTCACCGACCGCGACGACGAGGTGGACCGACTGGAATGGATGGTGAGCAAGCAGATGCACGCCCTCCTGGAGCAGCCCCGCCTCGCCGCCCAACTCAACATCCGCCCCGGCGAAGCCCTCAACCTCTACCTCGTCGGGCGCGCCATCGAACGCATGGCGGACCACGCCAGCAAGGTCTGCAAGAACACGCTCGTGCTCAACGGCGGCGCCTTGCCCAACGAGGTCGTCCGCTCCGTGCTCGATCAGGCGGCCGTCGTCAAGGAGGTCTGGGACGAAGCGTTCAGCGCCTTGAAGCGCGTCGACTTCGACATGGCCAGCGCAGCCGTCGATGCCGGTAAGGCCGCCGCCGGCTGGCGCGCCCAGTTCCCCGCGCAGCTCAACGGCCTCGAGGTCAAGCAGGTGGAGGCGCTGACCCTCATCGCCGACTCCCTCGACCGCACCCGCAGCTACGCCATCGACATCGCCGAGACCGCGATGAACCACACGTTCCAGATGCAGTAGGACGACCAGGGTCCGGCAAGCCTTTTGGCCCAGGCCCTGGCCTCGGCGGCCATGCGCACGCTCTTCGTCCTGTTGCTCCTTACCACGGCGGGACTGGCCGGATGCCTCGGCGACGATGCCACCACCGACGACACGCCCGCCGGCGGCGACGACGGCATAGCCGACCCTGCCAAGCCCTACGCCGTCGTCATGGTGCACGACTCTGGCTTCAACCCGTACCACATCGGCTTCCGGGACGACAGCCCCCGCGCCTACCAACACCCCAGCACCTACCTGCCCGGGTACCCCGAGGACGCCATCGCGCTGCCGATCACCCTGGACGCGCCGGACCTGGAGAGCGCCCTGAAGGCCGACTGCGACCTCTGGACCAACGTCACCTACGGCCAGCAGTACTGGTTCCCTGGGACCAAGTTCGTCAGCGTCATCTCGTTCAACCCCGGGCTGGCCGGCGTCGGCGCCGGCGACCGACCCAACATCGACTGCAGCCAGGAGCTGCCCGCCATCGGTTACCGGGGCGGCAGCCACGGCACGATGACCAGCAGCCGCGCCACGTCCAACGAGTACGGTGCCTGCAAGCGCTGCCTCCTGGGCATGGTCATCGGTTACAACGTCGAAGGCGTCCGCTGGATCGGCGAACAGGGCGCCTGGGTGGACGTCCAGAGCCACTCCTGGGGCCCCGTGGCCCCCGTCTTCTCTCCCGTGGACACGCCGCTGACACCCATCATCTCCGACCCGAGCCTCAACCAGGCCATCGAGGAGGGTGCCCAGAACGTCCTGTCCTTCTGGGCGTCCGGCAACGGCGCGGCGACGCGGGGCGGCGTCATCGGCCACCCCAGCTTCCTCACGCCCCACTTCGGCCCCAGCGTCATCATCGTCGGCGGCCACGACTCCGGCTACATCAACACGTGGCCCGGCTTCACGCCCCACGTGATCAGCGACTCCTGCAACTCCTGGGCAGCCTACCATGACTCCCAGGACGGCTCCGACGACTCCGTGGGCGGCGGCACCAGCGGTGCTACGCCCTTCGCCGCCGGCATCGCCGCGGACCTCCTCGTCGAGGCGCGCACGCTGCTGGGCGACGTGGACCGCACGGGTCGCGACGGCGACGTCATGGCCGCCGGGACCGCGCCCGCCAACGTGACCGAAGGCCCCCTGGCGGATGGCGTCTTCACCGTCCAGGAATGGAAGGACGTGCTCTACAAGACCTCCACCGCACGGCCGGACCGTCAATACGAGGACGGCTCCGTGTGCAGCGCCGGCAGCGGCCTCCTCCTGTACGACTCCACGCCCATCGAATGGGACCAGGTGCCCGAGGCGGTGCCGGCGTACCCGCTGATCGGCTACGGCGCCACGGACAACCGCAGCCGCGAACTTGCCTTCGACGTGCTGCGCGGCAACACTCCCCTTCCCGACCGCACCCAGGAAGACCTCTACTTCGTGGCCTACGAGCAGCTCCGCGCCGTGACCAGTGCCGTCGCCCGCGGCGAACCGACGCAGCTCGATGCCCAGCGCGAGGTCCTCGCGTTCCTGGAAGAGCGTGCCCGCGAGGCGGCCGCGACGACCTCCTGACGAAGCGCCGTCCCGGAGGCTTTATCGGCCCGTCCCTCCTGTTGGGACTGGGATGCACATGAGCCACAGCCAGAGCCAGGAGGCCTTGCCTTGGGCCTGAAGCAGGTGATGCAGAGCTGGAGCCTGTCGCGCTGGCTGCAGGGCGCCTTCGGCAAGAAGCACGCCCGCATCGGCATCTACGGACCGCCCAACGCCGGCAAGACCACGCTGGCCAACCGCATCGCCCGCGACTTCACCGGTGAGACGGTGGGCAGTGCCAGCAACGTGCCGCACGAGACGCGCCGCGCCCGCAAGAAGGCGGACATCGACCTGCGCGCCAACGGCCACAAGCTGCACATCGACATCATCGACACCCCCGGCATCGCCACCCAGATCGACTTCCATGAGTTCACCGAGGACCACGGGATGGACGAGAAGGAGGCCCGCCGCCGCGCCAAGGAGGCGACGGAGGGTGTCATCGAGGCCATCCGTTGGCTGGAGGACGTGGACGGCGTACTCCTGGTGATGGACGCTGCCGAGGACCCCTTCACCCAGGTCAACGTCACGATCCTGGGCAACCTGGAGGCCCGCCGCCTGCCGGTCGTCATCGTCGCCAACAAGGTCGACCTCCCCGAAGCCAGCCCCGCGACCATCAAGACCGCGTTCCCGCAGCACCCCGTGGTCCCCGTCTCCGCCGGAGAAGGGACCAACATGGACGCGCTGTACGAGGTCGTGGCCAAACACTTCCGGTGACACCATGAGCCGAAACAACAAGCGACAGACGCAGACGGCCCAGCAAGAGATGGTGTTCCCGCACATCCACCTCATCAGCGCCGAGAAGATGGACGCCATGGAGACCATGGAGCGCATCCGCTTCATCCTCGACGAGGTCGAGGAGGGCAAGATCCTCGTCCTGGAACGCGGCCTCGACCCCCAGGAGGAGGCGAAGCTGATCGAGCAGACCATGATGGAGATCGATCAGGACAAGTTCATCGGCATCGAGATGCAGAGCTACGGCATGGACCACGGCAAGAACATGTTCCAGCGCGTCGTCATGGGCGGCCCGCGCCCCCGCATGGCCGTCATCGGTCCCGCCAACCTGCTGCGCATGGTGAGCAAGGACAACGAACAGATCGTCACCCGCATCGTCGGCAAGGACAAGGGCGACTGAGGGGGCCAAGGCGTGCCCCACCAATGCCTCACCTGCGGCCACCTCTTTGCTGAGGGCAGCAGCCAACTCCTGGCCGGTTGCCCCGACTGCAAGGGGACGCGGTTCTTCTACACCAAGGACGCCGTGGATGCCGGCGAGCGCCAGAAACTGGCGGACCAGGCCCAGAGCGACCTGCGCCAAGTGGTCACGGACCTTCTTCAGGAGAAGGCCCCCAAGACCGCCGCGGCGATGCAGTCGAAGGCGTCCGAGGCCCGCGACGGCGACGGCTGGACGCAACTGCGGCCCCGTGACCTGCGCAAGCTCATCAAGCAGGTGCAGGCGGAGCAGAAGGAGCTGCAGACCAACGGCAAGGCGACCGACAAGGCAGCCGGCGAGATCGATTGGGAGGCCGACGCCGCCGACGTGGATCCCGTGGCCGTCAAGGCGAGCCAGGAACGCGTCGCCGCTGCCCAGGCGAAGGTGGAGGAGCTGCGCGAGGCCCCTGACGACCAGGACGCCAAGCCGGACACGGTGACCGTCAAGGACGCCGGCGACTACGAGATCGACGTGCGCGCCCTCCTGGAGAAGAACCCCCTCGTGGTCCAGAAGGACGGCACCTACCTCATCCACCTCCCCAGCCTGTTCGAGGCGGGGAAGGACTGAGATCGGGGGCCGGCGCGGGGCTTCTCGGGCTCGTAACGCTCATAAACAACATCCCAGTCGGCCGCCTACCCGGCCCCGCCGGGCGGCATCAGGCCGGGTCCGTGGTCTAGCCGGTTATGACGTCGCCTTCACACGGCGAAGATCGCCAGTTCGAATCTGGCCGGACCCATCAAGAGGCTCCCCGACCAAAGGGAGGAGAGCGTCTTGACGAGCCGGTATCGCTTGCGATGCCGGCGAGCAACCATCCGCCAATCGCTCTGCCCCGATAGTGTAGTGGCCTATCATAACGCCCTGTCACGGCGTTGACCGGGGTTCAAATCCCCGTGGGGACGCCAAATTTTGTAAGTCAATTCAATCACTTAGCTCCTCCCTTAATTTGAGTTAAGTGATTGTTTTGTTTTGGGTGTAAGTTTGAATGTAAGTT
>JBMYRW010000015.1:0-38600 GCA_049602735.1 Thermoplasmatota archaeon
CCAGAGCCAGAAAGCGCCCCGGCCGCAGGAAGCGCCGACCAGGACCGCGAACCCAAACCGGAGCCTGCCTCCTCGTACAGGCCTCCTCGTCCCCCCCGCAACCGGGAACGCCCCCCGTCCCCCATACCATCCCCCGACGGCCCGTCCCCCGCCGTCGGATGGGAAGAACTGGACCAACGGGTGGATGCGGCCGTCGCGGCCCACCTGCCGCCCGAGCCGGCCCTGCCGCACGGCACCGACGGCCACGCCGACGAAGCCCCTGCGGAACCTGGGGAACCGGGTGACCTTCCCGGCCACGACCGCACACCCGCACGCATCGGTCGCCGCTCCACGGCCGACACCTACCTCGCCCTCGCCTGGCTCGAATCCCTCCTGGACGACGCCCCCGGCCAGGCCGCCTACCTCTACCTCGACCACTACCACGAGATCGGCTGGCTCGACGAGGCGGACCATCGCTGGCTGTGCTCCCTCGTGGATGGCGTTGCCACCCGCGCGCCCGAGTCGCCCACCTGGGACGACCTGGGCGTCGGCCCCGTGCAACTGCTGCGCACCCACCGCCGCAACCTCCGCTTCCTGGACCACCTCGCCGGCCGCAGCCTCGCCCCGGGCGAGAGCGATCACCTGGAGGACCGGGTCCGCCGCCTCCTGGAGGAAGGCTGATGGGGCTCGCCCAGGCCGCCGCGTTCGCCCTCCTGGCCGGCGCCTCCCTCTTCATGGGTGGCCTTGGCGTCAACGCGGCCATCAGTGCCCAGGATGAAGTGGACGCCGCCCGCCAGGACGCCGCCGAACGGCAACGGCGCGCCGTGGGCACCGACCACCGCGTCGATGAGGTCACCTTGGACGCCTTGGCCGCCGAAGTGGACGTCCTGGCGACCAACCAGGGCACCGCGACGCTGCAGGCCGACCGCGGCGACGTCCTGATCGACGGCTACGTCGCCACCGCCTACATCACCGCCACCACCATCGACGGGGCGACCAGCACCACCTGGACCAACGGCGCCCAGGTCACCTACACCCTCGACTACGACGCCTTCCTGGAGGAGGTCCGGGGCATCTCGCCGATCCTCATCCTCCTCGACATCACCGCGTTTGTGCCCCAGACCGCCGCCGTGGCCACCGACAACGGCATCGTGGCCACCTGGAGGGCCTGATGGCGGGCAGCGCGGCCAGCGAGTCGATCCTGTTCATCGGGGCGATCCTGGCGACCACGGCGGTCGTCGGAGCGCTCGTCCCCGTCATCCAGGAGCTCAGCGGCGACCTACGCGACCGCGGCCGCACCACGGGTGACCGGCTGGCCAGCGACATCAGCATCATCAACGACGCGGAGGCCATGGCGACCTCGCCCCTGGTGGTGTACGTCAAGAACACGGGCCAGACGAGCCTTGTCGTCACCGATTTCACGTTCCTCCTGGACGGCCAGGTCTCCACCAACACCACCTACGATGTCCTGGATGCCAGCGACGACACGACGCTGCACCCGGCCCAAGTGCTCCAGGCGACCGTCAACGACCTCAGCGTCACCGTCGGCGACCATCGCATCCGCGCCGTGGCCGGCACAGGCGCCGATGCCGGACTGACCTTCTACGAGGCGGGCCCATGAGCCTCCTCGACTTCGGCATGGACCGGGACGACCTCTGCGACCGCCTCGGCGGCGGCCTCCCCAGTGGCAGCCTCGTCGTCCTGGAGGGCCGCTACGGCGCCGGCAAGAGCATCCTGGTGCAACGGGTGCTACAAGGTCTCGTGGGCCACGGCACCAGCGCCTGCTACGTCTCCACGGAACTCACCACCAGTGGCTTCCTCGCCCAGATGGCGAGCCTCCGTTACCCCGTCCAGGAGAGCCTCCTCGACGAACGGCTCGTGTTCATCCCGCTCCATCCGCTCATCGGCGCCCGCGCCCCCCGCAACGAGCTCCTGACCCGCATCGCCCAGGCCCGCCGACTCTACTCCAAGGACGTGGTGGTCTTCGACACGTTCAGCCGGTTCCTCGCCGACCACCTCCGATCCACCGGCGGCGGCAACACGGCCCTGGAACAGGTGGAGGCCGTGCTGCACCTGTTCAAGCGGCTCACGAGCCTCGGCAAGACGATCCTGTTGACCTTCGAGGAAGGCCAGGTGCCGGACGGTGTCACCGCCCTCTTCAAGGAGGCAGCGGACCTGTACCTCTCGATCCAGTCCGAGCTGCAGGGCGCCAGCGCCAACCGCCGCATCGTCGTCCAACGGATGAGCCGGGCGCACGCCCGTTACGGTGAAGTGATCGGCTTCCGCGTCGAACCCGGCGTCGGCATCGTCATCGAGATCAAATCGGTGGTGTAGATGGCACGGCGAGCCCAACAGAAGACGACGGAGGCCGCGCAAGAGCGACCACCCGGACCCGACGACGAAAGCGGGCCGCCCGTGCCGGCCAGCCTCGAGGAGGTGGCCGCCCGCCACCCCCACGTGGCGGCCCACCTGGAGACGCTCGCGGAACAAGGGCTGCCCCGGCCGCAATGGACGCCGGAGGTCACCCGCGAGCTGAAGGGCCAACACCCGTACAATTTCCTCTACCCCGTCGGGGACCCCATCTTCATCCACGTCCGCGAACCGGACGAAGGCGGCCTGTTCCCCCGCTACCATGCCTTGATGCCGCAACTGGACGAAGCGGTGCGGCCCCAGTACGAAGCGGTGCGTGGCTTCCTGTTCGATGCGGTGCCTGAGGGCGACGTGCCCGAGGCGACGGAGGGCTTCCGCACCCGGCTCGACCAACTCCTGGACGAACTCAAGGGCGGCCGCCGCATCGACGTGGCCGGCGAGAAGCGGCCGCAACGCATCGATGGCCCCCTCCTGGAGCGTTTCCGGTTCCTCCTGTTCCGGGACCTCATCGAACACGGCGTCGTCGAGCCGGTGATGAAGGACCCCTGGATCGAGGACATCCACAGCCTGGGCCTGAAGAACCTCCACGTGGTCCACAAGGTCTTCGGCATGGTGGACACGGACATCCGGTTCGCCCACCACCGCCACCTCGACGGCTGGCTCGAAGCGATGGGGGAACGCATGGGCCGCCCCGTCAGCGGCTCCAGCCCCATCGTCGACGGCGCGCTTCCCGACGGCAGCCGCATCAACATCCTCTACAGCGACGAGATCAGCAAAGGTGGCAGCAGTTGGACCGTCCGCAAGTTCAGCGACACCCCCATCCCCGTCACCCAGATCGTCGCCTGGGGCACCCTCGGCGCGCGCACCGCCGCCTACCTGTGGCTCTGCCTGGAGCACGGCATGAGCGTCTTCGTCGCCGGCGAGACCGCCAGCGGCAAGACCACGACCACCAACAGCATCCTGCCGTTCATCCCGGTCAAGAGCAAGATCATGACCGCGGAGGACACGCCGGAGGTCCTGCCACCCCACAAGAACTGGCAGCAGCTGATCACCCGCGACCGGGGCACCAGCGAGTCCTCGGTCACCATGTACGACCTCCTGAAGGCGGGCCTGCGCAGCCGCCCCAACTACATCATCGTCGGCGAGATCCGTGGCGCGGAGGGCGCCGTCGCCTTCCAGGCGATGCAGACGGGGCACCCCACCATGGCGACGTTCCATGCCTCCAGTGTCGGCAAGTTGATCCAACGCTTCACCAGCGACCCCATCAACGTCCCGGCGGAGTTCATGCCCAACCTCAACGTGGTGCTGATCCAGATGGCCGTGTACGTCCACGGCAAGATGCTGCGACGGGTGTTGGCCGTCGAGGAGATCGAAGGGTACTCCAAGCGGGCGAAGGCGGCCGTGACCAGGCAGGTGTTTAACTGGGACTCCGTGCGGGACGAGCACCTCTTCGGAGGCCGCAACAACTCCTACGTCCTGGAGAACCTGGTGGCACCCAAGATGGGCCTGGAGGACCCACGCGCCATCTACGAGGAGCTGGAACGGCGCACGTGGATCCTGGAGGAGATGATCCGCCGGGAGATGTTCGACTACCACGAAGTGCAACGCATCATGTTCGACTACGGCGAGCGCGGGGAGGCCGCGTTGCCGTTCGCCGTGCCGGAGGGTGCCAAGGGTGGCCGCTGAACAGCCAGCCGCCCAGCAGCCTCCCGGTGACCCGCCGCACCTGACGCGGTACCTCGCCACGTACGAACAGGAGACCGGGCGGCGCCCCGTGCGCGTGGAGACGATCACCCCGGAGCTGGAACTGGACCCCGTGGACCTGGTCTACCCCCTGGATGGCCGCCTGTTCGTCCACATCCACCCCGTCGAAGGCCACCTGCGCTACCACGTCGTGGAGCCCCGTCTGGAGGAGGACGAGCAGGCCGTGCTGCGGCACCTGCGGGACACGCTCTTCGACCGGGCGCTCTACGAAGCCCCGCCGGAGGACCAGGAGGGACTGGAACGGGACCTGAAGCGTCTCTTCGACGAAGCGGTCAAACGCGGCACGGCCGGCGGCAAGAAGCGCGCCAAGGACGGCGGACCTCCTGCCCTGCCCCGCGACCCGGAGCGCCTGGACACGTTGCAGTACCACCTGATCCGTGACGTCGCCCGCTATGGCCCCCTGGAGCCCTTCATGCTCGACCCGTACCTGGAGGACATCCAGGCCGTCGGCGCCAGCCGCATCCACGTCATCCACAAGGACTTCGACATGCTGGAGAGCAACGTCCAGTTCGACGACGATGACCACGTCGACACCTTCGTGCGCAACCTCTCCGAGCGCCTGGGGCGCCCCGTGAGCGACGCGCGACCCATCGTGGATGCCACCCTGTCCGACGGCAGCCGCATCAACATCGTCTACAGCAACGACGTGAGCCGCCGCGGCCCCAGTTTCAGCATCCGGCGCGTCAAGGCGGACCCCATCAGCGTCACCCAGCTCATCCGTTGGGGCACGTTGACCTCCGAGCTTGCCGCCTACGTGTGGCTGTGCCTGGAGAACGGCATGAGCCTCTTCGTGTGCGGCGAGGCTGCGTGCGGCAAGTCCGCCACCCTCAACGCGCTGCTGTCGTTCATCGACCCCCGCTCGAAGATCTACACCGCCGAGGACACGCCCGAGGTGCGCCCGCCCCACCCCGTGTGGCAGCGGCTGCTCACCCGGGAGACGGGGCCGGAGGAGAGCCGGGTGGTCATGTTCGACCTGTTGCGCGCCGCCCTGCGTAGCCGCCCCAATTACATTGTGGTGGGCGAGATCCGTGGCGCCGAGGGGGCCGTCGCGTTCCAGGCGATGCAGACGGGACACCCCACGGTGGCGACGTTCCACGCCGCGGACAAGGTGAAGATGATCCAGCGGCTCTCGGCGCCACCCATCAACATCCCACTGACGTTCATGGACAACCTGAACGTCGCCCTGTTCCAGCAGGCCTTCCATCGGCGTGGCCGATTGGTGCGCCGCATCACGTCCGTGGACGAGATCCAAGGTTTCTCCGAGCTGGAAGGCGGCATCATCACGCTCCCGGTCTTCGCCTACGACGCCAAACACGACGACCACGGCTTCCAAGGCAACAACAACTCCTTCGTCCTCGAGCAGAAGATCGCCGCCCAGCACGGCTACGAGGACCCGAGCGAGATCTACCGCGTGCTGGCCAGGCGGGCGCAGATCCTTGAAGCGATGGTCGAGAACGACATCATCGGGAGCAAGGAGGTCAACCGCGTCCTGCAGGCGTTCGCCGACGGTGGCGAAGAGGCTCTCCCGTTCCGATTGCCCCCTGCGCGAGGCCCCTGATGGACCGCGAGCAGGCCCTGCAGGCGCTCGGCTTGACGCCGCGTGAATATCTGCTCAAGCGGGCAGTACCCATGGTGGGCGCGGGCATCGTGGTGGCCGCGGCGCTCTGGTTCGTGGCCACGCCGTGGCTGCCGGGTTTCCTGGGCCTGCTGCTTCCGCCGCTCGTGGTCGCCTTCGCGGTCGCGGTGGCGGTGCTGTACCCCGCTTCGGCAGCGGACCGGCGACGCGCCCAGATCGACGACGCGCTGCCGTTCTTCATGACCCATTTCGGCGTGCTCTCCACGAGCAACCTGCCACGCACGGAGATCTTCCGCATCCTCGGGCAGAAGAAGGAGTACCAGGCGTTGGGGGACGAACTGCGCCGCATCCACAGCCTCGTGGTGGACTGGAAGATGAGCCTGCCCGAGGCATGCCGGTTCATCGGCAAGCGCAGCCCGAGCAACATCTTCGCCGACTTCCTGGAGCGCCTGGCGCACGCCATGGAGACCGGGCAGGACCTGGAGCAGTTCCTGGCCGACGAGCAGTCCGTGGTGATGAAGGAGTACGCCACGTTGTACGAGACCTCCATCTACCAGATCGAGAACTGGAAGGACCTCTACGTCTCCGTGGTCATGAGCGGCGCGTTCTTCGTCATCTTCGCCGTCATCACCCCCGTCCTGACCGGCAACAGCCCCGAGCGCCTCCTGATGGGTGTGCTGGCGTTCATGCTCTTCATGGAGGTGATCCTGGTCATGGTGTTGCGGCTCCGGCTGCCGGCCGATCGGCTGCTCCATCGTCTCGACGTGGAGACCCGTGAACGGCGGCTGCGGCGGCGCGCCCTGCAGATCGCGGGGGCCCTGACGCTGTTGTTGTTCCCTCTCCTGTACCTGGTGACCCCGTTGCCACCGGGCCTCGTCCTGGGTGCCAGCGTCACGCCCATGGCGGTCGTGGGCGTCATCGCGCGCCGCCAGGAGGAGGCGATCAAGCGGCGGGAGGACAACTACGCGGCGTTCATCCGCAGCGTGGGCGCCTCGGCGGCGGCCCGTGGTGGCAGCCTCCGGGACGTCCTGAAGCAGGTCCGTCACCACAACTTCGGACCCCTGGGCCGCATGGTCTCCTCCTTGTACGCCCGGCTCAGTTGGCGCATCGACGACCGCCGCGCCTGGAAGCATTTCAGCGCCGAGAGCGGCAGTGACCTCGTGGACGCCTTCACGGACATGTTCATCGAAGGGGTCAACACCGGTGGCAAGCCGGACCGCATCGGCCAGATCATCAGCGGCAACGTGGTCCGGGTGCTCAACCTGCGCAAGGCGCGGTATTCGACGGCGGGGACGTTCCGGGGCATCGTGGTGGGCCTCACCGCGTCGATGGCGTTCATCATGTTCCTGGGCGTCGGCCTCCTGGGCCTCCTGGGCGACCTGTTCTCGGGGACGCCGGGCACCTCGAACGAGTTGAACCCGTTGGAGCTCAACTTCGATGCCGACGTGGCCCTGGTGGAGGAGCTCATTTTCTGGTTGCTGCTCATCCACAGCCTGGCCGCCGGCCTTCTGATGAAGATGGTGGACGGCGGCAGCCTGACGGCCGGCCTCGCCCTGTTCGTGGCGTTGTTATGGGTGAGCGTCGCGTTGGCGTTCGCCTCTGACCAAGTGTTGCCGCGGGTCTTCGATTTCGGCGGCGCGGGGTGACGGCGGGCCCAGAGGCGTAGGCTTCATGCCCAAAGGCCGATGGCGGCGCGATGGCGTGGCTTGATGGCGTGCTGCTGCTCCTGCACCTGTTGGCCGCCATGGCCTGGCTCGGGGGCTCCTTGTTCCTGGTGACCCGCTTCGGCCCGGCCATGCGGGCGGCAGGCCCAGCGGGCATCCAGGTCGGTCTGGCCTTGGAACGCAAGGGTGGCCTGACGCCGTTCTTCGCGCCCGCCTCGGTCGTCGCCGTGGTCACGGGGGCCCTGTTGTACGTCCGGGTGGACCGCCACGTGGACGCCTTCGCCACGACGGGCAGCACGCTGCTGACCCTGGGCGCAGCATGCGGCCTGGCCGGCTTCCTCGTGGGCCTGCTGGTCAGCAGCCCGGCGGAGGCGAAGCTCAAGCAGATCGCCCGCCGCGTGGAGCCTGGCGAGGCGCCGAGCCCGGAGGACGCCGAGGCGTTCCAGGCTGCCATGACGCGGGCGAGCCTGGCCAGCCACATGATCCTCGGACTGGTCCTGCTGGCGACGCTGGGCATGGCGGCGGCCAGGATCGGGCTGTAAGCGTCCGCAAACCGTTCAAGGCCGGCCCGGCTGCGGCGGCCTATGAAGGGCGTCCACGTGACCCTGTTCCTCCTGTTGGCGACCGGTCTGGCCGGTTGCCTGGGCGATGATGGCGATGCGGCCGGTAACGGCGGTGACGGCCAGCGCGACCACGCCGTGTTGTGCCGCGAAGGCATCTGCAACTTCCAGGCGACCGTGGACCCGGCGGACCGGCAGGCCAACGAGCTCTCCATCGCCGTCAACCCGCTCGACCCGCTCAACATGCTGGCCAGCGGCAAGGACTACACGCCGTCCGAGGCGGGCGACTGCGTCTGGGACGGCCTCTACGTCACCCATGACGGCGGGCTCACCTGGGCCAACAGCAACCTACCTGGCAGCAACTGGCGCCTCCTGGACGACCCGACCAGCTACGAGCCCCACCCGCAGCTGAGCCGCTTCTGGTGCGCCACCGACCCGGTGCTCGCCTTCGGCCCCGATGGCACGGCGTACTGGACGGTCATGCCGTACCAGTGCGATACCTTGTCCGGCAGCAAGTTCGGCCGCGAGTTCGTCCCCGGCACCGGCGTCGGCCTCCCGGATGGCGGCCTCAACGACTGGTTCTGGACGTGCAGCAGTATGTACGTCCTGGTCTCCGAGGACGGCGGCGACACCTGGCCCATCGTCAACGAGGTCGCGTTCGGCCCCCGCCTGGAGCACGACAAGCAGTGGATCAGCGTCGCCCCCGACGGCACGGTGCTCCTCTGTTGGGACCGCGACCCCACGTACCAGATCACCAACGCCCTCGACCAGGTGAGCAGCCAACTGACCGCTCCCGGCTACATGGTGTGCAGCACCAGCACTGACAAGGGGCGCACCTGGAGCGACGTGACCGACGTCAACCCGGAAGGGACCTGGGACGGTTTCCTCCCCTGGGTCGACTGGACCTCCGACAACGTCGCCTGGATGGCGGCCCTCGACGCCGCCGGCAACATCCTCGTCTCCAGCAGCCAGGACGGCCTCGCCTGGGACGACCCCACGGTGGTCGGGAGCTACGAGAACCCACCCCCGAACGGCGAGTTCGGGTGGCCGGCCCTGAACGGCTCCACGTTCCGCAGCTTCGCCCTGCCGGCCATGGCCGTCGACCGCAGTGGCGGCCCCTTTGACGGTGCCCTCTACGTCACGTGGATGGACCACAGCGGCGGCGACGGCGACGTGCTCGTGGCCATCAGCCACGATGACGGCGCGACTTGGAGCGACCCCGTGCCGGTCCACCATGAGCCCGCTGCGGTGGGTTTCGACCAGTTCATGCCGGCCGTTGCGGTGGGCCCCGATGGCACGGCCGACCTCATCTGGTACGACCGGCGCGACGACCCGGCCGACCACCTGTTCCACCTGTACCACGCCTACAGCACGGATGGAGGGGCGACGTGGAGTGATGGCCTGCGCGTCAGCGAACACGCCAGCGACGAACAGTACAGCCACCACCAGAACGGCATGATCTTCCTGGGCGACTACATCGACCTGGACGCCTCCTGGGGCCAGGCCCACGCCGTCTGGGTCGACACCCGCAACAACAAGGCCGACGCCTTCGTCGCGACGATCGAACGCCCCAGCGCCAACGGCGCCCAGGACGCTTAGGCTCCCGGGAGGACCCCGGCCTTGGCCAACTGGTCCTGGATGACCTGGCCCAGCTCGGGGCCGAAGACGAAGAACGTCGGCGTGCCACGCACTTCGTGCTCGCGGTACACGCGGAAGTCCTGGTCCACGAGGTGGCTGGTCTCGCCGTCGTCATAGCAGGCCACCAGCGCATCGGCATCCAGGCCCTGATCGGCGGCCAGTTGGGTCAGGAAACTCCGGACGTTCGCCTCGTTGTAGGAGCCCTGGTTGACGTAGATGAGGTCCGTCAGCCGCCAGAACGCCGCGTTGCCACCGTCCCGGTAGGCACATTCCTGCGCCCGTCCGCCGGCGTGGTCGAACGGGTAGACCTGGGCCTGGCTGTAATACAAGACCGCGTGGCCCTGGGCAAAGTAGGTCTGGTTGAGCTCAGGAAGGGCGAAGCGATGGAAACTCTGGCAGGCGCTGCACTTGGGGGCCTCGAAGGCGGCCACGACGACGGGCGCTTCCGGGTCACCCAGGTAGGGGTCGTCGGCCAGTCCAAACGCCTCCATGTTGGCTGCCCGCGTGGTGCCGACCGCGCCGTCATCGGCGAAGACCAACAGAAGGAGCCCGATGGCGACGCCGGCCCCGACGGCGATCAACCAGCTCTTGCCGAACGCCCGGTTGTTGCTGGCGGCGTGGACGTTGCGGAGGTGCCGTGTCAGCTTGTCCTCGCGACTGAACGTCTCACCGCAGCGGCGGCACTTGTGGTCGCTCACGCAGCCGCCACGCGGTCGGCCGGGCTTCAGCGTGACCCTTCGTGCACGGCGGGGGGCGACGGGCGCTCAGCGGAGGGTGGCGTAGGCGAGGCTGGCGAGCGCCACGGTCTGCATGAGCCCCTCCACGAGGAGGAACACGGCGCCCGGGCCGCTGGCGTCCATCATCATCGTCGCCCAGTGATAGATGAGCACGCCGTTGTGGAACACGAAGAACAGCGCGAAGAGACCCAGGGCCATGGTGAACGTGGAGCGGATCTGGCTGTGGTTGCGCCAGAAGACGACACCAACGACGAGGGCAAGAAGGGCGTTCAGGCCGGCGAGGGCCAGGTTGATCATCATCAGGTCACTCATGGGTGCTCCGTAGCTCCGGCGCCACTTTGGCGGCGATCAGGTCGAACTCGGCGAGGCTCTCCTCCATGTCGGGTGTGAGGAAGAACACGGCGCCGTAGCCGGGCCGGTGGTCCAGGATGCGGTTCTGCCGCAGGACCTTGAGGTGGTGTTGAATGGTCTTGTAGTCGACCTTCAACCTTGTGGCCAGCTGGTTCGTGTTGTAGGGTCGGTCGCGCAGCTCCAACAGGATGAGGATGCGCAGGGGACCGCCGCGGGTGCCACCCAGAAGGTGCCACAACACGCGCTTCAGGTTCACCATGCGACCCGGGCGGGGATGCAGGCGCCGGGCGCTTAGGGGTTTCGAGGCGTACATCCCAGGACATCACGCGACGACACCCCGCTCGTAGGCAGAGAAGGCGAACGTGTAGAGCTCGATGCCGGCGGGGACCTCCAGGCGCAGCTCGTGCGCCTCGACGGGGCCGTTGTAGAGGTCGTAACTATCGTCGCCGGCGAGGAGCACGCAAGGCGCAGGGCCGTCGAAGCGCACGTCGGCACCCGCGAGCTCCTGGGGGATCGGTCCGCCGTCCAACAGGAGAGGAAGACAGGTCCCTGCCTGCCCATCAGCGCCAAGGACGATGTTGGCCGCGCCGGCCTTGAAGTGCAACGCCACGACGCCGTCGGTGCGGGCGGTGAGGGCTTCGTGGCCGTGATGCCACGTCCCGTCCAGGAAGATGCGGTCCCGTTGCAGCGCCCCCGTCGGCAAGGTGTGCACGACGTCGGCGCCCGCGTCGTAGCCGTCCGCGAGCGTCCATTCCTGTCGCCAGGTGCCAGCGTAGAGCTCGGGTGAGATGTCGGTGCCTCGGGCGCCTTGGCGGACGTCCCCTTCGACGGCCGGCGGCAGCGGCCCGTGGCCGGCCTCCCGCAGCAGCGCGCGGATCGTCTGCTCGGTCTCTTCGTAGGAGCCTTCGCCGAAGTGGGTGTAGCGCACGTTGCCCTCGGCGTCCAGGAGGTATTTGGCCGGCCAGTAGCGGTTCTCATACGCCCGCCAGACCGTGAAATCGTTGTCCTGGGCGACCGGGTAATGGATGCCGTGCTTCTCCATGGCCGCCACCACGTTGGCGGGGTCCTTCTCGAAGTCGAACTCGGGGCTGTGGACGCCGACGATGACGAAGCCGTCGTCGCGGTAGGTCTCGTACCAGGCCGTCAGGTGCGGCAGGGTGCGGATGCAGTTGATGCAGCTGTAGGTCCAGAAGTCCACCAGGACGACCTGCCCGCGCAGCGCCCCAAGATCGAGGGGCTGGCTGCCCAGCCAACCGGTGGCGCCCAGGAGATCTGCGGCCGGCTCACCGGCCTCCAAGGGCATCGCCGCCCCCTGGCCGTCATCGCCCGCCGGAACGGTGCAGCCCGCCAACGCCACGGCGACGAGGAGGGCGACCGCGGCGACGGGCCCGGCGTTCATGCCGCGGTGACCTCAAGGGCCCGCAGCGCCAGCGGCTCGGCGTAGAACGCCTGCGTCCGGGCGTGACGTTCGTCATGCAGGAGCCCCTGTTCACGCAGCCGGCGCAGGTGCCACCGCACCGTGTCCGTGTTGAGACCCAGGGACTTGGCGAGCCGGCCGGCCGTCGCGCCGGGTTCGTCGCCGACCGCGGCGCAGATGCGACGGGCGTTCTCGTTCTGGAGCGCCGTCACCGCCCGCGCGGTCTCCTTGGCTTGCGCTCCGCCGGCCACGGGGTAGAACACGCGGAAACCATTGACGCGGTCGGTGCGCACCAGGTCCGCCTTCTGCAGCTTGCGCACGTGCCAGAGCACGCTGGAGGCCTCCATGGCCAGGTCGCGCGCGACGGCACCCAGATGGAGCCCCGGACGTGCCTCGATCGCCTCGTAGAGGGCGGCGCGTTGCGGGTGTTCCAGGGCCTGTTGCTGACGACGGTTCGGTTCCATGTGCTGCCTCGTTGCAACCCTATGCCTCGGTTTCTGGGATAAGAGGATTTTCCCAGATTGGGTCCAAGAGACGACCGGATTCGGCCGGTTCAACCCTGTTGGGAGGCGATCCGCCGGGCCTGTTCCACGAGCGGCACGTCGACCATCTTGCCATCGACGACGACCACGCCGCCCGAACCGGCCCCTGCCGCCTCCACAGCGGCCAGGACCCGCTCGGCCCAAGCGATCTCCTCCGGCGTCGGCGCGAACGCTTCGTGCGCCACGGCGACCTGAGCCGGGTGGAGACACATCTTGCCGGCGTATCCCAGCGCACGCGCCTCTTCGGCCTCCCGGCGGAACCGATCGTCGTCACGAAAATCGGCGGTGATCATGTCGATGGCGGCAACACCCCCCGCCGCTGCGGCGGCCAAGGCGACGGTGGCCCGGGGCACGGAGACCTCCCAGTTGGACGGGCTGCGGCGCAGGCCGGCATCAGCGGCCAGGTCTTCGGCCCCGAAGGCGACGGCGGCCACGCGGTCGCTGGCGGCGGCGAGTTCGCGGGCAGCCAGGACGCCGGCCGCGGTCTCGAGGATCAGGAGCAGGCGAGCGTCGCTGTCCGCTTCATCGAGCCGGGCGGCCAAGGCCTCTACGACGGCCGGATCTTCGGCCTTCGGCACCACAATCAGGTCCGGAGCTGCGTTGAGGACGGCCTCCAGGTCGGCTTCCGCCAGGGCGGACGGCCACGGATTGATGCGCACGGCGCGCACCGCGTGTGCCGCCGGGAGGTCGGCCAGCAGGTCGGCCACGGCTGCACGGGCCTCCTCCTTCTGTGCAGGGGGCACGGCGTCCTCCAGGTCGGCCACGACCACATCGGCGGCGCCGGCCTCCAGGGCGTTGCGGACCCGGTCCGGCCGGGTGCCGGGCGTGAAGAGGACGCTGCGCCAGCGCATCAGGACCCCTCCGGCCGCGCTCGCATGAGCGCCGCGCGTTGGAACCGGCAGACCACGTCGCCGTCCTGGTTGGTGACCGTGTGGGCGAAGGTGACGATGCCTCGGCCGGGCTTGCTGCTGGGCCGCGTCGCAACGACCTCCGTGCGGACGGCGAGCACGTCGCCGGGGAACACTGGGGCCGGGTGGACCACCTCCTCGTAGCCCAGGTTGGCGATGAGGGTGCCCTCCGTCGTGTCCGGGACGGTCATGCCGACGGCGGCGCTGAAGGTGTAGAGGCCGTTGACCAGGATGTCCTTGAAGCCGGCCGCGCGGGCCGCCTCGGCGTCGAGGTGCAGGGGCTGTGTGTTGCGCGTCAGGTGGCAGTACGCCTCGTTGTCCTCGCGGGTCACTTCCAGGCGCCCAGGGTGCTCCACCACGTCGCCCACGCGCCACTCATCGAACCATCGGCCAGGCACGACCGGCGCAGGTGACCGCCTCGACTTAAGGCGCCGCCACCGCTGGCCGGCCCGTGTCCGTCCGCCGTGGCCGCCCGGCCCGCTTCATCGTCTTCGAAGGCATCGACGGCAGCGGCAAGTCGAGCGCGCTGGCGGCCGTGGCCGATGCGCTGGCGGCGGAGTTCCCGGACCTCGTCACCACCAGGGAAGAGACAGACGGCCCCCTCGGCGAGGCTGTGCGGGCGAGCATCGAACGCCGCGACGACCCTCTGACGACCACGTTCCTGTTCCTGGCGGACCGGGCGCAGCACGTCCAGGAGCTGCGCCGGATGCTCGGCCAAGGCCAACGGATCCTGTGCGACCGCTTCCACTTCAGCACCTACGCCTACCAGGCTCACACGCTGCAGGACCGCGTCGCGGACCCGCTGGCGTGGCTGGAGGAGCTGCACGCCCGCTTCAGCATCCACCCCGACAAGGTGCTCCTCTTCGACGTGGACCCGAAGGAAGCGGTGCGCCGGTTGACGCAGCGGGGCGCGGCGACGCCGTACGAGAAGGTCGCCTTCTTGGAAGCGGTGCGGGCGAACTACCTGGACCTGGCGCAGAGCTACGGCGAGAAGTTCCACGTGCTCGACGCTGGGCGGTCGCAGGATGACGTCGCGGCGGAGGCGACGCGGGTCGTCCGGGACTGGCTCACGGGGTGAACGCCGGTCGAATCAGGCCTTGGCCTTCTTTTTGGGCTTCTTGCGCACCTGGAACGTCCAGTTCTTACGCGTCATGACCCCGCTGAACCAGTAGCTCAACAGGAGGGAGCCCAGCGTGGCCACGCCTCCGATGATGAGCACCTGAGCGAACGTGAGGTCAGCCACGAAGGGGATGCCTCCGGCTGCGGCTTAGGGCTTGTGGTCGCCTCGAACAGGCGTTACGGATGGCGTTCGCCGGGCGGGTGCACGTGGGCCGGGTGGCTGCCGCCGTGGTCGTGGCCGGCATCCGCGAAGATCTCCATGGCCGCCTCGTTGCACTCGATGGCGCGGTCGAACTCCATGGCATTGTAGCCGTGGAAGCCGTCGTAGGCAACACAGGTGAACATGCCGCCGGGCGCGTGGTCGTCGTTCATGACGTGCAGCCCGATGTGGTCGTGGAATGCCCAGAAGCCGGGGTTGTCCGCTTCGAAGATGAAGTCGTACCGCTCGCCGGGCATGATGCCAAGGGTGTCCACCTTGAACGGGTTGTCCAAGGCGTAGCCGTCGCGGTGGGTCACCAGCATGGTGTGGCCGTGCAGGTGCATGGAGTGCATCTGTTCGCCCACGTTGATGAGGCGGACCTTGATGCGCTCGCCTTCCTTCACGGCCAGCGGGACGGTGTCCGGGAACGCCTTGCCGTTGATCAGGAACGTGTTGTAGATGGGCGCGTACACAGGGAACGTGGCCGGATACCAGCCACGTTCGGCCTGTTGGATCGGCGTGACGCTGTGGCCGCCGTCACAGTTGAGCTGCTCGAGGAGCAGGTCGCGGACGGTCTCGTTGGGCAGCCCCGCAATGGTGTCGCAGGCGGGGTCTTTGGCTGCTGGTGGTACGCTATTGGCGGCGTTGCCGGCGAACTGGTTCTGGGCCAGGTTGTCCTGGAGGAACCGCTCGATACAACCGACGCGGTTGCTGAACTCGCCGCTCTGCTCGGCGCCGGTCAGGGGGTCCAGGTTGCCGTGGACGTGGCAGTTGTCCCATTCGTCGAGCATGAGGACGAACTCGCGGTCGAACTTCTGTTCCGGCTCGCGTTCTTCGACGATGAAGGCGCCGTACATGCCCAGGTCGATGTGGTGGGCGACGTCCACGTGGCAGTGGTACCAGTAGGTGCCCGCCTTCATGTCCTCGAAGACGTAGCGGAACTCCTGGCCTTGGTGGATCGGCATCTGGGTGAGGAACGGCACGCCGTCCATGCCCCATTCTTCCAGGTTGCCGTGGACGTGGAAAGTGTGGGGCAACGGGTTGTTGTTGAGGACGTTGACGATGACCGTGTCGCCTTCCTTGACGCGGATCGTGGGGTTGGGGACCTCAAGGACGTCCTGGTCAGGGTACGTGAAGCCCATGGCCACGACCTCCATGTGGGTGCGGCCGCTGACGGTGGGCCCGTTGAGCTCGTACAAGGGGATCGTGGTGCTGGTGGGCGCCTTGACCTCCAAGGTGATCTCATGGGTGCGGGGCGTGAAATCCGCCTCGTCGCCGCCGAAGCCCATGCAACCGGCCAGGGGGACCATCAGGAAAACGAGCGCCGCGAGGGGCGCCGTAAGCCGCTTCATGGTTCCTAGTCCCGTCCGTCGGGCATAAGGATTGTCGATGAGGTGCCTCGCCGGGGTTTGACCTACGAGGCGGGTAGGGGCGGCAGCTTCTGGCCGGTCAACCAGTCGGCGGTGGCGCGGATGGCGTCGCGGCTCCCCTGTCGGGGCTCCCATCCAGGCCCGAGCGCCCGGAGTTTGTCCACGGCGAGGGCCATGTTCTTGACGTCCCCCTTCCAGCCGGCCCCTCCGTGGGCGCCGCCGCCGGTGAAGGCGAACTCGGGTGAGGCGTCGAGGGCCGCGGCCACTTCGTCGGCGATGACGGTGACGGGGATCGCGTCGAGGCTGCCGACGTTGTAGGCGTGGCAGCCGGCCGGCGAGTGCTGGGCGGCGTGCATCATGCCGGCGACCGTGTCGGCAACACTCACGTAGCTCTTTGCTTGGCTGCCGTCGCCCAGGATCTCCAGCCGCTCGGGGTCGGCGCGCAGCTTGCGCACGAAGTCGTAGGTGACGCCATGGTTGCTACGAGGCCCTACCACGTTGGCGAACCGCATGACGGCCGCATCGAGTCCATGGCTGCCACAGTAGGCGGCCACCAGGGCTTCACAGGCGAGCTTGCAGCCGCCGTAGACGCTGATGGGGTAGAGGGGACCGTAGTCCTCCGGTGTCGGCTTCACCGAGGCTTCACCGTACACGGTGCTGGTGCTCGTGAACAGGAGACGCGGGACGCCGTGGCGTTGCATCGCCATGAGCAGTTCCAGGGTCGCCTCCACGTTGGTACGGAAATGGGGCCTCGGGTCGTCGCCGCTCTTGCGGACCTCAGGGTCGGCCGCGAGGTGCCATACCTGGTCCATGCCGGGCAGCAGGCGGTCGAGGGTCGCCGTGTCGCCCACGTCGCCCTGTTCGAAGGTGATGCTGTCCCGGCTGTCGGCCAGGAACGCCTCGTCGCCCGTCGAAAGGTCGTCGAGGACGGTCACCTGGGCTCCTGTAGCGGCGAGGGCGTCCACGGCGTGGCTGCCGATGAAGCCGGCGCCGCCGGTGACGAGGATCTTCTGGCCCGCGAAGGCGCCCGCCGGGGCGCTCATGGCTTCTCCACGACGAAGGCGCGGTGGTCCTTCTCGAAGGGATCCAGGTCGACCTGCTTGAGGATCTTCAGGCCGGCCTCCGTCAGCTGCCGCTCCACGTCGCGATAGATGTCGCCGGGGCTGCTGGCAACACTGATGCTGCGCGCCTTGACGAACAGGTACCCTTTGCCGCCGCTGCGCAGGAACGGCAGGTTGCGCAGGAAGATCGCGACCTGGTGACGCTGGGCCACGTCCTGCACGAGGGCGTCCACGTGGGGGCCGATGTAGGCGGCGTAGCGGGCCGGCGCGCCGGCGTCTTCCAGGATCGGGACGATGTTGGCGCGGGGCTCGGCGTTCCAGGCGAGGTCCCGCATGGAGCGGGGGCTGAACTCGACAGCGTACACGGCGCCTTCAGGGAGCAGGTCGCTCAGGTGGCTCACCGTGGTGCCGCTGGCGGCGCCTAGGTACAGGACGTTGTCAGAAGGGGTGAACCACGGGATGCGGCGGTCACGGGCGACGAGGGCCGCCAGCTTGCTGCGCCAGGCGCTCCAGCCACGGTACTCGGTCCCCTTGAAGAGCCGCAGGGGCTCGGCGTAGACCTTGGTGCCGGGGACGGCGTTGCGGGTCCACAGGAGTCCGCGGTCGTCCCAGACGCCGCCCAGGCCGGTCGGCTTCACGAACGGTCACCTCCCTTCTTGTCGCCCTTGCCCTTGCCGGGCGTTTTGGCTGGGCCGCCGTCGCCCCGGAAGGCGCCGGGTCCCTTACGCCGGGGCTTGTCGTCGTAGCCACCACGAGGCGGACCACGGGGACCACCGGGGCCGTCCCGACGCGGGGGTCCGTCACGGCGGGGCGGGCCACGACGGTCATCGTCACGTCCACGGGGCGGACCACGGCCACCGTCGCGCGGACCGAAACCACCTCCCCGATCGCCGCCGCGGGGCGGGCCACGGGGACCACCGGGGCCGCCGTGGCCTCCGGGTCCGTCGCGGCGAGGAGGACCACGCCGATCATCGTCACGTCGGGGGCCACGAGGGGGCCCGCGCCGGTCGTCATCACGCCTGGGCCCACGAGGGCCGCCACGGTTGGGGGGGCCACCGCGTTGAGGAGGGCCGCCACGGCCACGGGGTGGGCCGCCGCGCTGGCCCCGCTGGCCGCCGTAGCCACCCTGGCCACGGTCGTCCTGACGGGGTTTGCGTTGAGGGGGCTTGGCGCGTTCGCGGCGGATGCGCTCCAGCTGCTTCTCCAGGCGCTCGGAGAGCTCCTCTCGGAGGTCGTTGCCACTGAAGGCGTCCGCCTTGGCCGCCAGGGCGGCGGTCTGGGCGTAGGCGCGGGCGAGGGCGCCGCGCTGCCACGGAGGCGCGGAGTGTAGGGCGATGTGCTGGAACAGGATGCCGTGTTTCGGGGGCTTGGTGCCCTCCTTGATGTGACGGAAGAGCGCCGTCTCGGCGCCCAGCAGCTGGACGGTGCCAGCAGGGAAGCCGGCCAGGCGTTGCAGGCCGCCGGCCAGGGCGATCATGCGGGCGCCGATCACTTCACCGACGACGCTGGCCAGGTTGGGCGCCACTTCCTGCATGAGGTCCTTGACGCGACCTTCGAGGGCCCGCCAGGTCTCCTGGACGGAGCGCAGGCTGGCGGCGTAGGTCTGGAGGATCGCCAGGTCGGCCTCGTCGAGTTCGCTGCCGATGGAGAGGGCGGCGTCCTGGGCGCGGTCGAGGGCGGCGAAGACCCCTTCGCGGGCGCCGTGGTCGGCCACCAGACCGGCCAGCTTCTCGGCGTCGGGCACGAGGCGCACCGCTTCAGGGGCGTGCAGGCCGTACCATTCGCGCAGGCGTTCCACCATGAGGTTGGACGCGCGCACCAGGTCGTCGATGGCGCGGACCTCCTGGGCCAGGATGCGGTCGCCGTCGCCGTGGCGCTCCGAGAGCTGCCGGCGCACGCGGGCGAGGGCCGCCTGGTGCAGCGTGGCGATCTTGGCGTTCTTGGGCAGCGCCACCGGGAGGAACTCGAGGGCTCCGTCCCCGACTTTCTGGGCCTCGTCGTCCAGCAGCTGGGCCACGGCGGCGGCATCGGTCCCGGCGTCACTCCACAGAGGGCGCTTCACGGCCGGCGCGACGGGGCGGCCACTCATAAGGCGGGGGGTCGCGACCAGGGCGCGCGGGCAACCTTATGCGGCCGGCCGGGTGAGGCGGCCCCGTGACCTCCCTGCTGCCCCCGGTGCCGTACCCGCTGCTGCGGCGAGCGCTCTTCACGCTCCCCCCGGCCAAGGCGCAGAAGGTGGGCGACGGCTTCCTGAAATGGGCCAGCCAGCGACCCTGGGCCCTGTCCAACCTGGAAGCCCATCACGCGGTCCTCGACGAGCGCCTGCACGTCGAGGCCCTCGGCCGAAGGTTCCCCAATCCCCTCGGCGCCGCGGGTGGCGTCGACAAGAACGGCACGATCTTCCCGGCGCTCCAGGCCCTCGGCTTCGGCCACGTCGAAGTGGGCACGGTCACACCTCGGCAACAGGACCCAAACCCTGGACAGATCCTCTGGCGGGCGCCCAAGGACAAGGGGCTCGTCAACGCCATGGGGTTCCCCAACGACGGCATGGACGCCGTGGCACCGCGTGTGCACGCTGCACCCCGCCCAGGCGACGGGCAGGTCGGCATCAACGTCGGCCCCAACCGGGACAAAGTGGACGCCGTGGACGAGGAACTCGCCGTTCTCCTGCCCCACCTGGCGCCCCTGGCCGACTTCCTGACGCTCAACCTGTCGAGTCCCAACACCAAGGGGCTGCGCGGCCTCCAGGACCCCAAGACGATCACCGCGACCGTCGGCAAAGCGCTCACACTCCTGGACGGCCTGCCCTCAAAGCCCCCGCGCCTCATGGTGAAACTCAGCCCCGACAGTGACGACGAAGCAACCGTCGCCCAGGCGAAGGCCGCCATCGACGCGGGTGCCGCCGGCGTCGTCGCCACCAACACCACCGTCACCCGGCCCGAACACCTGGCCCACCTGGAGAAAGGAGGACTCAGCGGTGCCCCCCTGCGCGCCCGTGCAACGGAGGTCGTGCGCCTCGTGGCCAAGGCCGTGGGCGACGACGGCATCGTCGTCGGCGTTGGCGGCATCTCCTCCGGGGCCGACGCGGCGGAGAAACTGGCGGCCGGTGCCAGCCTCGTGCAGGCCTACACCGGCTTCATCTACCGAGGACCCGGCTTCCCCGGCCTCGTCTGCAAGGAACTTCTGACGGAATTGGACGCCCGCGGACTCGACCGGGTCAGCGAACTGTCCGCCTGACCGACGCGAGCCTGGACAGCCAACGCTCCGCCTCCGCCGCCTGCGGGAATCGCACCTCGGCCTCCTTGAAGGCCGGCGTATGCACCCGACGGCGTCCCGTGCCCCCTTGGCCAGGCTCCGGCGGATGGACGATGTGCAAGAGCTCGTGGTAGACCACGTAGTCCAGGACGAACTCCGGGACCTTGGGATCATCGAGCACGCGGCTGAGCACGATGACGTCATGGTCCGGGTCATGGTGGCCGAAGCGCCGCCGGCTCGCCGTTCGGCTCCAACTGAGGCGCGGCGGCTCCGGAAGCCGCAGGCCCATCGCCATGGTGACCCTCAGGTAGCTCTCCAGTAGACTACGGTGCTCACCGACCGGGTCCAGGTGTTTGCGGCCACGCCGTTGGCGGCTCGCCGTCCGTTTGGCCGCCGTCTCCTCCTGGTGGACGTGGTGCTCGTAGGCGGCCACGTGGTGCCGGTAGCGGGCCGGCGGGGCGCGCTTGCCGGCGAGGCGGCTGACGAGGATCGCCATCAGCCCCTCCAAGGCAACCTCTGGCGCGTCCACGAGGTGGTCGCTCAGCCGGATGTGCAGCCGGCCGTTGCGTTCACGGATCGTCGATTTGGTGGCGACGTACGCATAGAACGTCACGACCGGCGGCGGCCTGGCGGCGCCGGGCAGGAGGTCCGCCTGGATGCGGTCGGCAAGCGGCGCCAGATGCAGGGCAGGGCGTTCCTTGGCCGTCACGACAGGCTGGCCGTCAGCGTGTACGCCGTCTCCGGGATGACCCCCGACGAGGTGAACGTGAACGACGAGCCGGAGAGGTAGTCATGCTGGATCACCTGCACCGTCCACCAACCAGCAGCCGGTGTCGGCACCACGCAGGCATGGTCGTTGCCGGGGCCGCCCGCCGTGCAGGTCCAACCCGGCGAGGACGCAGGGAGGCCAGGGCCCACCTTCACGTCCACGTCGTCCAGGCACAGGTCCAGTTCACAGTCAGGTCCATCCAGGTCCACGCGGAGCGCCGCGGTGCCGGGCGGCACGCGGACCTTGTACTCCTTGGTGGCACCCAGCGCGATGACCGTGATCGAATCGGCGTGGGGTTGACCGTCGTGGAGCGTCGGCGTGTCCGGGTCGGGGTCGCCGCCGCCACCGCTGTCGATGACGACCGTCTGCGCCGTCGAGGAGGTCTGGCCATTGGACGCCGTGACGGTGAGCGTCAGGGCGTACGAGCCGTCAAAGCTGTAGGTGTGGCTTGTGGCAGAGGGGCCGGTGGTGCTGGCGCCATCGCCCCAGCTCCAATGGTACTGGGTGAGGCTCTCGCCGGCCGGTGCGCTGCTGCACGAGGCGTCGACGGTGACCGTGCTGCCGACCAGGTTGGAGGTGAAACAGGCGGTCGGCACGGGGGCCAGGCCGTCACGAGCGGCCAGGACGGCACCGTAGGCGTCCACGAGGCCGTAGCCCCAGCCGTTGTTCCAGGGGAGACCGAAGTTGCCCGTCCGCACGGACTGGACCGCGTCGTTCTCCGTGGCAGAAAGGTACGTGGCCGTGCGGGCCATGAGGTCGCGGATCGGCACGGCGCCGGGGCCGCCCATCCCCTCGTTGCTGCCCGCATCCACGGGCGCTACGGCCGGGTTCGCCTGGAGCATGAGCGCGGCGATGCCGGCGATCATGGGGGTCGCCATGCTGGTGCCGGACTGGCTCCAGCTCAGGGTGCCGCTGCCCACAAGGGCGGCGTCGATGTTGGAGCCAGGCGCGGAGATGTCGGGACGCAGTTCGTCCAGGGTGTCCGCGTCGCCGTCACTGGGGCGGGGACCGCGGCTGCTGAAACTGGAGAGTTCGTCGCTGTCCCGCTGCACGGTGCCCTGGTCGTTGCTGCTGGCGACGATGATGGCGCCTTCCGCCGCGTTCTCGATGGAACCGGTGTCGGGGCCACTGTTGCCGGCCGCCACGACCGCCACGACGCCGTTGCGGACCATGTCGGTTAGCTTGCGGTTGATGCTGCTGCCGGGGTCCTTGCTGATGGAGATGGACATGGAGGCGACGTCGATCGTGTCGTCGCCGGGGTCGCCGTAGCAGCTCGTGCCGGCGTTGAAGTCGAGGATCCAGTCGAGGGCGAGGGCGATGCCGGGCACCCATTGGGGGTTGCCGCCCAGGGGCACGTCGCCCAGGGAGATGTCGACCAGTTTGGCCGCCGGGGCGGTGCCGGGGCCGCCCTGACCAGCGGCGGTGCCGACGGCGATGCCGGCCACGTGGGTGCCGTGGCTGAAGCTGTCCGGCGGGTCGATGCAACCGATGTTCTCGATGCCGCTGGAGGGATCGTTGCCACCAAAGAGCACCTCGCCGTCCACGACCTTCTGGACCAGCTTCGGGTCAACGGTCGTCGGGTCATCGTCCATGTCGTCCAGGGCGACGTGGGTGTTGTCGACGCCGGTGTCAAGGACCGCGATGACCATCCCTTCGCCGCGCAGGCCCAGCGTCTCATGGACCGCCAGGCCGTGGTCCATGCCGGGGCTGGAGACCGTGCCAGGCGACGCGGTCACGCGGATGGCCGGTAGGGCGGTGGCGACGGCCAGGCTCGCTTCCTCCAGGCGCTCCACGCGCAGGACGCCGTCCAGGGTGCCGAACACCGTGGCGCCGGCCTGGGGGATCCAGGCCTGCACGTCGTCCCAGTTGTTGAAACGGTAGAGATCCGAGGCGCCGAGGGCACGCAGCAACGCCACGTCGAGGTCACTCGGGGGGCGGTTGTACTCGATGTTCACCAGCACGCGGCCCAAGGCATCGGTCGGATGGGTGGCGATGCGGTCGTCCACCCGGTCACCGTCCAGGTCATGGACCCAGGTGGCCGCAGCCTCCGAGACCCCAGGTGCCTCAAGGGCCGCCGGCGCAGCGGGGAGGGCCCCCGCCAACGTCGCAGCCACGAACAGCACCAGCACACCAGCTACCAAGGAACGACCAGCCACCATCATACGTCCTTCCGACCATCGGGCCCGACAGAAGAAAGGTTCGGTCCCCACTCCTGTTGGCGCTCCGGTGCTCCCGTGAAAGAAACCCTTTTGGCTCACGCGGGGCTCGAACAGGGCACGGTCGGGATCATGGCAGTCGGATTCGTCCTCATCAGCGCCGCACCCCAGAAGGAACATGACGTGTACAACACGCTCCTGAAGGTGTCCGAGATCGTCGAGCTCCACCCGCTCTTCGGTGAATACGACCTCATCGCCAAGATCGAGGCCGGCGACTTCGATACGCTGGGCCACGTGATCGTCAACCGCATCCGCTCCATCGAGGGCGTGGTCGACACCAAGACGCTCACCGGGACCAAGTTCTGAGGCCACCCATGGCCCTCTCGTCCATCTTCGCGTCCACCATCCTCTTCAGCTTCGGCTTCAGCCTCTTCCTGGCCGGCCTCTTTGGCGCCTACTTCGGCACCGGCAAGAGCCGCAGCATCGGCTTCGTGCTCGCCCTGGTCGCCGTCCTCCTGGTGGCGCTCTTCGCGGCGCTCACCTGGCCCCTCGTCCCCGGCTTGGAGCCCCAGTTCGACAGTCAGGTCGTCGGCCAGTCCATGGTCGCCGTTCTGGCCGCGACACTCGGCTCGGTCCTGGCCGGCGCGGCATTCATCGCCAGCGTCATGAAGAGCTGAATCAGGACGGCGGGGCCGCTTCCGCGCGCGGCTCCAACGCCGCGATGCCGGGCAGCACGGCCCCCTCCAGGAACTTGAGGCTGGCACCGCCGCCGGTGCTGACGTGGGTCATGGCATCCAGGACCTTGAACCGCTTGGCCGCGGCTGCGGAGTCGCCCCCGCCGACGATGGTCGTGCCAGGGCACCTGGCGATCGCTTCGGCCACGGCCTGGGTACCAAAACTGTAGGCGCGCCATTCGAAGACCCCCATGGGGCCGTTCCAGAGGACCGTGCCGCTGTCCTCGATCGCCTCGGTGAACCTGGCCTGGCTGTGGGGGCCGATGTCGAGCCCCATCCATTGCGGCCGCATCGCTTCCAGGGTGACCGCGCGGTGCGTGGTCTTCTCGGCGAACTCGTCGGCAGCTACCACGTCGACCGGTAGGAACACGTCGACGCCGGCCGCTGCGGCGCGGGCCAGGAGGTCGCGGGCCAGGTCCAGGCGGTCTTCTTCGACCAGGCTTGTGCCCACTTCGTGCCCTTGGGCCTTCAGGAACGTGAAGGCCATGCCGCCACCGATGACCAGGCGGTCGACCTTCTCCAGGAGGCGTTCGATGACGAGGATCTTGTCGCTGACCTTGGCGCCGCCGAGGACCGCCGTGAAGGGGCGTGCGGGCTCTTCGAGGGCATCGCCCAGGGCCGCGACCTCCTTCTGGATGAGGCGGCCCGCGTAGCCAGGCAGGTGCTCGGCGACCAGCGCGGTGCTGGCGTGGGCGCGGTGGGCGGTGCCGAAGGCGTCGTTGACGTAGAGGTTGGCCAGCTTGGCGAGCGCTGCGGCGAAGTCGGCATCTCCGTCGGTCTCGCCGGCGTGGAAGCGGACGTTCTCCAGGAGCAGGACGTCGCCGTCGTGGAGCGCCGCGGCGGCGGCCTCGGCATCCGGGCCGATGCAGTCCGGGGCGAAGGCGACGGGGCGCCCGAGGAGCCGGGCCAGGTGGTCGGCGACGGGCTTGAGGCTGAACTCCGGCTTGGGTTCCCCCTTGGGGCGGCCCAGGTGGCTGCAGACGACGACGCGGGCGCCGGCGCCGATGAGGTGGCGCAGGGTCGGGAGGGCCGCCTGGATGCGGGCGTCATCTGTGATCGTGGTGCCGTCGAGGGGGACGTTGAAGTCCACGCGGACGAGCACCCGCTTGCCGCCGAAGTCACCGTCGTCCAGGGTCCTGACCATGGCGGGGCGCAGGCGGCGGGCGGTTTCAGGCTTCCTCTGGCTCCCCTTCCGGGTCGGCCAGGCGGCGGAACAGGGGCTCCGACTCTCGCGAACCCATGACGACCAGCAGGTCGCCGGCAGCCATGCGGAAATCGCCGTCCAGGGCGCTGTGCCAGCGGCCGCTGCGCTTGGCCGCCAGGACCCGTTGGCCGTACTCGGTCTCCACTTCCGCCTCCGCCAGCGTCGCGTCGACGAAGCGACTCTCCGGGTGGAGCGTCACCTTGCTGATGGTGGAGTCGCTCTGACGGATCGACTCGCGCACGATGGGGTGCAGTTCCACGTCCCGCAGCACCACGTCGGCGATCTCGAGGGCGCTGTTGGCGATCACCTCGGCCGCCTGGGCGACGCGCAGCAGCACCAGGGCGTGGTCGGTGGAGAGCTCGCCCGCGGCCACGGCGTCGAGACTGAGGCGTTGCAGGCGGTCGAAGTCCTCGCTCATCTCCTCTTCCAGGGCCACCACTTCAGCGGCGATCGCCTGGGAGTCGTACAGGAGCGCCGAGTAGGCCAGGTCGACCATGAACTCGGAGTCGTCCTTCATGTCCAGGAGGAGCTCCTCCACCTGGCGCTTGCGCGGCGTCGAATCGTCCATGGCGGCGGTCATAGGCCACCCACCTGGTTGTGGAAGAACGCCTTGAGCTCGACGGCACCCTCCGCCTGGCCGCGCAGGATCACCGTGTCCCCAACTTCGAGGAGCGTGTCGCTGCGGGGCACGTACACCCATTTCTTGGCGCCGCGGCGCACGGCGATGACACGCATGCCGGTGTTGGTGCGCACACCCAGTTCACCGATGCTGCGGCCGGCCGCCTGGCTGCCTTCGGGGATCGTCAGGCTGGCGATGCGGTCGTCCGCCTCGTCGAACACACGGCCCAGGAACGGCCGCAGCTCCACGTTGGCATCCAGCAGCTCCACCATCTGTTCGGCGGCGTTCGCGATGTGCTCGCTGGCGTCGGCGACCTGCAGGATGCCGGCCACCTGTTCTGCCTCTTCGGGCGTCCGGACGGCGAGGCTGGCCGTCAGCCGCAGATGGTACTTCAGCCAGTCCATGCGGCGGGCCAGCTCCTCCACTTCGGCGCCGATGGGATCGGAGTCCAGGATGAGCGCCGAGTAGGCCAGATCGGTCATGAGCTCGGAGACGTCCTTCATCTCGGTGAGCAGATCGAGCACCGTCATGGGCTCGTACTCCACCTCCTGGTACGCCTTGACGCGGCGGCGCAGCCACTTCATGGGCGTACCTCCGTGTCAAAGCGCGGTCGTCTGCCTTCCTCGTCGTCCACTTGTTGTCTCATCAGATCTCCACGACGGCCGCTGCCGCCAACAGGAAAAGAATGCCCAGCGTGTCGCCGGCCGTCGTCAAAACCGGTACCACCACGTTGTCCGGGTCCCAGCCGCGCCGGTAACTCGCCCAGCCGACCACGATCACCAGGAGGATCATCACCACCATGAGCCCCAGGCCCGCCAGCAGCGTCGCCGCGGCGAGTCGGCCCACATGGACCGGCACGTCGAGCCCCAGCCACGGGCCCAGGAGCCCGGCCACCAGGCCCAGGAACGTGAAAACCACCAGCGTGAGGAGCAGGCTCGCCGTGACGTCGCGCCGGAAGCCCCGCGCCCGGTTCGACAGGAGGCTACCGAAGTGCAGGCCGCTTGCCACCCGGCTGCCCAGGACGCTGCCGACGTTGCCACCGATGCCGTTGACCGCCGGCACAAGGGCCAGCAGGACCGGCACCGCGGCCAGGCGGTCCTCGAAGGCGACCAGCAGCTGCCCGGACCCCACGCCGATCACCACCGCGCCAAGGAGCACCGGCAGGGATTCCAGCGTGATGCGGCGCCAATGGTAGCTGGGGGCCTCCCCGCTGCGGCCGCCGCGCCCGCCGCCCGCCTGCATCAGACCCCTCCGAAGGCGGCCGCCGCCAGCCACAGACAGGCCAACGTGGACAGGTCACTGAGGGTCATGAGCACCGGGCCGGCCACGTTGTCCAGGTCGTAGCCTCGCCGGAACGCGCCCCGCATCACCAGGATCGCCGCGCCGGCCATGAGCACCCCGGAAGCCAGCCCGGCGATCATGGCGATGGCCCCCAGGCGCAGGATGCCGGCCGACGGCAGGCCCAGGGCCACGCTCGTCGTGTGCGCTGCCACCGCGGCCACCGCGGCCAGGATGAGCCCCAGGACAAGGCTCGCTACCAGATTATGCCAGACCACCGGACTCAACCAGCGGTCACGGGGGATGAGACCGAAACGGGTCGCGGTGCCCAGGCGGCTGCCCAGGCTGGTGCTGATGTTGCCCCGCATGGCCAGCACCGCCGGCAAGAGCGCCAGGAGGCCCGGCAGCCGCTCAAGGCTGTGCTCCATGCGGCCCAGGAACGAGCCGGCAATCACTTCGAGGAGCGCCATGAGCAGCAGCAGCGGCAGCGACTCCCGCAGGATGCTGCCGACGCCTGCCTCGGCCATGGCGCTGCGCCCTCACCTATTCGTCGTCGCGCAGGCGGAGCTGGCTCTTTGGCACGTGCTCCACCAGGGCGAACTGGTTGAGCACCGCGTCACTCTTGGTGGTGCGACCGTAGTAGGTCATGAGGTTGCCCGCCATGAGGACGATGAAGCTCAGGCTCGCCAACACGGCGATCGAGCGCTGGACGCCCGTCTCGGGCGGCGTGCCATCGTCACCGTACCAGGCATCCGGGTAGGCGACGCCGAACCAGATGACGGCGGCGATGCCCATGACGGCGCCCACGACGGCCACGATGAGGCCGATGAGCCCCAGGGCGTTGGCCTTCTCGACCGATTCAACGCCGAAGTCGGTCTGGACGTCGACGCTGCCCTGCAGGTCCGCCGCGGAAGCCTCCACGTTGACCGTCAGACGGTCTTCCACTTCGCCCTCGTCGGGCTCTTCGTACAGGATCAGGTAGTCGCGTTCCATCAGGAGCCCTCCCGAAGGTTGTAACCACTGGAACGGCCAGAGCCCACGTGGCTGCGGCCGAAGAAGAAGAAGCTGCTGCCGGTCAAGAGCAGGATGAAGCCCAGGCCGAACAGGATCTCCACGAGTTCGATGTTGGACTGGACCTCGTCGACGGAGTCCGCCAGGTCCACGAACCAGCCTTCAGGATAGGCGAAGCCGAAGAGCACGGCGGCCACGATGACCAGGATGGCGCCGATGACGCTCAGCACGATGCCGATGATGGCGGTGGCGCCGAGCTTCATCTTGACGTCGACAGGGATCTTCTCGTGGACATCCCCCTTCTCGAGGCGCACGGCCTGGAGTTCGCCGGCCTGCTCAGGGCGCAGCCGGACATCGAGCCTGTTCTGGTTCATTTGGAATCCTCCTCGTCGTCGGTCTCCCAGACGCTCTCTTCGTCCGCCCAGACGTCTTCGCCGCTGCCCCAGGTCTCGTCCTCGGCCGGCGCGGTCTCGGCTTCCACGAGGGGTGCAGAATCGACCGGGGCAGGGTGGCTCTCGGCGGCGGGCGCGGCCGCGGGCCGGCCCTCCCAGTCCTCGGGGCCATGGACGGGTGCACCGTCCTCTTCCAGTTCGACGGGCACGGCACCCACCACGTTGAGTCCCTGCTCACGGGCACGGGCCTCGGCGTCATGGCGGTCCTTGCCGCGCACCAGGAGCACGCGGGTCCGCTTGCGGGCGGGGCCGGCGCGGGGCACCAGGTACGGAACGCCGGTGCGGTCGTTGACGCGGACGTCGTAACCGTCGGGGAGGCCGCAGGGGGTGGCGCCTTCGGGGCGCTTCTTGGCGAAGAAGTAGAGCGGGCGACCTTCGTCGTCCGGTTGCTCGAAGAGCGTGTAGCCGTTGTACAGGAAGGGGCCCAGGGGCTCCTCCGGCCCTTCGTCCAGGGCGTGGCGGCCCCGGCCGGTGACGGAGCGGCCTTCCGGTTCGCACTCGCCGATCTTGGCAAGGAACGGCAGGCCGGTCTCCTTGTTCTCGCACACCTCGTAGCCCGGGGGCAGGTTGGTGGGCACGCCGGTCTCGGGGCGCGTGCGGCTGAAGAAGTAGATGCGACGGCGGCGGCCCGACGGCAGCTCCACGTCGCGGTAGTACAGCTTGTAGTCGATGGGATAGATGTAGTCCCCGATCTCGGCCTGGCCTTCGTTGTGTCCCGGCGGGCGCACGCGGAAGTGCACGAGGCCGTCGTCGGGCGGGGAGAAGTCCAGGTAGCCGTCGGTCGGGTCCTTGACCGTGAAGCTGGTGCCCGGCGTGGCGGGGCCCGGCGGGATCACCAGGTCGAACTCGTCCAACTGGGCAGGCGGCAGCCGAGGGGCAGGCGCCGGCGCGGGCTCGGACGGGACCGGGGCCTCCGTCGTCTCCTCACGGGAGTACTCCACCTCGATGGTGCGTTCCTCGCCGCCGCCGAGCTTGCGCTCGATCTCGGCCTCGGAGTAGCCCAGTCGACGCAGCAGGCTGACCAGGTAATCCCGGTCGTGGGCCGCATCGGCTGGCAGTTGCAGCTCATCAAGGGTGACGCGCAGGGCGTCGGCTGGAGGCGTCATGACGTGCACCGGAACACGCGCCCATTTCCTCTTAAGGTATAGACCGTTTCGTTTACGAACCTGGTCGCGGCGCCTCGGCAAGGGGTGCCCATGCCCCCTTTGTGGCATTCAAACACTTAAGAGTCGACCCCCTGTCGGCGGCCCGGGCGAGGAGGCCATCACCCACCCATGATCCGTTTTGGACCAGCCGGAATCCCACTCTCGTGCAAGGGTCGCACCGTGCGCGACGGCGTCATCTACACGCGCAACCTGGAACTGGACGCCATGGAGGTGCAGTTCGTCCGCGGCATCCGTATGACGGAGGAAGACGCCGTGAAAGTGGGCGAGACGGCCGCCGAGGCCGGCATCGAGCTGCACGTCAAGGCGCCGTACTACATCAACCTGGCCGGCGACGAGAAGAACGTCGAGATGTCCTTCGCCAAGATCCTGGCGACCGGCAAGCTCGCGGACCTCATGGGCGCCGAGACCGTCGTCTTCCACCCCGGCTTCTACGGTGAGCTCTCCAAGGAGGAGACGCTCAACCGGATCATCGAGAACCTGCGCACCCTGCGCGGCATCTTCGTGCAGGAAGGCTGGAAGCCCCGCCTCGGCATCGAGATCATGGGCAAGCGCTCCGTCTTCGGCAGCCTGTCCGAAGTGGTGCAGGTGTGCAGCCGCGTCAAGGGCATCGTGCCGGTGATCGACTTCGCCCACATCCACGCCCGCGGCAACGGCATCCTGCAGACCCCCGAGGACTTCAAGGCCCTCTTCGAGCGCCTGGACCCTCTGGGCATCAAGCATTACCTGATCCACTTCACCGGCGTGCTGTACGAGAACGGCAACGCCCGCTACCGGTTGCCCATCAAGAAGGGCGACCTGAAGTTCGAGCCCCTCTGCGAGGTGATCCTGGAGCAGAACCTCTCTGCCACCATCATCTCCACGAGCCCCATCCTTGAGCACGACGCGATGTACATGAACATCGTCTTCGACCGTGTCAAGGAGCGCCGCGACGCCCGCATCGCCCGCGAGATCCGCGAGCAGGAAGAGAAGGCGGAGAAGGAGAAGCGCGACGCCGAGAAGAAGGCCGAGGCGGAGGCCGAGAAGGCCCGCAAGGCCGAAGAGGAGGCCAAGGCGAAGGCCGAAGAGGAGGCCGCCCGCAAGAAGCAGGAGGCCGAGGACAAGAAGCGCCGCGAGAAGGAGGAGCACGAGGCCCGCCTGGCCGCTGCAGCCGACTTCCTCGAAGGCAGCGACGTGGTCCAGTCGGACGACACGGGCCGCCGCCAGGTGCAGTACAACGGCTTCAAGCTCTACAAGAAGGGCAACCGCTTCCAGTTCATGCGGGCCAAGAAGGAGGGCTACAGCGCCGTCTTCAAGGTCCCCGAAGGGAAGATCGTCGAGGAGAACGCCCAGGGCGTCCCCCTGCTGCGCGACCCGCCGCAGTTCCGCAAGCCCAAGGTGATCCAGTCGGACGAGACCGGCCGCCGGCAGGTGCAGGTGGACGAGTACAAGCTCTACAAGAAGGAGGGCCGCTTCTACTTCATGAAGGAGAAGAAGGAAGGCTTCAGCCTGATCTTCAAGGTCCCCGCCGACCGCGAGGTCGCCTACAACAAGGCAGGCGTCCCCATCATCAGGAAGCACAAGGAGGTCTGAGCCTGGACCTCAAGGAGCCGCTGTCGTTCATCACCGAGCAGACCCAGCAGCTCCTTGACGTCCCGGACGAGGTCCTTGGCGCCTTCCTTGACGCCCTAGAGCCTGCCAAGCGCGTGTTCCTTTACGGCCGCGGCCGCAGTGGCTTCGTCGCCCGCGCGTTCGCCGTCCGCCTGATGCACCTCGGGTACCAGACCTACGTGGTCGGGGAGACCATCACGGCACCCGTCCAGGAGGACGACGTGGTGGTGCTGGTCTCAGGTAGCGGTACCACGTACCCGGTCGTCATGACCGCCGAGTTGGGGCGCAAACTGGGCGCCACGGTGATCGCCATCACCGCCAACGACGCCAGCGAGATCGCCCGATTGAGCCACACGACGGTGCTGCTGGCGCCCCGCGACCGCAACGGCGACAAGGCGAGACTGGCCCCCTTGGGCACGCTCTTCGAGACGGCCGCCTGGCTGTTCTTCGATGCCGTGGTCGCGCTGCTCATGGAGCGGCTGGGACAGGACGAGGCGGCCATGGGTCGCCGCCACGCGACACTCGAATGACCGGCCGACGCGGCGACGTCAGGTGAGGAAGCCGGACGACTGACAGTTGGGGCAGGTCACCTGCAACGGGCGTTGACCCGTGTCCGTGACGTCGAAGCCGTGGTCGCAACGGTCACAGGTGAGACCCAGTTTGATCAACTGCTCGGGCTCCTTGGCCTCCGGTGGCTTGCCCACGGGCGCCGCCTTGCCGTCGTAGACCCCCAGCGCCTTGCAGTTGGGGCAGACGTGCATGAGGGGCCGGTGGCCGCTGTCGTGGAGGTGGAAGACCGCCTTGCAGTCGGCGCATTGCACCTGCCGCACGGAGCCACGCGCGTAGCCCTCGGGGGCCTCGTCGACGCTGGTGAGCAGGAAGATGAGGAGCGCCACCAGGAGGGACAGCAGGATGGCCACCAGCCATTGCCACCACCCGAGCGTCAGGCGCTCCAGGGCGCCGCTGGTGAGGCCGAAGTCGATGCGGTCGGTCTCCTGTAGGCTGAGCAGGAAGAGCCACAGCAAGGCGACGCCGGCGATGATGGCGATTGTGAGCCCGGTCCGGCGCACGTCCCGCAGTTGCACGGCCCGGCAAGCACCTGGCCCTTAAGAACGCCGGATGGACGGAGCTCAGGCGGCCTTGTCGGCGAGCGCCGCCCGCGCGGCCGCCAGGCGGGCGATGGGCAACCGGTACGGACTGCAGGAGACGTAGTCGAGGCCGACGCCGTGGCAGAACTCGACGGAGTCCGGGTCGCCGCCGTGTTCGCCGCAGATGCCGACCTTCAGGTCGGGGCGGGTCTGGCGCCCGCGTTCGGTGCCGATCTCCACGAGCTGGCCGACGCCGGTGAAGTCGATCGTCTGGAACGGGTCGTGGGGGATCAGCTTGTTCTCCTGGTAATGGGTCAGGAAGCCGCCCGCGTCGTCGCGGCTCACACCGAGCGTGGTCTGGGTGAGGTCGTTGGTGCCGAAGGAGAAGAACTCGGCCTTCTGGGCGATCTCGTCAGCCGTGAGGGCAGCGCGGGGCAGCTCGATCATGGTGCCCACCAGGTAGTCCACTTCACGGCCGGCAGCGGCGAAGACCTCGCTGGCGACGCGGCGCACGATCGCCTCCTGGTGCTCGAACTCGCTGGCGTGCCCGACGATGGGGATCATGATCTCCGGGCGCACGGTGGCCCCCTTGGCGGAGGCGGCGACGGCCGCTTCCAGGATGGCGCGGGCCTGCATCTCCGTGATCTCGGGGTACGTGATGCCGAGGCGGCAGCCGCGGTGGCCCAGCATGGGATTGGCTTCGCGCAGGGCGTCGATGCGGGCGTGCAGCTCCTCCTTGCCGATGCCCATCAGCAGTGCCAGCTCCCGTTGCTCCTTCTCTTCGTGGGGCAGGAACTCGTGCAGCGGCGGGTCGAGGAGGCGGACCGTGACGGGGCGGTCACCCATGGCGGCGAACAGTCCCTCGAAGTCCTCCCGTTGGATGGGCAGGAGCTTGGCGAGGGCGGCGCGGCGGTCGTCCTCATCGGCGGCGAGGATCATCTCCCGCATGTGTTCGATCTTGCCGGGGCCGAAGAACATGTGCTCGGTGCGGCAGAGGCCGATGCCCTGGGCGCCGAGCGCGATGGAGGCACGGGCCTGGTCGGGTTGGTCGGCGTTGGCGCGGACCTTGAGGCGGCGCACCTTGTCGGCCATGTCGAGGAGGCGGGCGAACATCTGGTAGACCGGCGCGTCGGCCGCCTCCAGTTCGTTGTCCACGAGCACCTGGACCACTTCGCTGGGTTTGGTGGTGAGCTGACCCACCATGACCTCACCGGTGAAGCCGTCGAGGCTGATCCAGTCCCCTTCCTTCACGAGCTTGCCGCCGCCCTTGACGCCGAACGTCTTGGCGCCCGCGTCGATGCGCAGGTCGCTGCAACCGGCGACGCAGACCTTGCCCATCTGGCGGGCCACGAGGGCCGCGTGGCTGGTCATGCCGCCGCGCGCCGTGAGGAACCCTTCACTGGCGTCCATGCCGTGGATGTCCTCGGGGCTCGTCTCGTCGCGAACCAGGATCACCTGGTGGCCTTGTTTGGCCCAGGCGACGGCGTCGTCCGCGGTGAAGACCACGCGACCACTGGCGGCGCCGGGGCCGGCGTTGAGGCCGGTGGCCAGTACGGCGCCGGCCTTGACCGCCTCGGCCTTCTGCCCCGCATCGAAGATGGGGCGCAAGAGCTGGTTGAGCTGGTCCGGGTGGACACGCATGAGGGCCTCGTCCTCCGAGAGCAGGCCCGCGTCAAGCATGTCAAGGGCGATGGTGACCGCGGCGAGGCCGGTGCGCTTGCCCACGCGGGTCTGCAGCATGTACAGCTTGCCCCGCATGATCGTGAACTCCAGGTCCTGCATGTCGTGGAAATGACGCTCCAGCTTCGCCGCGATCTCCACGAGCTGCTGGTACGCTTCCGGCAGGATCGCCTCCAGGTCCTGGATGGGGTGGGGCGTGCGGATGCCGGCCACCACGTCCTCACCCTGGGCGTTGGGCAGGAACTCGCCGTAGAACGTGTTCTCGCCGGTGGCGGGGTCGCGGGTGAAGGCGACGCCGGTGGCGCAGTCGTCGCCCATGTTGCCGAACACCATCATCTGGACGTTGACGGCGGTGCCCATGTCGTCGGGGATCTTGTTGAGGCGGCGGTACGTCTTGGCGCGGGGGGTGTTCCAGCTCTTGAAGACCGCCTCGACCGCCTGAAGGAGCTGCTGGCGCGGGTCCTGAGCGAACGGGGCGCCGGTCTCCTTCTCGATGAGCGCCTTGTACTCGTCGCAGAGGCCCATGATGGGTTCCGGTGGCAGGTCCTGGCCGCGCTCCACGCCTTCGCGCTGCTTCATGGCGAAGTACCGCTCTTCGAACAGCTTGTGCTCGATGCCCAGGACCACGTCGCCGAACATGGTGAGGAAGCGGCGGTAGGAGTCGTACGCGAAGCGGGGGTTGCCCGTGGCGTCCGCGAGTCCTTGGACGGTCTGGTCGTTGAGGCCCAGGTTGAGCACCGTGTCCATCATGCCCGGCATGGAGATCGCCGCGCCGCTGCGCACGGAGACGAGGAGCGGGTTCTGGCGGTCGCCCAGCTTGGCGCCGGCCTTCGCTTCGAGCCCCGCCAGCGCCTCCCAGACCTCTTCTTCGAGGCCGGCCGGCAGCGTCTGCGTCTCCTGGTAGGCGTTGCAGGTCTGCGCCGTGATCGTGAAGCCGTGGGGCACCGGCAGACCGATGCGGCTCATCTCGGCCAGGTTGGCGCCCTTGCCGCCCAAGACCGCCTTCATCTCCTTGTCGCCCTCCTCGAAGGCGTACACGCGCTTGGCCGCCTCGGCGAGCACCGGCTGGGTCACGGCCCGGCCCATCCTGGCCCCCGGATATGAACGCCCCGCACCGCCTTCCTGTCCAGCCACCCGCCACCGCACGGCGCCAGCTGCCGGCGAACGCCTGGACAGTCCGATGGTCGGCCGAAAGAGCTTATCTACGACGGCAGGGAAAACAAAGCGTCGAGGAACACTCGTGCGCTCGCTCTCCCTCCTGATGGTGGCCGCCCTGCTGCTACCAGCCGCCGCCGTCACCGCCGTGCCGGCCCCGGCGCTCTACTTCCTGGACGACGGGGCCACGCCGATCATTGACGACGGCGTCCTGTCCGTGGAACAACCCACCGGCAACGAGACCCGCACGCGGCTCGTGCTGCCCGCCGCTGAGGCCGTCCTGCAGGTACGCTTCGTCTCCCCGGCCGGCGAGGAACGCCCGAACCTCCTGCGTGGCCCCCTGTTCGTGGGGCTGTGGACCGGGGAATCGGTGGTGCTCAACGGCAACCTCACGGCGTCGATCGGCATCATGGAGGGCGAGACGTTCAAGCCTCTGGGCAACGCCTCCGTGGCCCTCGACCTCAACCAGAGCGACGCCCCCGACCCCCTGGCACTCATCCCGCCGGACCCCACGGACCCCCAGGGTGCCGCGTTCCACGTCCTGGCGCAGGTGCTTCCCCTCCTGTTCAAGCCCCCGACGCTCCTCAACCTGGGCATCGTGGACCTGGAGGTCCCCGAGGGCAGCCAGGTGGCGGTCCAGTTCCGCCTCGACCCCGGCAGCAGCGCCCTGCCGATCCCCACGGCGGCCTTCGCCCAGGTGCAGTACGGCGCCATCCTGACCCCGAGCTTCGTCTTCATCCCCTGGTACGAGCCCGACCCGCCGCGCCCGGACCCCCCGGCGCCCGTGACGCCGCCACCGACGACCCCCGACGACGATGACGGAGGCGACAACGGCGGCACCGGTGGCCAGGACACGGACGAAGGGGACGGTGACGGCGAAGACTCTCCTGGAGCCTCAGCGGTGATCATCGCCGTCGGCCTGTTGGCGGCGGTGGCCGTCGCTCGCCGTCGCCTGTAGGTCGCCTATAGAACCCTGTCGCGAGGGGGAGTCGTCCCACGCAGGGGCCGTTAACCCTCCCGGCGGCGCACGGCCGTGTATGCGTCGCGCCCTCTTCGTCGCCGCCTGCCTGGCCCTGGCCTCCGCCCAAGGTGCGGCCGCCGGCCACTTCAGCCAGCCCCTGTTCATGACCGACGGCGAACTAGGTCCCCTCGGCCCGGGCAGCCTCACCAACGCCACCCCGGAGAGCGAGACGCCCAAGACGCGCCTTGTCGCCCTGGAAGCCTCACCGGCCGGCCCGGCGCTCTTCACCCTCAACGAGAGCCAGTCCCAACAGGCCAGCCGCCTCAGCGGCCCCTTGTTCGCCGGCCTCTGGATGCAGCCGTTGCCGTTCAACGTCACGCTCCAGGCCGACCTGGTGCACATCCAGGACGGCGAGATGACGAGCCTCGCCAACACGACGACCCTCTTCGAGCCGCCTGAGTTCACGGCCCCCGAAGACCCGACGACGCTGCTGCCCACCGACCCCACGGACCCCGAAGGCTCGGCGTTCTTCCTGCTCGGCCAGGTGCTGCCGGCCCTGATGGCCCCGCCGTTGCTGGTCGATTTCGGTTACATCGACATGGCGACCCCCGAAGGCGGCCAGCTCGCCTTGGCCCTGAGCGTCGCGGAAGGCAGCACCGCCCCCACGGGCTTGCTCCAGTACGACGGCGCCCTCCAGCCCAGTTTCCTCTGGATGCCTTGGCATGAGCCCGCGCCGCCCTCCACGGGTGGTTCCGGCGGTGGCTCGGGAGGAGGCAGCGGCGGTAGCGGCGGCTCTGGTGGATCCGACGGCGGCAGCGGTGGAAGCGGCGGCTCCGATGGCTCTGGCGGCTCCGATGGCTCCGGTGGTAGCAGCACCGGCAGCGGCGGCTCCGGTGGAGGCAGTGGCGGTAGTGGCGGCGCAGGAGGCTCCGGCGGCACCACGTCCGATGGCGAAAGCGATGACGACGATGGGGGCGGTCTGACGATCGTCCACTGGATCCTCATCGGCGGCCTCGCGCTGCTGCTGTGCGTCGGCGTCGGCCTGCTCGCCGCCCGCAGTCGCGGCCGCGATGACGAACCCTAGGCTCAGTCGTCCAGGGCCAGGAGCGAGTCCAGGTACTGCCCGTACTCGCTCTTGGCCACCGGCGCGGCCAGCTCACCGAGTTGCGCGTCGTCGATGAAGCCCATGCGCCACGCCACCTCTTCGATGCAGGCGACCTTGAGCCCCTGCCGGCGCTCGATGGTGGCGATGTACTCGCACGCCTCCAGGAGGCTGCCCGGCGTACCCGTGTCCAGCCAGGCAAAGCCGCGGCCCAGGGTCTCCAGGTGCAGGTCGCCGCGCTCCAGGTACGCCTGGTTCACCGCCGTGATCTCCAGCTCGCCCCGGGCACTCGGCTTGACGTCAGCCGCGATGTCGATGACGTCGTTGTCGTAGAAGTAGAGCCCCGTGACAGCCAGGTGGCTCTTCGGCTCGGCCGGCTTCTCCTCGATGGAGCGCACGACACCCCGTTCGTCCACCTCGGCCACACCGTAACGCTCCGGGTCCGGCACCCGGTACCCGAAGACGGTGGCGCCGGTCGGCCGCGCTGCGGCGCGCTTGAGCAGCCCACTGAAACCGGGCCCGTGGAAGATGTTGTCACCCAGCACCAACGCTGCAGGGTCGCTCCCCACGAAGTCCGCCCCGATGTGGAACGCCTGCGCCAGCCCCTCCGGCTTCGGCTGCTCCGCGTACTCGATCGACATGCCGACCTGGCTGCCATCTCCAAGGAGCCGCTCGTACTGAGGCAGGTCCTGCGGCGTACTGATCACCAGGACGTCCCGGATGCCGGCCAGCATCAACGTCGAGAGGGGGTAGTAGACCATCGGCTTGTCATAGATCGGCAGCAGCTGCTTGCTCACGACACTCGTGATGGGATGCAGTCGCGTGCCGCTACCGCCTGCCAGAAGGATGCCTTTGGTGGCCAACGCTCCGCCCACCCAGCGCCCCTTTAAGAAAGACAGGCGAGCATCACCGGCCAGTATCTCTCGCCGCGGACCCTCGACGGGGGCAACCCTATTGACCCAGGCCGCCATCGGCGGCCCACCAGGTGTCGATGATGCATAGGAACCCCCCTGGCCGCCTCACCAGCGCCCTTTTCGCCGTGACCGTGACCGCCGCCCTCCTGATGGCGTCCCTGCCCACCCAGGCAGGCCCCAGCCCTCTTGAGACCCCCATCCCGACCGTCGGCAC
>JBMYRW010000016.1:0-38277 GCA_049602735.1 Thermoplasmatota archaeon
AGGAAGCGCTTCTGGTACCCCAACGTCACCTTGGCGCCGCGTGCTGCGAGCTGCTGGGCGATCGCCCACGCGATGGAATCCTCGCTGGCGACACCGAAGACGAGGGCGCGCTTGCCGGTGAGGTCTGTGGGGTCGTTGAGGTCCATGGCCGGACCGACTCCAGGTCGTTCATGAAACTTTGCTCCAGCATTGACAGGTTCGACGGGGGTGGACCGGTCAGGTCACGGTGCTCCAGCCGGCCCCATCGCCTCTTCATGCTCGGCGGGCGGTCGCAGGGTGCGGACGGAGGGGCTCTGGGCCACCTTGGCCGGGTCGCGGTAGCTGCCGAAGCCGTGGTCGAACACGCGGGTGGTGACCCCGAACCAGTGGTGTTCGTTCTTGTAGTGGTGCCAGAGGTGCATCCGCTTGAGCGCCTTGCCAAGCGGGATCCACGGCTGGACGCCGGGCCGGTGGGCGATGAAATGGACGTACTCGTAGTAGGCGAGCGCCAGGAAGTTGCCGAAGCTGAAGGCAGCAGCAAGCCCGAACGCCAAAGCACCGGCCACCCCGACGGCCGCCAGCAGCCCCCACGCGGCGAACAGGTAGACGACACCGATCGTGACACTGAAGCGCGGGTCGTTGAAGATGTAGTCGAGGTCCGTGGGGTCGAGGTGGTGCCGGATGTGGCTCCGGGCGGGGCCGGGCGGGTCGGGACCCACGGCGTAGCGGTGGTAGACCCAGCGGTGGACGCCGTATTCGTTGGGGAAGAACCACAGGAACCCGAGGCCAGCAGCGAGCCAGGCACCCATTGTCCAGGTCCAGATGGCCAGGCCACCCACGACGACAAGGCCGATCCACTTGGGCGCCATGCGTGGGTGGGTGAACCATGGCGCGAGGGAGGCGGTCGCCTGGGCCATGGACAGGATGGGGCCTCGGCGGTGTTCAACATGCCGCTCCCTTCAGTCGAACAGGGATAACACCCAAATAGGGGACCTAGGTCGGCCGGCCCAGCGGCCCTGGCAACAGGGTCAGCCAGCAGCATGTGACGCCCATGGCGTCATGTTCACCAACCAGCCAACCTGCCGCCGCCGGGTCATCCAGCCTTCGACCCGGCGGCGGCCACTCTTCTGGCTTGCCAGCTTTCCGACCAGCGAGCCTGGACGCTTTAGAGCCTGCGGTGAGCCAAGTGAGACTACGCCGAGCGGCGGATCAGGTCGATGCCGGTCACGATGCCCCAGATCCAAACGCCGATCAGGAGGGCGATGCCGATGAAGCCGCCCACGATGAACAGGATCCAACCGAAGATGGTCAAGAACAGTCCCAACAGGTACAGAAAGCCCTGCGCCCAGCCGATCTGTTCGCCGGCGATGAGGCTGCCCAAGCCCGGCCAGACCATGATGTTGAGGATCAGGGCCACGATGGCGATGCCCTGGGAGACCGGCCGGCCTCCCTGCTGCATCTGCTGCGTCGTCACCGTCCATGTCTGGGCGCCGTGTCCACAATGGGGGCATTCCAGGTGGGCGCCCGGAGCGGCCTGGACGTCGTCACTGCACTGGGGGCAACGGTACCAGTTCACGGCCGCCGACGCCGCGCTGCTTGCTTAAACGGCGCGGCCCGCCGCGGTGTCGTGTGAGCACCCTCTCCGCAAAGACCACAAGCCCATGGCCGGCATGGCCAGCGTGGCCCCCAACCGGCTTGCTGGCACGGCCAGCCCGTACCTGTTGCAGCATCAGGAGAACCCGGTCGATTGGTGGCCCTGGTGCGACGAGGCTTTCGAGGAGGCGGCGCGCCGGGACGTGCCCGTGTTCTTGTCGATCGGTTACGCCACGTGCCATTGGTGCCACGTCATGGCGCACGAGTCGTTCGAGGACGAGGAAGCGGCGGCGGCGCTCAATGAGGCGTTCGTGTGCATCAAGGTGGACCGGGAGGAACGGCCGGACCTGGACGACCAGTACATGGCCGTGTGCCAGGCGACCACCGGCAGCGGCGGCTGGCCCCTCACGGTGCTCCTCACGCCGGAGCGCCGGCCGTTCTTCGCCGGGACCTACTTCCCCAAGCGCGGCCGCGGCGGCCGACCGGGCCTCTTGGAGCTGGTACCCCACATCCAGAAGCTCTGGCAGGAGGACCGGGAAGGGTTGGATCAACGGGCGGGCGACATCACGGACTGGCTCGCCCATCAGGGGGCCCATGACGCGGGCGACCGGCCCGGCGACGAGGCGCTCACGGCAGCCTACCGGCACCTGGAGGCCCGCTTCGACGCCGAGAACGGAGGCTTCGGGGGCGCCCCCAAGTTCCCAAGCCCTCACCAGCTGCTCCTGTTGTTGCGCCACCATCGCCGTACCAAGCATGAGCCGGCCCTCGACATGGTGGTCCAGAGCCTGGATGCCATGGCGGCCGGCGGCGTCCACGACCACATCGCCGGCGGCTTCCACCGGTACAGCACCGATGCCCATTGGCTGCTGCCCCACTTCGAGAAGATGCTCTACGACCAGGCGATGCTCGCCATGGCGTACACGGAAGCGTTCCTGGCCACCGGCGAGGAGCGCTTCGAGCGCGTCGCCCGCGGCATCCTGGATTTCGTGTTACGGGAGATGACGACGCAAGGCGGCGCCTTCGCCAGCGCCTTCGACGCCGACAGCGAAGGCGAGGAGGGGCTGTTCAACACGTGGACCATGACCGAACTGGAGGCGGCCTTGGGCCCCGACGACGCGGCGCGGGCCGCCGAGGCGTGGAACTGCACCGCCGAGGGCAACTTCCTGGACGAGGCGACCCGGCAACGCACCGGGCGCAACGTCCTCCATCGCATGGGCTTCGACCCTGATGCCCAGGCTCCCGAGGACCTCCGGGGGCGCTTGCTGGAGGCCCGGAACCAGCGCGTCTGGCCCCTGTTGGACGACAAGGTGCTGGCCGACTGGAACGGCCTCGCCATCGCGGCGCTCGCCCAGGCAGCCCAGGCGTTCGACGAGCCCCGCTACGTGAAGGCCGCGACGGCGGCGGCGACGTTCCTCCTGGATGAGATGATGGCCGGCGGACGCCTCCGCCATGCGTACCGTGACGGCGTACTTGGCCAGGAAGGATTCCTGTCCGATCACGGGTTCGTCGCCCACGGGCTCATCCACCTCTACGAAGCGACCGGCGAGACCCGCTGGCTGGCGGCGGCCAAGCAGCTCACCGACGCCATGCTGGGCCACTTCGCACACCCCGGCGGCGGCTTCTACGACACCCCGGACGACGGCGAAGCACTGCTGGCACGTGGCCGCATGGCGACGGACGGAGCCCTCCCCAGTGGCAACAGCATCGCCCTCCTGGTCCTCTTGCGCCTCGGCCGCATCACAGGCGACGTCGGGTACGAGGAGGCAGCCGACCGCCTTCTGGAGGGGCTTGGAGGTGCCATCGGCAAGCACCCGGCCGCTTACTGCATGCTGCTGACCGGGGTCGATTTCGCCGCCGGCAGCAGCGAGTTCGTGGTCGTGGGCGATCCCAAGAGCGCGGACACCCAGGAGCTGCTTGCGACGATCCGCTTCGCCTACCAGCCCAACAAGGTGCTGTTGCACCGCCACGGCGACGACGGCAAGGACGGCGCGGCGGACGCAGGGTTGGAGGCGCTCGCGCCCTGGACGAAGGACCATGGCCGGCTTGGCGGCAAGGCGACGGTGTACGCCTGCCGGGACCACGCGTGCCGTCAGCCGCTCACGGATTTCCACTACTTGCAGCGCGAGCTGGAGTCGTAGCCCCGGTGCCGTCCGAGGCGGCGGGCCGCTCCGTCATGTGCACCGGCGATGCGGCGTCGAGAGCATCGGAGACGATGCGCTTGGTCTCCATGGGGAAATCGGCGGCCAGCATCCAACGAGCGTAGTCCTCGTGCTCGATGAGCCGTCGGTCGCGGTGCTTGCCGAACGCGAACCGCACGCTGCCGTCCTCGTGTTCGTACACGCGACGGGCGCGGTCCAGGTACTGCCGGTCCGGCTTCTCCACCAAGGCCTCCAGGTTGGCAGGCAGATCTGGGTGTTCGAGCTGCGCGCGGAGGACGTCGACGGTGGCCGCCGCGTCCCCTTCCGCCGTGTGCGCGTCCTCCAGGGACCGGTCCAGGTAGTGGCGCACGGCCCCTTCGAGGGTGTGCGGGCGGTGGCGGCGGTACAGGAGGAACGGGTCGATCACCGGTTGGTCGACGGGGATGCCGGGGCGTCCGGCACGCAGCAGCTCGTAATGGAGCATGTCCCGGTCGAGCAGGTGGTTGTAGGCCACCAGCGTGCGGTCTTCGATGAGCGCCTGGATGCGGTCGGCGAACGCTTCGAACCGGGGCAGCTCCGCTACGTCGGCGTCGCTGATGCCGTGGATGTCACGGGCCTGGGCGGGGATCGGCACGCCGGGGTGGACCCGCTGGCTCCAGCGCTCCTGCTCACCCAATTGTTCATCAAGTGAAATAAAACTGAATTCGACGATGCGGTCCCGCTCCGGGTGAAGCCCTGTGGTCTCCAGGTCGAAGGCGAGAAGATGCAACGCTGACCGTATGGGGCGGTCGCCTACATACCCCTTGCGTGTTACGCGGTACGCAATCGGGCCACCAGGTCGGTGACGCGTCGCTCGATGTCGTCCCGCACGGCGCGCACCACGTCCAGCTCCTGGTCGACGGGGTCCTCGAGGCCCCAATCCTCGTCGGTGCGGAGGCTGGGGCAGCTTTCGGCCACGCCGCAACCCATGGTGATGACCCGATCATAGGAGGCCAGGGCGTCCCATTCCAGCATCTTGGGCGTGTGGGTGGCCAGGTCGTGGCCCACCTCCGCCATGACCGCGACCGCCTTGCTACTGACGCCTTGGGAGGGCTCTGTGCCCGCCGATGCTGCTTCCAGGCCGGCGGCCCGTGCGAACGCTTCGGCCATCTGGCTGCGGCAACTGTTGCCCACGCACACGAACAGCACGCGGGGCTTGCCGCCGGCTTCGGCGCTCATGCTGGCACCTCCGCGCTCGGCGTGGCAGCAGCGGTCGGACGGGGCCGCTCGCCCCGGCGGATCGCCTGGTACAGGAGACCACCCAGCAAGGCGCCGACGGCCGGGCCGACCAGGTAGAACCACAGGTCATCGATGGCCGCCGCATCCAGACTGGCGACGGCGGGACCGAGGCTTCGGGCCGGGTTGAGGCTGGCGCCCGTGAGCGGGCCGCCCATGAGGGCCGCAAGGGTCACCGTGGCGCCGATGGCGGCTCCAGCCATGCCGGGCGCGGCGCGGGGGTCCGTGGCGACGGCGATGATGACGAACATGAGGCAGGCGGTCAGGAGCGCTTCGACCAGCAGCACGCCGGGCGTGGTCACCCAGGTGCTGGGACGGGTGGCACCGAGGCCGGCCACGGGGCCCAGTGCCCAGCGCAGGAGCACAGCGGCGAGGACGGCGGCCCCCGTCTGCGCGAGCCAGTAGGGCACCACGCGGCGCCAAGGGAAATGGCCCGTGGCCGCGAACGCCAAGGTGACGGCGGGGTTGAAGTGGGCCATGCTGACGTGACCGACCGCGTAGATCATGGCACCCACCACGAGGCCGAAGGCCAGGCTGACGCCCACGTGGCCAAGGCTGCCGGTGAGGGCGTCGACCATGATGGCGCCGCAGCCCACGAAGACCAGGGCGAAGGTGCCGGCAGCTTCGGCCAGGAGCGCCGGAACAAGCGGGCGGGCCTCGGTCATGCCGGGACCTCGGCGGTGGGCGCGCAGCACGCCTCGGCGGTGCAGGCGACGGCCGCTGCGGCGCGGTCGATGGCGTCCAGGACGGCCGCGACCTCCGGGTGGGCGATGCGATACAGGTTGCTACGCCCGTCCCGTTCATAGGTGACCAGGCCGCAGTCGCGCAGTTGCCTGAGGTGGTGGCTGGCGTTGCTCTGGGACTGCCCGGTCGCGACGACGAGCTCCGTGACGCTCCGTGGGTGTTCTCGGAGGGCCACAAGGATGGCATGGCGGTTGGGTTCCGCCACGCAGCCCAAGAATGAGTCACAGTTCATATGAGGCCCGACTCATGGCTTGGCTTAAGCGTTGGCGGTCATGCCGCGCCGTGCGCCTCCCGCTCGTCTGCCTGGCCGCCACGGCCTTCCTGCTGCTACCCGGTTGCGCCGAAGGGGACGACCGCCTGAACCTGCTGACCGGCACGGTCGTCATGGACCCCAACGGGGGACCGTTCGGCAGCGCTGAAGTGGACGTCATGACCCAGAACGGCGCCGGCCTCTTCTGGAAATGGTGGACCGAGGACGGCCAGGAGCTCTACTTCGAGCTGCACCGTCACACCCCCGACGGCGGCAGCATCACGATCGACGACCACCGCGGCGACGGGGACGAACAGGAGTGGTCCGTGGCCGGCGGCGGCGCCCGCAGCCTCCTCTGGGTCAACCCCGGTGAGGAGCCGGTGACGCTGCGTTACGAGGTCTGGGGCGCCTACGAACTGCTGGGCGTCTACCCGCCGCAGGACGCTTGAGCTCAGTCGTACCAGAGAGCCCGACCCCGGGCCGCCCGGTCCATGACGTCGCCCAGGAAGCGGTCCATGGTGGCATCGTCGGCGCCGTCGAGGATCCCCTGGACGTCCTCCCATTTCTCCTCCAGGCGCCGCATCATGGCCGCGTCGATGGTGTCCTGGGCGGTGAAGTACCATGCCTCGACCTTGTCCTTCTGGCCGATGCGGTGCAGGCGACCCTCGCACTGCTCGTGCTTGGTGGGCGTCCAGTCCAGTTCGATGAAGACGACGTGACGGGCGTGCACCTGCATCCCGTCCACCCCCTGGCCTGACGAGTCCATGGTCGCCACGAGGCCGTCGTACTGAGGCAGGCTGTCGATGAGGTGCTGCCGCTGCTCCACGGGCACGTCGCCGGTGATGATGGCGTGCTTGCCCGGCAGCGCCGCTGCGAGGGCATGGACCACCTGCTTGTGATGGGCGAAGTAGACCGCGCGTTCACCGTCGAGCCCTTGCGCCCATTCGACCACGGCGGGGATCTTCGCCAAGGCTGCCTCCCGTCGCAGGGCGCTCAAGTGCTGGCGGCCACGGAAGCGCGCGCTGGGATCGAAGCCGGAGAGCAGACCCGCATCGGCGCCCGCCGCCTGCGCCGCCTCGGCCTCCGCTTGGCTCGCCTGTCGTGCCTTCTTGACCCGTTTCTGGTGTTCCCGCACCCATTCGATGAACGTCTTCTCCGATTCCTTGTAGCCGGCCGCATCCGCGGCATCGAGGGCCAGGTCGCGGCGGCTGCGATGGAACGCCGGCAGGTCGTCGTGCACCTGGTCCTTCGTGCGGCGCAGGAAACAGACCTGCTTCAGCCGCTTGTGCAGCTCCCGGCGTGGCAGGCGGGCCAGGGCGTTCATGGCGTGGTCGTAGCGCAGCGGCCCGGACCCGGGCGACCACCAATGGGGCAGCACGCCACGGTAGACATGCAGCACCTCTTCCAGTTGGCCCAGGATCGTGAGCTGCTGGATGAGGTCCTGCCGACGGTTCGGGATTGGCGTGCCGGAGAGGGCGTAACGGATGGGCAGCCGTGATGCCAGCTCCTCGGCCAACTGCGTCCGCTGCGCGCCCGGATTCTTGAAGAAATGCGCCTCGTCGAGCACCACAGCGCGCGGCCCCAACAGGAACAGGTCCTCCAGGTGGGCGCCCAGCAGTTCCGGGTTGAGCAGCACGATGTCCACGTCCGCCACGGTCTCACGGCCCGACATGAGCACCTGCACGCCGCGCCAGGGCAGCCACTTGAGCACCTCGGCGCGCCAGCTCAATTTGACGCTGGCCGGGCACACGACCACGGCCGGGTACGCCTCCTGACGCTCCAGGGCCATGAGCGCCTGCAACGTCTTGCCCAGCCCCATGCCGTCCGCCAGGAACGCCCGCCGCTTGTCCACCAGGAAGTCGACGCCGGCGCGCTGGTAGGGCCGCAGGCGCGCCTCCAGCTCGCGCATCCGCCTGGCCGGCGACGGCAGTGCCTGCGAGGCTAGGTGGTCCTCGATGCGCTCCGCCGCAGCGGGCTCCAAGCGGAAATGGTGGCCTTCGTGCAGGAAACGCACCGCCCGCGCGGCCTCCACGTCGTCCTCCAAGGCCCAGACGCGCTCGCCGGCGTCCCAGGCCGGCACGGGCAGGCCGCGGTCGCGCAGGGCAGCCCGCACGTCGTCGCCCAGGCGCGGGACGAGGAAGCGGTCGTTGCGGAAGGCGAGGCCGTCCACGGGTCTAGTCGCGGGCGTCCAGCCAGGAGCGGTGGTAATCCGGGTCCTCTGCGGCCAGGCCGTGCTGCGTGAGCCACAGCGGCGCGAAGGTGTCCACCATCACCGCCAGCTCATCGGTCCGCTCGGCCCCCATGCTGGCCTCGTACCGGCCGGGCTGGGGCGCGTGGGGGATGCCGGCCGGGTGGAGGCTGATGGAGCCGGGGCCGACGCCCTTGCGGCTGGCGAAGTCGCCCTCGACGTACCAGAGGATCTCGTCACAGTCGTAGCTGCTGTGGGGGTAGGGGCATGGGATGGCATCGGGGTGGTAGTCCACCTTGCGGGGCACGAAGGAGCAGACCACGAACTCGCCCTTGCCGCCAAGGAACGTGGTGTGGATCGGCGGCGGCAGGTGGACCGTGGAGGTCTTGGGTTGGTAGTCGTGGACGTTGAAGGCGACGGGGTACAGGGTGCCGTCCCAGCCGACCACGTCGAACGGGTGATGCGGCAGCAGGCGGCGGCTCCACTTGTCGTACCGCTTGTGCAGCACCTCGAAGCCCCCTGCGCCGTCCCACGAGGCCGGATCACCGCGATCGCGGTCGTCCTCGGGGCTGAGCGCGTCGGGGCGACGGAAGTCCCGGTGGCTGTAGGGCGCATCCATCTTGAGCTGCCCCACCGGGTTGCGGAACTGCCGGGGCACCACGAGCCCGTGGCGGCACTCCATGACCATGACATGCGGCCGGGCGCCCGTGCCCGCGACGTCGTCCAAACGGATGCGGTGGACGAGGCCGCGGGGGATCCAGACGTAGTCATGGCGACGGAAATCCAGGCCACCCAACTCCGACTCCAGGCGCCCGCTGCCCTCGTGCATGAACAGCAGCAGGTCGCCGTCGGCCACCTGCACAAGGCCGCTGTCCGCCTCCGTGGGCTCCGCGCTGCCGACCCGGACGTCATCGTTGCCCACCATCCAACGCAGAGACTCCCAGAGGGTGCCTTCCGGCGCGGCGCCGGGGGTGCGCACGTGCCGCCTGCGCAGCTCCTCGCCGGCCAGGACCACGGCGTCGAACGCGTCGAAGTCCGGCTCGTCGCGGCGGGCCACCTCTGGTGCAGGGTTGTTGACGCGGTAGGCGATGCTGTACTCCGCGTCGAACCCTTTGCGCGTCAGGCAATGCTCGTAGAACACCGGCGCACCGTCCCCCTTCGGGTCGTCGCCCTCGCGGTAGAGGGCGATGTGGTGCTTGGCGGGCAGGCGCCCGAGGCGATGGACGTCGATCACGGCAAGGCCGGGCAGGGCGCGGCGCCCTTCAAGCCTCTGGCTCGGCCGCTGCGACGGCGGCCGGAGGTGGCGCGGCGACGACGCCCACGTCCGCCTCCAGGCGGGCCAGTACCGTGCCGTTGTACACAAGGGCGGAACGGACGTGACCTTGGCCGTCGCCGCCGGGGGCCGCCAGGGCGACCACGTCACCGGCGCGTAGGGCCCGGGCTTCGTTGGCGCGGGCGAGCTCCCCTTGCCAATCGAGAAGCGCCTTGGCCGGGCGGATCACCGGCTCGTCGTCCAGGAAGGCGCTGAACGCCATGTCGAGCGGGTTGCGCACTTCGTCCGTGCCGACGATCCACGGCCCAAGGGCCACTTGGTCGCCGGAGACGTGCAGGGGCGCGAAACCGAGCAGGTGCTCCATCCAGTCGTCCCCGACGTCGTGGACGTGGTGACGGATGACGGCCCCGACACCGGTCGCCCAGCCCGCGCCGCCTTCCGATCCCTCCGGCGCGGCATCCAAGTGGCCGCCGGCACCGACAAGGTTGGTCGGCACGAAGTCACGTTGCACGCCGCCCACCAGGACCACGCGGCCCGTGTTGACAGGGGGCAGGAAACGGGCACGGTCCACGCGACGCAGGGTGCCCTGCGGGGGCTGGCCGCGGCCGACCTTGTCCAGGCGCCGCTGGGCGTCCTCATCACCGGCAAGGGTCATGAGGTCGGTGCCGGCCAGGCGCTTGTCGATCGCTTCCACGTCGAGCACGTAGTCGTTGCCGCGCAGGAGGCCGAGACGGGGCCCGGGTGCGTCGAAGAGGCAGTACCGCATGGGGCTTCGACCCGGCGACCCCAGGTGCCGTTTTACGGCTTGCCGCCGCGACCTAAGGCACGCCTGCGCGAAAAGCCCGGACAGCCCGGGAAGATGCCCTCGGGGAGACAGGGTGTGCCAGAGGCGGCAACCCGATCACCTGGCCGACGCGGCGGCGCTGGCTGCAATCGCCAGGACATCGCTCCACAAAGGCCAAGAGCGGTCGGGCCACGGTACGGCCATGGCGCGCTCGCTCATCCTCCTGGTCGCCCTTCTGTTGATCCCTGCCCCGGCTGTGACGGGTCAGGCCACCTGGCTGCCCTGGATCACCGATGAATCCGGGGACGCGCTGGCCGGTCCGGGGGCGATGCGCCACCCGGATCCTGCGGCGGACCTTACGGGCGTCGAGGTGCGACTCGAAGGCGACAGGTTGCACATCCGCCTCGACACCCGCGACGTGGCCCCCCTCGAACCCGCCAGCGTCGATCCCTCCTATCAGAGCCACGTGCGCTTCACAGCCAACGGCGGCGCTGCTGGCCAGGCCACGGTCACCATCGATGCGGGATTGGCCGGGTTTGACATCCTCGTGGATGGCGAGGCGCTTCCCGCCACGGCGTGGGGCGTGCAGAGCGGCTCTGCGGCATGGGACTACGAGATCTGGCTCGCCATCGAGGCCCTCCTGCCGTCTTGGAACGGCGCATCGATCCAACTCTTGGACGGCCATGCGGAGACCACGAGCGCCCTGTTTGGCACCACGGACGAGGCGGAGGGGCACGTGGTGGTCGTGAACGGCCTGGTGAAGGAGTATTGGGCCTCGGAGACGGAGCTGCTGCCGACCGGATGGAAGGAGACAGAGGGCCCCGATCTCGCGGGAGGCGCCTCCATCGCCATGGACGACGCGGGCTTCGCGCACGTCGCTTACTACGTCTATGACGGGGAACGCGGCACGAACGTCGGCCTCTACCATGCCAAGGTCACGGACGGCTCCTGGAACGCCAAGCGGGTCGGGCCCTTCTCGCCGCTGCAGGATCAACGGGATGGGGCCACCCGGACCGAGATCGCCGTCGACCCAGCGGGCGTCCACATCCTGTACAACCAATGCCCCGGCCAGGCCTGCACCGACCCTTGGCTCTACGTCGGGCCTGGGTCAGAGGGCACCGAGCCCGTGCAGGCTTCGTCCACGTTGGCTTCGGGGCTCCACGATGCCGCCGCTCTGGCCGTGGGCGGCGACCGTCTCCTGGTCGCCGTGCCGACGCAGGATGGTGGGCTTGAGGTGCTAGAACGGACGGACGGCGGATGGACCACCCTCCATGAAGAAGCGGAGGCCCGTCTTCCGCGGCTCCAGGTGGACGCTGATGACGTCCATCTGGCCTTCGTGCGCGCCTCGCCTGAGAGCGACCGCGACACCGAATCCGACCTCTACTACACGTCCGAGGCACGCGCATGGGAACCCATCCGACTCGTCACGGACCTGGATGATCGTTCGACCTTCTGGGGCATCGAAACGGACGGCGGCTACGACATGGCCTTGGACCCCACGGGCCGCCCGGCCTTCGCGTGGAGCCGGTCGGATTTCCGCGACCCTTCCCTCCCGGAGAACGGCTTCGGCCTCCTCTACGGCGATGCCCTACAGGTGGAACCGGCGCCTCTGAAGCCCAGCCACGGCAACCCACAACCGGCCATCCGACTCGCCTTCGATGCGTCCGGCGTGGCCCACATCGGCAGTGGCTACGGCGGCACCGACGGCTACGCCATCCGGCTTCCCGGCGGCTCCTGGGCGGCCATGGACCTGGACCGCTACGACGTCTGGGACATGGCGGTCTCCCCGAAGGGTCTGCCGGCCTTCGCCTACACGCAACCCCATGGTGGCACCACCGCGGCAGTCTCGCTGCCGACCGGCATCCCCGCCTCGGAGACGATCCCGGCAGCCCAGCCGCAAGGGCTCGACATCGTGGTGATCGCCTCCAATCTGGGCCTTGTCGTCCTATCGCTTGCTGCGTTGGCCGGTGTCGGCGTCATCGTGTACGTGGGCCTGCGGCCGCAACGGCCCCGCCAGGGACAGCCTTAGTTCACCAGGGACGGCCGGTCCTGGGTGCGCTGGGTCTCGCCGGTCTGTTGGCGCTCGATGGACTCGAAGAGGGCGCGGAAGTTGCCTTCGCCAAAGCCCTGTTCGCCGTGGCGCTGGATGACCTCGTAGAAGAACGGCCCGGCGGCGACCTCGTCGTAGAGGAGGCTGCCTTCTTGCATGAAGATCTGCAGGAGGTAGCGGTTGTCGGCGCCGTCCACGAGGATCTTGTTGCGGCGCAGGTCCTCCAGGTCCTCCTTCAGGTTCTCCACTTCGCGCTCCGCCATGCGTTGCGGCAGCATCTCGTAGTAGGCGTCGGGGGTCTCCAGGAACTTGCAGCCGGCCTGGCGCATGTCCGGGATGACGTCCATGATCTTGCCGGTGGAGAGGGCGACGTGCTGGACGCCGGGGCCGTTGTTGTCCTCGACGTACTTCTGGATCTGGCTGCCGTAGAAGTTGGGGCGCAGGGGTTCGTTGGTGGCGAACTTGACGTTCGACTTGGGGTCCCGCATCACGATGGAGTTGAGGCCACTGCCGACGGCGTCGGGGTTGCTGTCCTGCGTGTGGAAGCGGATGTCCCAGAAGTGCTCGAAGCCCAGGACGTCCCGGTACCAGTTGGTGAGGCTGCGCATGTCCCGCGTGTTGGACGTGATGTGGTCCATGTGGGTGAAGCCGTGGCGGTTGGTGGGCGCGGCCGGGTCGTAGGCGACGGCGGTGAGGCGGCTGTCGACGGCCGCTTCGTCCTTCTTCTGCACGAAGGCGTACTCCACGTCGCCCAGGGGGCTGGCGATGCTGAAGGCGCGGCGTTGGTCGTCGCCGGTCGGTTCGCCCACGATGTTGGCGCCGCGGTCGGCGAGGGTCTTCCAGGTGTGGTCCAGGTCCTCCACGAGGAACTGCACGTAACGGATGCCGTCGGGGTGGCTGCGAAGGAACTTGGCCGCGTGGCTCGTGGAGGGGTCGGCGTCCTGGCGGGGGCTGCTGCACTGGACGCGCACGCGGGCGGCGTCGAAGACCATGGTGCGCTCGCCGGTCGCCTCCTCGTACTCGGGGTTGCTGGTGGCGACCAGGCGGTAGTCCATCTTGTCCTCGTAGAAGGCGCGACTGCGGTCGATGTCGTGGACGACGAAGTCGACCGACTCCAAGCGCTTGATGCCGAGGTTCTCGAGGCTCATGATGCGACCCGACGGGGCCACCTATATCAAGGCAGCGCCCAGGGCGGTCGACGGACAATCGGAGGGGCCTTGAGCACGGCAACACTTGGCCCGGTGTGCGCTGCTTCACCAAGGGTGACTCCTGGCAGGCCTCCGAGGTGCCGGATGCCGCTGCGGCGGTCGCGTTGCGCTCCGCTGGCCCCGTGTGGATCCGGGCGGGGGGGCAACGGCCGGAGGTCCTCACGGAGCTGGGGCGGCTCCTCGGGCTGCACCCGTTGGCCGTCGAGGATGCCGGCAATGCACGTCAACGCCCGAAGGTGGAATCCTACGCCGGCTTGACGTTCATCGTGTTGCGGGTGCCACGCCGTGATGCGGGCGGCGGTCTCACGTGGCGCCAGGCGGCCCTCTTCCTCGGCCCCGATTTCCTGGTGAGCGCGTCACCGGAGCCGCTGGCGGAACTGGACCGGGTCGAAGGGCGCCTGGAGAAGGTCGGCAGCCTGGCCGGGCTGTTCCATGAGGCCCTCGACGCCCTGGTGGACGCCTGGTTCCCTTACGTGGAGGAACGGGAGGAGGAGGCGGAGTCCCTGGAGGACCATGCCGCCGCGCACCCGGACGCCGCCACCCAGGCCCGCATCCGCGACCTGAAGCGGGAGCTCTCCACGGTGCGCAAGGTGGTCCCCCCCATGCGGGACGCCCTTCTCTCCTTGGAGCGCGCCGAGTACCCCAACGTGCCCCCAGAGGCCCGCGTGTTCCTGCGTGACGTGGTGGACCACATGGTCCGCATCGCGGAACGCCTGGAGTATGTCCGCGAAGTGACCCAGATCGCCCAGGAGGCCTGGAACGGCGCCCTGGCCGCCCGGCAGAACCGCGTCATGCAGCGGCTCACGGTCCTCGCGGCGCTTCTCCTGGTGCCGAGCCTGCTCGCCGGCCTTGGCGGCATGAACTTCGAGGGCATCCCCGACTGGGAGTATTGGCCCGTGACGGGCACGATCGTGGGTCTGGCGCTCATCGGCCTGGCGGTCGCTTGGCGGCAGCGCTGGCTGTAGGCAAACGTCTTGCGTGGCCCATGGCATGCGTCCGCGCATGGGCGCGTGGAGCCACGTCGTGGTGGTGGGCCTCCTGTTGGTGGCCTCGGCCGGGTCCCTGGCGGCGCCGGACGACTCCGCCACTTCCGTTGGTGGCCTGACTGCGCGCCACCAGGACATCGCCGTGGCCACCGCATGGGCTTCGCAGGAGCCATCCCTTGAGGGGGCCGTCCGGGTCGCGCAGGAGATCTTGGCGACAAAGAGCGGCATCCCGCCTGGCACCCCGGCGGCGCCGGACCTGGCGGCCCCTTCCCTGCCTTCCGAGGCGTTGGCGCCCTTGTTGGAGCGGTTCGGCATCGTACCCGATGGAACACAGCAACAACAGATCGACGCGCTGGACCACTTGGACCAACGCGCCCGCGTGGCCTTGGCCCGGCTGCTGGTGGCGTTCGATGCCTACGAACGGGCCGTCGCCGCCAACGACACCACCGCCACCTTGCTAGGCCAGGGCCGCCTCCTAGAGGTCGGGCTTGAGCTGGCGAGCCTTCCTTCGTGGCTCTGGGACGCGGGCGTCCTGCGCCTACCTCCCCTCCTCATCCTGGATGTCTGGGAGGCCGGCTCCGTCCACGCCCAGGACGTGGCCCTGCTGCTTGACGTCGGCGGCGATGACCTCTATGTCAACAACGCGGGCGGCAGCGGCATCGACCTGCCCGCACCGGCCGGCTCCCTGGCCGTCGCCGACCGTTGCGCCATGGTGCAGGGGTTCGGTCGGGGGCTCACACACGTCGGCCGCGCGGCCGCGGCGTTCGACCTGGCCGGCGACGACCGCTACCTGCCCGGCAAGGGCTGCGGCGTCAATGGCGGCGGCTACAGAGGAGCCGGCCTCCTCTTCGATGCCCAAGGCAAGGACCGGTACGTAGCGGGCGCCAGCGGCCCCTGCGTCAAGACGGACCTGCTCGTCGGGCACATCGTGGCCACGTGCGGAGGCAACGGCGGCGCCTACTGGGGCCACGGCCTGCTGGTGGACGGTGGCGGCAGCGACCGGTACGATGCCCATGGGGGTGGCACCAACGGCGGCGCCGCCTACCCGCAGGCCACGGGGCTCCTCGTGGACGCCTGGGGCAACGACCGCTACGATGGCGGCGGCGTGGGGGTCAACGGCGGCGCCCATTACGCCGCACAAGGCAGCCTGGTGGACCTGCGCGGCAGCGACACATACCTCGGCCTCGACGGCGGCGTCAACGGAGGCGGCGACGGCGCCAGCGGCACCCTGATCGACGCCGGCGGCGGAAACGACACGTACGTCGGTCGCGATGAATCGGTCAACGGCGGGGCGGCCGCAGGCGGTCGCCGCACGATCGAGACCGTGACGCTGCTGCCTGACTTCCTCAACGGCCGGGGCCTCCTCTTGGACGACGGCGGAGACGACACGTACACGGCCAGGAGCCGCGGCGTCAACGGGGGCGGCGTGGGAGCACACGGCCTGCTCCTCGATCTCGGAGGCGGGGACGACTATTCCGACCGCCAAGGTGGCACGGGCAGCGACCGCACCATCTGGGTGAAGGGCACCGTCGGTCACCAGGTCGACGTGTCAGCAAGCCCTTGAGGAGACCGGGACTGGGCGCCGCCATTGCCTCGTGAATCCAAGGCGGCCAAACGGGAACGTGCCGCTGCTGTGGCCGCTGCCCTCGCCGCTGCGTACCCGCGTTCGACGTGCGCTTTGGCCCACGAGACGCCGTTCCAGCTCCTGGTCGCCACGGCGCTCTCGGCGCAGACGACGGACCTGGCGGTCAACCAGGCGACCCGGCAGCTGTTCGCACGCTTCCCGACGCCCGAGGCGATGGCAGAGGCCCCTGATGGGGCGATCGAGGCCTGCATCAACGGCATCGGTCTCTGGCGGAACAAGGCGAAGAACGTCCGCGCCGCCGCCCAGATGCTCGTGGACGACCACGCCGGGGATGTCCCGCACAGCGTCGAGGCGTTGGTGAAGCTGCCCGGCGTAGGACGCAAGACGGCGACCGCGGTCCTCGGGCAAGTGTACGGCATGGCAGCCGGCATCACCGTGGACACCCACATGCTGCGCATCAACCGGCTCCTCAAGCTCAGCACGAAGGAGGACGCCGCCAAGATGGCCCAAGAGCTGGAGGGGCTACTGACGCCGGAGGAATGGGTCGCCTACACCCATCGGATCATCGATCACGGACGCCTCGTCTGCGTGGCCCGGCGGCCCCGCTGCGGCGTCTGTCCCCTCGCGGACCTTTGCCCGAGCGCTGGAAACCTGGCGGCGGGCTACAAAGAGGCCAACGACGAGAAGGAACCGGCCAGCGCGAAGGGGCTCAGCTGGCTCAGCCTCGAAGCCTGAATCGGCACCCGGGCGTCGTCATCACTTGTACTTGTAGCGCAGCAGGCAGACGACGCCACCGAAGGCGTTGCGAAGGATGCCGCCCTCTTCACTGGCGCTGCTGACGATGTGGACCTCGCTGCCGGACGCCTCCGCCAGGTCGGCCAACTCTTCGATGAGGTCCTGTTCCTCCATCTTGACGTTGTTGCCGCCACCCCAGAGCTTCGCCTGGGCCTCGGCGGCCGAGTCCACTTGGGTGCGGCCCACGGTCTTGTGGGCGACCTCCCCGGTCTGCTTGTGGGTGAACGTCAAGCGGGTGCGCGCCAGGTCCTCCGACAGGAGCAGGTGTTCGACGGCGCCCATCTGAAGCGCCTCACGCACCTCGTTCTCACCGTAGGTCGCTAGGCCGCCGTCCGGTTTGCCGGTCTGGCGCAGGAACGTCTGCATGTGCCGCTTGTCATCCAGGAGCCGGATGCCCTGGATCGCCTCGCCGGCCGCCTCCACCAGCTCCTTGAGACCCTGATCGTCATCGGTGTAACCGGTGTCGAAGTAGGTCTTGTGGAGCTTCTTCATCAACTCGTGGTGAAGGAACTCCTGCTCCGCGAAGTAGTTCTTCGTAGCGCCCGGCCCGCCCAGGAGGATCGCCTTCATGCGGGGCTCGGAGAGGAACATCTCCGAGGCCTTCTCGCCTTGGCGCTTGAACCACTCGTTGGCCGCTTCCTCCGTCAGGCGCTCGAAACGGCGCTGGGACTGACCACCGCGGCCGTGCTTGCTGGGCACCTGGGAGTGCTGGTTGTGCAACGAGACGATCGCCTTGCCCTTGAGCAGGCCGACGCTGCACTCCTTGCGGTCAATGATCATGAGGCCGTAGACCTCGTCGGTCTCCAGCATGCCCAGGAGCGGCTCGACGTTGAAGCTGGAGTCGCAGCGGTACTGGTAGGTGTCCACCGGCTGCGGCGGCTCCAGGACGTGGGCGACCTGCTTCGACTTGTTGCCACCCAGGGCGACGGTGCCCACGAAGAGCGCGAGGCCGTTCTCTGGCGTGTTCTTGTAGTTCTTCAGCCGGGCCAACATCGAGGTGAGGGCGCCCTGCACGGCCGTGGCAGTCTGCTTGCTCTTGATGTTGGACGCCTGGCCCACTTCGTCGCGCAGCATCGCCGCCGCGTCACTGATCTGCCTGGTGGGCGGGATGTACAGGGTCACCAGTTCGGTGCCCATGCCGCGGTAGGAGCCCAGGTCCTCGACCGTCCGCTTGAAGACGTACTTCTGCCGGTCACTCCAGTCGGCCAGGCTCACGAGGCGCGGCCACGCCGCCTCCGGTAGATAAAGCAGCGGCGATGGGCGAGGTCCCGGCGCCCGCGCAATGGAGGCGAAGCACCCAAGACGGGCGTTCGGGTCGCCGCCGCGTGGAACGGGTCGTCATCGCCTTCGGAGGCAGCGTCTTGGCACCGGAGCGCCTGGAAGCGGACCGCTTGGCCGCTGTCGCCGACCGGGTCGCGGCGTGGGCCGTGGGCCGCCGCCTGGTGCTCGTGGTCGGTGGTGGCCACGTTGCCCGTCGTTACATCGAGGCGGGGCGCGCGCTCGGCGCCCAGGAGGATGCCCTGGACGAGGTCGGCATCGCGGCGACAAGGCTCAACGCGACGCTCCTTGCCGCTGCCCTGCGCCAGCGCGGCCTTGACGTCGCCCCGACGCGCCCGAGCGTCCCCGTCACCATCGAGGAGGCCGCCGCGGCGAGCGAGCGCCATGCGGTCGTCGTCATGGGTGGCACGGTTCCCGGCCATTCCACGGACTTCGTCGGTGCCAGCATCGCCCAAGCGGTGGGCGCTGCGCGCTTTGTCATCGCCACCAACGTGGACGGCGTCTACACGGCTGACCCGCGCAAGGACCCGGAAGCAAAACGCTTGGACCACGTAGGCCACGAAGAGCTGCTTGCCATCGTCGGGGGCGGCACGTGGGCCCAGGCCGGAGCGCCCGGCGTGGTGGACGGCCCCGCCAGCCGCCTGCTCGCAGAGACCGGCATGGAGGCCGCCGTCGTGCAGGGACAGGACCTGGACGCCGTCGGCGCGGCGGCCACCGGAGCCCCCTTCAGGGGCACCCGCATCGGAGGCGCTTGATGGTCGCCGGTGTCCCCGAGCACGCCCACTGTGAGATCTGCGGCATGACCGTGACGGTCGGCACGCGCGTCTGCAGCCCCGCTTGTCAAGAGAAGCTGGATGAGGCGACCAAGATGAAGAAGCGCAGCGCGTACCTCGTGCTGGGTCTCGTCATCGCGTCCCTGGCGCTCGCGCGGCTGTTCTAGGCCCTCACGTCGGTGCCCTTTTGCCCGGCTGCCGGGTGGCCGCGCCGTCATGGACCTGTCACTGGCGGAGAAGCGCCTGCTCGCGGCCCTACCGGATGAAGGGAACCTTGCTGCCAGCGACGTCCCGGGATTCGCGAGTGCCACCGAGGCCCTCCACGCTGCGGGCGGCCTGCAACGCCACGGCCTGGTCGACCTGACCGAGTCGACCACGACCACCTACGCCCTCTCGGAGGAAGGCCTGGCAGCCCAGGCGGAGGGTCTGCCGGAGCGCCGCGCCGCGCAGGCATTGGCGGCCGCCGGTGGCAGCCTGGCCATGGGGGATGTCGCCAAGGCGGCAGGCCTCGCGGGCCCTCAACAGGGCATCGCGACAGGGTGGCTCAAGCGCAAGGGCTGGGCCGACATCCAGAAAGGCGAGGCCGGCGCCAGCCTGGTGCTGAAGGCCGGAGAGCCCACAACGGGGGACGACGAAGCGCTGTTGGCGACCCTTTCGGCGGAACCCCAGGCGGTCCCGGGCGACGCGCCTGGCCTGAAGCAGCTCCTCGACCGCAAAGGGCTCCTGATCGCCAAGGAACAGGTCACCCGCGCGCTGGCCCTCACGGACGCCGGCGGCGCCACCCGCGCGGACCTCGACTTGAACGCCCTGGACGGCGCCGCCGAGGTCAACCAGGTGACGCCGGACCTCATCGCCCGCTGGGCCGACATGACGGACGACGAGAAGGCGAAGCTCCACCTGCGCGCCTTCGACTTCGATGTCCCCGTCGCTGCCCGCGACCCGGGCAAGACGCACCCCCTCACCCAGCTCATGACCGGCATCCGACAGGTGTTCTGGAACCTGGGCTTCCAGGAGATCGCCGGCGACTACGTCGAGTCGGCGTTCTGGAACATGGATGCCCTGTTCATTCCCCAGGACCACCCCGCCCGCGACATGCAGGACACGTTCTACCTGGAGCACCCGGCCACGGCGCCTGTCACGGACGACGACCTGGCCCGGGGTGCTGCCATCCACAAGGACGGCGGCGGCACCGGCTCCACCGGTTGGGGCGGCGCGTTCTCCGAAGAGGTCAGCCGCAGCGCCCTGTTGCGCACCCACACCACCAACACCACGGTCCGTTTCCTCGCCGACAACCCCACCGGCGCCCACAAGGTGTTCGGCCTGGGCAAGGTGTTCCGCAAGGAGACCATGGACGCCACGCATCTGCCAGAGTTCTACCAGATCGAAGGCATCGTCACCGAGCCCGGCGCCAGCTTCGACATGCTCGTCGGCCTCTGCCGGACGTTCTTCACCCGCATGGGCTTCCCGGAGGTCCGCTTCCGCCCCGCCTACTTCCCCTACACCGAGCCCTCCATGGAGATCGACGTCATGTACAACGGCAAATGGATGGAGCTGGGCGGGTGCGGTGTCTTCCGCCCCGAGGTCACGCAGCCCCTGGGCGTCGAGCATCCGGTGCTCGCCTGGGGCTTCGGCCTGGAGCGCCTCGCCATGATGAAGCTGGGCCTCAAGGACATCAGGCAACTGTACGTGAGCGACGTGCAGTGGCTCAAGGAGACCGCCCTACAGGAGTAGAAGCAGGCCCCGCCTCTGTTCTGGCTGCATCGTCAGGGATCAGACCAGCATGTGCCAGGTGGCCAGTTCCAGCTCCAGGCCCGCGTGTTCGCGGGCGTAGTCCAGCGCCATGCGCAGATCGACCACAAGGTTGGTGAGCGCAGTTTCGGTGCTGATCTGTCCGTCCGGGTCATCAATGGGGACGACTGCCACGAGGGCGCCCACGGCTAAGCCATCAGCACTCAGCACACCGCTACCTGAATCTCCTGACACGCCTGGCGTATTGAGGCGCACGTAGTGGGTCCAGCCACTCGATTCCTGCGCCACGATACTTCCTTCCTTGCGGTCGAGCTCCTCCGGTCCTGGGCGAAGCGGCGTGTTTCCGAAGGTGACAATGGAGGTCCCGATCTCTGGGTCCTCTGTCGGGAGCCCTACGGGCCCGCCAAAGTAGATCATTGCGGGACTCACGGCGGCCACGTCGTCGGGGTGCAGTAACGCCACCGCGAAGTCGTTGCGATCACAGGTCTCCGGGTCCGTCTCATTCACAGCCATCATGGTCCCCCAAGAGGAGTAGGCGATGGTCGCCGGCTGGCTCGCACCTTCCACGCGGACCGGACTTCCGATCGGGCGTGGCAGCGCGCCGTTCCCATGGAGGCAGTCATCGCTTGGCGAAAGGCTCTGGTCGCAATGGGCTGCGAAGCCGATGTAGACGTTGGTGCCGTTGGGGTCGGTGAAGATGAAGTTGCTCGTGCAGGCTCCGTCGATGTCTTCGATGATCGGACCCGGCGACTCCGGTGCGTAGATGCGCACACCCGGCCGGATCGTGGCATCCTCGGGCGCCGCCCAGGCCCGCTGGCTGTCCGGGCCGACCGGCCCTTCACTGCTGGCGCCCTGTTCCAGGGACTGCGGTTCGTTGTCGGAGGCGCCGGTCTCGATACAACCGGCCAGGGCGAACATCAACAGCATGGCCATGGCCAGCGGACGACTCATCCGGGGCGGCTTCCGCCAGGCGTTCTTAACTGCTTCTCACGAGGGAGCCGCACCTGCAGGCCACGCCGGGCGAACGACGCAGCAAGGGCGGGCTCTGCTTGCCGCGGATGATGTTCCCGACCCGGTCCGTGCGGCGGCCGCTCCCGTGGCCAACGTCGTCCCAGGCCGACGCCCGGCTGTAACGGGGCTCACACAACCCTTTTCCCAACCCCCCTGTCGGCCGGGGCATGCAGCGTTCCCTGCGTGCCCTGCCCACCGTCGCCCTCCTGTTGGCGGTCGGTGTGGCGGGTTGCCTCGACACCGATGACGGCTCCGGCGACGGCGCCCAAGCGACCGGCTCCGAACTCGGCCTGGTCGACCTCCCCTCCACCCACGTGGACGTCCAGGCGCTCCTGGCCGACGCCCTGGCCAACGGCCTCGCGCCCATGCTGTTCAACGAGAGCGTGGTCGATGCGGCCGTCAGCCTCACGAACGACCTGTACGAGCCGACCATCGAGGTCAGCGACGAGGGCACCCTGTTCATCACCGGCCACACGGCCGTCGTGGACACCACCGGCGCCCCCGTGTACGGCTCCTGGGACGACGGCGCGACGTGGGAACAGCTCCCCTTCACCCGCGACCTCATGATGCCTGGCGACCTGCCCGGCGCCACGCCCCCGGTGACGGACGAGATCTTCCTCGTGGCCGGCGACGACGGCTACCTCTACGGTGTGGACATCACCCTGGCCACGTTCCCGGTCAACGCCTGGAACGACGACGGCCGCTTCCACGCCTACTTCAACCCCAACGCGTACGATGAGCACCAGGTCGCTTTGCAGGCCGACCAATGCACCGCAGCGCCCCTCAAGGACCGCCCGTGGGCCGCGTACGCGGACGGCGCGCTCCTGATGGTGAGCAACCCGGCCGCCGGCCCTGCCCAGATCGGCATCCTCGACGTCCCCAGCGGACCCCTGGGCCTCTTCGAGACCCCGTACGGCGTCGGTGCCACCACCGGCGGCGGCAAGTGGAACGTCTGCGCCGGCATTGGCTACCACACCGCTGACAACGCCATCCCCGGCATCCCGGACATGCGCGACGACGGCCTCTTCGCCGTGCCCCAGCGCGGCGGCGACGCCCTCTACCTGACCCTGGGCAACAAGATGGACATCTTCAACCTGGACGTGGTGGAGGTCTTCCCCCACACCACCGGCGGCGAGATCACCAGCGTGTACGGCCAGGCCGCCTTCGACGCCGACGGCACGCTCTTCGTCGGCATCAGCAACAACACGGCCGAGGACAGCGCCGGCATCCGCACCGGCCAGATGCGCTTCGCCGTCAGCCTTGACAACGGTTCCTCCTTCGTGGACCGCACGTTCGTGGTCGGCGACGTCGGCCAAGGTGTGCGCCACTTCTACATGGACGGCAACCGCTTCGGCCCCGGCGTCTTCGTCGTGTGGGCCATCGACGGTGACGAGGTCAACGAAGACGGCGACGCCACCACGTTCGACTGGTTCGCCGGCCACATCCAGGTCGGCGCCGCCGGCGAACCGGTGCTGGTCAACCCGTACATGATCATCGACGAAGGCCCCATGCCCTCAGCGCACGTGACGGGCGCCGCCGTCGGCCCCGATGGCCGCGGCTACACCGCCATGTACGTCGACCAGGGCCCCGGTGGCACCCCGCTGTCCATGTTCATCCAGCAGGACGGCCCGGTCATGCCGGTGACCGTCAGCCTGTAGGCGCCCCGCGCCCTTCGACTACGCGTCGATCTGTCCTCCCACTTCTCCCTTCGGGAACTCCGTCCGGTCGGTCCGGGTGGCGCCGTTGGACACGTAGGTGTCCATGCCGCCAAGGTCGATGAGCGCCCCCGCCGTGCCCGCCCCATGGCCGTTGCTGTTTTTGGTGGCGCGGGATTCGTAGTGGTCATCGCCGCCGCTGTCCCAGAGGAGCCCGCTGGCGGTCAGCCAATCCCGTTGGCCGGCCCCCAGGAACGACGTCATCGCCTTGGCGGCGAGGCTGGAGCCACCGTTGGTACCATAGGAGTCGCCGATGTATTCGTCGTCGCCGGTGCCGTCATCCAGCAGCAGCCCAAGGCCGCCGTCGCCGCCTCCGTTAGTGCCTCCTTCACCGCCGAGGTAGCGGTCGTTGCCGGTGCCGTCAAAGAGGATGGTACCGCTGCGGCCGCCCATGTAGAGATCGTTGCCGCCCAGGTCCAACAGGATGCCGGATCCGGCGACGTAGGCACCCCCGTTGGTCCCCACGCCGGGGTCCAGACGGTTGGTGACCGCGAGGTACTGGTCGTTGCCGGCCGCGTCGATCAAGGCCCCTGAGCCACGCAGGCCTCCACCGTTGACGGCACAGGCTCCCCGGCCGATCCCGGTGCCCAGAATCTGGATACACGTGGTGCTGTGGCTGGAAAGGTACTGGTCGTCGCCGTCCCGATCGTAGAGGAATCCGACACCGTAGTAGCCGCCGCCGTTGACCCCGCAGGGTCGGCCACCGTAGACGTCGTTGCCCGCCAGGTCCACCAGCGCCGCGTACGTGCGCACCGTCGGATCCACCGTCGGGGGCTGGGCGTGATCCTCGCAGGGGTCGCCGACGAGGATGCGGTCCGGGTCCATGACGCTGCTGCCGCCGGCGTTGTTGTCGTAGCGGTCGTTGCCGCCCACGTCGATCACCAGGAAGTAGTCGTCCGTGTACGTGCTGTCCAGGGCGTCGATGTCGAGGGCGAAGACCGGCGGCACGCGGATCTCTTCACCCAGCATCAGGGGCAAGGGCCCGTCGTTGCCGTTGGATGACGCCGCCATGCCGGGCACGGTGTCGTTGAGCCCCGGGTAGCCGATCGCATCAGCAAAGCGTTCAGCCTCTTCGAGGATGTTGATGCGCGCATCGAAGAGCAGCGCCGCCGTCGCCTTCGAATAGGGCAGGTCATGGTCGTTCATGACGGACCGGATGGGGTACCGGTGCAGCATGTGGGAGGCATCTTCGAGCAGGATGTAGGAGGCGACCAGACGCGTGAGTGCGTTCGCGATGGCCGGCGGGAGCGTGTTCAGGGACTGGATGAGCGACTGTTGGGCAGGGTCCGCCTTGACATCGTGTCGTCGCAGCAGGTCTCGGATCGCCTCGCTGGGACCGTCGTACCGGGGCAACGTCCCTCGGGTGTTGCCGGTGGCCGCTTCCAGCAACTCGGCAGGGGTCCCGCCTGCGGCCTCCAGCAAGCGTTCCACGGTCTCCCGTTGGTCCGGCTGCAACGCCAACAGCGCCTGGATGGCCGCGTCAGGATTGGTCTGCACGATCAGCGAACCGGCTTCGATGGCCTGGCCGCCGCTGCTGGCCACAAGGATCAGGACCAAGCTCACCGGAAGGGATGCCGACCGGACGCGTGGGTGCCACATGCACGCGCATGGCCCCTTCGGTTCTTCAAACCATAGCGTCGGCGCGGGCCCCGGCTGGGCGCTGGGCAGGAAGGTGGCTGCGGAACCAGGGTTCCGGCCTGCATCACGAGGCCCAGGGCGGATCGTGGTGAAGGTAGCCCTGTCCAGGCACCATGTCCACCCGCCGCCCCCAGATCAGTTGCGCCAGGTCGCCCAGCGCTTTGGTGGAGCCGCCGTTGGCCGACGGGCCGGATCCGGTGAGCTCAGCAGCGCCGCCCAGGTCGATGAGGTGGCCGCGGCCACCGTCGCCGCCGCCGTTCACACCGGCCCGACCAGCCTGGTAGACGTCGTCACCCCCCCGGTCGATCAGCGTACCGACGGACCAGAGGTGAGCCCCGCCGTTGACGCCGCTCCCGCCGCCTCCATCGTAGCGGTCGTTGCCCGCCAGGTCCACCAGCAGACCGCGGCCGCCCACGTAGGCGCCCCCGTTGGCGCCGACGCCATGAGCAGCATACCGGTCCTCGCCCTGGAGATCGAACAAGAAGCCATTGCCGCCAACAGCCCCGCCGTTGGCCCCACAGGAGCCTTCGCCGATGCCGAGACCCAGCAGTCCTGGGCAGGTCGCCGGGGGGGCCATGTATCGGTCGTGGCCGGAGAGGTCGATGAGCGTCCCCGTGCCGCCGAACGCGCCGCCGCCGTTGACGCCGCAACCGTCGCGCGGCGCGTAATGGTCGTCGCCACCGAGGTCGATGAGGGTCGCGGCGTGAGGGCCGTCCCGGGAGGCACAGCCGCTGCCGCCAGCACGGTTGGCGTACGTGTCATCGCCGCCAGCATCGAAACTAAAGGCGGCCGGGTCCACGTGCCCCTGGTCTTGCGCTCCTGCATGGATGGCGGCCAGTGGCGGCAGCGTGATCGAGGCGGGCTGGCCTGGAGGCAACGGCGTCCACTGTGCCGCGACATCGAGCGCCGCCTGCGCCAACGCCGCCTGGGTGATCGAGATGCGCCACGTGTCCCACGCATCCGGTACAGCCGCGGTACGCCGCGCCTGCGTGGCCTCTTCGACGGCCAAATGGGCCGCCAAGAGCCCTGCGAGCTGACGACGGTGGGGTTCCGGCCAACCATCGAGTGCTGCGGCTGCTTCCTGTTCGGCCTCACCCCAGGGGTGTCCCAGCGCCGCGGCGAGCCGTTCGAGCCCTTCGGCAGGCCCCTCCAGATCCGGCAGGGGCCAAGGCTCCGGCGCGTCGTCGGGGAAGGGCAGGCTCGCGGCGAGGCGGACAGCCTCGGCGGGTGTTGCGGTGGCCAAGGGGGTGACGATGGCGTCAGCAGGATGGGGCTCCCGCGGGGCCTCGCCTGTGGGGGTGGTGCAGCCGGCCAGCAGCAGGCCCGCGAGGACCAGGAGGGCCGCCGTTTTAGTAGACCGTGACCGCCTTGACACCGGGGACCCCCTGGAGGACAGGGATGAGCCGGCCGGGGATGGGGCTTTCCGTCACCACGAACAGCTTGGGTTCCTCCGTGAACTCGGGGTCGTCCACGATCGCCTGCCGGATGCTGATCTGGTGGTCGGCGATGGTGCGACTGACGCCGGCCAGGATGCCGGGGGCGTGGGCGTTGGTGGGGACGATCTCGATCACACCGCAGCCTAGCTTGCCGGCCACTTCCTTCAAGTGGAGGGTGGGGCGGAAGCGCGTGAACGCCTCGCAGAGCTGGGGGTTCTCCTGGATCGTCTTGATGGTCGCCTGGACGATGCGGCGGTCCACTTCTGCGGCGCGCCCGACGGCGGTGTCGGCGATCTCGGCGTCGCCGGCGCAGATGCGGTTGTCATGGATGCGCAGGCCGTGCTGGATCATCAGCTTGACCACCCGTTCTTGGGCCGGGTAGCGACGGAAGTGGTCGATGAGGACCTGCCACATGGACATCGCGGAGGCCGGATGTGGGGATAAGGATTGCCAGAATCGTGCGTTGCTGTGCGGATGTGGTGAAGAAAGACCCTTAACCGACATTGTCGGTGTTGGCCTCATCCCATCATGAGTGCCAATCCCCTCCGCATGAGCCGCCTCTGCAACGCCGCCGGCACGTTCCTCATGGTGCCCATGGACCACGGTGTCAGCATGGGGCCGGCCGCGGGCATCGAGAACCCGGCGAGGCTGCTGGCGACCATCGCCCCGACCGCCGCAACGTGCGTCACGACCCACAAGGGCCTGACGAGACTGGCCGCCGAGCATGGCCGCGACCTGGGCGTCCTCATGCACCTCTCCGCCTCCACGGACGCCAACCCGGATCCCAACGACAAGCGATTGGTGGCCACCGTCGCCGAAGCCGCGCGGGCGGGCTGCGACGGCGTCTCGATCCATGTCAACGTAGGCGCCACCACCGAGAGCCGCATGATCGCCGACGCCGGCGCCGTCGCCACCGCCTGCGACGACCACGGCATGCCGCTGGTCGCCATGATGTACCCCCGCGGCCCCCACGTAACCGATCCCTTCGATGCCCGCCTGGTCGCCCACGCCGCCCGCCTCGGGGCCGAACTGGGCGCCGACGTGGTCAAGTGCCCCTATACGGGCGACCCGGAGAGCTTCCGCGACGTCGTGGACGGCTGCCCGGTCCCCGTCATCATCAGCGGTGGCCCCAAGCAGCCCGACCTGGAGTCGTTCCTGGCCGCCGTGGAAGGCGCTGCCTCCGCCGGCGCGCGGGGTGTCTCCGTGGGCCGCAACGTGTTCCAGCATCCGAAGCCTGAAGAGGCGATGGCCGGCATCGCGGCGCGCTTCCCATGAACGGCGGCCGCATCCCCCTCTGGATCGACCTGCGCGACGTCCCCGTCAACAAGCGCCTTCCCTACCTGAAGGCGGCGCGGGCGGTCGGCGTCGAGACCATCATCCTGGGCAAGGACGACCCGCACCTGGAACGCGAGGACATGGACGTCGTCTGGATCGACGGCCGCAACACCTTGAAGCGCGGCAAGGAGCCGATCGGCCGCTACGTCAAGCTCAAGGGCGCCAAGGACCAGGAACGCGCCGCCAACGTGGAAGGCGTCGTTCTCGTGGACTCCGAGAACTGGACGATCATCCCCCTGGAGAACCTCATCGCCGCCCGCCGTGACCAGCCGGAGACCCTCTTCGGCGTCGCCCGCACCCCCGCCCAGGCGCTCCTGTTCCGCGACACGCTGGAGATCGGCGTCCACGGCATCCACCTCGTGCCCGAGGAGGTCTCCGACATCGAAGAGGCCGACCGCGTGCTGCGCCTCCGCGGCCCCCGCCGCAACGACGCCCCCAGCGCCACCCTGGTGAGCCTGGTCAGCAACGCCCGCGAAGCGAGCCAAGCGAAGGGCAAGCGCAAGAAGACGGCCGCCAAGAAGGCCCCGGCCAAGAAGAAGTCCAGTTCCGAGATCATCGACATGGACGAATGGGAAGGCCACAAGGCCGCCGCCGCCGTGGACGCGGAACCGGAACCGGTCGCCAGTCCCCAGCAGCCCCCTGCCGACCCGGCTGAAGAGGCCCCCGAGGACTTCCTGTTGGCCGCTGAACTGGTGAGTGTGGCCGACGCCGGGCCCGGCGACCGCGTCTGCATCGACACCACGAGCCTCTTTCGCCCCGGCGAAGGGCTGCTCATCGGCTCCACCGCCCGCAGCTTCGCCCTCGTTCATGCCGAGACCATCGAATCCGAGTACGTGCGCGCCCGGCCGTTCCGCGTCAACGCCGGCGCCGTCCACAGCTACCTCTACGCCCCTGACGGCAAGACCCGCTACCTGAGCGAACTGGCGGCGGGCACCAACGTCCTCGCCGTCCACCCCGATGGCGTCCACCGGGTCGTCACGGTCGGCCGCGCCAAGATCGAACGCCGGCCCCACACCCTCCTCGCATGGAAGACCAAGGACGGCCGTGAAGGCAACGCCGTCCTCCAGACCGCCGAGACGATCCGCCTGGTCACACCCAAGGGCGATCCGGTCGCCGTCACGGACCTCCAGGTCGGCGACAAGATCATGGTCCACATGGAGTCCGCCGCGCGCCACTTCGGCATGCCGGTCGAAGAGTTCCTGGAGGAGAAGTAGGTGCACCGGCTCGTCGCCACGGTCCATGCCCCCGACGCGGCCACGGCGACCGAGCAACTGCGCAGCCTCCCCCCGTCCGTCAGCCTCGCCGAGATCCGCCTGGACGCCCTCTGGCAAGACGCCCCCGACCCCGATGCGGCCACGGAAACGCTCCTGGCCCTCCTGGAAGCCGCCCCGTGCGACCTGCTTGCCACGTTGCGCCCCGAACGGGAAGGTGGCGCCTGGAGGGGCGATGAAGCGGTGCGCCTTGGCCTGCTCGCGGTCGCCGCCGAGGCCGGCTTCCAATGGATCGACCTGGAGAACGACCTCGCGGACATGCACAGCGTCGCCGCCGAGTTCCGCGGCCGTCGCGCCAAGCTGCTCCTAAGCCGCCACCTCTTCGACGGCGCCCCGGAACGGGACCTGGGCCTACGCCACCTCACCGCCATGCAGGACCTCCAAGGCAGCCTGCACAAGCTCGCGTTCCCCGCCAGCGCCTTCCCCGACCGCCTGCGTGCCCTGGAGCTGATCCATGACCACCGGGCCCGCCACGGCGCCCCCGCCGTCGCCCCCATGGGTGACGTGCCGGCCAGCCTGCGCGCCCTCGCTGCGGTCGTCGGCAACGGCGCCACCTACGGCCACGCCCCAGGAGCCCCGCCCGCGGCCCCCGGCCAACCATCGGTTGACGCCCTTGCTGCCATCTGGGACCACTGGGGCCTCGACCCGGCATCGCCCGCCTGCACGGACGGCTGGTTCTGCGTCATCGGCAGCCCCGTCGACCACAGCCTCAGCCCCCGCATCCACAACGCCGCCCTCCAAGCGGCCCAGCGGGGCGAACGTTTCGGCGCCCTCGACGTACCGCCCAACCCTGGCTACCTCCGCCTCCTCTTCGCCGTCGCGCCGCGCCTCGGCCTCAAGGGGTGCAGCATCACCAGCCCGCACAAGCTGGAAGCGGCCCGCCTCGCCTCGACGGACGAACGGGTCGATGCCATCGGTGCAGCCAACTGCGTCCGCTTCACTCCGGCCGGCCCGGAAGCGACCAACACGGACGCCACGGCCCTCCACCGCCTTCTCGAAGGGGCCCAAGGCCCGGCCGTGGTCCTGGGCGCCGGCGGAGCAGCCCGGGCAGCGCTCTGGGCGCTCCGCGAACGGGGCATCCCCGCCACGGTCTGCAGCCGTGACGAAGAACGGGGCCGCGCCGTCGCCGAACGCTTCGGCGCGAGCTGGCACCCCTACGCCGAGCGCGGTGATCTGGAAGCCCGGACCTGGGTGCAAGCGACCCCCGTCGGCTCGCGACCCGATGACGCCAGCCCGCTGGCCGTATCCCAGCTGTCCGGCGCGACCGTCGTCGAGATGGTGTACGCCCAAGGCACGACGGCCCTGGAGCGCACGGCCGCCGAAGCGAGCGCCGCGCACGTCGCCACCGGGCTGGACCTGCTCGTTGAACAGGCCGTCGATGCCTACCGGTTCTGGACCGGCGACGACCCCGATGCCGGCGCCATGCGGGCCGCTCTCTCTGGAGGCGGTGGATGACCGGCCAAGGTGCTGCCCACGGCGCCGTAACGATCCTCAACGCCACCGCCACCGGCATCGGCTGCAGTCTCGCCGTGGAAGGCGGTGTCCAAGCGACCTGGGACTGGCGCGACGAACCCGGGCTCGACCTGACCGCAGACCCGCCCTGCGATGACCGGCTCGCCCGCGCCGTCCAGAGCCTCCTGCACAAGGAGACGAGCGCCGCGGGCGGCGCCACCGTCACCACGCAGGCCGCAACGGGGGCCAGCCGAGGCCTCAAGACGAGCAGTGCCGCCGCCGCCGCACTCCTGCGCGCCGGCCTCGACGCCCAGGACCTCGCATGGAATGACGAACAGGTGCTCCATGCCGCCGTCCAGGCCAGCCGCGCCGCCGGCGTGACCCTCACCGGCGCCCTGGACGACCAAGCCGCCGTGACGCTGGGCGGCTGCCATCTTACCGACAACACGGCCGGACGCATCGCCTGCGCGTTCCCGACGGAGGCATGGGACGTCGCCATCTGGGTGCCGGACCACGCCATCAGCAAGGGCGACCTGGCCGGCCTGGATGCCTCCGCCATCGCCGATGAAGCCCGCGCCGCCGAGCGCCTGGCCCGCGACGGCGACCTGCCCGGTGCCCTGTCCAACAATGGCCGCGCCTTTGCCGCGTTCTATGCCGCTGCCGGTCTCCCCGTGACCCACGCTCCGGCCGAAGCGGCGCTTGCCGCAGGAGCGCTTGGTGCCGGACTCTCGGGTACCGGGCCCGCCGTGGCCGCTCTGTTCACGCCTGGCGAAAGGCCCGCACTCGAGGCGGTACCCGGCGGAGCCTGGACCTGGACGAAGGTCGTGGAGGCCAGCGCATGAGTCCCGTCGCCTCGGGCACCGTGACGATCCCCGGCAGCAAGAGCGTCACTCACCGGGCGTTCCTGCTGGCCGCCCAGAGCAACACCCCGTGCCTCGTGCGCAACCCGCTCCTCTCCGCCGACACGACCGCCACGCTCCGGGCGCTCGGCGATCTCGGCGCCCGCTTCACCTTGGAAGAGGGCAACGTCGCGTTCCAGCCGGCCCCGCTCCATCCGCCGGCCAAGGCCCTGGACCTGGACAACGCCGGCACGGGCCTCCGCCTCCTCACCGGCCTGGCCGCCCGCTTCGGCGTCCCCGTGACGCTCACCGGCGACGAGAGCCTGGTGAGCCGCCCCAACGGCCCCCTCCTCGCGGCACTCCAGGATCTGGGCGTCCGCGTCGAGGCCCGCGAAGGCGGCCGAGCGCCGTTCACCGTCACCGGCCCCCTGCGCCCCGGCACAGCCCGCTTGCCCGCCGCGGCCAGCAGTCAGTACGCCTCCGCGCTTTTGCTCAATCTTCCCTTCGTGGCCGGCGACAGCACGGTCGAACTGGCCGCGCCGGTCCACTCCAGCCCCTACCTGGACCTCAGCCTGGACGCCGCCGCCGCATTCGGACTCCGACTGGACGAACAGGAGGCGGAGACGGCAGGCCGGACGTTCCACGTGCCCGGCGGACAGACTACTGCCGCAGCCCGCTTCGATGTCGAAGGGGACTGGAGCACCGCCGCGTTCCCCCTCGTGGCCGCGGCGATCACGGGCGGTGACCTCACCGCCAAAGGGCTCCTCCCGGAGAGCCGCCAAGGCGATCGGGCCATCACCGAGCTGCTCGCCAGCTTCGGCGCCACCGTCGATGTCGCCTCGGACCACGTGCGCGTCCGTTCGGACGGCGCCCTGGAGAGCCCCGGCATCGTCGATGTGTCGGCCACGCCGGACCTGTTCCCCATCCTCACGGTGCTTGCTGCGTGCAGCCGCGGCACCACCACGTTCGTCGGCGGCGGCCAACTGCGCCACAAGGAGTCGGACCGCATCAGCGGCATGGCCAAGGGGCTCGCCGCCATGGGCGTCGCCGTGGAGGAACAGGAGGAAGGGCTCATCGTCCACGGTGCCCCGGGGCAGCTCCGCGGCGCCACGGTCGCCAGCCTCGACGACCACCGGCTCCACATGGCGTTCGCCATCGCGGGCCTCGTGGCGGAAGGGCCTGTCCACGTCGATGCCCCTGATTGCGTGAAGGTGAGCTACCCCGCGTTCCACGCCGACCTGGCACGGCTGACCGGCCGCCCCATCCCGGAGGTGGCCGCGTGAACCAGTTCGGCCAGCGCTTCCGACTCAGTCTCTTCGGCGAAAGCCACGGCCAAGGCGTGGGCGTCACCGTCGACGGCGTGCCGGCGGGGCTTCCGTTCGACCTGGCCACGGTACAGGCCGACCTGGATGCCCGCCGCCCCGGCCGCAACATCCTGGTGACACAGCGCCAAGAGCCCGACCAGGCCGAGATCCTGGCCGGCGTCTTCCGCGACCATACCACCGGCGCGCCGCTGACACTGTGGATTGCCAACCAGGACCAGCAGTCGAATGCGTACCGGGACCTGGATGTGCGGCCGCGCCCGGGCCACAGCGACTGGGTCGCCGGCGTGCGCTCCAAAGGCCACAACGACTTCCGCGGTGGCGGGCACTACTCCGGCCGGCTCACGGCGGGGCTCGTCTCAGCCGGCGCCGTGGCGCAAATGCTCCTTGACGAGGTCGGCATCACCGTCGCCGCGCACCTCCACCAGGTCGCGGACCTCGCCGGGCCCGATCATGCCCATGACGTGGCGGCCCTCCTGGAGGCCGTGCCCAAGAGCATGGTCTACACGGGCCACAGGGACCTGGAGGGGCCGTTCGTGGCGGCCATCGACCAGGCGCGCCGCGACAAGGACAGCCTCGGCGGCATCGTAGAGTTCGTCGCCGAAGGGCTCCCCGTCGCGTTGGGGGACCCGTTCTTCGACTCCGTCGAGAGCCTCCTCGCCCACATCCTGTTCGCCGTGCCAGCCGTCAAGGGCGTCGACTTCGGCGACGGCTTCGCCAGCGTAGCGCTTGCAGGCAGCGAGCACAACGACCCGTACGCCGTGGACGACGCGGGCCACGTCCACCCCACGACGAACCACGCCGGCGGGATCCTGGGCGGCCTCACCACAGGGGCACCGTTGCGCGGCCGCGTGGCGATCAAGCCCACCAGCAGCATCTTCCAGCCCCAGCAGACCGTCGATCTCCAGAAGGGCGAGCCGGCGACGTTGGAGCTCAAGGGGCGCCACGACCCCTGCATCGCCATCCGCGCCGTGCCGGTCGTGCAGGCCTGCGTCCGCATCGTCCTCGCCGACCTCCTCTTGCTCGGTCGACAGGAGGGCCTTGCGTGAGCGAGGCCCTGGAGCCCCTACGCACACGCATCGCGGAACTGGACGCCCAGATCCTCGCCCTGGCCGCCGAACGCAGCCGCCTCGGCCAAGAGGTCGGCCGCATCAAGCAGACCACGGGTCGCGCATCCGTCGACTACGTCCAGGAAGCCCGTGTCCTCGAACGCGCGAGGCGCCAGGCGACCGATAGCGGCCTCCGCCCCGCCACCGCCGAAGAGATCGTCTCCGTGCTCATCCGGGACGCCGTGCAGGTGCAGGAGAGCGACCGCGTGCAGGCGACCGCCGGAGGCCGCGGCCAGACCTGTGTCCTCCTGGGCGGCGCCGGGCGCATGGGCCGTTGGATGCACCGATTCCTCGCCGACCACGGCTACGAGGTCCTCGTACTGGACCCTGCCGGCGCCCCCGATGCCGTCGAGGCGGCCACGTCCCGCCTGCCGTCCGCCGACCTCGTCCTGTGCGCCATGCCCCCGTCCGCCATCGCGGCCCAATACGACGCATGGGCAGCCGCCGGCGACGTGCCGACCGGTGTCGTCGCGGACATCGCCAGCATCAAGGCGCCCCTGGTGGACGCCATCGAGCGCCTGCGCGCGGCGGGCGGCCGCGTGGCGAGCCTTCACCCACTCTTTGGCCCCGGCCTGGTCTCTCTGCGCGGCGCTGACGTGGTCCTTTGTGACCTGGGGGACGCCGATGCGACCGCCGCCGTCGAAGCGCTCTTCGAGCCCACCACCGCACGCCTCTGGCATCTGCCCCTCGAAGGACACGACGAGGCGATGGCGGAGGTCCTGGCGCTCAGCCATGCTTCCGCGATCAGTTTCGCCGCCGCCTTGGGTGACGCGGCGCCCGTGCACAGCAGCACCTTCGCCGCCCTGGAACGGCTCGCCCTCGACGTCGTCCACGAGAGCCCGGAGGTCTACTACGAGATCCAGGCGACCAACCCCCACGCCGCCACCGCCGTCGCCCGCCTGGCCGAGGCCTTGGCGCAGCTCCGCGGGGCCGTGGACGCCCGGGACCCTGCCTCCTTCGAAGCGCTGCTGGCCACCGGCCGCGCCCGCCTGGAAGTCCGCCAGGCCAGGAGGAACGAGCCATGAAGGTCATGAAGTTCGGCGGCGCCGCCGTCAGGGACGGCAGTTCCATGCGCCGTGTTGCCGCCATCGTCGCCGCTGCCGACGGCCCACGCGTCGTGGTCACCAGCGCCATGCACGGCGTCACCGACCGACTGGTGGCAAGCCTGCGCGGCGTGCGCGAAGATGAATCGAGCGTCTTCGTGCTCCTGGACGACCTGCGCCGCCAACACCACGAAGCCCTCGGCGAAGTGGCCCGCGACGGTGACGAAGCGGCCGCCTACGCCGTCAACACCGCCCTGGAACGCCTGGAGCGGCTCCTGTACGGCATCGCCTACACCCAGGAAGCGACCGACCGCATCACGGACCTCGTTCAGAGCTTCGGCGAACGCCTCGCCGCCCCCGTGCTGGCTGCAGCCCTCCGCGCGGCCGGCCTCAAGGCGAGCGCCATGGACGCCGAACACGCGGGCATCCGCTCCATGGGCCCCTTCGGCAACGCCCGCCCCGACATGGACAACCTGCGCGCCGAGACCGGTGCCAACCTGCTGCCCCTCACCGACGCGGGCCAGGTGCCCGTCGTCACCGGCTTCTACGGGGTCGACCGCGACGGCCACGCCACGCTCTTTGGCCGCGGCGGCAGCGACTACGTGGCCGCTCTCCTGGCCCGCGCGCTTGACGCCGACGCCCTGGAACTCTGGAAGGACGTCCCCGGGTTCCTCACCACCGACCCCCGCGCCGTCCCCGCCGCCCGCCTGGTGCCCTCCATGGGTTACGACGAAGCGGCCGAGCTGGCCCACTTCGGCGCCAAGGTGCTCCATCCTCGCTGCGTCGAGCCCTTGGAGGACGCCGGCATCCCGATCCACATTCGCTGCTTCCTGGACCCGGAGGCCGCCGGCACCGTCGTCCAACAGGAGGTGGACCATGCACCGGAGTTGGTGCGCAGCGTCGCCTGCAAGGGCGGCCTCGCCATGCTGCGCTTGAACGGCCCCGGCATGGCGTACACGCCCGGTGTCGCCAAGCGCGTCTTCAATCAGCTCGCCGACGCCGGCGTCAACGTCCTCAACATGAGCACCAGCCAGGCGACCTTCGCGCTGCTGCTGGACGAACAGGACCTCCGCGGCGCCGAGGACGCCCTGCGGCCTCTGTTGGGTGGCGTCATGCAGTCCATCGAAGCGCTCCCCGGTCGCAGCCTTGTGTGCGTCGTCGGCCGCGGCCTCGGTCAGACCCCCGGCAGCGCCGCCACGATCCTGGAATCGGTGAGCCGCGCCTCCGTCAACGTGGAGATGATCAGCCTCGGCGCCAGCGACATCGCCCTCGACTTCATCGTCCAGAACGAAGACGCCGCCGCGGCCCTGCAGGCCCTGCACGCACGCTTCTTGGAGACCCCATGAACCCCCCGCAAGAGAAGATCCCCGTCGCCATCCTGGGCGCCACGGGAGCCGTCGGCCAACGCTTCCTCGAACGCCTCGCCCACCACCCCGTCTTCGAGCCCACCGTGCTCGCCGCCAGCGACCGCAGCGCCGGCAAGACCTACGCCGAGGCCACCACCTGGGTGCTCGACAGCCCCCTGCCGGCGGCAGCCGCCAAGCGGACCGTCGTCGGCCTGGGTGGCGTGGCCGCCAGCGAGGCCCGCGTCTGCTTCAGCGCCCTGCCGAGCGACCAGGCACGGGAATGGGAGCGCCCCCTGGCAGCCGCCGGCAAGGCGGTCTTCACCAACGCCAGCCCCTACCGCATGGCCCCCGACGTGCCACTCCTCATCCCCGAGGTCAACCCCGACCACCTCGCCCTTGTCGAGCGCCAGGACACGCCCGACGGCGGCTTCCTCGTCGCCAACGGCAACTGCTCCGGCATCATCCTCACCCTCGCCTTAGCACCCCTCCACCGCGCCTTCGGCATCTCCGACGTCCACGTGACGACGCTGCAAGGGCTCAGCGGCGCCGGCTACCCCGGTGTCAGCGCCATGGACGTCGTCGACAACGTGGTGCCGTACATCGGCGGCGAAGAGGACAAACTGGAGACCGAGCCCCAGCGGACCCTGGGCGGCCTCGACGAGGCCGCCGAGTTCACGGTCCACCCCACCTGCACCCGCGTCCCCGTCCGCGAGGGGCACCTGGAGAGCGTCCACCTCACCCTTGGGCGCGCCGCCAGCCTCGACGAGGTCCGCGCCGCGCTGGCCGACTTCCGTGGCCCCCCCGAGGTCGCCGGCCTGCCCAGCGCCCCCGAGCAACCCATCCAGGTGCTGGACGCCGACGACCGGCCGCAACCCCGCCGCGACCGCGACCTGGCCGGCGGCATGGCCGTGAGCATCGGCCGCCTCCGTCTCACGGGCGACGGCCGGAGCCTCCGCATGGTCATCCTAGGCCACAACACCGTCCGCGGCGCTGCCGGACAGAGCGTCCTCAACGCCGAGTACGCCCACGCCATGGGGCACATGGCCTGAACGGGTCCGGCGTTGCACGATGGTGTGCAATCCACCCCTTCGGACGCCGCCGCCTTCAAGAACCAGGGCCGAATCGCCCAGCAACATGGCCGGCGCCTGCCCTCCTGTTCATGCCCCTCATCGGGCGTAAGCAGGTGCCGCCCCAACCCCTCCCGACCCGAGGCCCTTTGGCCGACGAGGTTCCCATGGTGCGACCCCTCAAACTAGCGATCCCCAACAAAGGACGACTGGCCGACGACGCGGCCTCCCTGCTCAAGCGGGCCGGCCTCCGGCTCACCGGCAGCAGCTACCGACGCCTGCAGGCCTGGGCGCTCGGCCGACGCGTGCAGGTCCTCTACCTACGGGCCGCCGACATCCCCGGCTTCGTGGCCGACGGGACGGTCGATTGCGGCATCACGGGCCTCGACGTGGTACGCGAGAACGGCGAACCGCTCACGGAACGCCTGGATCTCGCCTTCGGGGGCTGCCGCCTGGTCGTCGCGGTGCCTGAGAGCAGCCGCTACCAGCAAGCAGCCGATCTGCCCGACGGCGCCCGCGTGGCCACCAGTTTCCCCCGCCTGACCAAGGAGCACTTCAGCGGCCTCGGCGTCGACGTGGAGGTCGTGGACGTGAGCGGCGCCTGCGAGGTCGCCCCTGCCCTCGGGGTGGCCGACGCCATCGTGGACCTCTCTTCCAGTGGCAGCACCCTGTTGATGAACCACCTGCGTGAGGCGGGCGACGTCCTGCGTTCGACGTGCCACCTGGTGCACCGGCCGGACGTCGACCCAGACGTGTCGGATGAACTGGACCGCCTCGTCTTCGCACTAGAATCGGTCGTCGCAGCCCATGGGCAACGGTACCTCATGGCGGACATCCCCCGCGCCGCTCTCGACGAGGTCCGCGGCTTCCTTCCCGGCATCGCCGGCCCCACGGTGGTGGACGTGGCCGGCAACCCCGACCTGGTCGCGATCCAAGTGGTCGTCGCGGAGGACGACATCTTCGACGCGGTGCACCGGCTCCGTGAACTGGGTGGCCGTGGCATCATCGTCGTACCGATCGACCGTATGGTGGCTTGATGAACGAG
>JBMYRW010000017.1:0-15768 GCA_049602735.1 Thermoplasmatota archaeon
CAAGGCCCGCGACATCCAGTTCGATTACGCCAACCTCCAGAAGCGCCAGGGGCGCCTCGAGAGGCTTCGCTGACCTCATCCGTTCCCCTATTGACCCTCATCCAAACCGCACCGGACCAGGAGATGGACCATGAAGACCCACACGTACCTCAACTTTGCAGGCCAGACCGAAGAAGCGTTCCAGTTCTACGCCAAGGCGTTCGGCGGCGAGCCGGAGTTCACCCGCTACAGCGACATGCCGATGGACGGCGTCGCGCTGCCGGAGGGCGACGCGGCCAAGATCATGCACGCCCAGCTCGACCTGGGCGACGGCGCGGTCCTGATGGGCAGCGACCCGCTCGCGGCGTTCGGCCACACGGTGACCATGGGCAACAACGCCCACATCAGCGTCCAATGTGACTCGAAGGAGCAGGCGGACGCGCTCTACGCGGCGCTGGGCGAGGGCGGCGAGACGCTGATGCCGCCGGCCCAGCAGCCTTGGGGCACCTACTGGGGCAACTGGAAGGACCGCTTTGGCGTCTACTGGATGGTCAACTTCGCCCCCGAGCAGGCATAGGGCCCCGACCGGGGTGCCGTGAGCCTTTTGCGGGGGAGGTGGCCTGGCCGCGCCATGGACCAGGACGCCCCTCCCGTGGAGGCCGACGACAACCAGGAACAAGCCAAGACGCGCAGTCCGACCGTGGGCCTCATCGCCGCGGCTGCCGGTGCCCTGGCCCTCTTCTGGGGCCTCCTGCCGGCGCTCGGGTTCCTCCCGATGCTCAAGGCGCTCACCGGCGGCAGCGCGTCCATGGATGCCAGTGAACAGGCCAAGGAGGTCCTCGCGGCCCTGCTGGCGCGCTGGTGGATCGACCTCGTCGGCGCCGTCCTGCTCGTGGTGGGCCTGCTGTGGCTCAAGCGTGCCCGTCAGGCCGAGGGCGGCAAGCCGACGGCGGCCCGCCGCGCCTCCCGTGCGGTCGTGGCGCTCGTCATCCTCCTGATGCTCTCGGGCAGCGCGTTCGCCGGCGGCATGTACGCGGCCGACTACCAGGTGGAGGCGACGATCGTGGACAAGGAGTGCGCTGGCCCCGTGCCCGAGGGCTTCGACCCCGAGACCGGCTACGCCATCGCCAACGGCACGGAGCGCCCGGATCCTTCCGATCCGGATCCGGAGCAGCCTGACCCCGAACAGCCGGAGCCGGGCAGCGGCCAGCCGGAACAGCCGGACCAGGACGATGTGGCCGGCGCGGCGGACGGGCTCTTCGGCGAGAACAGCACCGTGACGATCCGTGCGGTGCCCCTGGGCGTTCCGTTCGAACTCACCGTCACCGAGTTCCCTGACGAGCAGTGCTGGCCCCTGCGCAGCGGCGAGGACGGCAACTTCATCACCGTCAACATCCGCACCGAGCGCGCCGTCTTCTACGAGCGCGAAGGGGGCACCTGCATCTTCGATACCCTGTTCGGCCTCGGCTGCATCCTGCCGGAGCTGGCGGCCGGTCTCCAGGAACTCTCGGATCTGGCGGCCTCGACCAGTTTCGCGCTCTCCACGAGCGGCTACGCGGCCGACCCCTTCGGCCTCGGCTTCAATACCGCGGCCAACTGCGCCACCTTCACAGCCACCGACGAGACCGCCCTCGCCGTCGTGGCCAACTGGGTGCCGACGGCGACGGACACGAGCCTGTTGCTGCGCATCCAGGTGTTCGACGCCGGTGGCACGGAGCTCGACGCCTTCGAGGCGACGGGTGGTTCCCCGTTGGAAGGCGCTCTGGAACTGCCGGACGACGCGGCGGCCTACACCATCGCCATGTTCCCTGACAGCGAGGCGGTCGGAACGACCGGAACCATCGCCGTGAGCCTCTCGGCCGAAGGCGTCGAGAGCCTGCCGGAACCGTCGCCGGAGCCCTGCTCCTGAGGTCTGGCTACAACGCTGCCCGCCACACGGCCAACGTCACGGCCCCCACGACCAGCGGCAAGTAGAACGTCCGCCGCCACAGGAGCGTCAGAGCCCCGAGGCCGCCCGCGACGACGTACTCCAGCCGCAACGCCGCATCGTCCAGATGCATGACGCCCACGAAGGTTCCGGCCACGGCGACCGGGAGCCAAGGCAGTCCCACCGCGATCCAGATCGGGGGTTCGCGGCCGCGCAGCAGCGCTTCCGGGAGGAGACGGATGGCGATGGAGACGAGCCCGACCGCCAAGGCGACGCCCCAGAGGTTCACGGCTGCTCCTCCTCTTGACGTCGGCGCAGGTGACCCCAACCCAGGGCCAGGACGGGCGGGAAAAGGATGGCGGCCCAGAGGCCGAAGCCCGCGAGCGTGGCTAAGGCGGCGACGGCGAGCGCTGCCACGCCGACAACGGCGTGTTCACGGTCCTTGGCGAAGATGCCCAGGAGCCCTACGAAGAGGCCTGGCAGGGCGTAGTCGAGGCCGAAACGGGCCAGGTCAGGGAGGCGGGCACCGACCGCGGCTCCGGCGAGGCTCCCGGCGGTCCAGATCACCATGAGCGTGCCTCCGATGGCAAGCAGTTGGCCGGCCCGGGCGCGGCCTTCTTGGCGCTCCGTCCAGTCGGTCTGGAGAGCGAACGACTCGTCCACTACCAGGAGGGAGAGCAGCCAGCGCTGCCAGGGCCGGGCTTGGGCCTGGCCTGCCATCTGGAGCATGGCGGTCGTCATGAGCAGGTAGCGGCTGTTGATGACGAACACGATGCCGGCGACGGCGAGAGCCCCTGCTCCGCCCGAGGCGAGCCCCACGGCAGCGAACTGGGCGGTGCCGGCGAACCCGAAGACACTCATGACGACCACTTGGGCTGCCGTGAAGCCGGCTGCTGCGGCGGCGACGCCGAAGACCATGGAGAGGGGGATGACGCCGGGCGCCAGGACCAGCGCGTGGGCGGATGCGCGCCAGATGCCGCTCACGGACGGGGCCAGCCGTGGCGGCGCATGAGGCTTCGTGCGCGGGCCGTGGTACCGGGCCGACCGGCGCGCAAAGACTTATCTTTGACACCTGTCATAGGAAACTTACACCCCCAAGGTGGACCTGACACGATGCCGATGACCACGCTCGCCGACCTTCTGGCCGCCCTTGCAGCGCTCGACAACCCGCACCGCCTGCGGATCATTGCGACGCTGCACCAGGAACGCCTGCACGTCAGTGAACTGGCCCGCCGCATCGGCATCAGCCGCCCGCTCCTCTACATGCATCTGGAGAAGCTGGAAGCGGCCGGGCTCGTCACGGGAACCCACGAACTGGAGGGAGGAAAGGCCATGAAATACCTGGAAGTCAGACCGTTCGACCTTCGACTGGACCCCGCCGCCATCGCGGCCCTGGAGGACGCCTGATGGTCGTCGAATGGATCGTGCCCCTGGCCAGCATGGCGATGGTCTTCGGCATCTGCTACCTCATCGCCAACATCGTCATCCAGCGCACCCGCGCCACCGCCCAGCCGGACGCCACCTACCGCGCCCTGGCCGAAGAGGCCGTCCGCAGCCAGAAGGAACTGTTGGAGGAGACCCGCCGCATGACGGCCAGCCTGAAGGAGGTCGAACGCCTCCTGCGCGAGGTCTAGGATGGCCATCGGCTTCCTCGACCTTGTCCTCGCCGCGGGTATCCTTGCCATGTGCCTCGGCATCGGATGGCTCGTCCACCGGGCCGGCCAAGAGACCCAACGCGCCAAGGCCGCCGCGGAGGCAGCAGCGGGCCTCGCGGACCCCGTCCATGAGCTACGGGAGCTGACCGCCGAGACCCGCGCCCTGGCCGCCGAGGCCGCCCACCACCTGGAGAAAGCCGCCGACGCCGTCCGCTCGGGGGTGCGCTGATGGCGTTCATCGGCAGCACCGCCTTCGTGGTCTCCGGCGCCGTCGGCCTGCTGCTGGCCGGCGGTTTCCTCGCGGCGCCGGTGCTGTTTCCTGACCTGGTGAGCGACGTCGCCTCCCCCTGCGATGCCAAGGGCACGCCGCTCACCCCCGCCTCCACCGACGAGACCGATCATCGCCGCGCCAGCGAATACAGGCTCTCCGCACCCCGCGACGGTGCCGAAGTGGAGCTCTGCGTCGGTGTGGGCAGCATCGACATCCTTCCCCACGATGCGGCCGACGTCAGCGTCCAGGTGGTCGTGGAATCGAAGGGCTCCGGCGCCGCCGCCCGCGTGGCCGACACGGTCGTACAGGTGAGCCAGGACGCCGGCGGCATCAGAGTGCTCCAGACCGAGGCGGCCCGCGCCGTCTGGTGGTTCGGCGGCGAAGGGGCCGACGTCAGCGTCACGGTCTTCGTGCCCCGCGGCCTCGATGCCGCCTACGATGCCCGCGTCGACGTGGGCTCCATCGCAGGCCAGGGCCTTCGCGGCATGGGCCCCCAGGAGTGGCGCGTCGACGTGGGGGACATCGACGTGCACTACGCCGCCATCGCAGCGGGGCAGCTCCGTGGGGTCGCCGACGTGGGCGACGTCCGGTTCGACATGCCGACGGGCCCCGGCTACCGGGTCGACGCGGCCACCGACGTGGGTGATGTCAGCCTGGAGCTGCCAGGGCTGCGCATCGTCTCGTACGACGAGGACCCGGCCGGCGACCACGTGATCGCGGAAACGGAGGGCTACGCCCGGGCGGGCACGAAGGTCCAGCTCGACCTGCGCGTCGATGTCGGAGACGTCACCGTCTCCTGAGTCTCTTCATCGCCCCCTCCTCCCCCTTTAACCGTGCAACAGGAGTGGCGCCGGCATGACCTTGGCGATCGAGGCCCGCGGCCTTGTGAAGACCTTCGGGGAGACCCGCGCCCTGGACGGCGTGGACCTCCGCATCGAACGTGGCAGCGTCTACGGCCTCCTGGGGCCCAACGGCGCCGGCAAGACGACCACGATCCGCGCCCTCGCGACGCTCATCCAGCCCACCGAAGGCACCGCGACCGTGCTGGGCCACGACGTCGTGAAGGAGGGCAAGCAGGTGCGCCAGAAGATCAGCCTCACGGGGCAGTTCGCCTCCGTGGACGAGGAGCTGACGGGTCTCGAGAACCTGATCCTCATCGGCCGCCTGCTCGGCCTGCGCCGCGCCGAGAGCAAGCTGCGCGCCCGTGAACTGATGGAAGCGTTCGGACTCGCCGATGCCGCCGGCCGCCTGGTCAACACCTACTCCGGTGGCATGCGCCGGCGCCTCGATATCGCTGCCAGCCTTGTTGTCACCCCGGAGATCCTGTTCCTCGACGAGCCCACGACGGGCCTCGACCCGCGCAGCCGCAACCAGGTGTGGGACATCGTGCGCGGCATCGCCGCCGGCGGCACCACGGTGCTGCTGACCACGCAGTACCTCGAAGAGGCGGACCGCCTCGCCGACCGCATGGCCGTCATCGACAACGGCAAGGTCATCGCCGAAGGGACCAGCCACGACCTGAAGGCCTCCGTCGGCGCCAACACCCTCAAGGTCCGCCTGCGCCACCGGGACGACCGCGAAGCAGCGCGCGCCAAGCTGGAGAAGTCCCTGGGCGCCACTGTGGCCGACGGCGGCGACCCGGCCGAACTGAAGGCCAACGTGGATGCCACCAAGGTCGGCAAGGCCCTCGACGCCCTTGCCAAGGCCAAGATCTCCGTCGCCGAGTACTCCATGGGCGCCCCGACGCTCGATGAGGTGTTCTTCGCCCTCACGGGCCGCGCCGCCGAGGACCAAGGAGGGCCGTCCGCCAATGGCGCGGTCGCTGCCGACGCTAAGGTGGAGGTGACGGCTTGAGCGCCGACGCGGTCGCCACCAGCGGCGTCACGGTCGACCAGGTCATCCGCCCCGGCTCCGCCCCCCGCCCTGCCGGCTTCGTCTCCTCCATCGGCGCCCACGGCTGGCGCGCGATGCTGAAGATCAAACACGTGCCGTTCCAGCTGTTTGACGTGACGGTCATGCCGATCATGTTCACGCTGCTCTTCACCTACATCTTCGGCGGCGCGCTCGCGGGCACCCCCAAGGAGTACATCCAGTACCTGGCACCCGGCATCATCGTCCAGACGGTCGTCTTCATCACGGTCTACACCGGCGTCGGCCTCAACACGGACATCAAGAAGGGGCTCCACGACCGCTTCCGCAGCCTGCCAAACTGGCAGCCGAGCCCCGTCTTCGGCATGCTCGCCGGCGACCTGTTCCGCTACACCGTCGCCTCTGTCGTGGTCCTGGTGGTCGCCATGCTCATCGGCTACCGCCCCGGCAGCTGGCTCGGCGTCGGCTACACCCTGGCGCTGGTCCTGTTCTTCTGCCAGAGCCTGAGCTGGCTGTGGATCATCGTCGGCATGAAGGCCAAGACGCCCGAATCCGTGATGACGACGAGCTTCATCTTCCTCATGCCGCTCACCTTCGCCAGCGACATCTTCGTCAGCCTCGACACCATGCCGGACTGGCTCCAGACCATCGTCGGCAACAACCCGGTCAGCCACCTCGCCGCCGCCGCCCGCGACATGATGGGCGGCGTCATGCCCGGCGACGACCTCTGGTGGGTCCTCGGTTCCGGCGGTCTCCTGACGCTCGTGTTCGCACCTTTGGCGATGCGGATGTACAGGGCGGAGCGGTAGGACCTAGACGGCTTCCATCAGGTCCGGCCGGTCGTTCTTGGTGCTGCCCACATCCGGGCCGACCTGGTGCATGGTCAGGACCTCTTCGCCGGCGGGTCTGGCAAGTGCCAGCAGGTCCGGTTCTGGCGTGGCCGGCTCTAGCCATGCCCCTACCGCATCCGGTTCCAGGATGATCGGCATGCGGTCATGGACGGGCGCCATCACCTGGTTGGGCGGGCAGGTCATGGCGCTGAAACAGGGCTTGGTCTCGCCCTTCACGTTCCGCTCCCCCACGAGGCCGCCGAGCACCATCGGCTCGCCATCGGCGCGGTGGATGAAGAACGGCACCTTGCCATCGGGGGTCTTCTGCCATTCGTAGAAGCCTCGGACCACGAAGGCGCAGCGGCTCTCCTTCCACATCCCGGCCCACATGGGCTTGTCCAGGTTCTCCACGCGGGTGTTGAAGACCCCGTTCCAGCGCTGCGGGATCGGAAAGCCCCAACGGGCCACGATGATCTCGCGGCGGCCGCCTTGGTGGGCGACGACGGGGAGGTGGCTGGCCGGCGGGCAGTTGTAACGGAACTTGTCCAGGACGTGCAGCACCCGTTCATCCAGGTCGTCGAACGGCACTTCGGATAGGCGGGACAGGAGTGCCTGGGTCTTGGGGTCCCAGGTGTAGACAATACGTCCGGCCATCAGACCCCCAGTCGCGCCTGTTTGGGCCCTTTTGCTTCCCCCGCGACGAGGTCCTTGACAGCCGCCCACGTCACGGCGGGCCCCACGGCCTCCATGGCACTGGCGTCGTCGAACTTGGCCTTGCCCACGTCTCCCTTCAGGGGATAGGCCACCAGCTCTTCGTCGGGCGGCGCCGCGAGACAGGCGCGCAGGGTGGCCACGTCGTGGTCCTGGGGGGCCAGCCAGGTCGCCACGTCGTCGTCGGAGAGCTGGCCGATCATTCGGTCATGGAAGGTGCGAACGAAGGCGTTGGGCTCGATGGTGACGAGGCTGAACGCCTGTTCCCCCTTCTTCTCCCAGTAGCCCCCCACCAGCGCCGGGACGCACATGGCGGCGCCGTCGGCACGTTCGATGCGGAACGGCCGTTTGCCTTCGCCGTCGTCCAGGTCGCCCCATTCGAGGATGTAGCTCACGGGGGCCACGCCGTGGTGCCCCTCCTTGGCGAACATGCGACTCCACATCTTGCCGGTCTCCAGCTTCTCGCTGCGGGCGTTGAAGGACGCGAAGCGGCGGCTGAAGCCGAAGACGTGGCGGCTCACCTGCGGCCCTTCGTCGCCCACCGTCAGCACCGGGAGGCCGGTGTGGGGGCGCACGTAGGGTCGGTCGGCGTCCTCGAAACGCACGTTGTAGCCTTGCAGGATGTCCCGTTTGTCGATGTCCGGGCCGCGCAGTCCAATAACGCCCGCCATCAACCGCCTCCAAGGTCCAAGCGGGCCTGCCCTGCACCGGCAGGAGGGCGGCGGGCCTGGTCTTCTGGCGTCTCGATTGTCTCCGGTTCACCGATGGGGACCAGGTCCTCCATCTCGCGGCGCCCCTTGGCGAAGATGCGGTCATCGATGGGGACCGCTTCCCAGGCGTCGTCGGGCGCCGGCCGGAGCAGGTCCATCGCTTTGCCGAAGGAGGCCGACATCCAGGCGTCGCGTTCGTCCGGCTCCAGGCTGCAGACCTGGCGCGGGTGGTAGCGGGCGAAGAGGGCGTTGGGATTCGTCGTGATGATGGCCCCGCACAGACGTTCCTCGCCCTTGAGGTTCCGCAGCCCCACGAGGCCCGGCATGACGATCGGCGCACCGTCGCGGCGGCGGAACCAGTAGCTCCGCTTGTTGCCCTCCTGGTCCTTGACCATCTCGTAGATTCCCGTCGTCACGAAGAGTCCATGGCCGCCCGGCTCGCCAAGCATCTTCGACCAGAGGGGGCTCGTTTCCAGCTTGTCGTCACGGGCATTGCCCACGGGGCGCGGGCCGACAGGGAAGCCCCAGCGCACTCGCTGCACCTCCCGTTCGCCATCCTCGGCGGTCACGGCGGCCGGCAGCGTCGTGGTGAGGCGCACGACGGGATGAGGGATCCATTCCCCTTCGTAGGCCCAACGGATGGCGCCGGTGGCGTCCTGGACGTCGATGTCTGAAGCGGTCAAACCGATGAGTCCGGCCACGCAGGGCAAGCGGCCGGGCGGTCAAAGGATGTTGCCCGGGCTCAGCTGGCTGGGGCGTAGCCCCACGTCGCGTCGGGGTGGGGCCCCACGTCGGCCTGGGTGCTCATCTCCAGCATCTCCACGTCGTTCCCGGTCAGGCGGATGACTGTCGACGCCTCGTTGTTGGTGACGTCCAGCTCCAACAGGTGTTGGTCGGGGTTGATGACGGAGACCAGTTCGTACAGGCCGTCGGGGACGCCGGTGATCTCGATGTACTGGTCCGCGCGGTACCAGGGGTAGATGTCGTACCAGCCGGGCATGATGCCCATGAAGAAATCCTCCCGTTCGCTGGCATCCAGCTGGCAGAAGCCGACGTAGTAGCAGCAGCCGCGGCCGTTGTACTCGTAGGGCACGGCGCCGGCGTCACGCATGTCGATGAGCCCACCGTCGATGATGCAGAACCCGGTCTTGAGCCCCGGGCCGATGGGGTCGCCGCGCTCGCCGGTCTCCTCGTCCAAGGGGTAGAGCTGCGTGTCCACAAGGGCACGGACGTGGAAGTGGCCGTGAACGACGTGGTAGTCGGCCGGGCCCGCATCGACGCGCCGCAAAGGGCTGCCGACCTCGTCGTAGAGCACCTGTTCCCAGACGATGCCGGTCGTCGGTAGCCCCGCCAAGCCCGTATCCGGCGTGCGCAGCTCGAAGCGGCCGTTGCCGTCGTTGCCCAGGATGCCGGCGAAGCGCAGGCAGCGCCGGTCGAGGCTCTCGGCCGTCTCATCGGGGCCACAGCCAGGGTTCACCAGGGCATTGACGGGCTCCGTCTGACGGGGCAGGGGCGTGCTAATCTGCACGTGGTCGGGGGGGAGCATGATGAGGTCAGGCCACGCCTCGCCGGCCGGCACGTCCTCGGTGGGGATCCCTTCGGCCATCCAGGGTCGCTCGCCGAAGGTGACGCTGCCCAGGTAGCTGCTGGTGCCCCGATCGCCCATGACGCGGGCCTCGTAGACGCCCGGCTGCGGATCGGCGACGACAGCGGTCGCGGCGTAATGGCTGGACGAGCGTCCCGCCGCGACAAGGTCGCCGTCACGGAACACATCGAGCCACATGAACACGTTCGTCGCGCCCAGGTAGCCGAATGCGTTCGTCCACTCCTCGTCCTGGCCCTCCCATTCGATGGCCACCGTCATGGGCCCGACGGCACCCTCCGGCACCGTGATCGGCACCCACTCGCAAGGGGCGTCCTCACTGCACGGCTCCCGGTCGCCGCCCGTTGGCACGAAGAAGTTGAACGTCGCATCCATGGGCGGCGCGGCCAAGGTGCCCCCCTGCCATAGCGCCGTCGTGGCGCTCGTCTCCAGGGCGATCTCCTCCGGGACCAGCTGCGACGCCGGGCCCGGATCGGCCAAGGCATCCGCCGGCTCGTCGGCGTCATCGATGCAACCGGACAACGCCACCAGGGACAACAGGCCGACCACGAACAAGGCGCGCATGGCAGCCACCTCCCGTCCTACCGGAAGAGGTTTTGCGCCCAGGCCTGCCCCACCGGCGCCCGAACGCCTGTCAAAAGCCTCATCCTTACCCCGCCGGCTGCCGCCGCGTGAAAGCCCAGACCTTCGCCATCGCCGCCTCCGCCGCGTTCCTGCTGCTCGCCATCCAGCCCGGCACAGCGCACCATCAGACGAGCGCCACCGTCACCTGTGACACGATCGGCCTCGGTGAAGCGGTCGCCGTCCGCTTGCCGCTCATCACGGCGCTCAGCCCCGACGGCTTCTGGGACACGGGCGGCTGCATCTTCGACGACCAGGGCCGCGACTGCCCCGCCGAGGTCTGGCGCACCGAGCCGTCCGCCCTGCTGGCGTACTCCACCGCCGAACTCGCCCTGTGCAACGCGGCCGCCAACGCCCTTGGCGCCACCGAGGACCGCCACATCCGTTCCTGGGCCACCCGCGTCGTCGTGACGCCCAACGTCCCCACCATGCTCGGCACCGGCCAGGCGTACTTCGTCTGCACCGACCTGGACGGCGACCACTACTGCGCGGAGCCCGGCGAGGACGGTCAGACCGTCTGCGCCGGCCAGCCCACCGCCCCCATGAACCTCGCCCAGGCCAAGCACCTCGTGGTCTTCATCGAGGGTGTCCTCAACGACGTCTGCCCCCACACGGTGCCCGGCGACCCGTTGCCCCACCTGGCCGGCGAAGTGGCGATCACGTTCCTGTAGGGGCCCCGCTCGGCACCCCCACGGGTGGGCGGCCGAGTCGGCCGGCCTTCAGGTCGGCGAAGGCGGCGGCGAGCTCGTCGTCGGTGTTCATGACGAACGGCATCCCCAGAGCGACCGGCTCAGCGTGCGGTTCGCCCGCCACCAACAACACGGAGGCCTCGCCCTCGAGGTCCACTTCGGCCGCGGGGGAGGCCGCCGGGATCCAGCCGGCCGAACCCGCAGGGACCACCTGCCCGCCGATGGTCACTTGTCCCTTGAGGACGAGCAGACACGCCACCATGCCGGCCGGGATCGGTAGCCGCCCTGCGCCCGAGACGTCCAGATGGGCCAGCAGCGCCTTCGAGAACAGTCGCGCCGGGCCCGTGGCATCACCGAGGCGCCCTGCATAGACGGTGGCCTCGATGCCCTCCGTGGTCCACACGGGCATCTCCGGCCGGCGAAGGTCCTGGTGGAATGGCGCTTCGCCCTTGTGGGCCGCAGGGAGGTTGAACCAGAGCTGCACGCCGTCCACTTCACCGGCCACGGGGTTCTCATCATGCCACACACCGGAGCCGGCGACCATCCATTGGGCGTCCCCGGGCCCCAGTTCGCCCTGGCCGCCCAACGTGTCCTGATGGCGCAGGCGCCCCGCAACGACGTAGATGAACGTGGCGAAGCCCGCGTGCGGATGCCAGTCGAAGGCGCCCTGCTCGAAACGGTCGCGGCCCAGGAGGATGAAGGGATCCCAGCGGGTGGCATCTGGGGGGAGGATCACGTCACGTTGCAGGACCCCGGCGCCGACGGGGACCGTCTCGGGGGTGATCACTTCAACGGCCGCTTGGGCGACAGGCTTGCTTGACGGGATGGCGGAGATGGCCATGATGCCATCGTAACGGCTGCCAGGGTTAAGCAGGCCAGTCCCGCCAGCGGGACCAGCAAGCGACCCCCTGGCGGCACCGGCAAGGCGACAAGCCCCGCCGGGGATGCCCTCCCATGGATGGCCGCATGGACCCTGGGCCACCGCCCGGCCCCCTGAAGACCAACGTCACGGACCTCATCGCGTTCTTGGCGCGGCCCCACCTGCACCCGTTGCTCTTCTATCTGGGTGTTAGCGCCGACGGCCCCGTGCGCTTCCAGGAGATCCCGTCGGCCACCGGCATCCCCCGCAACACGCTCGTGCGTCGCCTGAAGGACCTCGCGGCCGCAGGTTGGATCACACGGCAGGAGCTTGGCCAGAACCCTCCCCACGTCGAATACGCCCCCACAGCCACGCTCAAGAATCTGGTCCCCGCGTTCAAGGCGCTCCACGGCTGGTGCGTCGAACACGAACTGCCGCTGCGGGAGGACGCATGACCCAAGAGCGACGGCCGCAGCAGCGCATGATGAACCAAGGCATCCGGGACCTCCTGGCGTTCATGGCGAGGCCCCACATGGCCGAGGTGATGTTCTGGATCGGCCAAGGGGACGGCCAAGGCGGCCCGCTTCGGCACAAGGAGATCATGGCGTTCTCCGGCGTGCCACGCAACACGCTCGCCAAGCGCCTCCGGGAGCTCGTTGAGGCCGGCCTGATGGAGCGCACCGAGCACCCGGACGCCCACCCGCCACGGGTCGAGTACGCGCCGACGCCCAAGATGTACGACCTGGCCCTGGTGTTCCGTGCGATGGCCACGTGGACCAATGACCATGATCTCGTGGACCTTGGAGCCGCGGCTACCTGGGAAGCGTCCGAAGAACAGGAGTAGGAAAGGTAGGAAAGGAAGAGGAGGGGCCGGTCGGTCGCCTACGCGGTGACTTGGACGGCCATGTTTTCGATGATGGCGTCGCCGAATTCACTGCACTTCAGCAGCGTCGCGCCCTCCATCATGCGCTCGAAGTCGTATGTGACGCGCTTCTGGCTGATGCTGGCGGCCAGGCCTTGTTGGATCAGGTCGGCGGCCTCGTGCCAGCCCATGTGCTGGAGCATCATGACGCCGGAGAGGATGACGGAGCCTGGGTTGACCTTGTCGAGGCCGGCGTACTTGGGCGCCGTGCCGTGGGTCGCCTCGAAGATGGCGTGGCCGGACACGTAGTTGATGTTGGCGCCGGGGGCGATGCCGATGCCGCCCACGCAGGCCGCCAGGGCGTCGCTGAGGTAGTCGCCGTTCAGGTTCATGGTGGCCACCACGCCGTACTCGGCGGGGCGGGTCAGGATCTGTTGCAGCATGGCGTCAGCGATGACGTCCTTGATGGTGATCGTGGTGCCCGTCTTGGGGTTCTTGAAGGTGCACCAGGGGCCGCCGTCGAGCTCGACCGCGCCGAACTCTTCCTTGGCGATCTGGTAGCCCCAGTCGCGGAAGCCGCCCTCGGTGAACTTCATGATGTTGCCCTTGTGGACCAAGGTGACGCTGTCGCGGTCGTGGTCGATGGCGTACTGGATGGCGGCGCGCACGAGGCGGTAGGTGCCTTCCTTGCTGACGGGCTTGATGCCGAGGCCGCTGGTCTCGGGGAAGCGGATCTTGGTGACACCCATCTCTTCCTGCAGGAAGGTGAGGAGCTTCTTCTGCTCGGGGCTGCCGGCCTCGAACTCGACGCCAGCGTAGATGTCTTCGCTGTTCTCACGGAAGATGACCCAGTCGTGGCGCTCGGGGCCGTGGACGGGGCTGGGGACGCCGGCGTAGTACTTCACGGGGCGCAGGCAGGTGTAGAGGTCGAGGATCTGGCGCAGGGCCACGTTGAGGCTGCGGATGCCGCCGCCGACCGGGGTGGTCAGGGGGCCCTTGATGGCGACCTTGTATTCGCGGATGCCGTCGAGGGTGGCCTCGGGGAGCCATTCGCCGGTCTCGTTGAACGCCTTCTCGCCCGCCAGGACCTCCATCCAGGCGATCTTGCGCTTGCCGCCGTACGCCTTCTCCACCGCGGCGTCCAGGACGCGCACGCTGGCGGCCCAGATGTCCACGCCCGTTCCGTCACCTTCGATGAAGGGGATGATCGGGCGGTCGGGGACGTTGAGGGTTCCGTCGGCTTCGACGGTGATGGCTTCGCCGTCTGCAGGGACCGTGTAGTTCCAGGCCATGGGTGCGCCCACCCGAGGCGGTTCATGAGCGTTACCCCACAAGCTCCAGCAGCTCTTCGAGCGCCCCTTCGATGCGTTCCTCGGCGGCACGGGCGCGTAGGCGGGCCAGGTCGAGCCTCCCGGCGAGCGTGCGCGCCAACAGGATGGCCCGTTCGCGATCGACCTTGCTGTCCCAATGGACCGCGGCGTTGAGGCGGTCGATCAAGGCGTCCTCGGCGGAGATGGTGAGGAGCACGTGGTCTTCGAAGGCGATGCGCTGGAGCTTCTCCGTGCGACCGACATCGGGGCTGACGGTGTTGACAAGTACGTCCCAGCGCGGGTGTCGGAAGAAGGCGAGTGGCTTCTCTTCGAAGCCGGCTTCCTGCAGGATTCGCCCGACGATGCGGCGGTCCGCTACCAGGTCGAGGTCCATGCTCGTGACGGCACCGAGCGTGAGGAGCTCCACAAGGCTCCCGCCCACCAGGATCGCTTGTGCGCCGGCGGGAAGGCATTCGTTGAGCGTGGCTGCCAGGAGGAACTTCTGCGCACTGGCGTCGCGCCCCGGGAGGCGTTGCTCCAGAAGTGCCGCCAAGCGCTCGCCTTCTTCAGTCAAGGAACCGCACCTTCCCTTCCCGTTCGCGGCGCTCCAGGGCGGCGCGGCTGGCATCACCGATGGCTAGGAGCTTCTCGACGCTCCGGTCGTTCTTCAGGCCCAGGGCACCCCTCATTCCCCTGACCTCCCGCCCGACCAGTTCGTGCTCCCGTAGCAGCGTTTCGACGGTGGCGCTGCGGCTTTCGCCGCGCCGCTGGGCCAGTCGGTCGAGGGCCTGGGCGAGTTCGGGGGTGAGGCTGAAGGTGCGTCGCTCGGCGCCCATGCATACGATGTTCATACTGATTGCATAAGAAAGTGCGCACAGGGCGGCCGTGGGGCTCAAGGCCCGCCCGTAGCCTGCCGCCTTCGTGCCTCCTGTGTGCCGCCTCCGCTTGGCCCTGGGGGCGTTGTCGAACCCGCACTTCGACATGGGGCTTGTGCCGCTGCGGACGCTGCACGCGGAGTACCTCCCTCGCTACGCGGGGCTCTTTGATGCCCTGGAGCTCTCGGAGACCCTGTACGGCGACGAGCTACCCGAGCGTGTGGTCGGATGGCGGGACCAGGCGCCCGCTGGTTTCCGGTTCATGCCGAAGCTGCACAAGGGCATCGTGCAGGCGGAGGAAAAGGGTGATGCCGAGTTGAAGGAGGCTGCGGCGCACCTGGAGACCCTGGGCGCCCTGGGCGACCACATGGGTCCGATGCTGGCCCAGTTCCCGCCCAGCTTCCACAACGAAGGGGACCACCTGGCGTGGCTGGAGTCCCTGTTGGCCCTCCCGCTCCCGGCCTCTTGCCCTGGTTGGGCCGTGGAGTTACGGCACCCGTCCTGGTGGCAGCCAGAAGTGGAGAAGGCCCTGCGGCGCGCCGGTGCGGCCCTCGTCTGGTCGACCCATCACAAGGCGTTCGCGCCGTCGTGGGCCACGGGCCGTTTCGGCTATGTGCGGTTCGTCGGCAAGCACCACGCCGCCGGCGCCAGGCGGGCGGTCACCAAGGAGGACCGCACGGAGGACCTGCTGGAGCTGCGCCAGCGCCTGGCCGCCCCGCCGGCCCGCTGGAACGAGTGTTACGTCATCGTGACCAACACCTGGGAGGGCAACGCCATCGATAGCCTGCCCAAGGTCGCGGCAGGCCTGGGACAGATGGAGCTCGCCCAGAGGCTGCGAAGGCGCCCCGGCGAGACGCTCCTGGAGCAGCCGGCACCATCAAGCGGCTGACGGGCCCTCGGCACCTTGTGCCCTTGGCGTTCTTCTACGGCTCGTACATGGATCCAGACGTGCTGCGCCGCTTCGGCGTCCCGTCGTTCTCGGAACGATCGAGCGGGA
>JBMYRW010000017.1:15778-38119 GCA_049602735.1 Thermoplasmatota archaeon
CCAGGGCGGCCCCGCGCGGCGACCCTGGGAGGCTGGCGCATCGGTTTCACCCCCCACGCCAACCTCCTTGCAGCCCCGGACGGCCAGGTGGAAGGGGTCCTCTACGACCTGCCGGAGGAGCAGCTGGCCAAGCTGTACGGCCCCGATGGCTTTGTGACCACCTACGGGCCCCGGGATGTGATCGTGCGGGCCGCCGGCATCGAGGTCGCCGCGCGCACCTACATCGAAGACGCCGTCGAGGCGCATCCTGACGCGGCCTACCTGGAGAGCTTCCTGGCGATCTGCAAGAAGGTAGGCCTCTCTCCGGAGGCTCAGGAGAGGATCAGGAAGGAAGGAGAAAGGGCATCCAGACGTGGATGAGACCTATTCACAGGCACCCGGCAGCTTGGCCAGGCATCCGGTCCAGCCTTCCTCGTGGTTCTGGGCCAGTTCGCGCGTGGGCAGCCCCGTGTGGGTGAGGACGAGCCGGGTGGCGCCGTCGACCTCGCTGAGGTCGTAGCGCACTTCCGTCATGCCGGGCATCTCGTGTTCGGTCCAGTTGAACGTCATGGCGACCACGTCGTCGTCGACGCGGGTGAACTCGCCGTGGGCGGTGTGGGTGGAGACCTCGCCGTGGGGGTCCTTGCCGTGCATAGCGATCTCGAACTGGCCGCCGACGCGGGCGTCGCAGGCGTGGACGGTTGCCGTCATGTCGCCTGGGGCGTACCATTGCACCAGGACGGCAGGGTCGATGAGGGCCTGGCGGACCTTGGCCAGCGGGGCGTTGATGGTGCGTTCCAGGCGGACGCTGTGGGTCTCGAGTTGGGTCATGGTCGTTCCTCTTGCGGGGGGTCGTCGGGTGCGGGGCTGTCGCCGCGTTCCAGGAGGTCGACGAGGGCGTCGAGGCGGTCGTCCCAGAAGTGTCGGTATTGGGTCATCCAGGCCGTGGCCTCCTGTAGGGGGTCGGCGTGCAGGGTGACGGTGCGGCTGCGGCCGACCTTGTTGGTGGTGACGAGTCCGGCGCTCTCGAGCACTTTCAGGTGCTTGAGGATGGCCGGCAGGCTGACCTCGAACGGCTGGGCGAGTTCGCTGACGGTGGCGTCTCCGGCGGCCAGGCGTTGCAGCATGGCGCGGCGGGTGGGGTCGGCCAGGGCGGCGAAGCAGTCGTCCAGGACGGCGGCTTGTTGGTTCACCGATTGGTTCAGTAACCGGCCGTTCACTTAACCTTTGGGTTCAATAAGCAACGGGGGGCGGCCGCAAGGACAATGCCGAAAGAACCGGGGAGAAGGGAGAGGAAGGAGGGAAAGGCCACGGCGATCCTAATGCTTACCGACGCGGGCGCGACCCGTCGGGGTCTGGCCGCCCTGCGGCGTGGACGTCCGGCCCGTGCGGCCCGTCACGCTGGACGGGTTGCTGGGGCGGGAAACGGTCGGGGCAGAGGCCTTCTTGCTGCTCTTAGGAGCATTCTTGGGCATGAGTCTTCACTCTCCAACATCCCTCTTGCGCGCCAGGGTGGATGAAGTCGATGGTGCCACCCGAGCACGGGTTCTCGCGCGGCTTCGCGCATCATGCGGACCCGGCCCGCGCGTGTCTGACCGAGGCCGTTCATGGCCGCCCGGGAAGGCGCCCTTAAGCTGCGCCCCTGCCTCTGCGCGCCTGTGCCCCGCGACCTCGCCCCCGTGCCCATGAAGCAGTCGGCCACCACCATGAGCCGCCTCATGCAGCCGGACGAAGCCAATGTCTACGGCAACGTGCACGGCGGCGTAATCCTGCGCTACATCGACGAGACGGCCGCCGTGGCCGCGTGGCGCCACGCCCGCGTCCCCAAGGTCGTCACCGCCAGCTTCGAACGCATGTCGTTCAAGGAGCCGGTCTTCGTGGGCGACCTGCTGCACATCCATGCCACCGTGCGCCACACCGGCCGCACCAGCATGGTCGTCGGCTGCCGCGTCGAAGCGGAAGAACCCTCCACCGGGGACATCCGCCACGCCGCCAGCGCCCACGTGACCTTCGTCGCCTTGGACAAGAGCAGCAAGCCGACGCCGGTGCCCCCCGTGAAGGCCGACACCGACGAGGAGAAGGTCAAGATGGAACGCGCCCAGCGCATCCACGAGGCGATCAAGAACGCCTTGAAGGACGAAGAGTAGGGCCCCCGGGGCGCGGCAACGGCCAAGAAGCAGGGCCTCGCTGGACGTTCGACGATCGTCCCCGCCTCCCTTTGAAGGCCGGGTCGATGTTCGATCATGAACCCCCTTGCCCGGCCCCGTCACCTCCTGGCCACCTTCCTGGTCTTCGTCCTCGTGGGCGGCGGCGGGACGGCCATCCTGGGCGCCGCCTCAGCGGCCGATGAGCAGGGCGTCGTCGTGACCGGTTTCCACGTCCCGCTGCCCCATCAGGGTGACCGGGGCATCTACACGCTGCAAGGCTACGACACGTCCGATTTCGCCCAGCTGGGCCTCGACGTGGTGGTGGAAGCGATGCATTTCCGGTTCCTGGAGGACCGGGCGCACCTGCACCCCGTGGACGGCTTCGTGCTCTCCAACCGGGCCCAGTACCATACGGCGCCGGACCAGGTCAACGGCATCCGGGCACCCGTGGCGCGGGCCGGCGAGCACGTCCCGTTCGCTTCCGAGTGGGTGTTGGATGGCCAGGACGCAGGCAGCGAAGTGCGCAACCTCCGCTATGACTTCTCTTCCGTGAACCCGTTCCCGTGCTGGCTGCGCAACGGCTTCCAAGGCGTCACGTGGGCGTTCGATGAGGCGAGCGTCGAGACAGTCTCCGGCTGCCCCGTCTTCGTCAACGAGCCCGACGACCCGGAACGGGTGACCTGGACGCCCCTGGGGCTCGTCGAGGGCGCCGAGCCGCGGGTGGTCATCCTTGAGGCCCGCGCGAGTGACCACTTCAGCGAGGCACACACGCAGATCTGGCTGCAGGAGGGGCTTCCGTACCCCGTGCGCTACGAGCAACAGCACCGGTACGAAGGCCCCGGCGGCGTGCGCGTGATCCACCATCAGATGGAGCTTTCGAGCTACGAACAGGGCCGCGACCCCATCCAGACCACGCCCACGGAACCGCGGCCGCTACCGCCGCTTGCCTTGGCGCCGCTCACCGAGACCGGCCCCGCAGGGGGCAGACTCGCCGCCGAGCATCCTTTCCCCCTGGCCGAAGCGCTTGCCGCGGCGACCCAAGCTGACGAGGACCTGGCCGACTGGCGCGCCGCCCACGGGGATGCCTACGTCGCCTACGCGGACCACCTGGAGCACACGGACGAAGAAGGGCGCAGCAGCCACCGCTGGCAGATCATGCTCGCCGACGCGGACGCCAACCGCACGTTCGAGGTGTCCCGCACCTTCGGACCCCTGGTCGTCGGGGGCCTGCTCGGCATCCCCGAGACACCGCTGCCCGCCGATGCCCCGCCGGTCACGCGCGTCGAAGCATGGAAGGGCCTCCGCGACCCCCTGTGGCCCGCCCCGGACCGACTCCCCGCCGAGGCACCGACGCTGGCCAGCATGGTCGCCCAATGGGAGGCGTTCCGCGAGGTCGAGGGGGCCAGCGACCCGTTCAACACCTGGGGCTTCGAATGGACGTGCGCCGAGAACGACCATTTCGAGGTCATCGAACCCTGCCAGGCGCAGCTGCTCGCCCATGCCGGCCACGAGGTCCTCCACTTCGACGTGGATTGGGGAACGCCGGTCAACGACACCCGGACGATCACGAGTCGCTACAACAACGTCGAACTCCATTGGAAGGACGGCGAGGTCGCCGAGACCGACGTGGTGCGACGCTCCGAAGAACCACCCGCGGCGCCCCCCATGGCCGCGCCCGACGACCAGGCGACGCTCGCCACCATCGGCACCGACGCCCGCTGGCTCCCCCTCTCCACCGGACAAGCGGCCGCCGTCGGCCTCGGCGCCCTGCTGGCAACACTCCTCTACTGGCTCAGCCCGCTCAAGGCAGGCCTGTTCGGGCTCTTCAGCCGCGTCCGCGACGACGAAGTGCTCCAGCACCCCACCCGGGCCCGCCTGATGGACGCCATCGCGGCCGAGCCCGGCATCCACTTCCAGGAGTTGGTGCGCCGAAGCGGCGGCGGACGAGGTGCGACGGAACAGCACCTTCGCCGCATGGAGCGGGCGGACCTCATCCTGCGCAGCGCCGACCAGGGCTTCGTCTGCTACTACCCGAAGGGGACCGACCGGCGCCTCATCGGCGTCGCCGCCGCCACCAAGAGCCCCGCCGCCGCGCGCCTGCTCGACCTGGTGCAGCGGGCACCCGGCATCAGCACCCCGGAACTGCGACAGGTGATGGGCATGTCCGGCAGCACGATCCACCACCACCTGGTCCGCCTGGAGGCCGCCGGACTCATCGAGGGGCGCAAGGACGGCCGCAAGCGCACGTTCTGGGCGACCGAGGTCGCGGGCCTGTTGCAGGCGGCCTGAGACGGGACGACCCCTTGCTCAAGGGCACTCTTGGCACCGCAAGGACCATCAGAGGAACGCGCCAGTGGACCGTGAACGTCAGAGGATCGCTCCAGCCTCTCCTTAAACCTCGAACGAGCGTCTTGCACCATGGGCCTCTCCCACGAACTTCGCCGACCCCGCCGCATCATCGCCGCGGCGCTGATCTTCCTGCTCCTTGGCGGAGCCGGGGGCGCCCTGGTCGGCCTGGCCGCCGCCGATGACGAAGACCGGGGGCTGCGCATCGCCGCGCCCAACCAAGGCGACAGCGGCATCTACAGGCTCGTGAAGGAAGACCTGGACGACGATGCCCGCTACCGGGGCTTCGACGACGGCCGCGAGCTCTCGATCGCCTTCCGTTTCGACGGAGCCGGGGTCGCTTACGCCCCCGACGGCTCGGCGCGTTGGGCCTTCGACGTGGTGGTCAACGAGACGGACGAGCGCCGTTCGGACTTCTATGCCGCCAAGGTGGACCCGGAGACCCATCAGGTCGTCTTCATGGACGACCTCAGCATCACGGAAGATGAGCCCGAGGAGCGGGCCAGCCTGACCGGCACCACGACCGAGACGGGCTTCACGACGTGGAGGACGCTCTGGTTCCTGGACGAAGGCAGGCTGCTCCCCTGCGGCCTCCTGTCGGATCTGCAAGGCCGCGAGGCGACGCCTGATGGCTGGAAGCGCTTCGACGACCCGTGCTCCTGGGGCCCTGGCGACCAGAACCCCAACGCGAGCTGGCGCCGCATCCGTGGCCTCGACGCGGATGGGCTGCTGGTCGTGGACTTCACGGACACCCACCCCGCCGACGAGCCGTCCACCTTCTACGATGACACCGACTGGCGGGCCTGGTTCGCCCCCGGTGTGCCCTACCCGGTCCGCATGCAGGACCTGACCGGCGGCTCGTTCGCCGCACCCGGCGACGTGCTGGAGCTGACGGACTTCCAACGCGGCCTCGTCGTGCTGCCGCTCGTGCCGCCGATGCCCCTCGTGGACCTGCCGCCGCTCCAACAGGCGCCCCGCCAGGTCTGGGGTCTGGATGACACCGGCGTCGACCACCCTTGGCCGTTCTCGGAAGCGTTCCGCTGGGCGGTGGAGGACGACACGGACCCCGGCGTCCGCGACTACCTGGCCGACCACCCCGGAGCCTACGTCGCCTTCGTGAGCCATGCCGCCTTCGACAGCGAAGGCCACACGGAGCGCTGGAGCTTCACCCTCACCGACGGCCCGACCCGCCACAGCGTCGTGATCGCCCAGGACCGCGGCGTGCCGTTCCTCGCCCCCGGCGTCCCCATGCCGCTCGCCGACGAAGCGGTCACGTACCGTCATGAGACGCCCTGGGAGGCCCCAGTGGAGGACCTGATCTTCCCGGCGCCCGACCAGCTACCTGCCGAGCTCCCGACGGCGGCCAGCCTGCTGGCGCAATGGGAGGTCATCCTTTCCGAGACCGCCCACCCGGCCGCCAGTCCCAGTTGGCAGATGAGCCTCTCCTGCGGCGAGACCCGCGGCGTGGCGGACTGCGACCAGATCGTGGTCGCCTTGGAGGCGGGCCACACCTACTACTACCGCGACCCGGGACCGCTCTACCCCGTCATGGACGACCGCGTCGATGCGTGGGTGCTCTCCTGGCTGGAGTGGGACGGCGCCCGGTTGGAGCGCGGAGGCGAATCGCTGCAGGTCCACACCCGTGAGCAGAGCCCCGTGGTCCCCCTGGGGACCGAAGGACCCGGCGAATCGGAGGCCGACCCCACCGTCGCCGCCCTCCCGAACCCTTACTGGGCCTGGCCCAGCACCCCGGCAGCGGCCGGCGTCGGCTTCCTGGCCCTCCTGGTCTCGCTGCTCTACTACCTGTGGCCGGCGCTGAAGGCCGGGCCCCTCGCCCTCTTCAGCCGCATCCAACCCAACCAGGTCCTGGAGCACCCGGAACGCGCCCGCGTCCACCAGGCGATCCAGGAAGAGCCCGGCATCCACCACAACGCGCTGATGGCGAAGCTCGGCATGGGCAACGGCGCCCTGCGCCACCACATGGACAAGCTCGTCTCAGCCGAGGAGATCGTGGCCGTGCGCAACGGCGGCTTCACCTGCTATTTCGTGAAGGGCACCGTCGACCGCCGCGACATGGCCGCCGCCGCCGCGGTCAAGTCGAAGGGTGCCCGCGACCTGCTCGCTGCCATCCGGACCGCCCCCGGTGCCACCCTCCGTGAAGCCGCCGGCGCCGCCGGGCTTACGCCGCAGACCGCCAGCTACCACGTGGGCCGACTGGAACGCGCGGGGCTGGTCAGCCGTACCCGCGAAGGGCGCACCGTCCGCCTGCACGCCGCCGCGTAAGGGGGACGTAAGGAGGGCCAACCCTCAAATCGCGCCGGGTCTCGGCGCAGCCATGGAGCAGACGGAGTTCGAGGCCATGGCCGGCCCGCAGACCCGCACCGAACGCGACAGCATGGGCGAGATGGAGGTCCCCATCGACGCCAAGTGGGCCGCCCAGACCCAGCGCGCCGTGCTCAACTTCCCCGTGAGCGGCCTGCGCATGTCCGAGGAGTTCGTCCGCAGCCTGGCGCTGGTCAAGTGGGCCTGCGCCCAGGCCAACAAGGAGCTCGGCGAACTGCCCGAAGACCTGGCCGACGCCATCTCCGAGGCGGCCTTCGGTATCTACCAAGGCGAACACCTGGACCAGTTCCCCGTCGACGTCTTCCAGACCGGCAGTGGCACCTCGAGCAACATGAACGCCAATGAGGTGATCGCGCACCTCGCCAGCGGCATCTTGGGCAGCGAGGTCCACCCCAACGACCACGTCAACCGCGGCCAGAGCAGCAACGACGTCATCCCGACCACCATGCACGTGGCGGCCGTGATGCAGCTGGAGCACGAACTGGTGCCCGCCCTCGGCCATCTGCACGACTGCCTCACCGCCAAGGCGGCCGAGTTCGACGACGTGGTCAAGGTCGGCCGCACGCACCTCCAGGACGCCGTGCCCATCCGCCTCGGCCAGGAGTTCGGCGGCTACGCCCGCCAGGTCGCCCTCGCCAAGACCCGCGTCGCGGCTGCCGTGCCCGGCCTGCTGGAGCTCGCCCAAGGCGGCACCGCGCTCGGCACCGGCCTCAACGCCCACAAGGACTTCGGCGAGAAGGTCGCGTTCTACCTGGAGCAGGCGACCGGCCACGCCTTCCGCGAAGCCGAGGACCACTTCGAAGCCCAAGCGGCCCGCGACGCCTACGTCTTCGCCGCCGGCGCCCTCGACACCATCGCCGCGAGCTTCATGAAGATCGCCAACGACGTACGGCTACTGGCCAGCGGACCCGACTGCGGCCTCGGCGAGATCCAGCTCCCCGCCATCCAACCCGGCAGCAGCATCATGCCCGGCAAGGTCAACCCGGTCATCTGCGAAGCGGTCACCATGGTGGGCGCCCACGTCACCGGCAACAACCTCGCCGTGCGCACCGGCGGCCAGTGGGGCCAGCTCGACCTCAACGTCATGCTGCCCATGATGGCCCACAACCTCCTGGAGTCCATCCGCCTCCTCGCTGCGGCCGCCCGTGTCTTCGTGGACAACACGCTGGCTGGCACCACCGCCAACGTCGAGAAGGCGACCGGCAACGTGGAGCGCTCCATCAGCATGGCCACGGCGCTCAACCCGCTCATCGGCTACGACAAGGCGGCCGAGATCGCCAAGACGGCCAACAAGAGCGGCCGCACGGTCCGCGAGGTCGCCTACGAGATCAGCGGCCTGACCAAGGAGCAGGTCGACGAGGCCCTCGAGCCGCGCAAGCAGACCGAGCACGCGTAAGCGGGATCGGTCGGATGCCGGTGGCGCTTGCGGCGCCGGCGGAGAACCGAGCATTCCTGAAACCAATGGTCTGGGAGATGCCTGGCTGCAAGGCCAGGCGGATGACCGAGCACGCGTAGCCGACAAGCCTCCCGGCGGCAGGGGCACGTTTGGAGGATCAGCCCAACGCCTGGGCCCAGAAACCGGGTGATTGGAACATCGCCCCAATCGGCCTATAGGTGTAGGGCGATGCTGTTGGTGGCATGACCTCGCTTGCTTCGCGGCTTCCTCGTGCCCTCCTGCTCTCCGTCGCCGTGTTCCTCCTGGTCGGCACCGGCATCGGGTTCGCCATGGCTGGCAGCGACGGTGCCACCGCCTCGACGCTGGATCTTGCTGGCTCTGATGCCAGTACGCAGCGCATCGGTGACGCCGGCGAATACCGCGTGACCTCCAGCATGACCCGAGGCGACGGCGACGAGGAGACCTCGACGTACGGCGTGCAGTTCGAATGGATGCCCGCGTCCGAGATCATCCTCGATGATGGCGCCAGGCGGGACGCGGTCTCCTTTGCCTCCGTCCGGCTGCCCACCGATGAGGAAGCGTCCCGGATCCCGGACGGTTGGCGCAGCAGCAGCCACTTCGACCAACGGGGCGACGTGATCCAGATCGGTGCGGATACGGGGTGGTCGTGGAGCATGGCGGGCCTCGTCTGGGAGCCGTTGGAGCTCAGCCAGGAGCGCTTCGAGCTGCGCTGGCGGACCTACTTCGAGGGCCGCGAGCCGTTCTGCGGCTACCGGGCCGAATTCCTGGACGCAGACGAGCTGGGCGCCGGCGACGTGGTAACGGTGCGCGGCCCTTGCATGTGGTACGGCGAGGACCAGCCGCCCTTCACGGTCGTCGGCCAAGAGGAGCAGGGTGGCCTGCAGACGGTGCGGCTGGTCGCCTACGACGAAGGCGAAGGCCGCATGGCCGAACGCAGCCTCTGGTACGCGCCGGGGATCCCGTACCCGGTCCGCATCGGGGCCTCGTCGTGGCCGATCGACGAGGAAGGCGGTGGCTATTCCTTCGAGCTCGTGTGGCAACTGACCTCGTACCTACCGGGCAAGGGCCCCCTTGTCGACGAGGCGATGGCCGCGACCGGTCCCACCCGCCCGGCGCCCGAACTGCCCTCCATCCAGATGGCGCCACGCCTCCGCGAAGGACCCGATGCGTCCGGCATCGACCACCCGTTCCCCGTTTCGGCGGCTTGGGCGGCCGCGGAGCGCCTGTCCCCTGACTTCGTGCAGTTCCTCCTTGATCACCCGGATGCCTACGTGGCACAGGGGGACTACGACTTCACGCGGTCGGGCTTGGACCAGCACCGATGGTACCTGACCGTCACGGACGGCGATCAGGAGACGAGCCTCTGGGTGACCCGCCAGATCGCCCCAGGCACCGCCGCGCTGCCGTCGCCCTTCGACGAAGGCGCCCTGGGACACGACGAGGTCCGCATGGGCATGGTCCACGGGTCTTTCTGGGGTTGGCCATCCCCCGCGGACGCTCCCGACCAATTCCCTTCCGTCGCCTCGGTGCTGGCCCGGTGGGAGGCCATGGGCTTGGCGGGCGACGATCACCTCCACGTCGGTTGGTCGTTCCAGGTCCCGATCGAGGGCCACCCCGCCGAGAGCGGCTACCTGGTGGCCGGGCGCGTCCACGCCGACGAGGCGAGCCCTCTATCGCTGGCCGGCGACGAAGGCGCCTTCGGGTTCGACGGCCTCGGGACCCGCTCCGACGGCAGTGTCCTCTACTTGGAAGCGACCGAGGGCACCTGGCAGATGAACGGCCCCGCTGGCCAGGCACCCCCGCAGACCCGACCTGGGGAGGTCCACAGCGCCACCTCGGAGGTACCCTTGCTCGCCGCCGCCTGGCCCCTCCCTCCGCCCCCCACGGCCGCCGGCGTCGGCCTGCTGGCTGCTCTCGTCGGGATCCTCTACTGGCTCTGGCCGGCCCTCAAGGGCGCCCCCGTGCTGGGACTCTTTAGTCGCCTGCGTCCCCAACAGGTGGCCGACCACCCCGTGCGCCGCCGCCTCACCGAACTCGTCGCGGCCCGCCCCGGCATCCATTACCAACAACTGGTGCGGGAGATGGGGCGCGGCCGAGGCGTCGTGGAACACCACCTGAACACCCTGGAGGAACAAGGGGCCCTGGTGGCGGAACGCCGCGGCGGCTACACCTGCTACTTTCCCGCCCGCACGCCCCCCGCCGACCGCGCCGCCGCTGCCGCCATCAAGTCGGACGGCGCGCGCAAGGTGCTCGATGCGGCCTGCCAACACCCCGGGGCTAGCGGCAAGCAACTCGCCGCCCACGCAGGGCTCAACGCCGGCACCGTCAGTTACCACCTGCGCCGCCTGGAAGCGGCAGGCCTCGTGGAATCCCGCCGCAGCGGCCGGGCCCTCACGGTCCACCCCACCGCCCTTGCACGCCACCAGCTCCCAGCATAGTCGGCCGTCAAGCGCCGCGAAGGGTCCATCAGGTCCCGGTCCTCTCCTGTTGCCGGCACGATGCTCCAATCGTTGGAACATCCTGCCAGCCTGCCTATATGCGCCGGCCAAAGGTGACACACCATGGCCCCGAAGACCCTCGCCCGCCGACTCCCCGCCGCCCTCCTGGTGACGCTCGTCGCCAGCGCGGCCCTCACGTTCGGCATCGGCGCCGCCTACGCCTCCGGCGAAGAACCCCTGCCGGAGACGTTCGGGATCCAGCCGGTGAGGCAGGGGGATCGGGGGACGTATGAGGCTTCGGGGACCGCCACCTTCCAGGGAGAATGGCTCCGGAATGACGTCGACGAAACCCGCGCGTACGACGGCGGTACGGAGCGGTTCGAATGGCGACCTGCGCGTCAGGCCTATGACGAGACGGGTGAGGTGCGCATGGCCGCCCCGTTGTACTGGGGATTCCACGAGCCGTACGGGAACCTGACCTACGGCTTCGAGATGCTCCTCGACCACCACGACGGCACCGCGTTCGCAGAGCGGCAGGTCAGCAACGGCACGATCCCTTGGTACGCCTGGAGCGACCCCCCGGTCTACATCGGGCTCGGCGAGCGCACCCGCAACGCCACCTACGGCATCGTGGGCACCACGTTCGATGTCGAATGGACGCCCTGCGGCATGATCAGTCCCCTACAAGGCGCCTCGACCCGGACAGCCGAGCCACTCAAGCTGGGCGGCAGATGCGGTTCTCAGGGTGGCGCCATTGACCCGGACCAAGGCAACGAAACGGGCGAAGCCCAGGACCGCTGGCTGTTCGAGGCGACCGCGGTCGAGCAGGTTCGCGGCTACGATGCAGTGCGCTACGAGTATCGTTCTGACGAGGTCCAGGTGAAGTTGTGGTATGCACGGGAGGTCTCCGCACCGGTCAAAGTGGAGAAGGTCGTGGATTTCGAGAATGAGACGATCCGCGTCCAGGTCCACGAGGTCCTGGAACTGGTGGCCTTCGAAGCTGGCAACGACGTGTACCCGTCCGGCCAGCCCGCTGGAAGCCCCGCGCTGCCGCCTGTGGTCCCAGGTCCGGCAGGCTTCTTCGGGCCCGATTCTACGGGCATGGACACGTCGTACACCATTGAGATGGCTTGGCAAGATGCAGCGACCAACGAAGAGTTCCGGTCGTTCATTGGCAAGAACCCGGACGCGTTCCCCGTCTACGCCCGCAGCCTGGTCTTCGAGGCCACGGAGGGCGAAAAGCGCGGTTGGGCCTTCTTGGTCAAGGGGCCGGACGAAGTGCTCGGTGGCGTGACCATCCAGGCGCCCGTCCAGGAGGTCGAGGACGTGCTGAAGATGACCGATCCGCTGGTAGAGCCGTTCGAGGATGAACTCCCATGGGCGCCGCCATTCGCTCGGCCGCTGACCGCATTCGTGCCCATGGAGGGATGGGCCTCGTTCTTTCCAGACAAGCCAATGACGTCGCTTCCGACGGTGGGTTCGGTGGCTGCCATGTGGCAAGCGTTCGACGACGGTGCCCATCTGAATGGTCCCGGCTTCTTCTGGGGCTTCAGTGGGTTCTGCTTGGACCTGGACTGTAGCGAAGCGGAGGGTTCCGTCTTCGTTGGCCAAGAAATCCGCCTAGAGGCTGCGGATGACGACCCATTTCAGCAGATTTTCGGCGGCGAGTCGATCCGGGAGGACGCCTTCACCACGCTCGCGGTCCGCGACGACGGCCGCATCCTCTCGTACCAGGAGGGCGAGGCCCGTGCGGTGGAACGCCATGAAGGTCTCCTCCCGACGTCCCCCGCACCGGAGACCGAGCCGGAGCCCACAGAGGAGGCTCTTGCCACCACGTCCCCGTTCTGGCAATGGCCTTCCACGCCTGAGGCGGCGGCCGGCGTGGGCTTCCTCGGTGTCCTGGTGGGCGTCCTCTACTGGTTGTGGCCAACGCTGAAGGGCGGCCTCGGCGTGGGGCTCTTCAGTCGCCTCCGGCAGGATCAGGTGCTGGCGCATCCGATGCGGGAGGGCATCTTGGCGGCCGTGGAGGCGGAGCCGGGGCTTCATCAGAGCGAATTGCAGCGCCGTTTGGGCACGAGCCGCGGCACCTTGGACCATCATCTGAAGCAGCTCCTTGCACGGGGGCTGGTGGTGCGCAAGCAACAGGGTGGCTACGTCTGCTTCTTCCCGGGGCGTGGCGTGGGACGTGACGAGATGGAGGCGCTCACGTGGCTGCGCGGCGAGGGCGCCCGGGATGTGTTGGTTGCTGTGGACGCTTCGCCGGGGTGCAACGGCCGCGAGGTGGCCCGGTCGACGGGGCTGGACGCGGCGACGGTGAGCTACCACCTGAAGCGTCTACGAGAGGGCGGCCTGGTGGAGGCGACCCGGGAAGGGCGTGCGTTGGTGGTCCGTCCGACGGCGCTGGGTAGCCGCTTGGCTGCCGCGTCCTAGAGGTCGCTGAACCGGGGGAGCGGGCCGACGTCGACGCCGGCGGGACCGATGTGGAGCCCGGCGTGGGCTTCCTGGGGCACGGGGAACAGGAGGCTGTTGGTGAGCGCGCCGCCGGTCTGGGCGGGGAGCCCAAGGAGCTCTTCGAGGCTGCCGGCCAGGTCCACCTGGATGTGGTAGCGGAGGTCGAGCGTCTGGACGCCGGCGCCGGTGCGCGACACGTCGATCGTGCTGCCGCCGCTGCCATCGGCGACGGCGAACAGGGCGGGGCCGCTGGTGCCGAAGATGCCGGTCTGGCCGACCGGCGTCCGGATCACGACCTCCGTGTGGGCGCCCGTGCCGCCGAAGTCCTGGCCCTGGATGTCGGCCCGGACGCTCCAAAGGTCCGCTTGGAGATCGTTGTCGAAGCCGGCGAACGCGGCGGTCCAGCCGTCCTTGGCGAAGTTGCTGGCGGAGCCCTTGGTGCCCGCTTCGACGGCGGCACCCACGCCGACCAGGGGGTCGCGGAGGTCGACGGTGGGTGTGCGGATGCGGTAGCCGCCGAGCGCCTGGTTGTATTCGATGTAGTAGGCCTGGTGGAAGCCGTCGCCGCTGCCGGTGCGCTCGGGGGCGATGGGTTGTCGGCCGAGGCTCTCGGTGAGGCGTTCCAGGAACGCTTCGAACGCCTCGGTGAACGCTTCCTGGTCGTTGCCGTCGATCTCGAAGTCGGGGAACGCTTCGATGAACTGGACCATGAACGCGGCTTCGCCGAAGTTGGCGGCGCGGGGTTCGCCGCGGGCGGCCATGACGATGTGCAGCAGGTCGCCGGCGCCGGTGTCGTCGTCGAGCCCGATGGCGAACCAGTGCGGCGTCTGGGAGGTGTCCACCTCTTCCGTGGCCCCGCCGACGAGGCCGTTCAAGGTGTATTCGAGGGGGGAGCCGATGCTGGCGAACCGGAAGCGTGCCTCGCCGCCGTCCTCATCGAAGACGTAGAAGCCCCATTCGTCCACGGCGTCCATCTCGGGCATGAGGGGCAGTACCTGGAAGATCACGTAGCGGAAGCCACCGTCGGAGAGGATGGCGTCGGCGGGGATCGGCAAGGAGAAGCCGCTGGTGCTGCCGTTGGGGGAGATGTCGCCGCTCACGAGGTACCAGTCGAGGAGGTCGGGGGACCGGCCTTCATCGAGGGTGCCGTTGGCCGCCAGGGGCCGCGCGCCAAGGATGCGTTCGTTCTCGGACGTAGGGTCGGTGTCGACCTGGTTGGGCCGGGGGTCGTCCTCGTCCAGGCATCCCGCGACGCCCACAAGGAGCAACGTGGCGACCGTGAGCAGCGTACGCTTCATGCCCTGTGAGCCGGCCCCGGCGGCCTTAACCTTTGCAGCCGGCCTGATGGGGATGGGCCCTACGCTTCGACGGGGTTGGTGAGGCGCGCGTGGCCCACCAGTTCCGCGACCATGGTCTGCCCTGCCGCCAGGGGTCCGACGCCGGCGGGAGTCCCGGTGAGGAGCACGTCGCCCGGTTCAAGCGTCGTCCACGTGGAGGCTGTAGCCAGGAGGGCGGCCACGTCCCAGGTCATCTCGGATGTCGGCGCTTCCTGGCGGACCTCGCCGTCCACGGTCAACCGAAGGTGCTGCCCCGCGAGGTCCAGTTCGTCGCCGCGCCCTTCCAACCAGGAGCCCAGCGGCAGGAACGTGTCGTACCCTTTCGCCTGCGTCCAGGGGCGTCCAAGGCGCTTCGCCTCGGCCTGCAGGTCCCGCGCCGTCACGTCCACGGCGACCGTCATGGCATCCACGCATCGCAGGGCCTCCTGGGCCCCGGCGCGCCGGATGCGGCTGCCGATCCGGACGGCCAACTCTACCTCGTGATGGACGTCGCCGATGCCCTGCGGCAGGACCACGGCATCGCCGTCGCCGATGATGGAGGATTCCGGCTTCCAGAACCAGATGGGCGAAGACGGCGTCTCGCCACCGAGCTCACGGGCATGCTTGGCGTAGTTCTTGCCCACGCAGAGGACCTTCATGGCGTGGCCCTACCTTCAGCGGCGCCCAGCAGCCGGCGGGCCACAGCCAACGTATCGGGGGCGAAGTCCCGGTTGAGCATCCATCGAAGGAAGCCTGGTTCGTCGGCCACGGGCCCGTCGCGGTGTTTGCCGAAGCCGAAGCGGACGGTGCCGTCGGTGTCCTCGTAGAAGCGGTGGGCGTGGTCGAGCCAGCGGCGGGGGTCGTCGTCCGGGTCGCGGAGGCGACGGACGGCGGCCTGGGTCAGTTCGCCGGCGGGGGGTAGGCCATGGCCTTTGATCTGGTGGCGCAGGATCTCCAGCGTCGCCTCCGTGTCGGCTTGGCTGCGGTGGGCGCCGTCCATCTCGTTGCCCGTGTAGCGCTGGTAGGTGGCGGCGAGGTTGTGGGCGTTGACGGCGCGTTCGATGCCGAGGGTGTCGACGCAGGGGTGGTTGGGGTCGAGGCCGGGTTGGCCGGCCCGCTCGAGCTCCCTGTGGAGGAAGGTGAGGTCGAAGCGGTGGTTGTGGGCGATGAGCGTCGCGTCGGCCACGAGGCGCTGGATGCGTGCGGCGTGCTGCGCGAACGGCGGCCGTCCCTCCACCATGTCCGGCGTGATGTTGGTGATCTCCTGGACCTCTTGGGGGATGTCCCGTTGCGGGTCCACGAGCTCACTCCAGGGGCTGCTCACGGGTTGCAGCGCTTCGTCCACTTCGATGAAGCAGAACTCGATGATGCGGTCTTGCAGGTCGTCGAGTCCAGTGGTCTCCAGGTCGAAGGCGATGAGGCGCGGCACCTGCCGGGCCAGCCGGGCGGACTTATTCGCCCTTCTGGATGCTGACGACTTCGAGGTCGAAGACGAGGGTCTTGCCGGCCAGTTCGTGGTTGAAGTCGAGGGTGATGCCTTCGTCGTCCATGGCGGTGACGCTGGCCTCCATGACCATGCCGTCTTCGCGCTGGAGGGCGAGGCGGACGCCGACCTCGAGGGCGTCGCTCTTGAGGTCCTCGTGGCTGACCTTGCGCACGAGGCGCTCGTCGTGTTCGCCGTAGGCCTGCTCGGGGGCGAGCGTGGCGGTGGTGGTGTCGCCTTCTTCCATGCCGACCAGTGCGTTCTCGAAGCCGGCGATGACCTGGCCGGCGCCGAGCTGGACGGTGAGGGGGTCGCGTTCGCGGCTGCTGTCGAACACCTGTCCGGTCGTGAGGCGTCCCGTGTAGTGGACCTGGATCGTGTCTCCCGTTGCGGCGGCCATGGGTCGCGCCGAGCCGGGCCTCCTCTTAGGTGCTGCGGCGGGGGCTACTGGCTGTCGCCGGAGAGGAAGCTCCAGCCGTCCGGGTGGCGTTCCAGGTAGAACACGGTCACGAACACCTCGTACTGTTGGTTGTACGTGGGCCAGAAGTCGTCCGGGTAGAGGCTGATGCTGTAGGTCCGGGCGTCCTCGGGGTAGAAGCTGCCGTTCATGACCCACAGGGCGGGGCTGGTGACGTACGTTGTCTCCAGTTCGTACGGCTCGTCGCTGCTGAGGCTGAAGTAGTACTCCGTGGCCCCGGTCGGCTTGCCAGGGATGGAGTCGACCCATTCCGCCTCCATGACGAAGCTGGCGGGCGGCTGATCGACGCTGAAGTTGAAGAAGCACTTGCAGAGGCTGAGCCCCAGGTCTTCGAGGAACAGGTCCGCGGCCCAGCCGGCGATGCCCGCCGTGGCGTCAGCGAACGCCGCGAACTTGTACGTGGTGTGGTAGGGTTGCGGGGACGCGTCGATCTCCAGCAGGACCTTCACCTTGGCCACGCCGCCTTCCAGCACGTCGACGCTGCTCTGGCTGGCCTGGTACCCGGCGCCGCGGATGTCAAGGAAATGGAAGCCAGGTTGCACGTCCTCGAAGGCGAAGCGGCCATCGTCGGCGGTCGTGGTGTTGATGCCGGCGCTGCGTAGGGTCACGATGGCGCCGGCGACGGGGCGGATGGCGGGGTCGACGACGACGCCGCTGATGGCCCCGAAGCCCTTGCGGGCCGAGACGTCATCCAGGTCGACCGTGGAGCCGTCCCCGAGTTCGAAGGAATCCCCGGGGTTGCCGCCGTCGCTGGCGCAACCGGCCAGCAGGGCCGTCAACAGCAGGGCTGCCATGGAGAGGTTTCGGGGTCCGCGCATGGACGTTCCCCTGTTATCCAATGATTTCAGGTTTTCGGCGGCCGCGGTCGGCGGCCGTCACCGGATGAACGCCCAGTTCTCGGAAGGGGGCTCGTTGTAGAACGCCGTCATGAACACCTGGAACTCCTTACCGAACTCCGGGGGCGTCCCCGTCGGCCAGGCACGGATCCACCACGACTCGGCGTCACCCAACTGCTCCGGCGTGAGATGCAACCGGAACGGGTTCTGCTGGGTGCCACTGTACACCGTGGCGCCGCTGCTGCCGTCCTGGCGCACCGTCAGCGCGAACTGGTGCGTGCCGCCGGTCTGATGCGGGTCCATGACGCCCTCGATGACGATCCCCTGCAGGTTGGGGCCGTCCGGGACGAGGTCGAAGTCACATTCGTTGCAGCCCATCAGGTTGATGGAGAACACGCCGCCCACGTCGGCGCTCGTGACGTCCATGAAGCCCCGCATGCTGTGGGTCTCATGGTACGGGTCCGGCGGCGCTTCGCGGGCCAGGATCACCTTCACCTGCGTGAAGCCGTCCGGTTCGACGCTGATGATCGCCTCGGCGGGGCGGTGGCCGGGCGCGCGCGCCTCCAGGCGGTACGGTCCGGGCCAGAGGTCCGCGAAGGCGAAGCTGCCGTCATCGAGGCTCGTGCGCTCCTCCTCGAGGCCCGGCAAGGACAGGGTCGCGCCCTCGAGCGGGTGCAGCGCGTCGTCCATGACGTAGCCCGTCAGATGGCCCCGTTCGCCGCCCTTGGGCGTCGCCTCAGAGGGCAGGTCGCCGCTGGCCACGTCATCCGTCTCGCCGTCATCGATGACCGTCTGGGACGGGATGACCAGCTCTTCGTCCGGGCTGGCACCGCCGCCGTCGCTGCAACCGGCCAGCAAGAGCGCCAGCAGGGTCACAGCCGACAGGGCCGCGCGCCGCGGCTTCATCAGGCGTCCTCCAGGAAACTCCAACCTTCCGGCGGGCCACCGTTGTAGAACGCCGTGACGTAGACCTCGAAGCGCTTGTTGGTCTCAGGGGCGGGGAACGATTCCGGCTCCACGCGGATCTCGATGCCGTCGGCGTTGGCGCCCAGTTGCTCCGGCGTCACCTCCACCCGCATCGGGTTGCTGTGGGTCCCGTAGGCGTACGAGCTGCAGCAGTTGACGTCCCGGAGGCTGTAGTAGAACGAATTGTAGGCCGCGCCGCCCACGCCGACCCCCGTGTAGGGGTCCATGGCGGCCTCGATGACGATGCTGTGGAGGCCAGGGCTGAACGTATGGTCCCACACGCAGGTGTTGCAGCCGAAGATCCCGGTCAGGCCGAAGTCGAAGGGGTTGCCGGTGATGTCGGAGAAGCCTTCGAACTTGATGGTCTCATGGTACGGTTCCGGCGGCCGGATGCGCTCGAGGACGAACTTGACACGGGTGAACTCCCCGGGCTTGATCTCCACGATCGCCTCGGCCGGCTCGTGGCCGGTGACGTTGGCGCGCAACAGGTACGGCCCGGGGATCAGGTCGGCGAACGCGAAGCCGCCGTCGCGGTCCGTGTCATGGTCCAGGTCGACGCCGGGCAGGCTGACCGTCGCGCCTTCGATGGGCCGCAGCACATCATTGACCACGAAACCGGCCAGATGGCCCCGTTTCCCCTTCTTGTCGTCGACCACGGGCGGAGGCGCGCCCGCCTCGCCATCGGCGCCGTCGCCTTCTGATTCCACGGTCTCGATGGGAGCCGATTCGACGACGATCTCTTGGACGCCGCCACCGTCATCACTGCTGCACCCGGCAAGCAGGGTCACCACGAACAGGAGCGTCACCAGAGGGACACGCACCACTACCACCATCCCGCCCACAGAGGGCCTTGCACAAGACCGTTGCCGCACAGGTGTCGATTCCACCACATAGGAGAGACGACCCGCAGGGGTTTCTTAGGCAACCTAGTCACGTCGTTGAATTCACGCGGCCGATCAGCTCGACTGCTCCACGAAGGACCAACCTCGCGGTGCGGGTCCGTTGTGGAAGAGGGTCACGAAGAGCTCGAACGGCTGGTCCACGTCGGCACCGACGTCGCTGGAGACCCGCACGAGGAACTCCTCGGCGTCCGCGTCGAAGGCTCCGCGGGGGTGCCGCAGCAGCGCAGGGGACGTGGAGTATTCCGCCACGCCTTCGGAGGGCTCCACGGTCTCCAGTTCGAAGTAGAGCTGATGGTCGGGGATACCGAGGCGGGACTCCCAGACCGCTTCCACGATGATGTCCGTCACGACGGGGCCGGGTTCGAAATGGAACTCGCACTCGCACAGGGCGGTGTTCCCGAGGGCGGTGGTGAGAAGATACGTGCCATACCAGTCGGAGACGACCAGGATGCCGTTGAAGTCGAAGGTCTCGTGGTACGGTTGAGGCGTCCGGTCGACCTCCAAGAGGACCTTGGCGCTGGCGACCTGCCCGGCGGCGACGGTAACAGAGCTCTGGGCGCGGAAGTGCCCCTCCGCCTGCACGTCCAGGAAGTAGGTCCCTGGCTCCAGGTCTTCGTAGGCGAACTGCCCCACGGCGTCGGTCTGGGTGGTGAGGTTCGCGATCGTGGCGCCTCGTAGGGTCACGGTGGCGCCGACGACCGGGCGGATGGTGTCATCCACGACGACACCGCCGATGGCACCGGCCTGTTTGGTCGCCTTCACCTCTGCCACCCGCAAGGCGCCCTCGTCCTCAGCTGGCGCAGGTTCGTCGGCGCAGCCGGCCAGAAGGGCCGCCATCAGCAAGGCCACCGTCCAAGACGCCTTCTGCATGCAGGGAGCTTGCTCTCCGGCTACGAAGCCGTTTCGGCGCACGGGTTGCTCCGATCGCGGTTCCCGGTCGGACGGCCACCGGCCGCCACCGTGCAGGGTGGATCGGTGGATGGGCGGAAGGAGGGAGAGTCGGGGGGAGCAGGAAGAGACGGGACAAGGTGTCAGCTGGCTTGGCGCCGGGCCGTCACCTTGTCGAAGGCGGCGTCCAGGTCGTCGCCGGTGACGCGACAGGCCGCGACGGCCGCCTCGTCCGTGCCATCGAGTCCATCCTGGACCGCGCGTCGGATCGCCAGTAGCACGGCCTCGTGGCAGAGCGCGGCCAACTCGGCGCCGCTCCAGCCGTCGGTGCGCTGCGCATACTCGGTCACGTCGACGTCGTCGGCCCATGGGACGCGGCGACCGTGCACCGCCAGGATCGCCTTCCGTGCTGCTTCGTCCGGTGCCTGGATGGCCACGATGCGGTCGAAGCGGCCGGGCCGCAGGAGGGCGTCGTCCAGGAGGTCGCGGCGGTTGGTGGCACCCAGAACGAGCACGCCACGCAGGGATTCCAGGCCGTCCAGTTCCGTGAGCAGTTGGCCGACCACGCGCTCCGTCACACCGCTGTCGAAGTGGCCGCCGCGGCGGGGAGCCAACGCATCCACCTCGTCCAGGAAGACGATGCAGGGGGCGTTCTGGCGGGCCTTGCGGAACACCTCGCGGACGCCCTTCTCACTGTCGCCGACCCATTTGGAGAGCAGCTCCGGCCCCTTGACGGAGACGAAGTTGACGCCGGCTTCATGGGCGAGCGCCTTGGCCAGCAGCGTCTTGCCGGTGCCGGGTGGGCCGTGCAGCAGGACGCCGCGCGGCGTCTGGGCGCCCATGTGGTCGTACAGGCCGCCGTAGCGCAGCGGCCATTCGATGCATTCGGCCAGTTCCTGCCGCGCCGCCTCCAGGCCGCCCACGTCGTCCCAGGTGACGTCGGGCACCTCGATGGCGACCTCCCGCATGGCGCTCGGGGTCAGTGCCGTGAACGCCCGTTCCAGGTCGTCGCGGGTGACGGTGAGCTTGTCCAGGGTCTCGGCGGGGATCGTGTCGCTGGCGAGGTCCAACTCCGGCAGGACGCGGCGGACGGCCTCCAGCGCCGCCTCCTTGGCGAGGCTGGCCAGGTCCGCCCCGACGAAGCCGTGGCTGCGGGCGGCGAGGCTGTCAAGGTCCACGTCGTCGGCCAGGGGCATGGAGCGGGTGTGGACGTCCAGGATCTGCCTGCGGCCGGCCTTGTCCGGTACACCGATCTCGATCTCGCGGTCGAAACGGCCGGGGCGGCGCAGGGCAGGGTCGATGCTGTCCGGCCTGTTGGTGGCGGCGATGACGACGACGCGGCCACGTTCCTCCAGGCCGTCCATGAGGCTGAGCAGTTGGGCCACCACGCGCCGCTCGGTCTCGCCCGGCGTGTCGTCCCGCTTGGGGGCGATGGCGTCGATCTCATCGAGGAAGATGATGCTCGGCGCCTGTTCGCGGGCCTTGTCGAAGAGTTCGCGGAGGTTCTCTTCCGACTGGCCGTGGAATTTGCTCATGATCTCGGGGCCGCCGATGTGGAAGAAGTTGCTCTGCGTCTCGTTGGCGACCGCCTTGGCCAGCAGCGTCTTGCCGGTGCCGGGCGGGCCGTGCAACAGGACGCCCTTCGGGGGTTCGACGCCGAGCTTGCGGAAGACCTCGGGGTGCCGCAGCGGCAGTTCGATCATTTCGCGCACGCGCTTGAGTTCCCCTTGCAGGCCGCCGATGTCCTCGTAGGTGACGCGGGGGATGCCGGTGGCCGTGCGGGTTTCCGGGGCGGGCTCCTCGGCGACGTGGAGCGCCGTGGCGGGGCCGATGAGCACGGCGTCACCCTTGGGGGCGTGGTCGGTGACCACGAGGTCGACGGTCTGGCCCATGACCTCGATGCGCAGGAGGTCGCCTTGGCGCGCGGGGCGCCCGACGATGTGGTCGGCCACCAAGGCGCGGATGTCGAAGGGCCCCACAGGGGTGGCCACGGGGGCCAGGGAGAGGCTCGTGGCTGTGGGGGCGCGGATGCGTTCGATCTCGACCTTGTCGTCGATGCCGACGCCGGCATTGCTGCGCGTGACACCGTCCATGCGGACGACGCCCGAGCCGGCGTCATCAGGGTAGCCGGGGTAGACGCTGGCGACGGTCGTGCGGTCGCCTTTGACCTGCACGACGTCGCCGGTTCGCAGGCACATGGCCTCGACGATCTCCGGGTCGATGCGGACGATGGAGCGTCCGGCGTCCTGGGGGCGGGCCTTCTGGACGCGGACGGGCCGTGTGGTGAGGTTCTGTTGGTCGCGTTGCATGGTGATACCTCTGGAGCGTGATGTGACGTGATGGGGGGTCGC